>NZ_BAAATZ010000024.1:13478-54784 GCF_039533685.1 Actinocorallia aurantiaca | reverse complement strand
CATACTGGTTGGTCTCACAGATCAACGTCGGCGGCGCCGTCACCCCCCGCAACCCCTGGGCGCGGGCGTACTCCGCATCGGAGTACAACGGATTGTGATCACCGATCGCGATGCCGAAATACCGGCCCGCCGCCGCCCCGAACTCCTCGGGCGCGGTGTAGATCTTCTTGCGGCCCACCAGCGCACGGACCTCATCGGTCAGCAACGACATGGAACATCCTCGGGTAGAGAGACCGACGAAACACCTAGTCCAGCGCCCGATATTATAAAGTCAGACATATATTGTCCAGAATCGCCCTCGGGTGACCGTGCGCGCCGACCGGCTCACGCCTCGCCGTAGGCGTCCCGGATGTTGACCAGGTGGCTGCGCATGGCCTCGCTGGCGCCTTCGCCGTCCCCCGCTGCGATGCGCTCGGTGATCTCCTCGTGCTCCTGGTCGACCATCGCCCAGAATCCCTCGTGGGTCACCGGCGACGGCTTGAGGAAGCGGGTGCGCAGCACGTGGAACACCGGCTCGGTCATCATCGTCAGCAGGCCGTTGCCCGTCGCCTGCATGATGACGTCGTGGAAGTGCTGGTGCTCGCGGAACTTCATGCCGCGGCCCCTCGACCGCTTCTCCCGCTCCATGGCCGCGTGCAGCGCGTCGAGGTGGTGCTGTTCACGCCGTTGGGCGGCCAGCGCGGTGGCCGGCACCTCCAGCAGTTCGCGCGCCTCCAGGATGGCCGACAGCGGCAGTGCCGCCGACCCGGACATCAGCCCGATGCTGGCCTCGAGGTAGTCGCTGATCTGGTCGGGGTCGACGCTGGAGACGAACGTGCCGCCGGTGGTGCCCCGGGAGGTCTTGACCAGCCCCTGCGAGGCCAGGACGCGCAGGGCCTCACGGACGGTGCTGCGGCTGACCCCGAAGTTCCCCCCGATCTCGCTCTCCGGGGGCAGCCGGTCGCCGGGCGCCAGCGACCCGTCGAGGATCAGTTCACGCAACTGATCGGCGACCTGCTGGTAGGCGGGACGCAGCCGGGTGACCGGAAGGGCGGCGGGCGCCGCCTGATCCGGGAGACCGGCACTCTTGCGGTTAGCACTGGACACTCTGCCCTACCTCTTTGATCAACCAAAACATCAGACGTCGAGATCGCAATCCACCCTGACAACCTCCAGAGTAGAGAAACATCTTCGCACGAAGGCGTAGACCCGGACCGCCCCACACCAGAAAGAGCAGTGTCCGGCCTCATGGTATCCGGCCAGGAAAGGTACGACGTTTCTATCGAACCCCACCGCGCGGTCATGATCCCCACCAGCTCGGGACGCTCCGTACCGGAACCCGACCTGATACCCCGATTCGATCTCCTCAGTCGCGCCTCGGGGCACCGGCCCGACCAGCGCGGGACAGGGTGCTCAGCGGTCGCGCGGAAGGCGGCGCCGGCCGCCGCTGGGCATCCCGTACCGCAGGAGGCAAGATGGTCCACGGCCGAGATGCGGGAGTGGCCGAGGAGGAGCCGTGCGCAGTTATGCCGGGGTGTTGATCGGCAATCTCGTTTTCGCCACGGTCTGCGGCATAGCGGGCCCGATCTTCCTCGTGGGGGGGTACGTCGCCTGGCAGGAGGGCGCCGACTGGAGGGCGGTGGTGCTCGTCCTGGGCATCGGGCTGGTCGGCACCGTCGCGATCCCCGTCGTGGCCTTCACGGCCGCGCGGAAGGACTACCCCCGGATCACGCGCAGGGATCTGGTGAAGGACACGAGCGTCTCGTACGGAGATGAGACCTTCGTGATGTGGCCACCCCGGTCCGGAGAGGGCCCGGCGGAGGCGCGGTTGGCACGGGCGGACGTCCTGGAGGCGTCGTTCGTGCGGTACACCCCCGACGGTGAGGCGACGTTCACGAAGTACGCGGGTGACTACGCGCCCGCGGAGTTCAAGCCGGTGATCAGGATGAGGCTGCGGGTGCACGCCGCCGAGGAGGCCGACGGGGCGGCCGGATCCGCGGAGTTCGAGATCACGGACGAGTGGCGGGTGCCGCCCCTGTGCCTGTCCGCGGTCACGGCGGGGCGCCTGGTCGTCCTCGTCGATCCGGCCGGCGCGAAGGTCACCGTCCAATGGCCGCGCAGCGTCCTGCTGGCGGGCACGCGCACCTGCCGCGTGATCGACCTCCGAGGCCGGTCGACCGAGGTGACCCGTCGCCCCGTGCGCCAGTTGGCGCAGATGCGGATCTCTCGGACTGTCGGAGGCGTCGAGATGGCCGACGGCACGATCGACCTCCGGCGCCTGGACGCGGAAACGGCGGCGCGGTACGGCGTCCTGGCCGACCGGGCCCGCGCTTTCCCCGAGGACCGGGCGCCGGTGTCCGAACCGGGCGAGGAGAACCGGTGGATCGTGGACCGTCTCCCGGGTGAGAGAGGCGCGTTCGGCTCTGCCGGCCGGCGCTGGGCGCGCCGCGGCGGCCGACTGGCACGCGCCCGGTTCCTGGAGATGCGCGGCACGACCACCTTCCAGGACCACGGCCCGTTCCTGGACGTGGTCCTGCGCGTCCATCCGGCGGACGGAACACCGCCGTTCGACGCCGCCCGGCGGCTGACGGTGCCGATGAACTACCTGGCCCTCCTGCACCGCACCAAGGACGTGGTTCTTCACGTCAGCCCGAACGGCCGCTCGTACGTGATCGACTGGGCCCGCACCAACCTGCTCGCGGGCGTCACCGCGGCCACGGTCATCGCCCCCGACGGTCAGGAGCTCCCCGTGACGGGGCGTCCCGACGTCATCTGGAGCCTGATGAACCTGCTGGCATCCCACGCCGTCTCGAACCCGGGCCCCGTTCTGGATCTCCGCAAGCACCGGATGGTCACGGTCGCAGGAGCGGTGATGGACATGGTGCGAGACGGCGAGGCTCAGGTGAACGGAACCCGACCGTAGAACGGCGACGGCGTGCGACACCCGCTGCGCGTCCTCGACCCGGCCGTCGGGAGAGCCGCCCGCGCGACCGCCATCGCCTACGCGAAGTCATCCGGGTTCGCGGGTGAGGGCAGGGGGCGTGGCGTTCTGGCGGCGGTACCTGCCGGGGGCGATGCCGTGGCGGCGTTTGAAGGCGTTGGCGAAGGCGAACTCGGAGGTGTAGCCGATGCGGGTGGCCACCTCGCCGAGCGGGGCGTCGGTCGTGTGGAGGAGGTCGGCCGCGAGGGTCAGTCGCCACCAGGTCAGGTAGGTCAGGGGCGGGCGGCCGGTCAGGGCTGTGAAGCGGTGGGAGAAGGCCGAGCGGGACAGTCCCGCTTCGGCGGCGAGGGCCTGGACGGTCCAGGGGCGGGCAGGGGCGCGGTGCACGGCCCGCAGCGCGGCGCTGACGACGGGGTCGGTCAGTGCCGTGGCCCAGCCGGTGGACCTCGCGGGTGCGGGGAGTTCTTCGAACCAGGCGCGCAGGATGTACAGCAGCAGCATGTCGAGCAGCGAGAGCACGATGGTGTCCGCGCCGGGGCGGGGGGCGCCGACCTCGTTGCCCAGCAGTTCGACGGCCGCGCGTAGTTCGGGGTGGTGGCCGGGCCGGGCGGGCAGGTGGATGACCTCGGGCAGGTCGGCCAGGAGCGGGTGGGTGTGGCGGGGGTCGAGCCGGTAGCCGCCGCACAGGGTCACGGTGAGGGGGCCGTGGCGGCCGACGGAGTCGGAGACGAAGAGCTCGGTGTCCTCCAGCGGGTCGCAGGGAGGCTCGGCCAGCGGTGTCGACGGGCTGTCGGCGAGACCGCATCCGTGGCCGTGGGGGAAGAACACCACATCGCCGGCGCCGAGCGCGACGGGATCTCCTCCCGAAGGCGGGACGAGCCAGCACGAGCCCTGCAGGATCACCTGGAAGCCCGCCGATCCGGGCACCGAGGGGAAGCGCTGCCCCCACGGGGCCCGCCAGGCGACGCGCGCCGAACGGGGCTTCCCGGTGCGCATGAGTGCGACCACGTCGCTGAGCACATCCATGCGAAGGAATCTAATACGAGACGATCGCGTATGAAATGCAGATTGCCGAGCATAGGACGTCTCGCGTTCTCTCCCTACGGTTGACGATCAGTGAAACCTTCGAAGGAGAGACACTTGCCACGCATTCTCGTCACCGGGGCGACCGGCAGAGTCGGCCGTCACGTGACATCGCAACTGCTGGAAGCCGGAATCGAGGTCCGTGTGCTGACCCGGCGAGCGGCCGATTTCCCGCCGACCGTCGAGCAGATACGCGGTGACCTGTCGGATCCCGGCTCCCTGGAACCTGCCGTCGAGGACGTCGAAGCGGTGTTCCTGGTCTGGCCGTTCGCCTCGTCCGAGGGTCTGGAGCCTCTGGTGAAGGCGGTCGCCCGGCATGCCCGCCGGGTGGTCTACCTGTCGTCGGCGGCCGTACGCGACCACGAACGGGAAGCCGAGCGGTTGATCGCCCGGTCCGGCCTGGAATGGACGGTCCTGCGCCCGCACGCCTTCGCGGCCAACGCCCTGAGCTGGGCGGAGCAGATCCGCGCCGAGCACGTGGTGCGCGAACCGTATGGCCGGGCCGCCATGGCCCCGGTGCATGAACGGGACATCGCCGCGGTCGCGGTGCGTGCGCTGACCGAGGACGGGCACGCGGGCTCGGTCTACGAGCTGACCGGGCCGCGCTCACTGACCCGAGCCGAGCAGGCGCGCGCCATCGGCGAGGCGATCGGCCGGCCGGTGCGCTGGGAGGAGGCCTCCCCGCAGGACGCCCGGCGGCAGATGCTCGCCCGCGGCTGGCCGCCCGGGGTCGTGGACGGCGTCCTGGGCGCGCAGGCCGGGATGACCGGCGACCCGGCACCGGTCACCGCCACCGTCGAACAGGTCACCGGGAGCGCCGCGCGCACGTTCCCCTCCTGGGCCGCCGAGCACGCACACGCCTTCCGCGCCACCATGCGGGCCGCGCGCATCCACTCCTATGGAGGTCCCGAGGTCATCCGTCACGAGGAGGTGCCGCTGCCGTCACCCGGCCCCGGCGAGGTGCTCATCCGCGTCGCCGCGACCTCGTTCAACCCGTCGGAGGCGGGACTGCGGCTGGGACTGCTGCAGGACGTGCTTTCGGTGACGTTGCCGTGCACCCTGGGCGTGGACGTCTCCGGCACGATCGTGTCCCTCGGCCCCGGGGCGACCGGATGGGCCGTCGGCGACCGGGTGGTCGGCCGTCTGGACGGAGGCAGCGGGGCCGCCGCCGAGTACGCGACCGCCCCGGCGGACGTCCTGGTCGCCGCGCCGCGCACCATCCCCCTCGCCGACGCCGCGGCGCTCCCCGTCGCCGGGCTGACCGCCTGGCAGGCGGTGTTCGAACACGCCGAGGTGACCGAAGGCCTGCGCGTCCTGGTCAACGGCGCGGGCGGCGGGGTCGGCGGATTCGCCGTCCAGCTGGCCAAGCGCGCGGGCGCCACCGTGATCGCCACAGCCGGTCCCCGCAGCGCCGCCGCGGTCCGCGCCCTCGGCGCCGATCAGGTCGTCGACTACACCGCCGAGCCCCTGCCGGGCGGAGTGGACGTCGTGCTCAATCTCGTCCCGCTCGCCCCGGATGCAGCCGCCGGACTGGTGTCGCTCCTGCGGCCGGGCGGCGCGGCGGTGTCCGTCGCCACGCCGCTGCCCGGCGGCGTGCACTTCGTGGCCCGCAACGACCCCTCCCAGCTCGCGCGGCTCGTCGCCCTGGTCGACGCCGGCGATCTGACCGTCGACATCGCGGAATCCCACCCGCTGGCGGAGCTGGCCTCGATCCACCGCAGAAGCGAGAACGGCCGGACCCGAGGAAAGATCATCGTCATCCCCTGAGAGCGTGCCGTTCGCGTGGCGGTGCAAGGCGCAGGCCGGATGGTTTCGAGATGCGTGAGGCCGACCGCTCTACGACGTCGGCGTACGCCTGCTCGAGCGGCTCTTCACCCGGGACGACGGCGAGAAAGGGCAGGGGTACTCCACACCCCTTCCCCGAAGGGCTGATCTCGTCGGCGTCCACGAGCGATTCTGGGGCTTGCCGTGTTCAGCGCCCGTGTGTTCTCATTGCACACGCAGCCGATGATACGAAGATGCGTAATGCGTATCAACGTACCAACCCCTCACGGTCGCCGAGGAGGCCTGGCCATGGACGGAACGAGCCCGGGCTGGGCGATCACGGCCTTCCTCGGCACCAGCGTCTACTTCATCTCCTTCGTCCTGTTCCGCGCCTCCGCGCAGCGGATGCAGCCGCTGCGCGGAAGCCGCCCCATCCACGCCACGGTGTCCATGCTGAGCGACCCCGTCTGGTTCGCCGGCGGGCTGCTGCTCTTCGTCGGGCTCGCCTGCCAGATCATCGCCTTCGCCGCCCTGCCTTCGAACGTCGCCCAGCCCTTCCTCGGGATCAGCCTGCTGCTCCTGCTGGGCTACACGTCGGCCGTCCTGCGCGAGCGGCTCAGCCGCCGGGAATGGACGGTGGCCGCGCTCGCCGTCCTGGCGGTGGTCATGCTGGGACTGTCGGGCACCTCCGACGCCGGGGATCTCGACATCGGCGGCGCGTGGTCCCCGGCGCCCCTCGTCCTGGTCGTCGTCCCGCCCGCCTGCGTCGCGGGCCTGGTCTGGCTCGTCGGCGACCGCAGGGCAGGCGGCCGGCACGCCCAGCCCCTGGCCGGTGTGGCCTACGGCATCAGCGCCGGGCTGTGCGCGGGCGTCGCCGAAGCCGGCGCCCGGGGCATCGCCGCGGTCTGGTCGCACCAGGACTCCGTCGCCGCCGTGGCCGCCTCCCCCTACCCCTATCTGATCCTGGGCATGGCCGGGGTCACCCTCATCCAGCTCCAGGTGGCCCTCCAGCGCTGCAGGCTGATCATCGTGGCGATCATCATCGCCGTCAGCGGCCGCGCCGCACTGGTGCTGTCCAGCACCGTGCTGTACGGCGAGCCCTGGCCCACCGAAGCGGGCCGGCTGGCCCTGCGCTGCACCGGCTTCGCCGTCGTCCTCCTGGCCGTGATCGCCTTCCCCCGCCACGACGCCCCCGTCCCCGGCGCGTTCTCGCGCCGGTCGGCGGCCCTTCGGCGAGCACGCAACGGGTAGGGCCGCGACCGCCGACCCGCGCCGTCCGGTGATCTGGACGGCGAACGGCCCGGCCCTCCGCGCGCGCTTCTCCTGACGCCCGTTCAGGCGGAGAGGGTGAGATCGGCCTCGATGGCGCCTGCGGCGCGGGAGAGGGTGTCGACCAGTGACCGCAGCCGGTGCCGGTCGTAGCGTCCGCTCGGCATCGACACCGACAGGCCTGCGAGGGTGTTCCCGTCCGGGGCCCGGACGGGGACGCCGAGCGCCACCACGCCGCGCTCGGAGCGGCCCTGGTTGAGCACGAAACCGTTGCGCCGCACCCGGGCCAGCTCGGTCCGCAGCCCTTCCAGGTCGGGCCGGTCCGCGGGGCGGTCGGCGTACCGCTCGGCCGGGTAGACCGCCTCGAGCTCCTCGTCGGTCAGCTCGGCCAGCAGCAGCAGTCCCGCCGTGACGCGGTGGGCCGGGAAGACCATGCCCTCGCGGGAGCCCACCCGCAGGCTCTGGGAGCACTCGACGCTGGCGATGAACCGGACCGTGTCCCCGGTGCGCACCGCCAGGTTGACGGACTCCTCGAGCACGTCGACCAGCCGGTGCAGGTGCGGCAGGGCGACCGTCCGCAGCCGGGACGCGGCCGACGGCGAGTGGGCGGCCAGCTCCAGGACGGGGCCGGCGCGGTAGAGGCGCCGCTCGTCCTGGACCGCGAAGTCCCGGTACACCAGCATCGCGAGCAGCCGGTGCGCGGTGGAGCGGGCCACGCCGAGCCGCTCGGCGACCTGCGAGACGGTCAGCTCGCCCTCCAGCTGCAGCATCGCGGCGATCCGCAACGCGTGGTCGACGCTGTTGATCAGGTAGGTCGGCGGGTTCTTCAGCGGCTTGTCCACGGTTCCTCGATTCTGCACAGCAGAATTAACTGTTCTCCATGGTGAGACATCAGTAACACTAGCCGTATGAGCACCCCTGTGACCACGCCAGATTCCCCGGTGCGGCTCCGTGCGGTCGACGCGCCGGGCCAGCCCGACGTCACCCCCGCCCTCGAAGACCTCTACCAGGGCTTCGAGCGGGAGCTGCTGGTGCCGCTGTGGACGGAGATCGGCGACCTGATGCCGGCGCACCCCCGTTCACGCGCCGTGCCGCACCTGTGGCGCTGGGAGAACCTGCGCGGGCTCGCCGAGCAGGCCGGCGACCTCGTCCCGGTCGGCCGCGGCGGGGAGCGGCGGGCGATCGCGCTGGCCAACCCGGGCCTGGGCGGCCGCCCCTTCGCGACCCCCACGCTGTGGGCCGCGATCCAGTACCTGATGCCCGGCGAGGACGCCCCCGAGCACCGCCACACCCAGCACGCCTTCCGCTTCGTCGTCGAGGGCGAGGGCGTCTGGACGGTCGTCGGCGGCGACGCCGTCCCGATGCGCCGCGGCGACTTCCTGCCGCAGGCCGGCTGGAACTGGCACGCCCACCACAACGCGACCGGCGAGCCGATGGCCTGGATCGACGGCCTCGACATCCCGTTCCAGTACGTCACCGAGGCCCAGTTCTTCGAGTTCGGCCGCGACGAGATCACCGACGCCGAGCGGATCACGCCCGAGCGCTCCCGCTCCGAGCGGCTGTGGGCCCACCCCGGGCTGCGCCCGCTGTCCGTCGGCGAGCCCTCCCCCGGCACCCCGCTGCTGTCCTACAAGTGGGAGTTCACCGACCGCGCCCTGGCCGACCAGCTCGCCCTGGAGTCCGAGGGCTTCGGCGGCACCGTCGAGCCCGGCCACGCCGCCGTCCGCTACACCAACCCGGCCACCGGCGCCGACGTCCTGCCCACGATCCGCGTCGAGATGCACCGCGTCGCCCGCGGCGCGGAGACCTCTCCGGTCCGCGAGACCGGATCCTCGGTCTACCAGGTCTTCGACGGCTCCGGCACCGTCACCGTCGGGGACAGGACCTGGACGGTCACCCGCGGCGACCTGTTCGTCGTGCCCTCCTGGCAGCCCTTCTCCGCCCGCTCCGAAGCCGGCTCCACCGACTCCGACTCGGGCTCGCTGGACCTGTTCCGGTTCAGCGACTCCCCGATCTTCGAGTCCCTGCAGCTCGACCGCACCCAGCACGACAACCGCATCGAAGGGACCACCCGATGAAGCTCGCCACTCTCCGCGTCGACGGTTCGACCCGGGCCGTGAGGCTCGACGGCGACCGGCTGGTCGACCTCGGCTCCGCCGACCTCGGCGCGTTCCTCTCCCAGGACGACTGGGCCGCCAAGGCCGCCGCCGTCGACTCCGGCACCGCCGAGACCTACCCCGTCGAGGGCGCGGACTTCGCCCCGGTCGTCCCGCAGCCCTCGAAGGTCGTCTGCGTGGGCCTGAACTACAAGAACCACATCCAGGAGATGGGGCGCGACCTTCCGCAGTACCCCACCCTGTTCGCGAAGTTCGCCGACTGCCTCATCGGCGCCGGCGACGACATCGCCCGCCCCGAGGAGACCTCGGAGTTCGACTGGGAGGTCGAGCTCGCCGTGGTGATCGGCAAGCCGGTCCGCCGCGCCAGGGGCGCCGAGGCCGAGGCCGCGATCGCCGGGTTCACCGTCCTCAACGACATCACCTGCCGCGACTGGCAGTTCCGCACCCGCGAGTGGCTGCAGGGCAAGATGTGGGACTCCTCCACCCCGGTCGGCCCCTACATCGTCACCCCCGACGAACTGCCCGGCGGCGTACGCCCCGAGCTCGAGGTCAAGCTCAGCGTCGACGGCGAGGTCATGCAGAACGACAACACCGGCGACCTGCTCTTCGACCCGGTCGCGCTGGTCGAGTACGTCTCGACCGTGGTGCGCCTCAACCCCGGCGACATCATCGCGACCGGCACCCCCGGCGGTGTCGGCCACGCCCGCAATCCCAAGCGCTACCTGACCGGCGGCGAGAACATCGTCACCGAGATCCAGGGCATCGGCCGACTCGAGAACACCGTCGCCGAGGAGGGCGCAGCCTGATGCGCCGCACCTTCGAAGACGCGCTGGACTGGAGCGCGGCGGGCACGAGGCTGTTCCTCGACGCCGCCGCCGGATGGGGCGAGGAGCAGTACGGCGCCCCGTCCGGGCTCCCCGGCTGGACCCGCAAGCACCTGGTCGCCCACGTGGCGGCGAACGCCGACGCGCTGAGCAACCTGGTGCGCTGGGCCGCCACCGGCGAGGAGACCCCTATGTACTCCTCGATGGGCCAGCGGAACGCCGACATCGAGGCCGGTTCCGTCAAGCCGGCCGCCGAACTGGCCGCCTGGCTGCGCGAGTCCGCGGACAGGCTCGCCGCCGGAACCGCCGCCCTGAGCCCCGAGCAGTGGGACGCCAAGGTGGTCACCGCTCAGGGCCGCACGGTCCCCGCGACCGAGATCCCGTGGCTGCGTTCGCGCGAGGCCTGCGTACACGCCGTCGACCTGGCCGCCGGCGTCTCCTTCGCCGACCTGCCCGCCGCCTTCCTGGCCGCCCTGGCCGACGACATCGCGGGCAAGCGCGGCGGCGCCGCCGGTCCCACGGTCGTCCTCACCGCCACCGACACCGGAGACCGCTGGGAACTGCCCGGCGAAGGCGACGCCGTCGCGGTCACCGGACCGCTCGCGGAGATCACGGCGTACCTCGCCGGCCGCCCGCACGCCCTGACCACCCCCGACGGTTCCTCCGTGCCGGTCCTGCCGGCGTGGCTGTGAGCGTCCCGGTCTTCGAGGAGAGCAACGTGACCACACCCATCTCCGCGAACCCCGTCGACGTCCTGATCGTCGGCGGCGGCATCGGCGGCCTCAGCGCGGCCTACGCCCTCGCCCGCGAAGGACTGCGGGTGCGGGTGCTGGAGCGGGCCCGCGAGTTCGGAGAGGTCGGCGCCGGTCTCCAGATCGCACCCAACTGCACCCGCATCCTGCACGACTACGGCCTGCTCGACGAAGCCAAAAGCCTCGGCGTGGTTCCGCAGAGCATGGTGATGCGCGACGCCGTCGACGGCAGTGAGTTGACCCGCCTGGACCTGGTCGACCTGGAACGCGAGTACGGCTTCCCGTACATGGTCATCCACCGCAGCGACCTGCACGGCATCTTCCTGCGCGCCTGCCGACGCGCAGGCGTCGATCTGATCACCGACGCCCCGGTCAGCGGCTACGAGAACACCCCATCCGGTGCCCGGGTGACGCTGGAGGACGGCCGTACCGACGAGGCCACGATCGTCATCGCCGCCGACGGACTGCACTCCGTCGCCCGCGGACTCATCGTCAAGGACGAACCGGTCAGCTCCTCCTACGTCGCCTACCGCGCCGCCGTACCCGTCGGACAGGCAGGCCGGGAGGTCGACCTCAGCGAGGTCTCCGTCCACATCGGCCCGCACTGCCACTTCGTCCACTACGGACTGCGCGGCGGTCAGATGCTCAACCAGGTCGCGGTCTTCGAGTCCCCTAAGGCCCTGGCGGGCGAGGAGGACTGGGGCACGCCCGACGAACTCGACGCGGCCTTCGCCGAGACCTGCGAGGACGTCCAGGCCGGCATCCCCCTGATGTGGCGCGACCGCTGGTGGCGAATGTTCGACCGTGATCCCATCATGACGTGGGTCCAGGGCAACATCGCGCTGCTCGGCGACGCCGCCCACCCACCGCTGCAGTACATGGCACAAGGCGCCATCATGGCCATCGAAGACGGCTGGGTACTCGCCAAGCACGTCGCGACGCGTCGCGCCGCAGACGGAGCGATCGACTGGCCGGGCGCCCTCGCCGCCTACGAGACGGTGCGTCCCGAACACTGCCGACGCGTCCTGACCACGGCCCGCGCCTGGGGTGAGCTGTGGCACCTGGACGGCATCGCCCGGCTTCAGCGCAACGCGCTCCTGCGGGCCCGCGACATCTATGACTACTCCTTCACCGACTGGATCTACGGGCCCACGGCCCTGACCCCGGAGGAGGAGCCGCCGATGTTCACCCCGATCGCACTGGACTCCGTCCCCGCCGCCGACCTGGCGGAAGCGTCTGTGGGAATGGCGACCGTCCGTTAACGCGACTCGCCGTGAAAGGCGGGGCTTTAAGGAAAGCGAGTCCGGTGTCCGCCATGCGGACGCCGGACTCGTCGTTTCACGGGGGTGCCCCCGCTTCCTTCGGAAAGCGGCACCACCGTTGGGGTTCAGGCCGGTTCACCGTGATGTCCCCGGTTATAGTGAACTGGAATAACACCGCAGACAACCTGAGGCCTGAAGGAATCTGGGCACCGTATGGCACTGGACTCCCTGCGTCCGTCACCGCTGGTCGAGCAAGCCGTCGAGAGCCTGCGAAAGCAGATCACCGAGGGGCACTGGCCGGTCGGCACGAAGCTTCCCGGAGAGACCACTCTCGCGAAGAGTCTCGGTGTGGGGCGTTCTACCGTTCGTGAAGCCGTGCGGTCTTTGACCGGTGCCGGACTGCTCCGACCGCGGCAGGGTGCAGGCGTGTTCGTCATTGCCACCGAGCCCGAGGAGAACTGGCCGGTTCGGCTTCGCCGGGCAGCGATCACCGACATCTACGAGGTCCGCATGCTGCTCGAGGTGGATGCCGTGGGGTTGGCGGCCGAGCGTCGTACCAGCGAGGACATCACCGCCCTGGACGCCGCCCTGGCCCGGCGCGCGGCGAGTGCCGCGGGCACCACGGCAGAGTTCGTCGACGCCGACATAGCGCTGCACACGGCTGTCGTGGCGGCGGCGCGCAATCCCGTGCTCTCCGGCCTGTTCGCCGAGTTCGTGCCTCACCTGCGTCAAGGGCTCATCGACCTGGTCGACTTGCTCGATCTCCGTGCCGACGACCCCGATCACGGAGGGGAGGTCCACGCCCTCCTGGTGGAAGCTGTAACCAACGGCGACCGCGAGACCGCGGAGCGGATACTCCGCACCGAGCTGGAACAAACCCTGGCCCGGCTCCGAGATCTGTGAAAGGCCGTCGGTCGGCTGATCGTCGTGGACGGCCTTCGAGCAGGGAGAGAACGGGACCTGTGGGATGAAGGCCGGCGCGCGACGTGAGCATGCATCGCGCGCCGAACCTTGTCACATCCGGGAGAGCGGGGTCGAGGAGGCCGTCCAGCGACTGCTGTTCCTGCTCAGGCGGATCGGGTGGGAGAAACACGCGCTGATCCGGTCGCCGGTGAGGACTTCGGTGATCGGGCCGGCGGACAGGCACGATCCCTCGCGTAGCAGCATCGCGTGCGTGGTCCCTGGAGGGATCTCCTCCAGATGGTGGGTGACCAGGACCGTCGACAGGTGCTCATGATCGCGCTGCAGCAGGTCTATCCGCTCGATGAGCTGTTCACGGCCGGCGATGTCCAGGCCGCTCGCGGGCTCGTCCAGCAGTAGCAGCCTGGGATCGGGCATCAGCGCCCGGGCGATCAGCGTCCGGCCGCGCTCCCCTTGCAAGAGGTCCGTCCAGAGCGCATCGTGCCGATGCGCCAGTCCCAGGAGACCGGTGAGGTGATCGGCGCGGGCCGCCTGTTCCGTGGTCGGGCTCCAGAGGGGCACCGGCTCCAAGGTGTTGGTCGCGCCGGTCAGGACGACGTCCCGCGCGGTCAGTTTGCGTGACAGCGGGGTGTGCCTGGGATTCACGTGTCCCAGATGGGAGCGCAGCTCGTGCAGGTCCACGCGGCCCAGCCGATGACCGAGAACCTCCACGCTCCCCCGGGTCGGATGGGTCACGGCTCCGAACAGGCTCAGCAAGGTGCTCTTGCCCGCTCCGTTGGGACCGAGCAGTACCCAGTGCTCGCCGGCCTCCACCGTCAACGACACCTGGTCGAGCAGCAGGCGGCCGTTGCGGACGACGTCCACGGCGTCGGCGTGCAGAACAGGGATGCTCATGACAGACCGCTCCGGGCGCGGTTCACCGCTGCCATGACGGCGTCCACGGATGCCGTCAGCAGCGAGGTGTCCCATCCCGCACCCCAGCAGACGACGCCGTCGACCAGGCATTCGGCGTAGGCCGTAGCCGGGCTGTCCGGTCCTGTGGTGACGGCGTGTTCGGTGTAGTCGAGGATGTCCACCACGATTCCGATGGTCTTCAACGCGTCGGTGAGCGCCGCCAGCGGCCCGTTGCCGTCGCCTCGCACCTCGTGTTCGGCGCCGTCGGCCTCGATCGTGCAGGTGAACCGGTGCGGTCCCGGCTCGCTCGCTTCGGTGGACCAGGACAGGAGCCGCACCGGGCCGCTCTTGCCGTGGCGGAGGTAGGTGGAGCGGAACAGCTCCCACAGTTCCTGGTGAGTCAGCTCTCGTCCGCTGGTGTCGGTGACTCGCTGGACCGCCCGAGAGAAGTCCACGCGCAGCTTCTGGGGCAAGTCGAGGCCGTGGTGGGTGTGCAGCAGGTGCGCGATGCCACCCTTGCCGGACTGGGAGTTGATGCGGATGACCTCCTCGTAGGTCCGGCCGATGTCGCCCGGGTCGATGGGCAGGTACGGGACGTTCCAGGGCGCCTGGTCCGCGGGGACGCCCAGTTCTGCGGCCTGCTCGGCGTGACGGGCCAGGCCCTTGGCGATGGCGTCCTGGTGGGTGCCGGAAAAGGCCGTGTGGACGAGGTCGCCGACATAAGGGTGACGGATGTGGACTGGCAGCCGGTTGCAGTACTCGACCACCTCGCGGATCGTGTCGATGTCCGAGAAGTCGATCATGGGATTGACGCCCTGGACGTACAGGTTGAGCGCCAAGGCGGCCAGGTCGACGTTGCCGGTGCGCTCCCCGTTGCCGAACAGGCAGCCCTCGACGCGCTGGGCCCCTGCCAGAACGGCCAGCTCCGCGCATGCCACCCCCGTGCCGCGGTCGTTGTGCGGATGCACCGACAGGATCACCGAGTCCCGGCGGGCCAGGTGGCGGTCCATGTACTCGATCTGGTCCGCGTACACGTTGGGCGTGGCGATTTCTACCGTGGCCGGCAGGTTGTGGACCACGGGCCGGTCCGGACTCGCCTCCCACAGTTCGGTGACGCCGTCGCAGACCTCCAGGACGAAGTCGGGCTCGGTGAGGTTGAAGACCTCCGGGGAGAACTCGAAGCGCACGTCCCCCCGGTGGCCGTCGGCCCGGCGCAGCAGATGGGTCGCCGCCTCGATGATCAGACCGTGCACCTCGGCGCGTGAGCGTCTCAGGACCACCTCGCGCCAGGTGGGGGCGGTGGCGGTGTACAGGTGGACCAGGGCGCGAGGAAGGCCCTCGATGGAGGCGATGGTCCGGTCGATCAGGTCGCCGCGCGCGGGAGTGAAGACCGAGATGGTCACGTCGTCGGGCAGCGCGTCGCTCGTCGCGAGATGGCGGACGAAGTCGAAGTCGGTCTGGCTGGCGGAGGGATAGCCGACCTCGATCTCCTTGAATCCCATCGTGACCAGCAGATCGAACATCCGCCGCTTGCGTTCGGTGTCCATCGGCTCGGCCAGCGCCTGGTTGCCGTCACGCAGATCGACCGGCACCCACAAGGGCGCGCGGTCGAGCTTGCGGGCCGGCCAGGAACGGTCTGCCAGCGGCACTTCGACCCGCTCGTAGACCGGACGGTAACGGTGATGCGGCATCGCGCTCGGCCGCTGCGGGTTCCAGTGCGGCGCGTCTGCCGGGAGCGCTCCCGCCGGCTTGCGCAGCGATGGGAAGGAGATCTTTTCGGGGGAGGCCATACGGCACTTCTTTCACTCGTCGACGAGGCGAGCGACCGGCATGACCCGACCCCGCTGCGGGAGCCGGTCGGATCAGACCCCGCAGCGGCAGCCGAGAAGCACCGCACGCGACAGCATGAGGAAAACATATCAGCTCCTCAGACAAGCTGAAGTGTTTTGGACCCATCTGACGAACGCCACGGTCGGACCTCGGGCGGATCACGAGGGTGCCGGCCGAGAAAAACGCGGCCGCTACCTCCGTATCGCCGTTCGTCCCGCATCGAGCCCTCCGAGGCTGATGGACTACGATTGCGGCGCTATGCGCGAGATCCGCTTCAGTGCCGCCTTCACCTGGCCGTTCGTCTCCGGGAGCATCGTGTGACGCAGGACGCCTTCGCTTCGCTCGCCGCCCCGCTGGCGCTCGATCGCGGGCCCGCCTGGGCGAACCGGTTCGCGGTCGCTCCGCTGACCAACATGCAGAGCCACCCGGACGGGACGCTCTCCGACGACGAGTACGCCTGGCTCGTCCGGCGCGCCCAAGGCGGCTTCGGGATGGTCATGACCTGCGCGTCGCACGTCTCGCAGGAAGGACAGGCGTTCTCCGGGCAGCTCGCCGCGTGGGACGACCGCTTCCTTCCCGGGCTGACCCGGCTGGCCTCCGGGATCCGGGACGCCGGGAGCACGGCCGCCCTCCAGTTGCACCACGGCGGGCGGCGGGCCGACGCCTCTCTGTCGGGCGTGCCCGTGCTCGCGCCCGTGGACGATCCCGCCAAGGGCGCCCGCGCGCTCACCACCGCAGAGGTCGAACGTGTCATAGCGGACTTCGTCGCGGCCGCCGTGCGTGCCGAACGCGCCGGGTTCCACGGCGTGGAGGTGCACGGCGCGCACGGCTACCTCATCTGCCAGTTCCTCAGCCCGCGCAACGACCGCAGCGACCGTTACGGCGGATCCTTCGAGAACCGGGCGCGGATGTTGTGGGAGATCCTCCGCGGCATCCGGGCGGCGACCGGACCCGACTTCCAGCTCGGGCTCCGCCTCACCCCCGAACGCAACGGGATCCCCCTCGCCGAGGCCCGCGCCCTGGCCGCCGACGTCCTGGCCGCCGATCTGCTCGACTACCTCGACATGTCGCTCTGGGACGCCTTCAAGGAGACCTACGAGGAGGAGCACCGCGACCGGCTGCTCATCGACCACTTCACCGGCCTGCCGCGCGGCGCCACCCGTCTGGGCGTGGCCGGCAAGATCGGTTCCGCCTCGGACGCGGCCTGGTGCCTGGAGCACGGCGCGGACTTCGTGCTCATCGGCGCCGGTGCCATCCTCCACCACGACTTCCCCTCCCTCGCCCTGGCCGACCCCGCCTTCCGCCTCGCGCATCCCAAGCCGCGCGAGCACTTCGTCCGCGAATCCGTCGGCCCGGCCTTCCTCGACTACCTCGCCGCCGACTGGGACGACTTCGTCGTCTGAGACCGCGGGCCCGAGCGTCCGGGCATCCGGGTATCCGGGCGTCCGGCGGATTCCCGCACCGTCAGAGGTCGGGGTGAAAGTGCCGGTCCCGGGCTCGGTGCCGGTCGTCAGTGTCTCGTCCAGGAGGGCTGGAGGAGGTCGGCGACGCGGACGTTCCGGCCGAGGAGGACCACCTCGCGGAACTGCCACAACATCGCCCCGGTCGGCGCGTGGATCGTCATCGAGGGCCCCAGCCGCATCTGCAGCAGGCTCCCGCCGTCCGGATGGTCCACCCAGTGCACGACGCCGTCGGCGGCGAGCGTGCGCAGCGGAACATGGTGGACGGACCGCACCTCTCCAGGGTCGGGCACCGGCTCCCCCGCGCCCTCCGCGACGGCCACCACCGGCGTGATCGCGAACCCGGAGGACGCGGGGAAGTCGTCGAGCATCCCCAGGACCTGCGACTCGGCCACCTTCAGCCCGAGCTCCTCCTCCAGTTCCCGCAGCGCCGTCTCCTGCGGGGACTCCCCTTCCTCGGCCCGCCCTCCGGGCAGCGCCCACTGCCCCGCGTTGCGGCCCCGGTCGGCCCTGCGGATGACCAGCACCCCGAGTTCACCCGCACGCTCGGTCACGCACAGCACCACCGCGGCCCGCCGCACCCCGGCCGTCTCCCCGAGCTCAGCCCGCCCGAAAGCGGCCAGCCGGCGCCCCGCCCCCTCCCGGAACCCCGCCCAGCCCCCTGCCAGAGGCACACCTTCGGGGAAAGACATCTCCACGTTGAGCCCTTCGGTCAGCGGGGTCTTCCGCACCCCGACGCGCCTCCGACCGACGGCTCCGTCCCGGCGCCGTCCGCCACGACACGGATGCTACCGACCCGTCGCCTTTACAAAGTGAAGTCACCACGTGGGGCGGAGGAACGGTCGCGCGACGGGCGCGGCAGGCCTGCCCTACCGTTCGAGGTCGGAGACGTCCCAGCGGTCCAGGTCGCGTAGCCAGGCGTGGGCCGTGGAGTCGGACGGGGCGCGCCAGTCGCCGCGCGGCGAGAGCGAGCCGCCCGCGGAGACCTTCGGCCCGTTCGGCATGGCCGAGCGTTTGAACTGCGCGAAGGCGAAGAAGCGGCGGCAGAAGACCTCCAGCCAGCGGCGGATCTCCGGCAGGTCGTAGGCCTTCCGGTCGGCTTCGGGGAAGCCGGGCGGCCAGGCGCCGGCGTCCCGGTCGTGCCAGGCGTGCCAGGCCAGGAAGGCGATCTTCGACGGGCGGAAGCCGTAGCGCAGCACGTGGAAGAGCGTGAAGTCGTGCAGCGCGTACGGGCCGATCTTGGACTCGGTGGACTGCAGCTCCTCGCCCGGCACGAGCTCCGGGCTGATCTCGGTGTCGAGGATGGCGGTCAGCGTCCGGCCGGTCTCCTCGTCGAACTGCCCGCTGGCGACGACCCAGCGGATCAGGTGCTGGATGAGGGTCTTGGGCACGCCGGAGTTGACGTTGTAGTGGCTCATCTGGTCGCCGACGCCGTAGGTGCACCAGCCGAGCGCCAGCTCCGACAGGTCGCCGGTGCCGAGCACGATGCCTCCGCGCTGGTTGGCCAGCCGGAACAGGTAGTCGGTGCGCAGTCCGGCCTGCACGTTCTCGAAGGTGATGTCGTACACCGGCTCGCCCTCGGCGAACGGGTGCTCCATCTCCTTCAGCATGAGGCGCGCGGTCGGCGTGATGTCGATCTCGGACGCGGTGACGCCGAGCGAGCTCATCAGCTTGTGGGCGTTGCTCTTGGTGTGCTCTCCGGTCGCGAAGCCCGGCAGGGTGAAGGCGAGGATGTCGCTGCGCGGGCGGCCGGCGCGGTCCATCGCCCGGGCGGCGACGATCAGCGCGTGGGTGGAGTCGAGGCCGCCGGACACCCCGATGACGACCTTCGGGCCGCCGATCGCGCTCAGTCGTCGCTGCAGCCCCGCGACCTGGATGTTGTACGCCTCGTAGCAGTCCTGGGCGAGGCGGGCGGGGTCGGCCGGCACGAACGGGAACCGCTCGACCCGCCGCCGCAGCCCCAGGTCGGCGGTGGGCGGGCCGAGCCGGAACGGCACCCGCCGGAAGTCCCCGGTGCGGGCGGCGTGGGCGCGCCGGTTGTCGTCGAAGGTGCCCATCCGCATGCGCTCCTGCCGCAGCAGGTCGAGGTCCACGTCCGCCACCGCGTACCGCTCCTCCTGCGGGAACCGCTCGGTCTCGGCCAGCAGGACGCCGTTCTCGTAGATCATCGTCTGGCCGTCCCAGGACAGGTCCGTGGTCGACTCCCCCAGTCCGGCCGCCGCGTAGACGTAGGCGGCGAGGCAGCGGGAGGACGCCGAACGGCACAGCAGCCTGCGGTCCTCGGCCCTGCCGACCGTGATGGGGCTGCCGGAGAGGTTGGCCAGGACGGTCGCTCCCGCCAGCGCCGCCTCCGCGCTCGGCGGCACCGGCACCCACATGTCCTCGCAGATCTCCGCGTGCAGCACCAGGCCTGGGACGTCCTCCGCCGCGAAGAGCAGGTCGGCGCCGAACGGCACGTCCGCGCCGCCGATCCGGATCGTTCCACCCCGCTCGTCCGCCCCCGAGGCGAGCTGCCGCTGCTCGTAGAACTCCCGGTAGTTCGGCACGAAGGACTTGGGCGCGACGCCGAGGATCCTCCCGCGGTGCACGACCACGGCACAGTTGTAGATCCGGTTGCGGTGGCGCAGCGGGGCGCCGACGACGAGCACCGTCAGCAGTTCCGCCGAGCCCGCCACCACGGTCTCCAGCGCCGTCTCGACCTCGTCGAGCAGCACGTCCTGCAGCAGGAGGTCCTCGATCGAGTAGCCGGTCAGGCAGAGCTCGGGGAAGACCGCGACCGCGACCCCCTCCTCCGCACAGCGTCTCCCCTGCCGCAGCACCGCCTCGGCGTTGGCGGGCGGGTCGGCGATCGCCGCATGGCCGGTGCACGCGGCGATCCGGGCGAATCCGTGCTGATAAATCGACCAGAAGTTCACCAGACCACCGTATCCAGCCTGGCCCCGGACCTGCCTCCCGGCCGGTGGCAGGTCCGGGACCAGGCCATGGCGCCACCCGTGGGAGCACGATGCCCACCGGTACACGGCCTCCCCGAGACCGGCGGGAACGTCAGCGGACGTCGATGAGGAGCGGGATCTCCAGCCGGGCGCGGAGCTCCTCGGCGGAGGTGCCGAACGTCTCGAGGACGCGGACGCCGTCGGGGGTGATCTCGAAGACGGCGTGGTCGGTGTAGACGCGGCTGACGCAGCCGACGCCCGTGAGGGGGTAGGTGCAGGCGGGCACGAGCTTCGGGCTGCCGTTCTTCGCGAAGAGCGTCATCATCACGTAGACCCGCTTGGCACCGATCGCGAGGTCCATCGCGCCGCCGACGGCGGGGATCGCGCCGGGCTTACCGGTGTCCCAGTTGGCGAGGTCGCCGTTCGCCGAGACCTGGAAGGCGCCCATGACGCAGACGTCGAGGTGGCCGCCGCGCATCATGGCGAAGGAGTCCGCGTGGTGGAAGTAGGCGGCTCCGGGCAGTTCGGTGACGGGCACCTTGCCGGCGTTGGTGAGGTCGGGGTCGACCTCGTCGCCGACGGCGGCGGGGCCCATGCCCAGCATGCCGTTCTCGGTGTGGAGGACGACGCCGAGTTCGGGCGTGAGGTGGTCGGCGACCTTGGTGGGCTGGCCGATGCCTAGGTTGACGAAGCTGCCCGGCTCGATGTCGCGGGCGACGCGGGCGGCGAGCTGGTCGGGGGTGAGCGTCATCAGCGGGCTCCCTGCACGGTGTAGTGGCGCGGCTCGACCCGGACCACGCGGTCGACGTAGATGCTCGGGGTGACGACGGCCTCGGGGTCGAGTTCCCCGGTGTCCACGACCGACGAGACCTGGACGACGGTCGTGGTGGCGGCCGTGGCCATCACGGGGCCGAAGTTCCGGGCGGTCTTGCGGTACACGAGGTTGCCCATCGTGTCGGCGGTGTGCGCGGAGATCAGGGCGACGTCGCCCTTGATCGGGTATTCGAGGAGGTAGTCGCGCCCGTCGATCGTGCGGGTCTCTCTGCCCTCGGCGAGCGGCGTGCCGACGCCCGTCGGGCAGTAGAACGCGCCGATGCCCGCCCCGGCCGCCCGCATCCGCTCGGCGAGGTTGCCCTGCGGGACGACCTCGAGCTCGATCTCGCCGCGGCGGTAGAGGTCGTCGAAGACGTAGGAGTCGACCTGCCGGGGGAAGGAGCACAGGATCTTCCGCACCTGGCCGGCCTTCAGCAGGGCGGCCAGGCCCACGTCGCCGTTGCCGGCGTTGTTGGACACGATGGTGAGGTCGCCCGCGCCGTGCCGGATCAGGGCGTCGATCAGGTCGAACGGCATGCCGGCGAATCCGAAGCCGCCCACCAGGACGGTGTCGCCGTCCTTGACGACGCTCACCGCCTCGTCCGGCGTCTCGAAGATCTGTGCCCTGCTCACGCTGCTCCTCCCGTGACGTTCTCGAGGACCACGGCGAGCGCCTGGCCCACGCCGATGCAGATCGCGGCGACGCCGTACCGCTCGCCCTTGGAGGCCAGGACCTTGGCGAGGGTGCCGAGGATCCGGGCGCCCGAGGCTCCGAGCGGGTGGCCGATCGCGATCGCGCCGCCCTTGACGTTGACGATCTCGGGGTCGATCTTCCAGGCGTCCACGCAGGCCAGCGACTGGACGGCGAAGGCCTCGTTCAGCTCGACGGCGCCCACCTGGCTCCAGCTGATACCGGCCCTCTCCAGTGCCCTGTTCGCGGCCTCGACCGGGGCGAACCCGAAGTCCTGCGGCTCCAGCGCGGACGCGCCGCGGCCCGCGATCCGGGCGATCGGGTCGAGCCCGATCCTCGCGGCGGCGGCCTCCGAGCCGAGCAGCACCGCCGACGCCCCGTCGTTGAGTGGCGAGGCGTTCCCGGCGGTGATCGTGCCGTCGGGCCGGAAGCTCGGCTTGAGCCCGGCGAGCTTCTCCGGCGTGGAACCGGCGCGGATACTTTCGTCGCGGGTCAGCTCAACGCCGTCGACGGAAACCACCAGATCGCCATAAAAACCCTCGTCCCAGGCGGCCGCCGCGAGCCGGTGCGACCGCGCCGAGAACTCGTCCTGCCGCTCCCGCGAGATCGAGAACCGCTCCCGCAGCTGCTCGTTGGCCTCCCCCAGGGACACCGTCCACTCCGACGGCATCCGCGGGTTGACCAGGCGCCAGCCGAGCGTCGTGGAGACGGCCGTCGCGTTGCCGGCGGGGAACGCCCGGTCCGGCTTCGGCAGCACCCACGGCGCCCGGGTCATCGACTCCACGCCGCCGGCGAGCACGACGTCGGCGTCACCGGTGTCGATCGTGCGGGACCCGATGATCGCTGCGTCGAGCGACGAGCCGCACAGCCGGTTGACCGTGGTCGCTGGCACCGACACCGGAACTCCGGCGAGCAGCCCGGCCATCCGGCCGACGTTGCGGTTGTCCTCGCCGGCCTGGTTCGCGCAGCCCCACACGATCTCGCCGATCCCGGCCAGGTCCAGCGCGGGAGCCTTCGCGAGCACACCGGTGATCGCGGTCGCCGCGAGGTCGTCCGGACGGACCCCGGCGAGCGCTCCGTTGAAACGGCCGAAGGGGGTGCGGGCCGCCGCGTAGATGAATGCCATGATCGACTACCTGTTCTCCTTCTCCGCTGAGCCGCGCGTCGTGAACGGCAGCACGAGTCGTGACGGGTGGGCGGCGTCGCGGTAGATCTTGTGCGTGACGGGGCGGCCCACCGGCAGGTGGAACGCGTCCGGGGGCAGCAGGGCGTTGTGCTCGTCGGCCAGCGGCTCGGCGTTGGACAGCTCCACGACCAGCCTGTGACCGGGCAGGAACGTCGCCGCGAACGGGTAGACGCGCAGCACGTACTCCTCGATCTTCCCCGGCTCGACCGGCACCGCGCGGGTGTGCGGGTGGCGGGGGTCGCCCTCGGTGGTGCGCTCGGTGTCGAGCTCTCGGTGCGAGGCCTTGAGGTAGGCGCTCGTGATCAGCTGCCGCTTGCCGTTCGGGGCCTCGTCCCACATGCGCATGATGAAGTTCGTGTCGGGCTGGTCGATCTCCGCGAAGAGGTGCGCGGCGCCCTGGCCGATCATCTCGGTGGGCTCGGTGAACGGAGCCGTGCTCCAGTTCAGGATCTCCACCTTGTCGGTCACCGTCAGCGGCGCCTGGTAGAAGCCGTCGGGGGCGGCGTACTCGGCGCCCATGAGCTCGGGCTCGAAGGAGAGCCCGCGGCGCGGACGCAGGTAGAGCGACCTGTGCTCCACGTCCTTCGGCGGCCACTGCGCGCCGGTGACGTACTCGCGGGAGCCCTCGACGTGGACGGTGACGGCGGGCTCGTCCATGATCCCGTTGTCGACGCCCTTGATCCAGTACTCGTACCAGCGGAACATCTTGTCGTGCTCTTCGATGAAGGGGCGCGACTGCATCGGCGGGTAGGGGCCGATGTCGAGCTTCTTCGGGCCCTTCAGCGCGTCGAAGAGCTCGATGGTGCCGTCCATCGTCCAGCCGCGGCCCTGGTCGATCTGGAGCCAGACCGGGATGTCGATGTTCCTGGCGAGGTTGACCGGGTTGCGCTCCTCGTACCACTCGCCGTCGACCTCGTTCATCACGATGTCGAACCAGGCCTCGTGGTTCTTCGGGTAGTTCAGCACGTGGACGAGGTTCGGCCAGGCGGCCACGTCCGGGTCCCGCAGCCGCTCGGCGACCTTCTCCTTGATCTCCTCCGGGGAGTAGGTCTCGAGCATGCGGGACTTGACGCCGTCGGTGAAGGCCCAGCCGGAGTCGCCGCCGCGGCCCTCGCGGGCGGCGCGCGGCATGAACCACATGACGCCGCCGTGGTAGGTGGTCTCGTAGAAGTCGTAGTGGCCGCCGCTGACGAAGATCGCCTTGAGGCTCGGCGGCCGCTCGGCCGCCGCCAGGACCTGCATCGAGCCGAAGTAGGAGATGCCGATCATCCCGACGTTGCCGTCGCACCACGGCTGCGCCGCGACCCACTCGATGAAGTCGTAGGCGTCCTGGCCGAGGGAGACGCCGCCGGCGTTGTAGTTGCCGATGTGCTCGCCCTCGGAGGCCCCGGAGCCGCGCAGGTCGCCGATGACGTGGACGTAGTCCTCTTTGACGACGCGCGCGATGTCGCCGGCCTCGATGCAGCCGTCCCACATCGGGCTGGGACGCCGCTGCGGCGGCGTCGTGAGCGCGAGGGCCTGCAGCTCTTTGCCGTACGGGCTGAGCGCCACGAGCGCCGGACGCGGCTTGTCCTCGACGCCCTGGTAGGCGTCGGCGGCCAGCGTGACGCCGTCGCGCATCGGCACGCGGAGGTCCTTGCGGACGGCGATCTCGTCCAGGCCCGCCTGGATGGTCTGGAAGTCAGCCATGGATGCGAACTCCTCTTTCATGAGTTCTGGTGGAAGTGCGTGCGGTAGCCGTGCATCGACGTGAAGAACGGCGACGGCTCGAGAGCGGGGTCGGCGGTGTACCCGACCTCCCGGGCCACGGGGGCGAAGGGCGAGTACACCGAGTCCGTCTCCTGGAGCCCCGCGCACAGGCAGCCGTGGGCGGCCCTGCCGACCCGGCCCTCGATGTCGAGGCTCTCCCGGAGCGCCTCCTCCGCCTGCTCGGCGTCGAGCTCGACGCCGTACGGCGTGCCGTCGGCGCGGCGGTAGGGGTGGCCGAGGTAGAGGTGCCGCGGACGGATCTCGTCGCGCACGTACTCCAGGCTCGCGCGGTAGGCGCCCGGGTCCTCGAAGCCCGGGAAGCCGTTGGCGGCCCCGTGCACCTGGACCGCGTCGCCGACGAAGACCGAGCGCTGGCCGTCGATCACGTAGGCGACCGATCCCGGCGTGTGGCCGGGGATCGCGTGGACGGAGACGTTCACGCCCCCGCCGAGGGAGATCGTCTCGCCGCCCTTGACGAGCATGGTCGGCTCCATCTCGCCGGAGATGACCGCGTTGCCCGCGGCCGTCACCTTCGCCTCGCCCTCGGGGTCGTTCAGGTACCGGCCCCGCCCGGCGAGGTACTCGTCCACGTGGGCGCGGCGCGAGCGCAGCAGCGGCGCGTCCGCCTCGTGGATCACGACCTGGGCGCGCCGGCCGGTGAGCTCCCACAGGGCGTGGGCTCCGCCGATGTGGTCGATGTGGCCGTGGGTCAGCAGGATCCAGCGCACGTCCTCGATCCTGCGGCCGATGGCCTCGAGCGCCGGGGCCATGCCCTCGGCGGGCGAGGAGGCGATGCCGGTGTCGACGATGGCCGGCTCCGGCGCGTCGATGAAGAAGCTGTAGAGACCGAACCGACCCCACGGAGAGACGAGGGGATGGACTTTCACTGCTTGCAAGGCTCTCCTTCTGGTTCCGTGGGGTGGTTCCGGGTCAGCGCGCGAGGAAGTCGCGGGTCTCCTCGTAGGCCCGGTGGTAGTCCGGGATCCACGAGAAGTGCTGCACGAACCCGTGGCCCGCGCCGTCGTACCGGCTGACGGTCGCGTCCACGCCGGCGTCCTTCAGCCTCTGGCCGTAGAGCTCGCCCTCGTCCCGCATCGGGTCGAGCTCGCCGGTGATGATCAGTGCCGGCGGCAGCCCGGTGAGGTCCGCCCGCTTGATCGGGGAGACGAGCGGGTCCGCCGGGTCGGCGCCGCTGTCGATGTAGAAGGCGTTGAACGGCTTCAGCCCGGCCGTCTCGAGCCCGTAGCCGACGGCGTTCTCCCGCAGCGACGCATAGCGGTCGACGTCGAAGTCCAGGTCGAGCGACGGGTAGAACATCACCTGGTGGGTGATCCGGTCGAAGCCGTCGTCGTGCGCCATGGCGGCGACCGCGGCGACGAACGTGCCGCCGGAGCTGTCACCGGCGATGGCCAGCGTCGTGCCGTCCCAGCCCAGGGTCTCGCCGTTCTCGGCGGCCCACCGGACCACGGCGTAGCAGTCCTCGAGACCGGCTGGGAAGGCGTGCTCAGGCGCCAGCCGGTAGCCGACGGAGACGACCTTGAGCCCTGTCTCCTTGGCGAGGGACCGCGCGACGTGGTCGTGCGTCTCGAGACTGCCGAGGAAGAACGCGCCGCCGTGGAAGTAGACCAGGACGCCGTACGCGTCGGCCTCGGCCGGCGTGTAGACCCGCACCGGAACCTCGCCGGCGGCGGTCCGCGCGGTGAGGTCCTCGACGGAGTGGAGCGGCAGGCGGTCGGCCGCGGGCGGGACCTGGGACTCCTCGCCGGCGCGCATCGCCTCCGGGTTCAGCGGACCGGCGGGCGGCGCGGGCAGGGTGGCGAGGACCCGGGCGATCTCGGGGTGCAGCGGCATGGCGTCAGACCCCCTGCGGGTTCTGGGAGGCGGGCTTCTGGCCGGGGAAGACGTCGTTGACCTCGTCCTCGGTCCAACCCTGGCGCGAGATGCGCTGCAGCTCGTCGGTCACCGGCTTGCGGACGGCCTGGTAGCTCGCCAGCGCCTCCTTGACCGAGCCGGCCTCCTTGAGCGCGTCGGCGAGGGCGCCGGCGTCCATGATCGCCGAGTTGGCGCCCTGGCCCTGGTGGTGCAGCATCGAGTGGGCCGCGTCGCCCACGAGGACGACGGAGTCCGAGTGCCAGGTGTCGACGGGGTCGATGTCGTAGACGGCGCGGCAGTTGACAGTATCCATGTCGAGGTCGCGGGTGATGGCCACGATCCGCTCGTCGAAGCCCTCGACGGTCTTGAGCAGGTCGTCCTTGGCGGTGTTCGGCGACCAGGTGCCGTCCGGGCACAGGGCGGTGATGTCGAACGAGACCTGGCCCCGGTGGCGCAGCGGCAGGAAGTAGACCTTCGTGCCCCGGCCGATGTACATCCGGAGGTTGTCGTCGACGGCCATCCCGTGGGCGTCCTCGATGTCGATGACGGCGCGGTAGGCGTGCTCGCCGGAGAACACGGGCTCGTTGTCCGAGAACAGGGCCTTGCGGACCACCGACTTGATGCCGTCGGCTCCGACGACCAGGTCGGCCTCGACGGTGACGCCGTTGGTGAACGTCAGGACGGATTTGTCGCCCTTGTCCTCAATGTTCTCGAGCTTGTGGCCGAGGTGGACCATGCCCTCGGGCAGCACCGAGAGCAGCGCCTCGATGAAGTCGCCGCGGTGGATCAGATGGGTGGTCACGCCGAGGGTGTCGGCCTCCGGCCACGGCTCCTGCATGATCGGGTCGCCGGTGCCGGTGAGGATCTCGAAGTAGTCGCTCGCCGAGCTGACCTTCTGGATCGCGTCGACGATGCCCCACTGGCGGAACCGGTCCATGGTGGAGGGCCGCAGGCCGATGCCGGCGCCGACCTCGCGGATCTGGCTCGCCTGCTCGTAGACGTCGACGGTGGCGCCGAGGAGGCTCAGGGCCTTGGCCGCGGCGGCGCCGCCGTACCCCGCGCCGACGACGGCGATCTTCAGGTTCTTCAGGTCTGAGGGCTGCATGGTCCTGGTCCTTGTCAGTTCTTGATCGAGAGGAAGTCGGCGGGGTTGTCGACGAAGATCGTCTTGATGGCGGCCTCGTCGAGGCCGGCGGCGCGCAGGTCCGGGATGAGGTCCGTGAAGATGTAGTTGACGGTGTGGCCCTTGACCCCCGGCCAGCCCAGCGGGCTGCAGTTGGCGTCCGCCGAGGCGAGCACCTGCTTGATGCGGCCCTCCCCGGCGATGAACCGGAGGAAGTGCTCCAGGCGCTCTCTGCGCGGACGGGCCCAGAACGGCGGGTCCGGGAGCTCGGTCTCGTAGCCGAAGGTGTCGAAGCCGATCCGGCCGCCCTGCTCGGCGATCCAGGTGTCGCGGGTCTTGTCGGCGTTGACGCCGTCGTCGACGTGCCCGAAGAGCACGCGGTCGAGGGGGAGGCCCTCCTCGTCGAAGATCGCGATCGCGTTCTCGGCGTCGATGGCCAGGTGGGTCAGGATGCCGACCCCGGTGGCCTTGGAGGCGCGGGCGGCCGCGCGGTAGATGCGCTTGTCCAGGTCGGTCATCCGGCCACCGCGGCTCACGCCGACCTTGATGATCCCGGCCTTGCCGCCGGTGCTGCCGATGCCCACGGTGATCTCGTGGACGAAGTGCTCGGCGAGGTACTCCACGCTCGCCCGCTCGAAGAACGGCAGGGCGGTGTCGCCGCCGACGAAGCCGGTGGAGGCGACGATGTGCACGCCGGTCTTCTCCGACAGCGACTGGTAGTAGTTGATGTCGCGGCCGTTGCAGATGCCGGTCGCGTCGACGAACGTCCCGCCGCCGTACTCGTGGAACTTACGGAGCTTCGGGACGGTCTCCTCGTACCGCTCCTCGGGGGTCTTCCACCACTTCGTGTCCAGTTCGGAGCCCGGCATGCCGTACCCGATGTGCTCGTGGACGGCCACGAGACCCAGCTCCTCGGTCGGGATCGGCCCCAGGACCGTGTTCACTCTCGACACAACGCTCACCTTTAGGGAAGAAACTTGATGGTCTTGGGCTGTCGCGCGCTCAGCGCACCGACAGCAGGTCGCGCGGGTTGTCCACGAGGATCCGCCGGACGTCCTCGTCGCTCAGGCCCCGGGCCTTGAGGAGGGGGACGAACGCGGTCAGGACGTGGCTGTACGGCACGTCGTTGCCTTCGTGGCCCTTGGCCACGCCGGTGGCGCCGGAGGAGAGCAGGATCCGGTCGCCGTGGCCGGCCTGGATCAGCTCGGCGACCAGGGTGGCGCGCTCGGAGTCGGTGACGTGGACGCCGTCCTCGGTGCCCACGTGGTCGATCGCGACGTAGGCCCCGAGACCGGCGACCTCGAGCGGGGCGACGGTCGCGACGGCGTCCTTGCGGTCGAGCCCGCCGACGACGACGCGGTCGGCCGGCAACTTCTCGTCGAGGACGATCTCGAGGTCGTGCACGGCGTCGTTCCCGTAGCGGATGGAGACCGGGACCCCGGTGGCCGAGGCGGCGCGGGCCGCGCCGCGGAACAGGCTCTCGTCGGTGGCGGTCATGCCCGCGCGGGTCGCGGCGGTGGCCACCAGGCCCGCGGCGCCCCGCCGCTCGACCCGGGGCACGACCATGCCCTCGGTGATCTCCTTGGCGAAGAGGTCGGCGAACTTCTCGGCCGGCCACGGCGTCGGCGGGTTGGTCTGCGGCGTCAGGAAGTAGCCGCCGAGCAGTTCCTCGGGGCCCTGGCCCGTCGACGCGACGATGTGCACGCCGGTCGAACGCGACAGCGCCTCGTACAGCCGCACATCGCGGCCGTGGAACATGCCGGTGCTGTCGACGATCGTGCCGCCGCCGTGGCTGCGGAAGTCCCGAAGCTTCCCGGCCAGGGCCTCGAAGATCTCGGCGCGGTCGATGGTGATGTCGAACGCGTGCTCCGCTCCCGGGACCACCGACAGCAGGGCCTCGTGAACCGCGACGACCCCCAGCTCCCGGGCGGGAACGGGGCCGAGGACGGTGTTGACGGTGCTGCCGACGGTGTTCTCGGCAGTCTGGGCACCCATCACTGGCACTCCTTATCGGTCTCGGCGAGTGACTGCGGTCACGCCATGCTGTGAATGGTGCCACTCGGTTTACACCATGTCAATCAGATTGCCGCTACGTAAATTAAGCTATCCGAACGTATGAGGTGGGTCATACGGACCAGGCCGAGGCCCCCTCTTCCGAGCGGGGACCCCGACCCGGTCCGGAGGCTCGTAGATCACCCGGCGAGGACGGGCTCCCCTTCGACCAGAGGCTCCTCGACGCCGGCGTTCTCGGAGCCGAAGAGCCCGAACAGCGTCAGAGCCGCGGCGGCGGCCGCGCAGAGGCCGGCGACCAGGAACGCGAGGCCGTAGGCACCGCCGAGCGATTCGAACGCGAGCATGCGGAGGCTCTCGGGCATCGGCACCGGCGGCATGTCCGGACCGGCGCCGGGCACGACCGGCATGGAGTTGATCGCCATTGCGCCGCCCCCCTGTGCGATGCCTCCGGCGATCTCGGTGTAGGGCTGCTCGAGCCCGGACTCTTCGATGGCCCTACCCGCATCGGCGCGCAGATCACCGTTGGCCCGGCTGACCGCGAACGCGGCGATCAGCACCGGGCCGAGAGCGAAGCCGAAGTCGCGGAGCAGGTTGGTGGTGGCGCTGGCCATGCCGGCGAGCCGCAGCGGAACGGTGTTGATCGCGACGGCCGTGATCGAGCCGACGGTGAGCGCGAAACCGACGCCGAGGGCCAGCATCGGAGCGATGAACCGCGTCCAGCTCATGTCGTGGACGTCGAACGTCGAGCACCAGACGCCGCTGACGGCGATGAGGGCGAAGCCGGTGGTGAGCACCCAGCGGGGCGAGAAGTTCTGGATCAGGTAGGAGACGGCCGGCGCCAGCAGGAAGGCCGGGCCCTGGATGAACAGGAACAGCACGCCGATCTTCAGAGCGCTCTGGTGCTGGATCGCGCCGAGCCAGATGCTCATCGAGAAGCAGATCCCGAGGAACGCGAACATGCCGACCACCGTGGCGATCGCGACGACCGCGTAGGAGCGGTTGGCGAAGATGTTCAGCTCCAGCAGCGGGACGTCGGTCCGCAGCTCGATGACGACGAAGGCGGCGAGGAGCGCGAGGCCCGCGACGAAGGCGCCGATGATCTCGGGTCGGGCGAAACCGGCCTCGGATCCCTGCGTGGCGGCGAAGAGGACGGCGATCAGACCGAGGGCCAGCGTGACCTGACCGGGGATGTCCAGCTTGCGCCCCTCCGGCGCCGAGGAGTCGGAGGCGAACTGCGTGATGATGATCGAGATGACGGCCGCCGCGATCACCACGAGGTAAGACGCCCGCCAGTTGCCCTCTGCGGCCAGCCACCCGCCCATCAGCGGGGAGACCGCCGCGCCGATCGAGAGGAACCCGGCCCACAGGGCGATGGCCTTGGACCGGGCCTCGGGCGACGGGCTGACGGCGGCCAGCATGGCGAGCGAGATCGGGTAGAGGATCGCGGCTCCCAGGCCCGCGACGACCTGCCCGGCCCACAGGACCTGGACCGTCTCGGCGAGGTTGCTGACGAGCGAGCCGGCGACGGTCAGCAGGGCGCCCGCCTGCAGCAGCCGCTTGCGGCCGAACAGGTCACCGATCACACCGGTGGTCAGCTCGAAGACGACCATGGGGATGGCGAACGCGGCCGTGATCCAGGCCAGTTCGGCACCGGTGGTCTGGAACTCCTGCTGGAGGGTGCCGTTGATCGCGCCGGGCAGCGAGTACGCCACCTGCGCGAGGAGCACGGCGAAGCAAGCGGCGACCACCGTGGCGGTGTAGCCCTGCTTGCGCGCAGCGGTCTGCGTCATTGCGGATTTCTTCCTTGTCGACGGTCCGGGCGATCGGTTCCGACCGCTCGGGATCGGCCACCCGATGTGAGCACGATCACCTGTTGGGTGTGCAAGGTGTCATATTGCTTGACACGACGTCAAGTGTCTGAGCACTGCGTATCCGAAGCGATCATCGAGGGCGGAACGCGGCCGCCGTGCTTTATGCTGGCGGCCATGGCGACGCTTCGTGAGGCACAGAAGGAGATGACGCGCAAGCTGCTGCTCGACGCCGGCCTGGACCTGTTCGTCTCGAAGGGCTACGCGACGACGAAGGTCGACGACATCGCGTCGGCGGCGGGGACGACGCGGGTGACCTTCTACGCGTACTTCCCCTCCAAGGTCGACCTGATGAAGGCCCTCATCTCGGAGCGGCTCAACGCCGCCCTCGACCGGGTCCCCTCCCCCGAGCACGGATCGACCGAGCGCGAACTGGTCGCCGTGGTCGAGGACGGCTCGCGGGAGCGCATCCGCGCGTGGCTCGCGACGACCTCGGAGCGGTGGGACGTGATCCGCCCCTACACCACGACCGCCACCGAGGCCGCGGCCGTCGACCCCGCGATCCGCGTGCTCCTCGACGAGTGGCTGAACGAGGCCATCGGCGACGTCAAGGACGGACTCGACCGCGCCGACCGCTTCCCGGCCGCCACCCGCCACTTCCGCAGCGTCATCGCCATCAACGAACTCGACCACGTCGCGCGCAACTGGACCCCGGGAACCTGGGGCGTCGGACACGACGAGATGCTGGACGTCCTCACCGAGAGCTGGTTCGGCTCGATCGGCCGCCACTGAGCACCGAGCCTCGCGGCCCGCGCCGGCTCCGCTCCGGATTCCGGAAGGCCCGCGCCCAACCGGCGCGCGGCGGGCCGGAGGAGATCGATCTCATGGGTGACGGGACGGATGTTGCGGTAGTAATGTCACGCCGTGCATGAGCTGGGTGAATTCGACGCAGATGTCGTCATTGTCGGTAGTGGTTTCGGGGGTTCCGCCGCGGCACTGCGCCTCACCGAGGCGGGGCACAAGGTCGTCGTCCTCGAGCGCGGCCGGCGGCTCGGCGACGCGGAGCTGCTGCGGGCCCGCAAGGACCCGCGGGCCTACCTGTGGCAGCCGGGGGCCGGGCTGCGCGGGTTCTTCTGGCAGCGCATCTTCCGCGACGTGGGGATCATCGGGGCGAGCGGCGTCGGCGGCGGGTCGATCGTCTGGGCGGGCGTCCTGCTCGAACCCGGCGAGGCGTTCTACCGCTCCCCCTCCTGGGCGCACCTGGCCGCGGACTGGCGGGCCGAGCTGGCCCCCTACTACCAGCGGGCCGCCGGCATGCTCGGCCGGGTCAGGAACGCGCATTTCGGCCCGATGGACGAGTACCTGCGCGAGGCGGCCCGGACCCTCGGCGCCGAGGACACCTTCGGGCCGGTGCCGATCGCGATCCACTTCGGCCGCGAGGGGGTGACCGAACCAGACCCCTTCTTCGGCGGGGAAGGTCCGGAACGAACCGGCTGCAAACTGTGCGGCGAGTGCCTGCTGGGCTGTCCGTACGGGGCGAAGAACCAGCTGACCCGCAACTACCTGCACCTGGCCGAACGGTACGGCGCGGAGATCCGTGCCGAACACGACGTCACGGGCATACGGCCGCTCGAGGGCGGCGGATACGAGGTCAGCGTCGCGCACCCGTGGAAGCGCCGGGTCGTGCGCGAGCCGATCCGGGCCCGCCGGGTGGTCCTCGCCGCAGGCGTCCTCGGCACGCTGGAACTGCTGTTCCGCTGCCGTGACGAGCTCGGCACCCTCCCCCGGGTCTCGCAGCGGCTGGGGGCCCGGGTCCGTACGAACAGCGAGGCGATCACCACCGTCCTCCAGCCGCACGGTCAGGACCTGTCGCGAGGACCGACGATCACCACCGACTTCCACCCCGACGCCGACACCCACGTGACCCAGAACCGGTACGTCGGCGGCTGGCACATGCGCTTGCAGATCGGCCCGATCGTGGACGGCGCGCGCCCGGGCCGGCGCGCGCTGCGCACGTTGGGAGCGCTGGTCCGACGCCCGTTCGGGCAACTGCGTTCGATGTTCGCCCGCGGCTTCGAGCAGCGGCTGACGGCGCTGACCGTCATGCAGCACCTCGACAACGAGCTCGCCTTCGAGTTCCGCCGCTCGCCGTTCCGGCCGTGGCGGCGGGTGCTGCGCTCCCGTGCCATACCGGGACGGGAGGCGCCCACGTACCTTCCTGTCGCGAACAAGGTGACACGCGCGTTCGCCGACGCCTCCGGCGGCAAGCCGGGCAACCTGCTGGGCGAGACGGTCGGCGGCCTGTCGATCACCGCGCACATCCTGGGCGGAGCCGTCATGGGGACCGACGAGTCCGAGGGCGTCGTGAACGTCGACCACGAGGTGTTCGGCCATCCGGGACTGTTCATCGCCGACGCCAGCACCATCCCGGCGAACCTGGGCGTCAACCCGTCGCTCACCATCACCGCCATGGCGGAACGGTTCGCGGCCCGTTTCCCCGACCCGCCGGCCGGCGCCGTCCGGCGCGACCCCATCGTCGCCCGAGCCGCCCGAGCCGCCCAAGCCGCGAGCGAATCCAGGAGCACGACATGACGACCACCCCGCAGAGCCACTCCCTCCGGGCTCTCCGCGCGGCCTGGAGCACGCTCGCGGCACCCGCGCTCACCGACTTCGAGGGGGACTTCCAGGCTTCCTTCGTCGGCGCCCCGCTGCGCGCCATCGCCCCCCGCGGCCTGGCTCTGGTGGGCCTCCCCCGCTGGTACGGCAAGCGGTTCACGCCGCCGCAGCCGGGAGCGGACGCGGTTCAGGGGGTCAATCTCCTGAACGCCCGCGACGGAGGCCTCGAGGAGACGCTGCCGATGACGGCGACGATCGGAGCGTCCCTCTCCGACGGGCGACCGGCCCTCATCGTGGCCTATTCGGTGGACTCCCGGCTGCCGTGGCGCTGGGTGCGCGACGAGTTCCGCGTCTGGGACCCCGGCACGTTCCTCGGCATGACGTTCGTCGACCTCCCGCCCGCCCGGCGCGCCGGAGGCACACCCTTCATGCTGACCCGGGCCGCCTCCTGAGGGGAACCGGGCGGTTCGCTCACCTCTGGTGACGCCCTTCGAGGCTCACAGCCGCGAGGCGGTGTCCGTCTACTTCAGCTTGTCGTCGTACTCCGTCAAACCTGCGTCGAGGAGCGGGGGCTGGTAGGTGCCGGAGGCCTTGGAGAGCCAGTGGAGGGAGTGGTAGCCGGTGAGCACCAGGATGGTGCCGAGGGCGATGCCGTTGAGCTCGAAGTCGTCGGTGATCTTCAGGCTCACGCCGCCGATGCCGACGATGACGCCGGCCGCGGCCGGGATCAGGTTGAGGGGACGCCCGAAGTCGACCTTGTTGCGGATCCAGATCTGGGCGCCGAGCAGGCCGATCATGCCGTAAAGGATGACGGTGATGCCGCCGAGGACGCCGCCTGGGATCGCGACGACGAACGCGCCGATCTTCGGGCAGAAGCCGAAGAGCAGGGCGAAGAACGCGGCGCACATGTAGGCGGCGGTCGAGTAGACGCGGGTGGCGGCCATGACGCCGATGTTCTCGGCGTACGTGGTGGTGGCCGGGCCGCCCGCGCCCGTCGAGACCATGGTGGCCACGCCGTCCGCCGCGATGGCCACGCCCAGCTCGTCGTCCAGCGGGTCGCCCGTCATCTCGCCGACGGCCTTGATGTGTCCGGTGTTCTCGGCGACCAGGGCGATCAGGACCGGAAGGGCCACGATGATCGCCGACGCGTCGAACGCGGGGGCGTGCATGTCGGGGAAGCCGATCCAGTCGGCCTCCCGGACCGAGGTCAGGTCCAGGCGCCAGTGGTCGACGACCTCGCCGCCGCCGTCGGCCGAGTGGATCCTGCCCGTGGTGACGTCGAGGATCCAGGAGAGCGCGTAACCGAAGACCAGGCCCAGGAAGATCGCGATGCGGGACCAGAAGCCGCGCAGGACGACCAGCGCCAGACCGGTGAACAGCATCGTGGCCAGAGCGGTCCACTGGTCCTGCGGCCAGTAGGTGCCCGCGGCCACCGGGGCGAGGTTGAAGCCGATCAGCATGACGACGGCCCCCGTGACCGTCGGCGGGAGCACCGCGTGCACGAGCCCGGCGCCCATGAGCTTCACCACGACGCCGACGACGGCGAGGGCGAGCCCCACCACGAACAGCGCCCCGGTCACCTCGGCCGGCCCGCCGCCCTGGCTGCCGATGACCGCGGCGACGCCGACGAAGGAGAGCGACGACCCCAGGTAGCTGGGCACCCGGCCACGCGTGATCACCAGGAACAGCAGGGTGGCGACCCCCGACGCCATGAGCCCGAGGCTCGGGTTCAGCCCCATCAGCACGGGCGCGACGAAACAGGCGCCGATCATCGAGACGACGTGCTGGGCGCCGAGCCCGACCGTCCGAACCCAGGTGAGCCGCTCGTCCGGCCGGACGACCTCACCCGGTCCCAGGTGCCGCCCGTCCCCGTGCAACTTCCACCCAAAACCCAGCATCTCGCACTCCCTGCTGGTGAGCTCCCCGAAGGAAGCACAGAACACCGGACCCTTGACGATAAGAGTCGACTACGTGGCGTGATCAGCCGGGCGAGGCACGCCGACGGCCGAGAGACCCCGCCCTCATTGAAGCGGTCTCGTCGCGACCGATTCCACGGCCGGAGACGTGGAAGCAAGCCTTTTGCTGAAATACCGAAACGCTTGACATCATGATCATCAGCCGGATAGATCCTTTTATTCGCCAGTAGGTGGTGGATTTCCGGCGTTGAGCGGAGCAATGGCGTGAAAAGGATCAGGATTTGGGCGGCGGCTGGATCCGCCGTCGTCCTGGCGGCCGGGATAGGCCTGTTCTCACTCTCCGAGGAGGAAGCGGAGTCTCAGCGCCTGCCGGTCCACCCACGCCGCTTTGAACTCGACGATCCCGTCCGCGAGCCGCCCGGCGAGCGCGTCGCGGAAGTCCTGCTCGCCGGGACGCGCCGCCCATGCGCGCAGCGCGTGCACCTCGTCGAGGCTGGAATACGGCCCCACGAGCCGCGCCCCGGCCGTCGCTTCGTCGTCCGGGTCCAGCCCCCCTACGGGCCGTAACTCGTTCAAAGGCCGTTGAACGTCTCCCAAGTCTACGAAGGGATGCTTCTCGTGGCATTCCTTGGCCGAGTTCTTGAAACCGTCATCCGCGTCGGCGAACCTCCTGAAATCAAACCCGTTCGGCCCCGGATCGGGGAAGTCGTGGCCCGCGTCCCGCATGCACTGCGCGAACCGGACCATCTTCGCCCTGGTCTCGGCATCCGGATCACGCAGCTCCTTCACCATCTCCTTGCCGGCATGCCCACCGCCGCAGCCCGCCATGAGGCTCAACGCCAGCAGGAATCCGGCGGCCAGTCCCGTTCTTTTCACAGCCCCTCCCGTCCTTCCGATGCGAGTAAGCCTCGGGCACCGGTTTCAGGGGGTCGTCAGAGGAATGTCAAAGGTCACTGGGAATCGGGAGGACCACCCGGAAAGTCGCGCCCCCTCCCGGTGTGCCGTCCAGTTCCAGCACGCCTCCGTGGGCCTGCACGATCGCCGACGCGATGGCCAGCCCGAGGCCCGAGCCGCCGTCGGACGGACGGGCGCGGTCGGCGCGGTACAGCCGGTCGAAGACGCGCGGGGCGTCCTCGTCCGCCACGCCTGGCCCGGTGTCGATCACCTCGACCACGGCGTCGCCGTCCGTGCTCCGCCCGACCACCACGTCTATCGACGCCTCCGGAGGCGTATGGCGGACCGCGTTGTCCAGGAGATTTCCCACGACCTGCCGCAAACGTCCCTCGTCCCCCTCGACGATGACGGCGTCCAGGGGCGCGTGCCCGGGACCACGGCCGGTCAACCCGATGCGCCGTCCTGGATGGCGCAGGTGCAGGTCGCCGACGAGTTCGGCGGCGAGCGCCAGCAGGTCGACGGGCGCCCGCCCCGCCTCCCGCTGCTCGTCCAGACGTGCCAGCAGCAGCAGATCGTCGACCAGGACCCCCATCCGGGTCGCCTCGGCCTCGATACGGGCCAGGGACTCGTGCGCGGAGCCTCCCCAGCGGGCCAGTTCGGCGAACCCGCGGATCGACGTCAACGGCGTCCTCAGCTCGTGGGAGGCGTCCGCCAGAAAGCGGCGCATCCGTTCCTCCGATGCCGTCCGGGCACCGATCTCCTCCTCCAGTCGCGCGAGCATGAGATTCACCGCCTGCCCCAACCGCCCCGGCTCAGTATGCGGATCGGCATAGGCGACGCGCCGCGCGTAGTCCCCGGCCGCGATCTCCCCGGCCGTGCTCGCCATCCTCGACAGCGGCCGCAACCCGACGCCGACCGTGGTCCGCGCCAGCAGGCCCACCGCGGCCAGGACACAGGCGAGGACCGCGAGATCGATCAGGAGCAGCCGCAGCAACGCCCGGTCCACCTCGTCCAGGGACAAGGCGCCCACCATCAGGAGACCACCGGACGAACCGACCACCCGAACCCGCCAGGAGCCGCCGTCGGTGCCCGGCACGGTGAACGGGCCACGGGACGCACGATCTCGCAGCGCGCTCCGTGACGGCAGTTCAGGCCCCGGTGCGGACGCGTCCGACGGAACGATCCGCCGGACCCCTTCCTCGCCCACCAGCGAGAGCTGGAACTCCCGCGGGTCGACCGAGCCGACCCGTGCCGCTCCCAGCTCGTTCCAGACCCGCTGCACCAGCATGATCTGTTCGGGCCCGATGCCGGTGAGACCCGAGGTCGTCTGGTCGAGCCGGTCGTCCACCTCGCCGACGAGGTACGACCGGAACAGCAGGATGCCCGCCCCGTTGGCCGTCAGCAGCCCGAGCGCGGTGAGCGCCACCACCGTCAGGGCCAGACGGGAGCGCAGGGACCACCGCCTCACGGCGCGGTCCGCAGGCAGTAGCCCACGCCCCGCATCGTATGGATCAGCGGCGGCGCGTCCGCGTCGATCTTCTTGCGCAGGTAGTAGACGTAGGTCTCCACGATCCGGCTGTCCCCCGCGAAGTCATAGCGCCAGACGCGGTCCAGGATCTGCGCCTTGCTGACGACCCGACCCTTGTTCTCCAGCAGATAGCGCAGCAGCTTGAACTCCGTCGGCGACAACTCGACGCGCCTCCCGCCGCGCCGCACCTCATGCGTGTCCTCGTTCAGTTCCAGATCCGCGCAGCTCAGAGGCGGCCGCGAACCGTCTTCCTCCCCCACGCGACGCAGCACCGCCCGAATCCGCAGCACCAGCTCCTCCAAGCTGAACGGCTTGGCGACATAGTCGTCCCCGCCCGCCGTCAGCCCGGCGATCCGGTCTTCCACCGCGTCCCTGGCCGTCAGGAAGATGATCGGGACATCACCTCCGGCGGCCCGCAGCCTCCTGGCGGTCTCGAATCCGTCGAGATCCGGCAGCATCACGTCCAGCAGCACCAGCGCGGGTTCAGCGGCCCGCGCCACCTCCACCGCCTCGATCCCGCACTCCGCGACGACCACGTCGAACCCCACCAGCCGCAACGTCTGCGCCAGCAGGTCCCTGATATTCGGCTCGTCGTCGACGACCAGCACCGTTGTCCGCCCACCCATCTGACGAGACATACCGCATCAACCTCAAAACGACCTCAGAACCGGCACTCCAGGAGGAAGGCACGGCTGCGCACGATCTCGGAAATGAAGTGACCGAGTGCACGGACTGGTGGAGCGCCGAACCCACCTCGCTCCCCTGGACGCGAACGGCCCCCGATGGTCGAGTCGCGCCCCGCGGGTTAGGCTCGGGGCCATGCCCCTGACCGCGGACGACGTCGACCGCTTCGAGGCCTCCCGGCGCCGCCTGCAGGCCATCGCCTACCGGCTCCTCGGCTCCGCCGGAGAGGCCGAGGACGCGGTGCAGGAGACGTTCTTGCGCTGGCAGGCCGCCGACCCCGACCGCATCGAGATTCCGGAGGCGTGGCTGACGAAGGTGCTCACCAATCTGTGCCTCAACGAGCTCGCCTCCGCGAGGGCGAGGCGCGAGACCTACGTGGGCCAATGGCTTCCCGAGCCGCTGCTCGCCGGAGACCCGATGCTCGGCCCGGCCGACACCGCCGAGCGGCGCGAATCGCTCTCGTACGCGGTGCTCACCCTCATGGAGCGCCTCTCCCCGAGCGAACGGGCGGTCTACGTGCTGCGGGAGGCCTTCGACCACCCGCACCGGGAGATCGCCGAGATCCTCGACATCACCGAGGCCGCCAGCCAGCAGATCCTCCACCGCGCCAAGAAGCACGTCGCGGACGGCAGGGCCCGCCGCACCGAGATCGACGCGGCCGCCGCGCGTCGGATCGTCGAGGAGTTCCTCGCGGCCGCCGCCAGCGGCCGGACCGAGCCGCTCGTGCGGCTGCTCACCGCGGACGCCGTCTCGGTCGGCGACGGCGGCGGGAAGGTCCCCGCCCGCGCCAAGGCGTTCGAGGGCGCCCTCGCGGTCGCGAAGTTCGTCCGGGGTCTGTTCAAGCCCTCCGCGTCCAAGCACGCCATCATCGGCGGCGCGCCCGAGATCTACTCCTGGACCGCCAACGGCGACCCCGCCGTGGTCGCGGTCCTCGACGGTCGGGTCGTGGGGATCATGTGCCTGGAGGTCACCGCCGAGGGCGTCACCGCACTTCGCAATCAGGTCAATCCCGACAAGCTCGAGCGCGCGACCGCGCAGTGGGCCGCCTCCGACCACGGAAAGCCCCTGTTCACGGCCTGACGAGAGGCATGTGACCCACTTCACAGAGAAGAACTGTCAGGAATCAGCGGCCTATCCGGCTCAAGGTGCGAAGTCACATACGGCAGGAGAAACGGCCATGAAGCATCGCATCATCGTCCTCGGAGCCGGATACACCGGAGCCATCGCCGCCGGACGCCTCGCCAAGCGGCTGCGCCGCGAGGACGTCCAGATCACCCTCGTCAACGCCGAGCCCGACTTCGTGGAACGGGTCCGCATGCACCAGCTCGCCGCCGGCCAGGACCTCGAGCCGCGCCCGCTGGCCGACCTGTTCGCGGGCACCGGCGTCGAGATCCGCCTCGCCCGCGTGACCGCCGTCGACACCGACCGCAAGACCGTCGCCGTCATCGACGCCGACGGCGCGGACGAACTGGAGTACGGCACTCTCGTCTACGCCCTCGGCAGCGGCTGGACCGACAACGGCGTCCCCGGTGTCGCCGAGCACGCCTACGAGATCGCGAGCCGCCCCGGGGCCCTGCGCCTGCGCGAGCACCTCGCGGGCCTCGACGCCGGACGGCCCGTGGTCGTCGTCGGCGGCGGGCTGACCGGCCTGGAGGGCGCCACGGAGATCGCCGAGGCCCGGCCGGACCTGAAGGTCGCCATCGCCGCCCGCGGCGGCCTGGGCGACTGGCTCTCGCCGAAGGCGCGGGCGCACCTGCGGAAGGCCGCCGCGGAGCTCGGGATCACCGTCCACGAGCACACCACCGTGACCGGAGTCGAGGCCGGAGCCGTACTCGTCGAAGGAGGCTCGATCCCTTCGGCCGCGACGATCTGGACCACCGGTTTCGCGGTCCACCCGATCGCCGCCGCCACCTCGATGGACGTGACCGACTCCGGGCAGATCGTCGTCGACGGGACCATGCGCTCGGTCTCGCACCCCGACGTGTACGCCATCGGCGACGCCGCCTTCGCGATCGGCCCGTGCGACAAGCCGCTCCGGATGTCGTGCGCCTCGGGCGGCTTCACCGCGATGCAGGCCGCCGACGCGATCGCGGCGCGCCTGACCGGCGGGAAGCTCCCCCACGTGCCGATCCGCTACTTCCAGCAGTGCATCTCGCTGGGCCGCGAGAAGGCCGTGATCCAGTTCGTCACCGCCGACGACCGAGCCGTCTCGGCGGCCCTGACCGGACGGTTCGCCCCCGTCTACAAGGAGCTGATCTGCAAGGGCGCCGCCTGGAGCGTCAAGAACCCGACGTTCGGCCTTCCGGTCCGGCGCCGCCGCATCGCCCACGACAAGACGGCGCCGATCTCCACCGCCAAGGCCCCGGCCTGACTCCGGGTTCGGC
>NZ_BAAATZ010000024.1:0-13439 GCF_039533685.1 Actinocorallia aurantiaca | reverse complement strand
GCGGGCTGCACCGTCATCACCGCGGCGACCCGGCAGCGGAAGCATCCCCGCGGGTGCGAGCCGACGGAAGCCGTCTTCCGGGTAACCGACAGCTACCAACTTTCCAGGATGAATCGGCGTCTTATGGGGATCTGTCGCGCTAGAAGGCCGGTATGAAATGGCGGGCGTGGGCATTCGACTTCAACGGGGACGGGCTCCGCGACCAGGCGGTCGGCAAGCCGGAGGCGAAGGTGGGCACCGTGCCTTACGCGGGGACGGTGGTGGTGACCTATGGCCGCAACAAGCGGAAGAAGCAGGTGATCAGCCGTGCGAGCAAGGGCGTGCCCGGTAAGCCGGGAGCCGACGCGTTCGGAGGCTCGGTCGCCTCTGCCGACTTCGACCGCGACGGGTTCGCCGACCTTGCCGTCAGCGTCAGACCGGAGTGGGACGGCTTCAGCCCGGACACCGTCATCGTCTACGGCGGCCGCAAGGGCCTGACGTCCCGCACGCTGCGCATCCTGTTCGCGGGCGACCTGGCGGTGGCCGACTTCGCCAAGGACGGGCGTCCCGACCTGGTGGTGCTCGGCGACGAGGAGTGGGGCGTGTTCCAGAACCCGCGCCGCGGCCACGTGCGCGGGGCCCGGCATGAGCTCGGCGTGACCAGAAGCCTTGAATTCCACACCGACGTGCGCCTGTACCTGAAGGACTTCTCGGGCGACGGCCGTCCGGACCTCGCGCTGGTCAACAACGCGTCCGAGGGTGTGCCGCCGTTCCACGCCGTCCGGTTCGCGCTCGGAACGGCGCGGGGGCTCGGCGCCGTGCGCTCGCTGGCGGCAGCCGAGAACCCGTCGGCGGTCCGGGACGTGAACGGCGACGGCCGTCGCGATCTCGTCGCCACCCGGTCGAGCGACGACGCCCCGTACGGCCCGCCGTCGGGCGAACTGCTCGTCTACCTGGGCGCCCCCACGGGCCTGAAGGCACCCGTGACCGCCCCCGGCGCCTTCCCCTTGGCCGACGTCGATTTCTCTGCTCTCTGACCCGGTCCCAGGCGCGGGCGATCCTGCCCCCGTCCCCAGCACGCAGAGCAAAACGGGGAGGTGACGTACGCCTTTGACCGAAATGTTCTGAACTTCGCTAGAACATTGCCCGGCATAGCGCGCGTCTCATGCAGAACTAGATCATTCGCCCACCCTTGAGGATGCGCATGAGGCTCCCCGCTCTTCTGGTCGCCGGTCTGACGGTGGCGCCGCTGGTCATCGCGGTCCCCGCCCCCGCCGTCACGGCGCCCGGGCCCGCCAAGGCCAACGACTTCAACGGAGACGGCGAACACGACTTCGCGGTCGCTTCCCGGTTCTCGCCCCGCAACTCCGACGACAAGGCGCGCGGACGGGTGAGCGTGATCTACGGCGGCAGGCACCGGGTGCAGACCCTGACGCCGCAGAGCCTGCGGCTGCCCGGCTTCACCGTCGACATGTCCCTCGGCGAGGCGCTGACCTCAGCCGACTTCGACCGCGACGGCTTCGCGGACCTGGCGATCACGGCCTTCGGCTACCGCAAGGTCATCATCGTCTACGGGTCGAGGAAGGGCCTGTCGTCCCGCAGGGCCCTGCTGCCGGTCGACTCGAGAGGCGGCAACACCACCCTGGTCACCGGCGACTTCGACGGCGACCGCCGACCCGACCTCTCCGTGACCTTGAGCTCTCGCCACTGGCTGTTCACCGAGATCGGCCGGGGCTCGAACGTCCGCAGTACGCCCCCGTCTCTGCTCGGCTACCACCCCCGGCCGGTGGCCGCCGACTTCACCGGCGACGGCATCACCGACCTCGTCCACGCCTTCGCCTGGCACGAGAAGGGGACGACAGCCAAGCTCATCCTGTTCAAGGGCTCGAAGAACGGTCTCGGCAGGCCCGTCGAGACCGACCTGGTCAAGGTGCGGTCGGTGGCCGCCGGCGACGTCAACGGCGACGGGCGCACCGACCTCGTCGCCGGGACCGCCCTGTCCTCCGAGAAGAAAGACGGGCGCGTACGCGTCGCCTACGGCACCGAGGAGGGCCTGTCCAAGCCGGTCCTGCTCTCCGGGCTGCCCAAGCAGGGCAGAGACTTCGGCGCCTCGGTCTCTGTCCGTGACGTCAACGGCGACCGCTACGCCGACGTGGCCGTCGGCGATCCCAGAGAGGAGACGAGCAAGAACAGGGGCGGCGCCGTCGTGGTGCTGCGCGGCTCCAGGAAGGGCATCACCGCCAAGGGCGCCCAGATCTTCACCCAGGAGACCAAGGGCGTACCCGGCGGAGGCGAGCCCCACGACGCCTTCGGCCAGATCGTCCGGCTCACCGACCTCACCGGCGACGGCCGCGCCGACCTCGTGATCGCCTCTTCCGGCGAAGCCCCGGACGGCCGTCTCCTCCTTCTCAAGAACCACAAGGGCAAGATCACCACAAAGGGTCTCAAGATCTTCAGTGGCAAGCGCCTCGGCTTCGTCGACTCCTCCTGGGAAGCTCTCCCCTGATCGGCGCGATGAACGGGACCGAGCGACGGTCAGAAAGCCGAGAGGCCTGGTCACTCCGTGAGTGATCAGGCCTCTGACCTGCTGCTTCATGGTCGGGGCGACAGGATTTGAACCTGCGACCCCTTGACCCCAGGCATTTATCAACTCTCCCACTACAGTCCGCCCATACGCCCGAGCAGCAACTCCACAACCCCTGATGTCTCTACCGATCCCCGACCGCTCTGGCCGTTGTCACCCAGTTGGCCGCTCGGTCTTAAGAGGCCGAGGCTGAAAAGGAGCCCTTCGACGAGCAACCGGCTGTGTTGGCACAGCTCAGCGAGCACACGCATCGCACAAAATCGGACATCCCGCTACGACGGGCGCGCGATGCCGGGTCGACGCACCCGGCGGAGAGTCGGTCCCCGGGCTCGACTCCTACGTCGCCGGCTGCATCACCAGCTCTTTGGCCGGCGACGGGGTTGTCGACCTGCAGCGACGACAGATTCTCGGCGACTGTGCGAGCGGGCTCTCGGCGGTACTCCCTGTAGTGACAGAAGGCGACGCCAAGTACCTCGCTCGACTGGTCCAGATCGCCGAGCCGACCAGAGACCCGAGCTGAGCGGGCCCGCTGGTCCGCGCACTGGGATCCCAGCGGCCGGTCCTCATCGGCGGCGACTGGCGGCGTTCTTCTCTCCGCCCTGATCGGCCTGCTCGCCACCCCTGCCACTCCCGACCTGATCCCCCTGAGATCGCCCTTCTGGCCGTCGCGGCCACCCTCACCGCCGCCCTGGTGCCACGCCGCTGACCCCGTAGGGCGTGGGGCTTCACCAAATCTCCACATTCGGCACACGAAGCCTCCGCAGGGCTCTCATACGCTCACCTCCGTGACAGCGCAGCGCATTCTTCTCGTCGAGGACGACCCGACAATCGCCCAGGCAGTGGCCGAACGGCTGATCGTCGAGGGTTTCGAGGTCGCGACGGCCGCCGACGGTCCCGCCGGGGTGGCCGTGGCGGCCTCCTTCCTGCCCGATCTCCTGGTGCTCGACGTGATGCTGCCCGGTTTCGACGGCCTCGAGGTCTGCCGCCAGGTGCAGGCGGCCCGGCCGGTCCCCGTCCTGATGCTGACCGCTCGCGATGACGAGACCGATCTTCTGGTGGGCCTCGGCGTCGGGGCCGACGACTACGTGACCAAACCTTTCAGCATGCGGGAGTTGGTCGCCCGGATCCGGGCCCTGCTGCGCCGCTCGGCTGTGACGGCCGCCGTCGCCCCCGAGAAACTCAAGATCGACGAAGCCGCGCGGCGGGTCCATCTGGAGGGAACCGAGATCCATCTGACGCCGATGGAGTTCGACCTGCTGGCCTGTCTGGCCCGCAACCCCGGCGCCGTGATGACCCGGTCCGTCCTGCTGGAAGCGGTATGGAACTGGGCGGGTTCGTCGGACTCCCGGGTGATCGACACCCATGTGAAGACGCTGCGGCGCAAGCTGGGCGCCTCCTGGATCCGGACCGCGCACGGCGTCGGTTACGCGCTGGAGAGGCAGTGAGCTGGCCGCGCCCGCTCGACCCGCTGCGGTCGATCAAGATCAAATTTGGGGTGGTCGCGATGTTCACCGCGCTCACCTCGGCGTTGCTCGTCAAATGGGGCTACTACATCGGCTTCAGGGGGCGGATCACCCTGCCGGTCGCGGTGCTCGGGTCGATGGCCGTCACCCAGTTGATCGCACACGGGATGACCGCGCCGCTGCGGGAGATGACGGCAGCGGCCCGCTCCATGGCGAGCGGCCGGTACGACCGGAGGGTCCGCGTCACCTCCAATGACGAGGTGGGCGAGCTGGGAGAGGCGTTCAACACCATGGCCGCCGACCTGGCCGAGGTCGACCGGCAGCGGCGCGAGTTCGTCGCGAACGTCTCCCACGAGCTGCGCACCCCCATCACCGCGCTCCGGGCCGTGCTGGAGAACGTCGCTGACGGCGTGACCCCGGCCACACCGGCGGTCCTGGAGGGCGCGGTCGGCCAGACCGAGCGGCTCGGACGCCTGGTGACCCAGCTCCTCGACCTGTCACGGGTCGACGCCGGAGCGGTCCCGCTTGAGCTCACGCACTTCGACGTGCGGGACTTCTTGGCCGAAGTCTGCGCCTCCACGCCCGTGGTCCTGGCGGTACGGGCCGGGCTGACGGCCCACGCCGACCGGGACCGGCTGTTCCAGGTCGTGGCGAACCTCGTCGACAACGCCTGCCGGCACAGCCCACCCGACGGCACCGTGACCGTCCGGGCCTCGATCGTCCTCACCGAGCTGGTCCTGGAAGTGATCGACGAGGGGCCCGGGATCCCCGAATCCGAGCGTCCCCGGGTCTTCGAGCGCTTCGTCCGGGGCGGCTCCTCCGACGGCGGCACCGGGCTGGGCCTGGCCATCGCCCGCTGGGCCGTCGACCTCCACCAGGGCACCATCGCCGTCCTCAACACCGATACCGGCTGCCACATCCGTGTGACCATCCCCCTTCACCACCGGAGAACCGCCATGCCCACCGACTGGATCACACCCGCGCCGCAACCGTCCGCGCCAGGACCCCACCCCGGCGATTTCGCGCCGGCCCTGACCCCGTTCATGAACGACACCGACGAACGGGTCGCCCGTGCCTGGCCCGCTCCTTCGGGTCCGGCCGCGCCGCGCGTGCTCCTGCCGGCGGGCGCGGCCGGAATCGCCGGAGCGACCTTCCTGAACGGTAAGCCCGGCATCGGGGCGGCCCTGACGGCCGTCGCCATGGTGCTCGCGCTCCTGCCGGTCCTGCGCGGCCGGCTGACCCCGCGCAACCGCACCGGACTGGTCTTCGCGACCCTGGGCCTCGGCCTGGTGCTGATGCCCGTCCTGCGCGACGCTCCCTGGCTGCTCGCGCTGACCACGGCGCTGGCGCTGCCCCTGCTCTCGTACGCGCTGGTCGGCGGCCGGAGCTGGTTCGAGGTCATCGGCGGAGGGCTGACTCTGCCGGGTGCACTGGTGTCCATGCTTCCGTGGTCCAGCCGGGGCGTCGCCTCGGCGGCCGAAGCGGGCCGGGGCAAGGGCACGGCCGCGTTGCGCACGGCGGGCCTGGCCGGTCTGCTGCTTCTGGTCTTCGGAGCCCTGCTGACCAGCGCCGACGCGGCCTTCAGTGAGATGATCTCGGTACTCCTCCCGGACCTGGGCCTCGGTTCGATCCTGGCGCGCACCTTCTGGTTCCTGATCATCACCAGCCTGGTGCTGGCCTTCGCCTACCTCGCGATCACGCCGCCCCGGCTCAAGGAGCTGGCCCCCGCCCCCGGCACCCCCGCGGGCCGCTGGGCCTGGGCCGTGCCGCTCATCTCCCTCAACCTGCTCTTCCTGGCCTTCTGCGCGGTGCAGGCCCGGGTCCTGCTCGACCACACCGCCCTGCCTGCCGGAGTGTCCTACTCCTCCTACGCCCGCCAGGGCTTCTTCCAGCTGGTCGTCGTCACCGTGCTGGTCCTCGCCGTGATCGCCGTCGCGGTCCGGCACCGCCCCGTCTCCTCCTCGGCCTTGGTCCGCCTCCTGCTCGGCGCCCTGTGCGTGCTGACCCTGGTCGTCGTCGCGGTCGCCCTGCGCCGCCTCTACCTCTACGAGGAGTCCTCCGGCTGGACCCGTCTGCGCCTGTGGGTCCACGCCTTCGAACTCTGGCTCGGCCTGGTCATCGTGATGATCGCCGTCGCCGGAATTCGGATGAAGGCGGACTGGCTGCCCCGCGCGGTCGCCGCCACCGGCGCCGCCGGCCTCCTGCTCCTCGGCCTGATCAACCCCGACGGTTTCATCGCCTCCCGCAACGTCGACCGTCTCGCCCACTCCGAACGTGTCGTCGTGCCCTACCTCAACGGCCTCTCCGCCGACGCCGTCCCCGCCCTGGACCGCCTCCCCGAACCCCGCCGCTCCTGCGCCCTCCAAGAGATCGCCCGCGACCTGGAAAAGCCCGATGGCTGGACTTCGAAGAACCTCTCCAGAGAACGCGCCCGCCGTATCCTCGCCCAACGCCCCGTCCTGCCCTGCAGATGAACCGACCGTAGTCGGACCGTCCCCGCTAACGGCTCTCGCTTTGCGCGGCGGTCGCCGCCCGACCTTTCCCCATGCGGGATGGCCCTTCCGCCCCGGCGGCCTTCTAACTGGTCTGACGCTTCTGACCCTTTACGGAGTAAGCCGGGCTCATAGGCCGATCCCGCGCATCGGGTTGTTCTTCCACCGGTCGACCGCGCGAATGCGGCCGAGCACGACCGGTGACTTCTCTGACCATCGGCCGCGAGCAGCGATCGCCAAGATGGGCACGCCAGCAATCGACGCTGCTGTTGCCCCTCCTGCACGGAGCTAAAGCTCCGTATGTTCCTCAGCCTTCAGCAGAAACAAGCCATTGGGGAACCGGTATGAAATGCCAGAACAGGGAGCACCTCCAAGGGACGACCACTCCGTTCCTGTAGAAGGCCGTAGAAAACCCCGAAATCCCACGGATCAGGGATGTCGAGATCCCTCACGAGATTCTGACATTGTTCTCGCCGGGCGAGATCTAGCGAGTGAACCGACCTCTGCGACTACGACCCCTACCCAGGGAGCCTGACATCCGATACGGAAACCACACCTTCGCCATTTCCACGGTCAAGGCCAAGCAGAAAAAACAGGATGCAGCTTCCGCCCGTGGACTTCACCCAACCCCCTCCGCGCTCCCGAGACCAAGAGAGCATTCCAAGCAGTCCATGACATACCGCGCGTCTCTGTTCGCCCCGCAGGCATAAAGAGCGTCCGCCCCAGTGAGGCTTTGTCATCTCCCCGGCCAAACCGCGCACCTGCCGACAGCCCGTGACCAGCGCCCTCACGACCACCCGCTGAAAAGGCTCAGTCAGCTCTTCGAAGCGCTGCTGCGCCTGTCGCTGAACCTTGTCCTCCACCCGGCTGCGCCTCCTTCCCCCGCTCCTCGGCCCGCAATCCGCGCAGCCGCCGACCGCCTCACCGCCCCCAGAGGCCGGCCACGAACCGTCCGGCCAGATGCCCCGGCAGACCTGTTCCTGCCAGCCGCATCAGGGCGGGGAGGCGTCGGACGCCCTGGTCGATCATGGCTCGGCCTCGGTGTTGGCCGTTGACGTAGCCGCAGTACCACCAGGGTCGGCCCGCGAGGAGGCCGAGTGCAGGAATTAGCGGCAGTCGTCAGCTCGGATGATTCTCAGTGGATGACTGATCTTGTCCGCTGAGTGCACCTAGGATCTCAGCGGACGACACCGCCGGGCGGGGCCGGAACCCCGGCGGGAACCCAGCGGATGACAAGGGGTGCCGGTGACCAACGACAACGCGCGGCGCTCGCACTCCTACCTTCACGACGATCCGTTGGAACGGGACGGCGGCTGGCCCGAGTGGGTGACGTCTCCGCGTCCCCCGGTCGATCTCGGTCCGTGCCCGATCTGCGGACGTCCAACGAAACGGTGCAGCACCTCGCAGAGTCCCTTCGAGACGATGACCACCTATGCGTGCTCGTGGTGCCGAGCCGGCAGGGACGTCTTCCATACGGGCCCACCCGGCCACACCCCCATCCCGAGCCGGCCGTTCTACGCCCCGCCGGACATGCGCTGGGACATGTGCAAGGACCCGGACGGCAACGGGCAGCCGCCCCGCTACCACGCCTTGGGACACTGGGGGCTGACCTTGTGCGGGCTGGCCGGCGACGACCTCACCGACCTCGACCCCCAGTGGCGGCCCGACCACCCCGAGGCCTGCCCCGCCTGCCGGACCGCGGCGGCTGAGATCGACGCGCGCTGGCCCCTCGACCGGCGCAGCGGCGGCGACTTCCTGGTGCTCTGCCCCTGCCCCGCCTGCCGATCCACCGACCCCGGGAGCACACGATGAACCACGTCGTTCCGCTGCGCCCGGCCACCGGGCTCGACCCCGCGCTGGAGCCTGCCCTGGTCTCCCTGGACCGGGTGGGACGCCGGCCCTTCCCGCTCACTGCGTACAGGCCCTCAAGGCACACCGCAGGAACCAGGAAGCAGATCAGACCCGTTCTCTTGTGTGGAGCGGAGACCATGGACCAGGTCTTCCCCGCCAGTGGGTAAGACCGAGGAAGACGAGCAGGGCCCGAGGATCGTGATCCTCGGGCCCTGTCCCATGCCTGCCAAGTGATCAGCCAGGAGGCTTAGTCACCCAAAAGCAAAACAGGGCCATCCGAAGATGGCCCTGAGCTGGTCGGGACGACAGGATTTGAACCTGCGACCCCTTGACCCCCAGGCATTTACAGCCACTCCCCCGGCAGTTCGACCATGCGCCTGACCAGCACTCCCGTGTTTCTGGACGTCTCTGCTCGTCTCTCAGTCGCCCCAGTCGTTGTCACCCAGCTAGTCACCCGCCGGAGGGGCTCCTTCTCGCAGATTGCGCTGGAGCATGGCGTCTAGAAAGGACGGGACAGGTTTGCGATCTCGCCCTTAAACCTGCCCTACCAGCGGTTCTGGGAGGGAGTGATTCTGGTTTTGGCGCCAGTTACGCACGATCAGGGATCGCGGAACAGGAACTCCGACATGGTGGTCGCAGGCTGGCCTCGGGCTACTTGGCGTCCACGTCAGAGCAGAGTTCTTCCCAGCTGTCAGACATGATCTTGTTGTAGAGGAACCCGATCGTCGCCGCGGTGTTCTGAGCCTGCCCCTCGACGATGAGCTTCTTGCCGCCCTCCGTGCCGTCCTTGATCTCCCGGGTCTTCTTCTTGCCGGTCTTGTCCAGCTTGTGGCCGGTCACGGCGATCCAGTGCTTCCGGTACCTGAGCCAGTCGATCTTGGTGAGCCGGTACTTGAGGTCGGTGAGGGTGATCTTCGGTTCCGGGGCTTTCTCCTTAGCGGCCTCGACCAGCTCCTCGTCCATCTTGAGCACCTCGTCCGGCGTCGAGTGGTCGCTTGAAACTCCCAGACTCGCACCGAGCGGGACGAGTTTGTGCCGCATGGCGTCGTGGTAGGCGACGGCGATCGCCTTCTGGGCGAAGGCCCAGCCGTGGATGTACAGGCGCCGGTAGGGCTCGTGGTTCTTCGGGGTCGGGTCAGCCCACTTCTCGCCGAAGGTCTCCTGCAGCATGAGCAGGAATTCCCGGCAGTAGGGGACGAACCGATCGATGTGATAGTGCTTGATCTGCTCGGGCTTCTTCGTGTTCCGGCAGATGACGCCGAGGAGCATCTGGTCCATCGTCGAGAGGTCGACGATGAACTTGGTCGCGGTCTCGGATGCGCCGCCCGTCCGGCCATCCGCCAGCCGACTCTCGAAGATCGTGTCCTTGATCGCCCGCTCCCGGATGATCGCCAGGGCGGAGGAGTTGTCGAGCCTGGAGACCAGGTTTTTGTTCTTCTTAGACCCGCGGCCGTTGCGATCGGCGAAACTCTGGCCCGCCTTCAACTCGTCCACGTTGAGTTCGATCTCCAGCGTGGTTCCGAAGCTGTCGAGGGCGCCGGCCTTGATGGCGAGTTCCGTCTCGGCTGCCTGGAAGAGCGCCGCGGTCTGGGTCTGGCCGTCGGACTGCATGACCGGAGCCTTGGGCAGGTAGAGGGTGCCGTAGAGCGAGAGGTCGCTGGGTTCGTCGAACGCGACGAAGATGGTCTGGTCGAAGAACTTGTCCGACTGCCAACCGCTCACCGTCGGCAGGTAGGCGGTGCGCTCGCCACGGATCGCCTCGATGTTGTAGTTCCGGAAGTTGTTGAGATTCTCCTTCTTCGCGCCCTTGAAGTCGGCCTGGGTCTGCTCATGCGCCTGCCGCATGCCGATCGCCTCGTAGTTGTCGCCCGGCGGGTTCGCCGGGTTGTACTTCACGATCTCGATGAAATGCCGGAGTTTGGCGTGGATCGTCACGGTGATGCGATAGTTCGGAGCGGCCCCCTTCCGGCTGAGGACCACCCCCCGCACGGTGTGGTGCATGCCGAGCTCGTGCTGGAACTCGTACCTGTTGTTCGCGAAGTTGTCGTGTGCTTCCTTGTTGCTCTGGAAGCGCACGATCTTCATTCCCGAGAACTTCTCGTCGGTGGGGATGGCGGAGTCGGGGATGAGGGTGTCCTTGGGGATCACCGGATAGTTCATGGCGAATGGCTTCTCTCTGTAGGTGTAGGCCTGTGGGCCGGAGGCGTCAGGTCTCCGGGATGGCCGGGATGATCGGCATCTCGGCGGCCGGAACCTCAACAGCCGGGACAAAACCGGCGAGGCGAAGCTTCGGCGGGATCGGAACCATCTCGATGCCGAGGTTGAGGATCTCGTTGGCCTCCAGGATCTCGGGGGCGAACTCGAACGCCGCCAGAACGGCGCGGACCTTACGTCCGGGCGAATTCTTGCGCTCCATCGCGAGGTAGGTGAGGACCTGCCCGAGGCTCCGGTGGTCGGCCCAGATCTTGAACTCCCAGATCCTCAGGGTGTTCGAGGAATCGACCGTCTTCATGTCGGCACGCAGGCTGGTTCCTTCGAAGGTCGGCTCGACCCCGATCAGGCGCTCGTCACGACGGAGGCTCGACAGCCGATCGGCATAAGCATTACGGATCGCACACTCGTGGGCGCGTTCATCTTCAAGGAGCATGCTTCCGTCTTCCCCTTACCCTCTGATCTCTTCAAGAGATTGAAGATTCTCACAGAGATAGAGGACGGTCAAGCGAGTTGATGCAACCCGCCTCTGCAAGTTCAAGGCAGTCATCGCGATGGTTTCCGGGTACGTCAGCGGGAGTACGTGAGTGTCCTCGTGGAGAGGGCGGCCCGACCAGCTGCGGCTGACCGACATCACCTACGTGCGCACCCGGGAGGCTGCGCATATGCGGCCGCTTGTGCTGGACGCCTACTCCCAGCGCATTGTGGGCTGGGAACTGACTGACCACCTGCGCACCGACCTGCCGTTGGACGCATCCGAGATGGCCCTGCGCCAGCTCGCACGCGACCGGCCCGATGGCACGCCGGGGCCGACCACTCTGATCCATCACTCGAACCGTTGGGTAGCTTGGCGGGATGATCCCAGCGGTGCGCGCGTACGAGGAGCAGGCTGCCGATCTGGCTCGCGGCTATGAAGGATTGGTGTTCGAGGAGGTTCACCAACTGGTGCTGGGCTTGATTCCGGTCAAGCCGGGGCGGGTGCTGGATGTGGGGGCGGGGTCGGGGCGTGATGCCGCAGCGTTGAGTCGGTTGGGCCACCGGGTGGTGGCGGTGGAGCCGGTTGCGGAGTTCCGCGCCCTGGGAGGCCTGCTGCACGCGGCCGAGGGCATCGTCTGGGTGGACGATGTGCTGCCGACATTGGCCCGAGTCGAGGGCCGCTTCGACCTGGTGTGGTTGTCGGCGGTGTGGATGCACCTGGAGCAGGCAGAGAGGGCGGAAGCGATGCGCCGCCTCGCCGAACTGGTCGCACCGGGCGGAGCGGTGATGGTGACGTTGCGGCACGGGCCGGTGCCGACAGGACGGCACATGTTCGACGTCGGGGATAAAGAGACCATCGACCTGGCCCGCTCATGCGGACTCAGGGTGGAGATCCATGAACAAGACAGAGACTTCATGGGCCGAGCGGAAGTCCAGTGGAGCTCCCTGGGATTCCGCAAAACCCTGAAGCCCTGATCGTGTCGGACAACGCCTCTAGGGCGATCGAGTCGGCGATGAGCAGGATGTTGGAGCACGGGTATGCGGGAGTTCTTCCAAGTCGAGCCGACAGCGCACGCCTCCTGGCGGATGGCGGTGCTCCTGGGCGTGAATTCCCGAACCTACAAGTTCGCGCTAGGCAATGCCCTGCTCTCGCTCGCCGCAGACGAGCGAGCAGAGGTGCCCCTGGTGGAGTTGGCAGAGGTCTATGCGCGCGGCATCCTTGAGCACCTCTCAGAGGGGCCGCAAGCCCCGACCGGCCAGATGAAGGACACGGACTTCCTGGCGATCGCAGCCCGAGAAGCCGAGGAGAGCCGGCGGCTGGGCCGCCCGACGGAAGAACTCGTGCACGCCGCAATCCGCTCCATCCCCAGCATGGTCATGCAGAAGTTCCACAACCAGCGCGGCGGAGTCGAACTCCCGCACCGCTTCTACGAGCTCACCGGTACAGGCAAGAACCGCACCATCATCCTGACACCGGCGCTCACCCACATCGCTCGCTCCGAGCAGGCAAACGGACTGGTCGAGGAACTCGACGCACGCTGGCGGATCGTGGAGACCTCGTTCGCCTCCGGTGTAGGCCGCAGCCTCCTGGAAGAAGGCCTAGCCGTCGACTGGAGCGAACTGAAGCTGACCGACCGGCGCCGCCGCAGATCCATCACCGGCATCACCGCGGCCGTCGTCGGCTTCCAGCACGGCAGATGCCTCATCTGCCACCAGCCCCTCACACCCTCCGACCCCGTCGCGGTCGACCACGTCTTCCCCTACTCCTACATGCAGCGCCTCGGCGGCCCCACCGGGTGGAAGGGACCCGACCTGGACGCCGTCTGGAACCTCGCCCCTACCCACGACTCCTGCAACGCCACCAAGAGCGACCGCCCGCCCAAACCCGAGGAACTCACACGCCTCGCCCTACGCAACGACACGATCATGTCCTCACCGGTCCCCCTACGCCGAACCCTCGAACTCACCCTCAAAGCCGCCGGCTACAAGGGCCAACCCGGCGAGTGGAGCGCATTCATCCACCAAGTCATCGACTTGGTCTATTGCTAGCCCACGGCTCCGACTCCCTCTGTAAGCCGGGTTCTCCACATCCCATCTTCCTGACCTGCGCCTGATCCCCACAACCGTCTCTGAGCTCGGATTTCACACCTCAGCAGTTGCCAATAATTTCGGGGATATTTGGCGTTCCGCCGGAACGGAGTCGGAACTAGCCGTGGCCTATCTTCTACAGAAGCGTCGTTCAGCCAGTCTTGCATCAAGGGGTGGAATTAAGTCTCTGATTCCACAATTCATTGAGCTGATCTCGCTCGCTTCGATAAATACTAAACGGAATCGGAGGAGCCGATATGGCCGCAGCCCTGTAATCTCCAAATACAGAGAATA
>NZ_BAAATZ010000023.1:0-2282 GCF_039533685.1 Actinocorallia aurantiaca | reverse complement strand
TAACTTATACCCCCTGGGGCATAATGGTCGTGTTCCTCCCCAAGGACCCGGAGCCTGAGGCTCCGGTGAGCTCTGGGGAGAGATGGCCAAGAAGCTCGGAGAGGCCGACCGGCCGAAGGTCAAGGCCAGTGCCCGGACCAAGCCCGCCAAGGGCTCCAGGCCGGGCACTATCGAAGCGAAGAGGCTCTTCCTGCGGGCCGTCCAGAACGGCCGCACCACCCGCGAGGCCATGGCCGAGGTCGGGTACTCGGAGAAGAGTTACGAGTACTGGCGCAAGAGCGACGAGACCTTCCGCCGCGAGGTGGACCTCATTCGCCAGATCCGCGCGAACCAGAACAACGTCAGCCGCGGAGAGAAGGCGGACTCCTTCGAGGAGTTCCGCCGCGAATACCTCAACACGGAGACCTTCCCCCACCAGCAGCGGTGGATCGACGCCATCGAAGGCAGGGAGCCCCGCGACCTGCATTCGGCGATGGTCTACGAGCCGGGTGACGAGCAGTTCGTCCTGATCAACACCCCGCCAGAGTTCTCCAAATCCATGACGCTCACGATCGACTACGTGACGTATCGGATCTGCAAGGATCCGAACGAGCGGGTCATCATCGTCTCGGCGACGCAGGAGCTCGCCAAGAAGTTCGTCTATGCGATCAAGCAACGCCTGACGCACCCGACCTACTCGAAGCTTCAGCTGGCGTTCGCACCGGCGGACGGCTTCAACGGCCCCAACGCCGTGTGGCAGTCCACCATGGTCTACCTGGACGGCGAGGCCCGGGACGGGGTCGAGAAGGACCCCAACATCGAGGCCCTGGGCATGGCCGGCCAGATCTACGGCTCGCGTGCCACGCTCATCGTCTGCGACGACATCCTGACCCTGCGGAACGCCCACCAGTGGGAGTCCCAGCGCTCCTGGATCAACCAGGAGGTCCTGACCCGCATCGGCCCCGGCGGGACCCTCCTGGTCGTCGGGACCCGGGTGGGTGCGGTGGACCTCTACAAGGTCCTCCGCGACCCGGACAACTACCCCGACGGGGAGTCCCCCTGGACGTACCTGAGTCAGCCGGCCGTCCTGGAATACGCGGAGGACCCGGAGGACTGGGTCACCCTCTGGCCGAAGTCCGACCGGCCGTGGGTCGGGTCCAAGGACCCGCGGGACACCACGCCTGACGCCGATGGGCTCTATCCCCGATGGTCGGGGCGCCACCTGGCCAAGAGGCGCAAGTCCATCGGTGACGAGCGCATTTGGGCGCTCGTCTACCAGCAGCAGGAGGTGGGGGAGGAGTCCATCTTCCCCCCGGCCGCGGTGCGCGGCTGCATCAACGGCGCCAGGACGGTGGGCGTCCTGCGCGGGGACAACAAGTTCCACCACCGCCCCGAGGGCATGCAGGGCCTCTACGTCATCTGCTCCATGGACCCGGCCATGGCCGGGGAGACGGCCACCATCGCGTATGCGGTCGACATGAAGACCGGGGACCGGTGGGTGCTGGAGCCCCACCGGATGAAGGCCCCCACCCCGGAGCAGATCAGGGAGCTGATCTACGCCTGGACGGACAAGTACAAGCCCTCCAAGTGGGTCATCGAGAAGAACGCCTTCCAGCTCTTCCTGACCCGGGACGCCCAGATCCGCGACTACCTCGCGGTTCGGGGCTGCGCGATGGTCGAGCACTACAGCGGCAACAACAAGATCGACCCGGACTTCGGCGTCGCCTCACTGGCGCCGCTGTTCACCGAGAAGAAGATCCGCCTTCCGTCCTCGCACAACCACGAGGGCATGAAGGCGCTGGTCGAGCAGCTGGTGACATGGCGTCCGGGCGTTAAAGGATCTAAGCTTGTCCAGGACTTGCCCATGGCTTTGTGGTTCGCCGAACTTCAGGCCCGCGAGGTCATGGACCAGGCTCTTGGCAGAACCAAGAGCCACCAGCAGTCGCGATTCCTCCCCAGGTATCGACAGCGCCAGCAGCGGCTTGCGCTGGTTCAGGGGATGGAGTCGTGGGCGTCTTGAGTGACGTGAAGGCCATCAGTGCCACGGTCCGGCGGCTGCGCGAGGCGCGGGCCGCCAAGGACCGGGTGATGGGGGACATCTACCGCATCCGCGATGGGCGGATCGGTGAGGTCTTCCCCTCGATGTTCAACGACGACTTCCCCGCCCCCGTCATGGCGAACGGGATCGATACCTTCGCCCGTGACGTCGCCGAGAGCCTCGCTCCGTTGCCGACTTTCGCGGCGGGCACCCAGCAGATGACCTCGGATGCCGCGCGGAAGCGCGCGGACATGAAGACCCGCAT
>NZ_BAAATZ010000022.1:14454-15498 GCF_039533685.1 Actinocorallia aurantiaca | reverse complement strand
GACGTGTTTTCGCGCCGGTCAGCTCCAGCGCGGCATCGGTCTCGGCCGCCGTGCCCAGCTGCTGGGTCTTCGTCGCCGCCAGGGGCAGGGCCGTGTCCGTCTCGGCCGCTTCGCCCAGGAGGAGGCCGGGCCAGACGCCTGCTCCTGGGTAGGTGGTGGGGCCGGGGTAGGGCATACCGCCTGCCTCCTACAGCGTGATGCGGGTGAGAGACATCTCGACCCCGTACAGGACGAGCGGGGTGCCCAGGCCGTGCCTGACCGACACGTAATAGGTCTGTCCGGCCGTCAGCGGGGCCACGTTGGACGCGGTCAGGTCCGGCCAGATGGCGGTGCCGGTCGCGGCCGGTGTGAGCGAGACGATCGGCGGGTCGTCGACCAGCGGGCCGCCCGTCTGTCGGCGCAGCCACATGCTCCTGTCACCGGTGTTCGGGGCGCCGTCCTTGAAGATCGTGCGGAGGGCGGCGAGGTACAGGCCGCCTGCCCCGGCCGGGACGGTGACGCCGCTGCCGGTCGTCCACCACACCCCGCCCTCCTGGTAGATGGAGGTGGCCAGGGGGACGGCGGTGACCACGCCGCTGGTCAGGGTCAGGTCCGCGATCCGGGTGAGGGCACAGCGCGGCGGGTCCTGGGCGGCGTCGGCGGCAGCCGCGGCGTCCTGGATTCCCGTCTCCATGTAGTTCAGGCGGACGGCGTTGATGAGGGTGTTGCCGTCCGGCCCGTCCGCCCACGTCTGCTTCGTGTACGCCATCTCAGTCGGCGCGGAAGAAGCCGTTGACGCCCACCAGGAGGTCGGTGCCGTCCGGGGTGGCGGGGAAGTCGTGCTTGGTCAGCGGCACGATGTTGGCGTCCGTTCCGGCCGTGGTGTCGGGGTCGAAGCAGACCAGGAAGGCGCCGATGGGGTTGCCGGTGGCGTTGGTGTAGGTCTGGTCGGCGAAGTCGGACTGGCTGCTGTCGCTGGTGTCATCGGGGGTGACCGTGGCCGCGGTGATGGTCTTGCGGCCCATCGTGGTCTGCTCGTTGGATGCGCCGGCCAGGAGCGCGGCC
>NZ_BAAATZ010000022.1:11831-14413 GCF_039533685.1 Actinocorallia aurantiaca | reverse complement strand
GCGGCACCAGGATGAGGGCGGCGTTGCCGGTGCCGACCTGGGCGGCGTAGCCGTTGACGCGGCCCTTGGCGATGTTGAAGGTGATGTCTGCCACGGATGACCTCCGGGAATGCGAAAGGCCCGCGAGCGGGGCTCAGCGGGCCTTTGAGGGGTTTTCGGGCACAGGTCGTCTGTGCGGGATCAGCCTGACATGCCGTTGATCAGGCCGCAACCTGGACTCATACCTTCACCTTTGCCGTTCTTTTGGCGGTGCGCTCGGCCTGGCGGGTCAGCATCGTGATGTGCAGGTCCATGACGTCGCGGATGAGGTACAGGGGTCGCCCCTTCACGTCGTGGCCGTGCGGGATGAGCAGGTCGCGCTCGGCCCATTTCCAGATCCGCTCGGGGGTGATCGGGACGGCCAGCAGGGTGATGACGTGGGCGGCCTGGGTGGCGGTGGTCAGGCGGTCGGCGATGGAGGCCAGCAGCCATTCGCGGCGCTCGCGCACGTCGTGGGCGGTCTCGCAGTGCGGGCAGGTGACGGCGGCGGCGCCGGGCTGGACGTACATGGGTGTGCCGCAGTCGCACGGTCCGGCGTACCAGCGGGTGGGTGCGCGGTCCACGATGTGCTCGGCGGTGCGGCGGGCGTTGTAGACCTGGGTGACGGCGGCCGCGGCGTCGGGTCGGCGCAGCAGGTGGTGGTGGCGTTCGGCCAGCCAGGCGGCCAGGACGGGGGCGCTGGCGCGGCGGGTGCCGTCCCCGGCGGGCGAGGCCTGGTCGAGTTCGGGCGGGGCGGCCGCGGCGTTGCGCGCGGTGATGCGGGCGCAGGAGTGATGCCGGCAGCGTGCGCAGACGGGTCCGGGGACGGGGACCAGGCCGTGGCGCAGGGCGCGGGCCCAGCCGTCCAGGAGGGTGTGCAGGTCGGCCAGGGCGGTGCTGGCGCGCAGGTCGACCGGGAGGCCTTGGGGGGCGGCGCGGTGGCCTTGTCCGGTGCGGCCCTGGCGGGCCAGGGTGGTCTCCAGCTCGCGGGCGAGGTCGGCCAGGGCCGACAGGTCGGCGCCCAGGTCGGCGCCGCAGCCGCGGCAGACGTGGGCGTCGCGGGGGCGGGGCCGGCCGCAGGAGGGGACCGGGCACACATCGCTCACGCGGCGGTGTCTCCCTGGCCGGGAATCACGCCGTCCTGGGGCGGGGCGCCGTACGCCCAGGTGTGCAGGGCGGCGTAGGCCTTCTCCATGCGTTGGGCGCGCTGCAGCAGCTGCAGGTTCTCGGCGGTCTTCTCGCGCAGGTGCTGCTGCAGGCGCTCGCGGTCGGTGCGGGCGGCGTCGCGCTGGGCCAGGACCTCCTTGGGCCAGGCGCCGATGACGAGCCCGACCATGAGCAGGGCGACGGCGATGAAGGCCACGGCGAAGAAGTTGACCTCGATCACAGCGCCTCCCGCACCGCGGTGCTGACGTGGCGCATCAGGTCCTCCAGCGCGATGCGGCCGGCGGCGTCGCGGGGTGCGTCCATGTAGGCGATGACGGCGGCGTCCACGACGTGCTCGTCGACGGGCCCGCGGGGAGGATCGGAACGGGTTTTGGCGGTAGCGGGGGCGGCGGCGTCCAGGGCGGCCAGGACGCGGCGGGCGTCGGTGCCGTAGGTGCCGGGGCCGGGCTGGGCGGCGCTGGCGCGCAGGGCGGCGGCGACGACCGTCACGCGGGGGTCGTCGGCGGCGGCCAGCGGCATGGGGGCGCTCACCGGGCGTCCCGGTCGCCGAAGAAGTCGTACAGGTGGTCGAGCACGCGCTGCAGGCCTTCGTCCAGGACGGCGACGGCCGCGGCCACCGGGGAGTCGCGGCGCTGGGTGGGGCGCAGGTTCCAGTAGCCGCGCTTGTTCATGATGCGGGCGGCCGCCATCGGGTCGCGGCGCTTGGTCAGGCGGGCCAGGCGGGCCAGCGCCAGGTCGTCGCCGAGCGGGCCGCGGGTCCGGGCGGCGTAGCGGGCGACGGTGGCCTCGGCGTCCGCGCGCTGGGCGGCGGTCGGCAGGGTGGAGCCGTCGCTGTGGAAGCCGTTGATGATGACGTGGGGCTCGGTCATGGGGTCCTGCCTGTCCAGTCGTAGTAGGCGGCGCCCAGCTCCTCGATGAGGTCGGCCAGGGTCTGGGTGGTGACGGTGAGGGTGGCCGGGTCGACGCCGCCGCGCTCCAGGACCAGGCGCCGGTACTCGGCGTCGGGGGTGAGTTCGACGTGGATGGAGCGCAGGTCGTCGCTGGGCGCGATGTAGGCGGCCAGGGCCTGGAGCATGTGCGGGGTCAGGCGGACCTTGAACAGGGTCGCCACCGCGTGGGCGACGACGGCGTGGTGGGGGATGAGTCCGGCGTGCAGGGGCTCGTGGTGGGCGTGCTCGGTGCGGGTGAGGGTCCAGCCGCTGGTGCCCGACCAGTGCAGGAAGGGCGGTTCGGGGGCGTCCAGGCAGGCCGCCGACAGCTGCAGGCGGGCGCTGTAGCGGCCGTAGGTGATGGAGGTCGTGGTGATGTTGAGGTCGGCCAGCGCCGAGCGGACGGCGCGGATGTAGGCGGCCTGCAGGTGGAGGTCGTCGGTCACGGGTGCCCTCCGGGGGTTGGGG
>NZ_BAAATZ010000022.1:3857-11807 GCF_039533685.1 Actinocorallia aurantiaca | reverse complement strand
TGACCGCGGCCGCGGCCGCCGTCCGGGTCATCGTTGGCGGGCGCTGCGGTCGAGCCGGCCGACGTCGTCGCGGAAGCGGGCCAGCGCGTCCAGGAACACCGCCTGGTCGCGCAGGTTGTCCATGCCGCCGCGGGCGTAGGCGGTGGGTTCGGTGATGGGGGCGATGGCCTGCATCTGCTCGCAGATGGTGCGCATCGCGGCCAGGTCGATGTGTTCCAGCAGGGCCAGGAGGCCGCGGGCGGCGCCGGTGAGCACGGCGACCATCGCCGGATACGACTCGGGGGTGATCTTCTCGGTGTCGCTCATGGGGTCCTCGGCTCGGGTCGGTGCGTGCAGCGGATGGCGTGCACGGCGTAGGGCTTTTCGGTGGGGTGGCGGTGGCCGGTGACGATGACGCGGGCGATCCACGTGCCGCCCGATGACTGGTAGGCCAGGAATCCGCCGATGGGTTCGGGTGCGGGCGCGGGGTCCAGGAGGACCTCGCGCCCGTCCCAGACGGCGCGCAGGATCTTGCCTCCGCAGCGCGGGCACAGCGGCGGCTTCTTCTTCTGCCTGGTGCGTCGTCTGGTGTGTCTCATGCCGCCGCCTGACCCGGCGGTTTCTCGGCCTCGGGCTCGATCTCGATGGGGGTGATGCGCAGGCCTGCGCGGCGGGCGCGGCGGATGCAGTCCCGGGTGTTGCGGTTGACGCCGCCCTTGGCCAGGAACGCCAGGACCAGGTCGGCGCCGGCGTCGACCATCTCCTGGTTGCGCAGTCCCGAGGCCGTCGGGCACCAGCTGCCGGTGCGGCGGTCGGGGCGGCCGCCGCGGTGGCGGCGCTTGTCGTCGCATGGGCGCAGCCACGCGGCCTTGTGCGGCTCGACCGTCCAGCCCAGGCGCTTGGCGACCGCCGCGGCGATCCGGTCGGGGCCGCGCTGGGCGCCGTGGACCAGGACGTGCTCGCCGGGCGTGCGGTCGATCGTCTCCAGGGCCGTCTCGACCGCGCGGCGGGCCGCTTCGCCCTTGCACTCGCGGGTGCCGGTGACCAGGACTCTCACCATGTGGGGCCGCCCTTCCAGTACATCGGGTCGTCGTCGCCGTCCTCGGGGCCGCGGATGATGGCCCAGGCGTCGCGCAGCCGGTCCAGGAGCGTTCTCATCTCGCCGCCACCGGCACGGCCTGGGTCGCCTCGGCCTCGGCCCGCTTGCTCTTGTTGCGGTCGACGGCCTCGCGGGCCTCCTGCTCCACCGAGCGGGGCGCGGGCGGGGCGGCGGGCTCGGGCACCGTCCAGCCGTTGGCCTCGCACACCGCGCGCACGATCTCGCTGTAGTCGTGGGCGAGGTCGGCGGCGTTGCGGGCGTCGGCGGACGCGCTGGCGTGGGAGGACTGGACCTGGTCCAGGGCGGCCTGCAGCTGCACGATCTGCTCGGCGTAGCCGTTGGCGGCGGCGCCGGCCTCCTCGGCCTTGCGCAGCTGCCGGGCCGCGGAGTCGACCAGGCGCTGGAGCGTCTCGGGGTTGCGGATCTGCATTACGGGGTCCTCTCGGGGGCGGGCAGGAGCGCGGTGACCGCGCTGTGGGGGAACCGGCGGTGGCCGGTGGGGGTGCGGAAGTAGGGCAGGCGCCCTGCGGTGGCCCATCTGCGGACGGTGCGCACGCTCACGCCGAAGGCGTCGGCGACCTGACCGGACGTCATCGGCCTCTCGTCGGGCTGGTTCATGGGTGCTCCTGGGGATCGGTTCCGGCGAGGGCGTCCAGAACGGGCCCGATGTCGCGGCCGCAGGCCAGGGCGTCGGTCAGCTCGTCCCACCGCTGGGCGACCTCATCGGCGGTCTCATCGGCCAGGTCGGGGGAGAGCAGGACCAGCAGGCCGGGCAGGCACGCATCGCACAGGTGCAGGCGGCCCTCCAGCTCGGCGCGGGCCAGGAGGGGCAGCAGCTCGACCAGCAGGCCGCCGCGGCGCAGGTCGGCCTGGCGGCATCCGAGTGCCTGGGCGATGGCCTCCAGCGTCTCGGGGGAGGCGCCCGAGGTCCCGGACTCCAGGGCGCTGATCAGCGCGGGGGTGCGGCCGATGCGGCGGGCGAGTTCGGACTGGGACAGGCCTGCCTCGCTGCGGCGGGCCCGCAGAAGGTGCGGGTCGTGGGGGGCGCTGCGGCCTGCACTCGGGGTCATGGTCGGCATGTTATGGCCGGTTTTGGCATGTCCACAACAGATGGCAGGCATTTACGGAAGAGGCCGATGGGTCAGCAGTCGTCTACTTCCATGCCAACCCAGGCGAAAACCGGCCGAAGAAGGCCATGCCCCATGGTCCAAGTGAATTCAAGTGGTGCATCATGTGCGCCATGACTAACCGAAACTGGGAACGCTTGGCCGAAGCCGTCCAGCGGCGTCGCGCCGAGCTGGGGTTGAGCCAGCGGGCGCTCGCCGAGCGAGGGCCGTTGTCGCGCGACCGGGTGCAGAAGATCGAGGGCGCCCTACGCGATGACTACAGCCTGACCGTGCTGACCGCGCTGGAGCGCGCGCTGGGATGGCAGACCGGATCAGTAGAAGCGGTCCTGGCCGGCGGGGAGCCCGTGGCGGCCGAGCCCGGGGACCTGACGATCGAGCACGCGCCAGGGGTGCGCGAGCACCTCCTGCCACCCGGGGTCGCCGAGCGCCTGGGCGATGCCGCCGACAGCCACACCCTGGAGGTGAGCGTCCCCGGAGAGGAGGGCGTGTTGATCGTCACTTGGACGAAAAGGCTCCCACCGGACTTGCTGGCCATGACCGAGGACATCAAGGCCCAGTCCCGCCTGCTGTCGCGCAGGGCCCAGGTCCAGCGCCAGAACGAGCCATCCGAGCGTGATCCTCGTAACGGTACTGACGGGTAATAATCCGGAAAGACCGAATTGTGAAATCTCCTCACGGGTAAAACGACTGTCAAGACTCGCATCGGCGCCCAAAACGTGGTTTTGTCTTCTATCCGGGCATCGGGGGTCAGGCACGTGCAAAGGAGCCGTGAGTTGGAATTCCGAGGAATGCGCACCACCCTGGTCGGCGACGCCGCTGCCACCTACGAAGAGCACCCTGACCACGCGCTCATCGTCGTGGACGAGCGCCTGGACACGATCGAGACGCTGGCCGCGCTGTCGGTGCTGACCACCCAGGTGGCCCGCCTGCGCTGGCAGCCTCCCGAACAGATGCGGCGGCACGGACCGAACGCCATTCTTTTCTACGAATGCGATCACACCGGTCAGACCCCCGTGGAATACCGCCTCCACGGGCCCGACCTGCACTATCAGGTACGACCCGGCCTGGACGCCGGCGCCGCGCTCGACGCGGCCATGGCAGCAATCACCGAAGCGGCCGCCGTACAGGGCTGGCAGCCGCTGACCCCGGACCACCGCGCTGTCGGATAGGCCCGCGCACACGAAAAGGCCGGCCCCGCTGGGGACCGGCCTTCGTCATGTCCGGGCTCACTCGGGCAGGCGCACCTCCTGGACCCCCCGCGCCGCGGCCGCGGACTCCTCCCGCTGCTCCTGGCCGTCGACGACCCGGGCCGAGGCGCTCAGCTCCCAGGCGTGCATCCCGGCCTCGCGCGGCGGCGGGGAGCCGTTCAGCAGGCCGCGCAGGATCCGCGCCGTCTCGGCCCGCGCGGCGGCCTGGCCGTCCCCGTGCTGGCCGCGCACCACCGGAGCCGAGACGCGCTCCAGCTGGCTGACGTACAGCAGGATCCGGTCGCGCAGCAGCACCAGCTCTGCGGCCGCCCCGCCCACGGTGCGCGTGCAGCCAGGCCCGCACTCCTCGTCCAGGCGCAGCGCCATGCCGCGGTCGACCAGCTCGGCGAGCCGGTCGGCGGCCTCGGAGTCGTAGTGGCCCTCCAGTCGGCAACCGCCGGAGAGCACGACCCAGCAGGGCTCGGTCAGCATGTTTCCTCGTCTCGGTGGTCGGGGCAGAGGATGAACCAGGCCGCCGCAAGGTTGAACGCGGCGAGTGTCGCGTAGGCGTTTGCCTCCGCCCACATGCGGTCGAGAAGGAACACCCAGGTCAGATAGTTCACGAAGACGCCGAGCGCGAGGTAAAGCCATCCGATAGATCGAGGAGGGTTACGGCGTCGCCTGTGGGTGGGCTTCATGATTGGGGATCCTGGGCTGTCGTCAGACGGCGTCGCGTACGTGGGAGGCGCAGTCGCGGAGCGCGGCGACGACCTCCTCGGCGGTGCGCTCGCTGGTGTCGTTCCAGTACTCGATGTCGGGCCGCATGGTGCGGTCGGCCGGCCAGCCCTCCCGCGCGGCGAGGTAGTCGGCGAAGACCTTCTCAGCGGTGGCGACGACCTCCCAGTCGGCGATCGCGTCGGCTTCCACGTACGCGCCGTCACCGAAGGTGGGGAGCTGGCCGACGGCGACGGAGATGCCGCCCCGGGCACAGACGGGGCAGGTGCGCGCGTCGATGCTGAGGTCGGGCAGGCCGTCGTCGCCGGTGGGCCTCTCGAAGAAGCTCCCCTGCGCCCAGCCCTGCTTCTCGATGACGTCGGCGGCCTTGGCCAGGATCTCGGCGGTGTTCATGAGTACTCCTTTGCTCTCGAAGATCACATAACACGCATTATGGGGAATCGGGTCCCGGGACTCCGTGATGGAGGAGTCCCGGGACCCCGGGATCAGGCGGTGGGCTCGTCGACCCAGCGGGCGCCGGGGGCATCGTCGGGGCGCAGGCCGTCGTCGGGCGCGCGGTCGCGGCCGGAGCGGGTCTCCTCGACCACGCCGTCGACCCAGGCGTCGAACGCGTCGGTGACCTCCTGCCAGATCCTCTCGGCCGCCGTCCGCCCCATCCCGGCCGGGAGGGTGACGCGGTCCTCGGGGCCCTCCGGGTCCCACACGATGCCGTGCTCGGCCAGGAGTTCGGCGGCGCGCTCGCACCAGGCCTCGGTGACCTCGGCGTAGGCCCAGTTCTCTTCGTCGCCCAGGGCGGCGTCGGCGCTGCCCCAGGTGCCCTCGCGGGACTGCAGGCCGTTGTAGATGAGATCCCGGTCGTCCATCGGGAAGCCCAGGTCGCGCACGTCCACGGTGCGCTCGGGGCAGTGCTCCACGTGGGTGAGGCTGATGCAGGAGCTTTCGCCGGTCACCCAGACGACGGCGGTGTGGCCACCGAGCAGCTGGGCCTCGGTGCGGGTGGTGCCGGCGGCGCCCTCGCCCTCGCGGAACCCGGTCCAGTAGCGAACCGGCGTGCCGATCGGGTGGGCGGCGTTCCACCGCTGGACGGCCTCGGCCTCCAGGGCGCGGCGGCGGGCCTCGGCCGGTTCGAGATTGGCGGTGTCGGTCATGGTCAGTTCTCCTTCGCAGGGGCGGTCAGGCGGGCGAGGAACTGCTGGCGGGCCTCGGCGTCCGTGCTGTTCCCGGTGGCGATGGCGGCCAGCTCCTCCAGGTTCAGCCGGTAGACCTGGGCGAGCGCCTCCTGCGCGGCGAGCCGCTTGCGCAGCTGCAGGATCTCGTCGCCCAGGGCGTTGCCGCCGTCGACCGCGGTCCAGGCGTGGCCGGCCAGGCGGGCCTCCCAGGCGAGGGCGTCGCGGTCCTTCTGGCGCAGCCGCTCGATCTCGGCCTGCATCTCCTCCACCTTCGGGGTCAGGACGGCCAGAACGGCGCGGGCGGACCAGTTGGAGACGGACTCGGCGGGCTGGAAGTCGTCCCCGAGGTCGCGGGGGAGGACGGCGCCGGGGTCGGAGATGGCGCGGCGGATGGCGGCCAGGTCGAGGGTGTCGGTAGTGGTGGTCATGGGTCAGCGCTCCTTCGCGGGGACGTTCTGCTCCAGGAGGCCAGCGACCTCGGGGTACTGCAGGCCGAGTTCGGCGGCCAGGCTCACCAGCGCCAGCTGGGTCTGGCGGTCGGCGTAGTCGGCGTCGGCGTCCTTCTCCGCGAGCGTCATGGCGGTGATGGCGGCGTTGTAGTCCAGGGCGCGGCCGGGCAGCCAGGAGACGGTCCAGTGGCCCTCAGGGGCGCGGGTGGCGGTGTGCAGGGTGACGGTGGAGGTGATCGTCCCGCCGTCGTAGTCGGGGGTCATGGCCATCGCTCAGCGCTCCTGGGGGGCGGGCATCGCGCGGCAGGTCTCGGCGTGGGCCTGGGCGGCGGTGCGGGCCTCTCGCTCGGCGTACGCGGCTTCGTCCTCGGGGCTGTAGCCCTCCTCGTGGGGGCCGTAGCTGAGGTCGTTCTCGCCGCAGCCGGTGCAGGTGTTGACGTAGGGCGCGGGGACGTGTCCGCGGCGCAGGTCGACGGTGGCGCCGCCGACGGTGAGGTAGCGGGCGTAGACGCCGGGGGGCCAGGCGGTGGCGGTGGTGTGCTCGGGCATGTGCTGCTCCTGGGTGTAGGGGGCGATCTGGGCGACCGGCTGCCCGTAGCGGGTCAGGACGGTCGTCTTGCCGTGCAGCGAGGCGCGGATGACCAGGTCCCCCAGGACCTTGCGCGCCTGCTCGACCGGCATCGTCTCGCTGGTCATACCTAGAGTCTTAAGGACTTTAAGGAGGCTGGCAAGGGCTATGCCGAAACGGTTCTAGGTCAGATGTGGCCACGCGGGACGGAACGAGACGGAAGACGGAACGGAGACGAAAGACGGCGGCCGCGGGGCGTGCCGGGGAAGAGTGCTTCCCCGGAATTGATCTTCGTCCGGGGTACGTCACGTCATCGCGTACGGGAAAGTGCACACGTACCGGCCGCCGCCCGGGGCGCACTTTCCGGGCAGGGCTCAGACGAGCGGCAGGGCCGCCTGGGACAGCCGGCGGGCGGCGCGCTCGGCATAGCGCTCGTCGATCTCAACGCCGATGGCGCGGCGGCCGAGGTTGCGGGCGGCGACCAGCGTGGAGCCGTCTCCGGCGAACGGGTCGGCGACGACGCCGGGCGGGCACGTCCCGATGAGGGCCTCCAGCACGTCCACGGGCTTGGCGTGGGGATGCCCGCTTTTGCGCGCGAGGTGGCCGACGCCGCGCGCGTTGCTGGAGACCACGCTGCTCCATGCACCGGGACGCTTGGGCCACAGACCCAGGAGGAAGACCGGCTCGACATCGCGGCGGTAGCCGGTCGTACTACCGACCACCCCGGAGTCCGCAAGCTTGCGGTAGACGAGGACGTGGCGCACGGCGGCAGGATGCGGAGCGTAGAAGGAACCGAAGACCATGGCCGGCCGATCGCCCCACAGGGCCAAGGCGTCATCACGGGCCGCTGTGTCGGCATCGCCCCGGATCCCGGCGTGCGCAGCGCTCCCTCGCCCTGGATTGGCGCCGCGCTTCCATCCGATGCCGTACGGCGGATCGGTGAGCAGGACATCCGCGGCGAGCCAAGCGTGGATCTCGCGGGAGTCGCCGAGGTAGAGGGTCACGGCGTCGTCGGCGTAGTAGGGCTCCGGCACGGCTGCCTCCTTCTGTGGCGAAGGTAACAAATCGGTCGGACAAAATGCTGATTTTGTGCGGCCGCCACGCGGCACCCGTCCCCCGCTGCACCGAACAAGATCGTTCCGGCATCCCGAACAAGATCGTTTTTCGGGGGTGGAACAAGATCGTTCCCGGGTGCGCAGTCCCGGAACCACGGGATCCGGGGATCCCGAACAAGATCGTTCGCGCGGACCTCGAACAAGATCGTTCACAGGGGCGGAACAAGATCGCCAGCCTGTGCGCGGTCCCGGGATCGCGGGGCCCGGGGATCACGGGGGCCCGGGATTCCGAACAAGATCGCCACCCCGAGCAAGATCGAACTTCCCACCAAGATCGCTCGCTGGTGGCCCGAACAAGATCGTTCGCGGGGGTGGTCTCAGCCCAGGTCCAGGCCGTAGGCCTCGCACACCTCGGCGGGCAGCTCGGTCAGGAGGCGCTCCAGCGCGTCGTCCAGGTCGACGAACTCCGCGCGCCGCTCCCACAGGTCGACGCTGCAGGCGGCCAGCAGCGCCTCGGCGTCCACGCCGGGGACGAAGTCCAGGCCGGCCTGGGCGGCGGCGGCCAGGCGGTGCACGCCGGTG
>NZ_BAAATZ010000022.1:0-3838 GCF_039533685.1 Actinocorallia aurantiaca | reverse complement strand
ACGCCGGTGAGGGCGCGGGCGTGGTCGGCCAGGACGACGACGGGCGCCCCGTGCCAGCCGCGCGCGGTCAGGTCGGCGGCGATCGCGGCGGCCTTGGCCGGGTCGGTGACCTCGTGGCGGGGGGCGTAGCCGGCGGCGTCCAGGACGGGCAGGTGCAGCGGGTTGACGATCACGCGGCCACTCCTATCAAGATCGTTTTCCGGGGGGCGAACAAGATCGTTCGCGGGGGACTCGAACAAGATCGTTCCGGTGGGGCCGGGGCCCGCCCCGCGGGGCGGGCCCCGGGGGGCTACTTGTTGCCGGTGCCCTTGCACTCGCGGCACTTGCCGTGGCCCTTGCCCCGGCAGGGCTTGCAGCTCTCGGGGAGTCCCTCGCCCTGCTCGTCGACGGGGTAGCCCAGGCCCTCGCAGGTCTCGCAGCTCGCGATGCCCTCGCCGCCGCAGTGGTCACACCAGCTGTCGGCGCAGTTGCAGGTGGTGGTGGATCCGCAGTCGCAGCAGGGGCTCTGGGGGCTGTTCTCCGTCGTCGTCATGCTTTAAGTGTACGGGCTCCCCGTACAAGTGTCAACCCTACCCGTACACTTTCTCGGGATTTTTCACGCCTGCGTTCGGCGGACCAGCTCTGACCAGGGGATCTCCTCGATCACGCGCTGGGGCACGGCGCAGGGCTCGCCGTCGAAGCCGGTGCCGGCCACTCGCCCCTCGAAGACGATCACGCGGCCCTCGGCGTCGTCGGGCGTCCCGGCGTGGGCGGTGATGTAGGCGTGCAGCTCCGCGGCGCTCCAGCAGGCGCTGAAGCCGCGCACGCAGTCCTGCCAGCCCTCGCCGTCGCAGTCCTCGCACTCGTCGATGACGCCGGCGCCCTCGCAGCGTGAGCAGTCCCCGCCCGCGCCGTGGCAGCGGGGGCAGTCGCGCCAGCCCTCGCCGGTGCCGTCGCAGGTGCGGCACTGGGTGCGCGAGCCGTCGGCGCTGTACTCCGCGCCCCACAGGCCCGACCAGGCGTGCTCGGCGTCGAAGGCGGGCGCGCCCTCGCGGTGCCAGCGGTACAGGATCTCGCTCATCTTCGTCCTCCTGGTGGTGGTCGTCGGGGTGGGGCCCGCCCCGGGCGGGGCGGGCCCGGGGGGCTCAGGCCCGCGCCGCGTCCCAGGCCCGGTCGCCCTGCTCCTCGGCGACCAGCTCCTGCAGGTGGCCGGCGCGGCGGGGGATGTCGTGGGCGGCGAAGTGGGCGGCGAGGTTGTCCAGCTCGATCCACAGGTTGGTCAGGTTCAGGTCGGTCAGCTGCTCGATGTCGATGCGCTCGATCTGGGCGAGGCGGCGGAGGGCGGTGGCGGCGGTCTTGGTGTTCGTCATGGTTCTAGTGTACGGGCTCCCCGTACAGGTGTCAACTCTACCCGTACACTTTTCTCGGGAGAATTTTCTGTACGGGTTGGGTTGACAGACGTACGGGCTACCCGTACAGTGGTGGGCATGACGACGAACACGGACATCAAGCAGATCACCGACCAGCTCCTGGCCCTGGTCGCCGGCCAGGACAGCGCCATCGAGCGGGCCCGCACCGCCACCGAGGTCCTGGAGGCGCTCGGCACCAAGGGCGAGCTGCAGGCCGCGCTGACGGCCGCCCGCCAGGACGCGGTCCTGGAGATGCGCGACAAGGACAACGCCAGCCACGGCGACGTCGCCAAGGCCCTGGGCATCTCCCGCTCCCGCGCCCAGCAGATCGCCGAGGGCCGCTCCAAGGGCACCACCAAGCCGCGCACCCGCTCGGTCACCACCACCAGCTACGGCTCCTTCTACAACCACGCCAAGGCCCTCAACCCCGAGTCCTACGTCGCCGATGCGCTGACCGAGTACGGCGACGACTACGACGTCGACGGCCTGGTGGCCGCCTTCCGCGAGGCCATCGACGCCCAGCTGCCCGACGGCGTGGTCCTGGCCGGCGATGAGTTCCTCGGCCCCGCCTACGCCGCCGACCGCGACTGGGACCCCGCCCTCAACGACGAAGACGGCCACCTGGACATCGCCACCCTGGTCGAGAAGGTCGACTTCTGGGCGCTGGCCGCCAAGTTCGACAAGACCGGCGCCTGACCCCGCGCACGCCGCGGCTCCCGCTCCTGCAGGAGTCGGGGGCCGCTCGCATGTCGGGAGTGATCTTGTTCGGGGCCCGTGCGAACGATCTTGTTCGGACACCCGGTGATGATCTTGGTACGTCATCCGGTACGTGAACCCGGTGACGTACCACCGCGAACGATCTTGTTCGGCGTGTCGGTTTGCGATCTTGTTCCGGGATCCCGGGACACCTCGATCCCAGGACCGCGAAACACCCCTGACCTTTATGTTGTAAAGGCCAGGGGTGTTTTCGATCTTGTTCGGGATCAGGTCCCGGCCAGCGTTCGGTTCCCCGCGTCGCTGACCACCACCAGGTCCGGGCGTGATCCGTCGGCGGGGTGCACGACCTCCACCAGGCCCTTCTCGTGGAGGCTGACCGTCACGCCGTACCAGGCGATCTGGCGTTCCACCCACGCGTCGTGTTCGGGGTGCCCTTCGCGGATGTCGCCGGCGGGGTTCAGCTCGGGGAAGAGCGAGGACATCGCCACCGGCTCGGGAGAACGGCTGATGAGGGCGAGCAGGGCGCGCTCGTCATCAGTGGCTTGCTGCTTCATGAGCCTTCTTTCTGCTGTTGGTCGATGAGCTTCTGCAGGGCCTCCAGCTGCCGGGCCCGCTCGGCCTCCAGCTGCTGCTCGGTCTTCGGTGCGGGGCGCTGGGCGGGCACAACGCGACGGACCGACGGGCGGTCCAGCGGGCGGGCCTGGGCGGCCAGGCCCGCCAGGGCGGCGTTGCGGGCGTCGTTCTGGGCGGCCAGGCCAGCGCCGTAGCGGGCGGCGCCGTGGCCGTCCAGACGTGCGGTCTCCTCGGGAGTGGGCGTCCACGCCATCGGGTTGGCCTCCTCCTCCTGGACGGGCACGCGCCGGGCCGGGACCCAGGAGCGGTTGCGCTCGTACAGGCGGGTGAACTGCTTGGGCACCGACTGACGCGGCTGCAGCTGGGGGCGCTGCTCGCGCAGCCACTGGATGTAGGCCGCGGGGTTGTCGGCCATCTCGGGCGGCGGGGCGACGGTCTCGCGGGTGAGGGCGCGGGCGTTGCGCTCCAGGGCCGCGGCGACGGTGGGGTCGGGGTGGTAGCTCATGCGGACGCTCCGAGCGTGGCGTGGACGCGGGCGAGTTGGTCGGGGTCGATCTCCTCGGGGACGGCCCCAGGATCGACGGTGAAGGCGTCGCACCCGGCGGTGCAGTACGCGCCATCGGCGATCCGGGCGCGGCCGCAGTGGTCGCAATGACGGCCCGGGGCGTTGCCCATCAGCGCGGCCCGTACGGCCCGCAGTGCGGGGATGTGGTCGCCGTCGATGGTGCGGGCGGCAGCGACGTCGTTCGCCGCGCCGATGATGGCGCCACGCGACCAGCCCTCACCCAGCATCCGGTCGATCCGCACGCCCATCTCCCGCAGCACCCACTCCCGCGCCCCCTCCCGGAACACCGCGGGGAGGTCGGCGAGGACCTGGCGGGCCGGGAGGGAGGCGACGCGCTTGCCCGACTTGGGTTCGTCGCGCTGCTCCTGGTCCTCGCTCGCCGAAGGCGCCATCGCGCTCGCGTGCGCGTCACCTAGGCGAGCGGCCGTGCCGGCCGAAGCGGGGGGGATTGACGGGGAAGGTGAGACAGGAGGGTGCCCGGGAGGGTCCCCAGGAAGGTTGGTGGTCTTGAAGACACCCCCCCCGTGTCTTGAAGACACCCCCCCCGTGTCTTGAAGACACCCCCCCCGTGTCTTGAAGACACCCCCCCCGTGTC
>NZ_BAAATZ010000021.1:275757-299270 GCF_039533685.1 Actinocorallia aurantiaca | reverse complement strand
TGCGGCTGATGCTCACCGACCCGAGGTTCGCCGCCCGGGTCCGCGGCGGGCGGCTCGGGCTCCGGTGCGGGCTCGGGTTCGGGCTCGGGCTCGGGTTCGGGCGCCGCGGCGGGCGGGGCCGCCGGGGCCGGAGCCTCGTCCGCGCCGGAGATGATCGCCAGTTCGGCGCCCACCTCGACGGTCTCGTCCTCGGCGACGGTGATACTGGTCAGAACGCCCGCGGCGGGAGAGGGAATCTCGGTGTCGACCTTGTCGGTCGACACCTCGAGGAGCGGCTCGTCGACCTCGACGTGCTCACCCTCCTTCTTCAGCCAGCGGGTGACGGTGCCCTCGGTGACGCTCTCTCCGAGCTGGGGCATGGTGACGGAGACCGGCATGGTTCTCAGCGACTCCTCTTCGTGTGGCTGTCTGGTCGTCAGCCGTGGACGTGCAGGGGCTTGCCGGCGAGGGCGAGTGCTGCCTCGCCGACCGCCTCGGACTGGGTGGGGTGCGCGTGGATGAGCTGCGCCACCTCAGAGGGCAGGGCCTCCCAGTTGTAGAGGAGCTGGCCTTCGGTGACCAGCTCGCCGACCCGGGCGCCCACCATGTGGACGCCGAGGATCGGACCGTCTTTCTCCGCGATCATCTTGACCTCGCCCTGGGTGCCCAGGATCTTGCTCTTGGGGTTGCCCGCGAGGTCGTAGGTGATCTCGTTGATCTCCAGGCCGAGCTCGCGCGCCTTGGCGGACGTGATGCCCACCGACGCGACCTCGGGGTTGGAGTAGGTGATGCGGGGGACCCCGTCGTAGTCGATGGGGGTGGGGTTCAGGCCGGCGACCTTCTCGGCGACCAGGATGCCCTCGGCGAAGCCCACGTGGGCCAGCTGGAGGGTCGGGATCAGGTCGCCCACGGCCGAGACGGTCGGGACGGAGGTGGTGCAGTACTCGTCGACGGTCACGAAACCGCGTTCGGTGCGCACCCCGTTGTCCTCGAAGCCCAGGCCCTCGGAGACGGGGCCGCGGCCGACGGCCACCAGCAGCAGCTCGGCGTCGATGGTCTTGCCGTTCTCCAGGGAGACGGTGACGCCGGCGTCGGTGTCCTTCACCCCGGAGAAGCGGGCGCCGAGCTCGAACTTGATGCCGCGCTTGCGGAAGGCCCGCTCCAGCCGCTTGGAGGAGGACTCCTCCTCCAGCGGCAGCAGGTGCGGGAGGCCTTCGACGATGGTCACCTCGGCGCCGAACGAGCGCCACACGGAGGCGAACTCGACGCCGATGACGCCGCCGCCGAGGATCACCACGGAGGCCGGGACGTGGTCGAGCTCGAGCGCGTGGTCGCTGGAGATGACCTTGGCGCCGTCGATCTCCAGGCCGGGCAGGGAGCGGGGGGCCGAGCCGGTGGCGAGCACGATGTGCGCGCCCTCGTAGACGTCGTCGCCGACGGCCACGGAGGTCGGGGAGGCCAGCCGTCCGGCGCCCGAGACGATCTCGATGCCCCTGGACTTGATCAGGCCGGTGAGGCCCTTGACCGTGGTGGTGACGATCTTGTTCTTGTAGGACTGCACCCCGGGGACGTCGATGCCCTCGAAGGTCGCCTTGATGCCGTAGGAGGCGGCCTCGTTGATCTCGTCGGCCACCTCCGCCGCGTGCAGCAGGGCCTTGGTGGGGATGCAGCCCCGGTTCAGGCAGGTGCCGCCGAGATTGGGATCCTTCTCGATCAGGACGACGCGCATGCCCAGTTCCGACGCGCGCAAAGCGCAGGCGTAGCCGCCGCTCCCGCCGCCGAGCACGACGAGGTCGTACGGGCCCTTGTTCGCCACTGGACGCTCCTTCTTGTGGATCTCGTTTCGCCGGCCCTCTCGTGGACACCGGAGAAATGCCAGGTAGGGCCATCTTTTCATTTGTACTGAGCGGTAATGGCCGCTGGAGGGTTTGAGTCAGGTCACAGCAGGCCCGAGGCCGCGTCCTCGGCGATCTGGATCAGGGCGCGGGTCGCGGAGCCGGTGCCGCCCTTGGGGGTGTAGCCGTAGGGCTCGCCCTTGTTGAAGGCCGGGCCGGCGATGTCCAGGTGGGCCCAGCGCACGCCCTCGGGCACGAACTCCTTGAGGAAGACGCCCGCGGCGAGCATCCCGCCCCAGCGCTCGCCGCTGATGTTGGCGATGTCGGCGACCTGGGAGTCGAAGCCCTTGCGCAGCTCCTCGGGCAGCGGCATGCCCCAGGCGTCCTCGCCCGCCTTCAGGACGGCCTGGACGACCTTCTCGCGCACCTCGTCGGAGTTGGCCATGACGCCGGCGGTGCGCACGCCCAGGGCGACGAGCGCGGCCCCGGTGAGGGTGGCCACGTCGACGAGCAGGTCGGGGGAGTCCTCGGCGGAGCGCACGATGGCGTCGGCCATGACGAGCCTGCCCTCGGCGTCGGTGTTGAGGACCTCGACGGTCTTGCCGCCGTAGATGGTGATGACGTCGGAGGGCCGCTGGGCGGTGCCCGACGGCATGTTCTCGGCGATGGCCAGGTAGCCGACCACGTTGACCTTGGGCTTGAGCGCGGCGATGGCCTGGAGCGAGCCGAGCACGGCGGCCGCGCCGCCCATGTCGGACTTCATCCAGTCCATGCCCTCGGCGGGCTTGATCGAGATGCCGCCGGTGTCGAAGGTGATGCCCTTGCCGACGAAGACCACGGTCTTCGTCGCCTGCGGGTGCCGGTAGCCCAGGCGCACCAGCCGGGGCGGGTTGACCGAGCCCTGGCCGACGCCGACGAGGCCGCCGTAGCCGCCGTCGACCAGCGCCTTCTCGTCGAGGACCTCCAGCTGGAGGCCGTGGTCGCGGGCGACCTGCTCGGCGACTCCGGCGAGGTCCTCGGGGGTGAGGTGGGAGGGCGGGGTGTTCACCAGGTCGCGGGCCAGGGCGACGGCCCCGGCGACCTTCTCGGCGCGCTCCGCCAGGGGGGTGGCGTCGAGGTCGGTGACGAGCACGAGCTCGCCCACCGGCTCGGCCTGCTCGTCGGTGCGGTAGCGGCCGAAGGAGTAGTTGCCCAGCAGCGCGCCGGTGGCCACGGCGGAGGCCTGCTCGGGGGTGGCGGAGGGCAGGGCCAGCGCGACCCGCGCGGTGCCGGCGAGCGCGCGCACGGCCGCTCCGGCGGCCCGGCGCAGCGTCTCGGGGTTCGGGTCCTCGCCGAGGCCGGCCGCCACGATCACCTTGGCGCCGATGGCACCCAGGGTCGGGAGCTTGACCACCTCACCGGCCTTGCCGGTGGCGCCGACGGCCTTGAGCGCCTCCACGAGGCGCCCGTCCAGCGCGCCGTCCACGCCCTGCGACCCGGCGGCCGGGACGACCCCCGGCCCCACGCCTATGACGAGGGCGTCGACATCGAGGGAGGCGGGGTCGGTCTGGCTGATGCTGAGATTCGTCGTCACGCCTCTCGACCTTACTCGCCCTCAGCACCTGTTTTCCCCGTTTCGATCAAGCCTTGCCCCGATCCGGGGCGGCTCGCGAGGCCGGGAATTTGTCGTGTTTGTAGGGTTTTACCCCAGGGTGGCGAAGACCAGCACCGCGGTCCCGGCGAGCTCGGCCAGCGCGCCGAGGACGTCCCCGGTGACCCCTCCGAACCGGCGGACCAGGTGGCGGCGGAACAGCGCCGCCGCCCCCAGCGCGACGGGCACGGCCGCGGCCAGGAGCAGGGTCTCCGCCGCCGAGCGCGTCCACCAGGCGGCGGCCCCCGCCGCGAGCGCCGTCAGCGCGCCGGTCCAGGCGAGCGGGACGCGGACCGGGACGGTCCCGGCCACCCGCGCCCCCAGCCCGTCCGGGCGGGCCGGGGGGACGCCGGGGGAGCAGGCCCAGGTCACGGCCAGCCGCGCGACGGCCCCGGACAGCACCAGCGCCAGGACGGGATGGGCCGTCGCGCCCACCGCCGCGACCTGGGCCAGCAGGGTGAACACGAGCGCGACCACGCCGAAGGGCCCGATGTCCGAGCGCTTCATGATCGCGAGGGCCTCGTCGGCGGGCCTGCCGCTGCCCAGCCCGTCGGCGACGTCGGCGAGCCCGTCCAGGTGCAGCGCGCGGGTGAGCACGGCGCCCAGCCCCACCGCCAGTACGGCGGCGAGGGTCGCGCCGGCGCCGGCCAGGTCCAGCAGGACGAACGCCGCGGCCTGCGCCGCCCCGAGCACCGCGCCGACCAGCGGAGCCCAGGCCATGGACGCGCCGAACGTCCTCCGGTCGGCCTCGACGAAGCCGACGGGCAGGACGCTGAGCAGGCCGAAGGACAGACGCAGGCCAGGGGGAAGGCTCATGGGCGGCGAGGTTATCGGCAGGGCCAGAGGGGGAGAGGGCGGCCCGCCACCACGAGGGCCGCGTCCTCGGACTCGGCGGCCAGCCGCTGGTTCAATTCGCCGAGCAGGTCACGGAACAGCCGTCCAGCGCGGTTGTCGGGCACCAGTGAGAGCCCCACCTCGTCGGAGACCGCCACCACGACGGCCTCCGTGCGACGCCACGCCTCCACGAGTTCGGAGAGGAGCGGCCGGACGGCGTCCGGGTCCTCCCAGGCGTTCGTGCGGTCCATGACGGAGGCCAGCCAGGTGCCCAGGCCGTCCACCAGGATCGCGCCACGGGCGCTCCGCAGCAGTCCGGAGAGCTCGTCGGACTCCACCACCCGCCACCAGGACGGCCTGCGCACCCGATGGGAACGCACCCGTTCGTCCCACTCCGGGTCGGAGCCGTCCGCCCGGGGGCCGGTGGCGAGATAGGTCACGTCGGGATGGGCGATCAGCCGCAGCTCGGCCTCGGCGGACTTGCCGGACCTGGAACCGCCGAGCAGCAGCGTGCGGTGCGGCCCGGCGACGGGCGACCGCCAGAACTCCAGCCGCCGCCGCAACTCGGCCGCGTCCCGCACCCGGTGGTCGACGTGGACGGCGTGGATCTCGGTGTGAGAGGCGACGGCTCCCAGCCGCCGCAGGACGGCCAGGTGCTCCGGACGTTCCAGCAGGTCCAGCAGGACGGCGTCGTAGACGGCTCCGGGAGCCGGTTCCGGCCAGGCCTCGTGATGCCCGTAGAGCAGCCGCCCGCCCGAGGCCGTCCGTATGTCGAGCCCTCCGGGGACCTCCGCGGCCTCCAGCTCCTCCAGAGGCAGCCCGTCCACCAGGATCCGCAGCGGAGCACGGCTCTCACCACGGCGGCGCAGCGGAGCGCAGGAGGCGCAGGGGCAGCCCGGGGCGGGCCAGCCCAGGGGAGAGGCGTCGCCCTCGATCTCGATTCGCATGGCGGAGCGCACTATACGAGTCGGACAGGGCCGTCTCCCGGTCCCCCCGCCCGGGAGGTTCGTCCCCGTCGTTCCCGGCGAGAATCGGCCGGGACATGGCATGATCGCTGTGGGACACATCCCCGGAGCGGTACTGTGCACGAAGTCGAGGGGAGTCTGGCGAACATGGCGTGGACGTGGCGGTACGAGAAGGCGGACGGGACGGAGATCCCTGCGAGCGTTCTGCCCGCGCCTTTCGATCAGCCCGATTACCAGCCGACCCAGGCCGACGCGGAGAGCTGGCTGGGCGAGAACTGGCGCGCGCTCGCGGACGCGGGCGTCGCCCAGGTGCGCCTGCTGGACGACGACCGCGTCGTGTACGGACCCATGCCCCTCAGCCTCGACTGACCGCCGGGCGGGAACGCCTCACGGTCGAGTTGCCGGGGACCGCGTCTCGGCGGGGTCCCGGACGACGGCGTCGCCCAGCACCTCGTCGACGCGCGCCAGCAGCCCGGCCTCGAGCCGCGTCCCGGCGGCCTTCACGTTGTCGCGGATCTGCTCGGGCCGGGAGGCGCCGATGATCGCCGAGGACACGTTCGGGTTCTGCAGCACCCAGGCCACCGCGAGCTGGGCCATGGTCAGCCCCGCCTCCTTCGCGAGCGGCTGGAGCTCCTGCACCCGGGCGAGGATCTCGTCCCGCATCCAGACCTTCACGAAGTCGGCGCCGCTCTTGTCGTCGGTGGCGCGCGAGCCGGGCGGAGGGGCCTGCCCCGGCAGGTACTTGCCGGTCAGGACGCCCTGCGCGATCGGCGACCAGACGATCTGGCCGACGCCCTCGCGCTCGCACAGCGGCACGACCTCCTCCTCGATCACCCGGTAGAGCATCGAGTACTGGGGCTGGTTGGAGATGATCCGGTCGAAGCCGCGCTCCTCGGCGATCTTCAACGCGGCGGAGATCTCCTCGGCCCGCCACTCCGAGACCCCGATGTACAGGGCCTTGCCCTGGCGGACGACGTCCTCGAACGCCCGCATGGTCTCTTCCAGCGGGGTCTCGTGGTCGAAGCGGTGCGCCTGGTAGAGGTCGACGTAGTCGGTGCCGAGCCGGCGCAGCGAACCGTTGATCGACTCCATGATGTGCTTGCGCGACAGCCCGCGGTCGTTGGGGCCCTTCCCGGTCGGCCAGTAGACCTTGGTGAAGATCTCCAGCGACTCCCGGCGCTGCCCCTTGAGCGCGCGCCCCAGGACCGTCTCGGCCCGGGTGGCGGCGTAGACGTCGGCGGTGTCGAACGTGGTGATGCCCTCGTCGAGGGCGGCGTGCACGCAGGCGACCGCCGTGTCCTCCTCGACCTGGGACCCGTGGGTGATCCAGTTGCCGTAGGAGATTTCGGAGATCTTCAGACCGCTGCGGCCCAGGTATCGGAATTCCATGATCCCGATCCTAGGTCGCTCAGATCTTGTCCTTGTCGCCCGGACCGTAGCGCGGGTTGGGGATGCGCAGGCGCCTCATCTGCAGGGACCGGGTCGCGGCGTAGAGGCCGACGCCCTTGCGGTCCTCGTTCGGGAAGCGCTCGGCGGCCAGCTTCTTGACCTTCTGGGAGATCAGCAGGCTCTCGGTCAGCACGACGAACAGCAGCACCGGCGGGATCAGCACGAAGAGCAGCTGGGTGAGCGGGGTCTGGACGAAGCTCACGATGACGATCACGAACATGATCAGCATCAGGTGGGAGCCGGCCGTCCGCCGCGCGTCGACGTAGTCCCGGGCGAACGCGCGCACCGGGCCCCGGTCCCGCTTGGGGAGGTACTTGGAGTCGCCCTTGGCCATGCCCTCGCGCGTCTTCGACCGCTGCTGGGCCTGGCGTTCGCGGACCTGCCGGTAGGCCTCCTTGCGGTCTCGGGGCGCGGTCACCAGCTGGTTGCGCCGGACCTTCTCGGCCTCGCGGCGCTTGGGAGTGGGACGGCCCTTCCCGCCCTCCTTCGCCGGACGCTCTTCGGCGCCGGTCTGGGAGGCGGAGGCGTCTGAGGAGTCGCTGCCACGTCGGAACACGGAAGAAGGATATTTGATGTCGATACCGGCAAGGAACCTCATGGTCGGCCCGTGCGTCAACAACGTAGGGTGATAAGAGGCCCGTCAGTGGCTGGCTCGGGTTTAGCGACCCCGTATCGAAGGGACGTCCGCGTCGCGATGAGCGTGATGAAGCGAATGTCGATGATCTTCAGGTCCAAGGCCAACAACGCGCTGGACCGGCTCGAGGATCCGCGGGAGAGCCTGGACTACTCCTACCAGCGCCAGCTCGAGATGCTGCAGAAGGTGCGCAGGGGCGTGGCCGACGTGGCGACCTCCCGCAAGCGCCTGGAACTGCAGATCACTCGCCTTGAGAAGGAGCACAACAAGCTCACCGACCAGGGCCGCCAGGCTCTGCAGGTGGGCCGGGAGGACCTGGCCAGGGCCGCGCTGGAGCGCCGTTCCGGACTGGACTCCCAGTTGTCCGACCTCCGCGTGCAGTACCAGCAGCTGCAGGGCGAGGAGGAGAAGCTCACCCTGGCCGCGCAGCGGCTGCAGGCCAAGGTGGACGCCTTCCGCACCCGCAAGGAGACGATCAAGGCGACGTACACCGCCGCCGAGGCGCAGACCAGGATCAGCGAGGCGTTCAGCGGCATCTCCGAGGAGATGGGCGACGTGGGCCTGGCGATCCAGCGCGCCGAGGACAAGACCGCCCAGCTCCAGGCCAGGGCCGGGGCGATCGACGAGCTGCTGGAGTCCGGCGCCCTGGAGGACTTCTCCGGGCCGCGCGACGACATCCAGGCCGAGCTCAACCGGATGAACGCCACGACCGGGGTGGAGCTGGAGCTGGAGCGGCTCAAGGCCGAGCTGGGCCAGGGCGGCGAGGCTCCCAGGCAGATCGACGCGGGCCCCGCCCAGGCGCAGCAGTCCCAGCAGCCCGAGCAGCAGAAGCAGTGGCCGCCTCAGCAGGGAGGCTGAACATGATCGTCCGGATCATGGGGGAGGGCCAGGTCGAGCTGGACCAGTCCGAGCTGCCCGCCCTGAACGAACTGGACGCCGCGCTGGAGTCGGCGATCGAGGCCGACGACGAGGAGCGCTTCCGCCGGGCGTTGAACGCGCTCCTCGACAGCGTGCGGGAACGGGGCTCGGAATTGCCCGCCGACAGCCTCGAGCCCTCCGATCTGGTGCTGCCCCCGGCGGACGCCCACATCGACGAGGTCCGCGCCATGCTCGGGGACTCAGGCCTCATCCCCGAGTAGACCGGCGCTCCTCCGCCGCGCGGCGATCCGGGCCCGGGCGGGGAAAGGGAGAGGGCACGGCGCGAACGCCGTGCCCCCGTCATCTCCGGCCGGTCACGGCAGGGCGAGCATGCGGTCCAGCGCGGCCTTCGCGTGGCGGGCGGTCTCGGGATCGACCGTGATCTGGTTGGGGACCTCGCCCCGGACCAGGGCCTCCAGGGTCCACACCAGGTGGGGCAGGTCGATCCGGTTCATGGTCGAGCAGAAGCAGACCGTCTTGTCGAGGAACATGACGTTCTTGTCCGGGTGGGCGGCGGCCAGCCGCTTGACCAGGTTGAGCTCGGTGCCGATCGCCCAGGAGCTGCCGGGCTCGGCGGCGTCCAGGGCCTTGATGATGTACTCGGTCGAGCCGACGAGGTCGGCGGCGGTGACGACCTCGTGCCGGCACTCGGGGTGGACCAGGACGTTGACGCCGGGGACGCGCTCGCGGACCTCGTCCACCGAGGCCTTGCTGAAGCGGCCGTGGACCGAGCAGTGGCCCTTCCACAGGATCATCTTGGCGCCGCGCAGCTGCTCGTCGGTCAGCCCGCCGTTCGGCCGGTGCGGGTTGTAGACGACGCAGTCCTCGAGGGACAGGCCCATCTCCAGGACCGCGGTGTTGCGGCCCAGGTGCTGGTCGGGCAGGAAGAGGACCTGCTCGCCCCGCTCGAAGGCCCACCCCAGCGCCCGCTCGGCGTTGGAGGAGGTGCACACCACGCCGTCGCGGCGGCCCACGAACGCCTTGATGTCGGCCGAGGAGTTCATGTAGGTGACGGGGACGACCCGGTCGGCGATTCCCAGGTCCGTCAGGACGTCCCAGCACTCCTCGACCTGGTCGAAGGTCGCCATGTCGGCCATCGAGCAGCCCGCGGCGAGGTCCGGCAGGATCACCCGCTGGTCGTCGCCGGTGAGGATGTCGGCGGACTCGGCCATGAAGTGCACGCCGCAGAAGACGATGTAGGGGGCCTCGGGCCGGGCGGCGGCGTCACGGGCCAGCTTGAAGGAGTCCCCTGTGACGTCGGCGAACTGGATGACCTCGTCGCGCTGGTAGTGGTGGCCCAGCACGAAGACCCGGTCGCCGAGCGCGGCCTTGGCCGCCGCGGCCCTGGCCACGAGGTCGGGGTCGGAGGCGGGGGGCAGTTCGCCGGGGCACTGCACGCCGAGTTCGCTGGCGGGGTCCGCGCCCTGGCCCAGGAACAGCAGGGGCAGATCGGTGGTGGTCGTCACGGGGGCTCCTTCCCGCGCACGGGGTACTGGCGGAGGGAGACCGCAGAGGCGCGGTCTCCGGACTTATCGTCGGAGTGACGATTCCCATGTAACCACATACCGGGCAGGGCGCGCGTCGTCGGGGTGTCCCCGGTCCCGCTCTCCTGTGGCACGATGAGAAGAACCCCGCAGGACGGGGAAGAACCGAGCCGACGGGTACGTTGTCACTGCTAGGCAAATCCTCGGCCCCATGGGAGTACAGAGATATGACGGAGACCAGCACTCAGCAGGGGATCATCCTCACTGACGCCGCCGCTCAGAAGGTCAAGGCCCTGCTGGAGCAGGAAGGCCGTGACGACCTGGCGCTGCGCGTGGCCGTGCAGCCGGGCGGCTGCTCCGGGCTGATCTACCAGCTGTTCTTCGACGAGCGTCAGCTCGACGGCGACGTCACCTTCGACTTCGACGGCGTCAGCGTCGTGACGGACCGGATGAGCGCGCCCTACCTGGGTGGTGCCACGGTCGACTTCGTCGACACCATCGAGAAGCAGGGCTTCACGATCGACAACCCCAACGCCACGGGCTCCTGCGCCTGCGGTGACAGCTTCTCCTGAGGGCTTCTCAGCACCTCAAGGGCCTGGCAGAGTAATCTGTCCAGGCCCTTTTCCGTCAGCCCCAATAAGGAGAGCCACCCCGTGCGCATCGCCGTGACAGGCTCCATTGCGACCGACCATCTGATGACCTTCCCCGGCCGGTTCTCCGACCAGCTGCTGCCCGACCAGCTCCAGCAGGTCTCGCTCTCCTTCCTGGTGGACGAACTGGAGATCCGGCGCGGCGGCATCGCGGCCAACATCTCCTTCGGCCTGGGCGGCCTGGGACTGAACCCGCTGCTGGTCGGCGCCGTCGGCACCGACTTCGCCGACTACCGCGCCTGGCTGGAGCGCCACGGAGTGGACTGCTCCGGCGTGCACGTCTCCGAACTGCGGCACACCGCCCGGTTCATGTGCACCACCGACACCGACCACAACCAGATGGCCTCCTTCTACGCGGGGGCGATGAGCGAGGCCCGCAACATCGAGCTGGCCCCGCTCGGCGAGATCGACCTGGTGGTGATCAGCCCCAACGACCCCGAGGCGATGGTCCGGCACACCGACGAGTGCCGCACCCGCGGCATCGCGTTCGCCGCCGACCCCTCCCAGCAGCTGGCCCGGATGGACGGCGCCGAGGTGCGCAGCCTCATCGGCGGCGCCGCCTACCTGTTCACCAACGAGTACGAGAAGGCGCTCTGCGAGCAGAAGTCCGGCTGGACGGACGCCGAGATCCTGGACCGGGTGGGGGTCCGGGTCACCACCCTGGGCTCCAAGGGCGTGGTGATCGACCGCAAGGACGAGCCGGGCCTGCACGTCCCCGCCGCGCCCGAGGTCCGCAAGGTCGAGCCGACCGGGGTGGGCGACGCCTTCCGCGCCGGCTTCCTCGCGGCCGTCGCCTGGGGCCTGGGCCTGGAGCGCGCCGCCCAGCTGGGCAACCTCGTGGCCGCCCACGCGCTGGAGACCGCCGGCGGCCAGGAGTACACCCTGGTGCGCGAGACGCTCCTCACCCGGATGGGCGAGGCCTACGGCGCCGAGGCGGCCGAGGAGATCGCCGTCCACCTGCGCTGAGAGCGCGGAGACGGACAGATGATCACGGTGGCCTTCGCACGGTCACCGTGATCCCTCAGTAGTCGCGGCGGACGTGGAAGGCCCATCCCCCCTGGGGAAGGGCCTCCTCGCGCACGAACGTCTGCGACTTCATCCGGCACCAGGCCGGGATGTCGGTGCGGGCCGCGACGTCGTCGGCCTGCACCGCGATGATCTGGCCGAGCTGGACGTCGCGGATGCGCTCGGCCAGCATGATGATCGGAATGGGGCACTTGCGGCCCAGCGCGTCGAGCATCAGGGCGGCCGGGGGGCCTGCCGGGACGGGCGGCGGCGCCGGAGGCGCCGGGGGCTGCTTGCGGGTGCCGCGGCGGCGGAAGCCCATGGGTCACGCTTCCCTTCTCGGCGGGGCGGGCGTCAGATCACACCCGCGCTCTTGCGCAACCGGGTCACCGTCTCGGGGAGTACGGCGAGGAACCGGTCGACGTCCGCGGTGGTCGCTCCACGGGGCAGCGATACCCGGACGTTGCCATGGGTAATCACTCCCATGGCCTCCAGTACATGGCTGGGACGAAGCGTATCGGCCGTGCAGGAACTACCGGACGAAACCTCGAAACCCAGCCGGTCCAGTTCGGTGATGAGGGCCTCTCCCTCCACATAGAGGAAGGAGAAGGTCACCAGATGGGGGAGGCGGCGCACCGGGTCCCCCACGATCTCGACGTCGGCCACCGTCTCGGGCAGCCGGGTCCGGATGCGCTCGACCAGCTCCCGCAGGCGGGGCGCGTCGGCGGCGAACTCCGCCGCGTGGGCCTCCAGCGCCGCGGCCGTCGCCAGCGCGGCGGGCACGTTCGGCAGGCCGGGCACGCGCCCGCCCTCCCGCTCGTCCGCGGGCAGCGGGGACCTCCAGCGGGTGCCCTTCCTGATCACCAGCAGGCCGGTGCCCGGCGGGCCGCCGAACTTGTGGGCGCTGGCCGCCAGCAGGGACCAGCCGTCCGGCACCGGGACCCGGCCGACGGACTGCGCGGCGTCCACGAACAGCGGGACCCCCGCGGCCCGGCACGCCTCGGCGGCCTCCGCCACCGGCTGCACCGTGCCCACCTCGTGGTTGGCCGACTGCAGGCAGGCCAGCGCGGTGTCCGGGCGCAGCGCGGCGGCGAACTCCTCCGGATCGACCCGGCCCCGCAGGTCCACCGGCACGGTGGTGACCGTCCCGCCCTCCCGCTCGTGCAGCTCCGCGGCGTGCAGGACGCTGGAGTGCTCCACCGCGCTCACGACCAGGTGGCGCCCCGCCCGCCGGCGGGCGGACAGCGCCCCCAGCACGGCCAGGTGCACGGCCTGGGTCCCCGAGGCCGTGAAACTCAGCTCGTCCGGCCGGACCTTCAGCGAGGCCGCGACCCGGGCCCGCGCCTCATCGAGTAGCATTCTGGCCCGTCGTCCGGACCCGTACAGGCGCGCCGGATCCGCCCATCCCGTCTCGAAGGCTGACAACAGTGCCGATCGGGCGGCGGGATGCAGCGGCTCGGTAGATGCGGCGTCGAAGTAAGGCACAGCACGACATTAATGGGGGTCCCGGGAGGGGCTCCCCGGACACCCGCGCTAATGTGTCCACCAAACCGAGGATCTATCTGAATGCAGCCGCCCGGGGAAGGCTCCCGGGCTTCATCTGTGGGGAAGGCAATCCGTGAGTCCGACCCGCTCTAGGGAGCGGCGTACGCCAGTGCGTGGCCGCCGAGCGCTGAGAAGCGCGACCGCGCTGGCTTTGCTGGCGATGGCCGCCACCGCCTGTGACGCTGAAGAGCTGAAGCGCCTTGGGTACCCAGACCCCGCCAGCGAGCAGGGTGACCGCATGCTCTCGCTCTGGCAGGGCTCGTGGATCGCCGCGTTCGCCGTGGGTGCCATCGTCTGGGGCCTGATCATCTGGGCCGTGTTGTTCCACCGCAAGCGCAAGGGCGAGGAAGGCCTGCCCGCGCAGGTGCGCTACAACCTGCCGGTCGAGATGCTCTACACCGCCGTGCCGTTCGTCATCATCGGCGTGCTGTTCTTCTACACCGCCCGTGATGAGGCCTATGTCGAGAAGCTGAGCGCCAAGCCGGACGTCACGGTCGACGTGATCGGCTACCAGTGGAGCTGGCAGTTCGACTACCTGGGCGACGGCTACAAGAAGGCGGACGGCTCTCCGATCAGCATCGTCGGCACCCCGACGTCGCCCGACGCGCCGGGCGGCACCGCCCAGGGCGAGAAGCCGGTCCTGGTCGTCCCCGTGGACAAGACGGTCCGCTTCAACCTCAAGTCGGACAACGTCATCCACTCCTTCTGGGTTCCCGCCTTCATCTACAAGAAGGACGTCGTTCCCGGATACGTGAACAAGTTCGAGCTTCGCCCGACGAAGACCGGAACGTACGAAGGCCGTTGCGCCGAATTCTGCGGCGTCGACCACAGCCGGATGCTCTTCCAGGTGAAGGTCGTCACGCAGGCGGAGTTCAACGACTTCGTGGCCCAGCAGAAGTCTGGAGGTGCGCAGTGACCACCATCTCGGAGAGTCCCGCGCTCACCCCTGCGGAACAGCCCCGCACCAGCAAGGGGCGGTTGATCGTCAACTGGATGACGTCGACCGACCACAAGGTCATCGGCTACATGTACCTCATCACCTCCTTCGCGTTCTTCCTCATCGGAGGCGTGATGGCTCTGGTGATCAGGACCGAGCTGTACAAGCCCGGCATGGACGTGGTGACCAACGACCAGTTCAACCAGCTGTTCACCATGCACGGCACGATCATGCTGCTGATGTTCGCGACTCCGCTGTTCGCGGGCTTCGCCAACATCATCATGCCGCTGCAGATCGGCTCGCCCGACGTGGCGTTCCCGCGCATGAACATGATGGCCTACTGGTTCTTCCTGTTCGGCAGCCTGATCGTGGTCGCCGCCTTCCTCACCCCGGACGGCGCCGCCAGCTTCGGCTGGTTCGCCTACAGCCCGCTGTCGGACTCCACCCGCACGCCGGGCTTCGGCGGAGACATGTGGGTGATCGGCCTGTCCCTGTCGGGTCTGGGCACCATCCTGGGCGCGGTCAACTTCATCACCACGATCCTGTGCATGCGCGCGCCGGGCATGACCATGTTCCGGATGTCGATCTTCAGCTGGAACATCCTGCTGACCTCGATCCTGGTCCTGCTGGCCTTCCCGGTCCTGGCCGCGGCCCTGCTGGCCCTGTTCGCCGACCGCAAGTTCGGCGCGCACGTCTTCGACTCGGCCCACGGCGGCGCGATCCTCTGGCAGCACCTCTTCTGGTTCTTCGGCCATCCAGAGGTGTACATCATCGCCCTGCCGTTCTTCGGCATCGTGACGGAGATCCTGCCGGTGTTCAGCCGCAAGCCGATCTTCGGCTACATCGGCCTGGTGGGCGCCACCATCGCGATCGCGGGCCTGTCGATCACCGTGTGGGCGCACCACATGTTCGTGACGGGGCAGGTGCTCCTACCGTTCTTCTCGTTCATGACGTTCCTCATCGCGGTGCCCACCGGCGTGAAGTTCTTCAACTGGATCGGCACGATCTGGCGAGGGCACCTCACGTTCGAGAGCCCGATGCTCTTCTCGCTCGGCTTCCTGGTCACCTTCCTCTTCGGCGGCCTGACCGGCGTCATCCTGGCCTCCCCGCCGATGGACTTCCAGCTGTCGGACTCCTACTTCGTGGTGGCGCACTTCCACTACGTGGTCTTCGGCACGGTCGTCTTCGCGATGTTCGCGGGCTTCTACTTCTGGTGGCCCAAGTTCACCGGCAAGATGCTCAACGACACCTGGGGCAAGATCCACTTCTGGCTGCTGTTCATCGGCTTCCACACCACCTTCCTCGTCCAGCACTGGCTGGGCGCGGAGGGCATGCCCCGGCGCTACGCCGACTACGCCTCGGAGTTCACCGGCCTGAACCAGCTCTCCACGGTGGGCTCGTTCCTGCTGGGCGCCTCGATGCTGCCGTTCTTCTACAACCTGTACATCACGTGGAAGAAGGGCAAGAGGGTCATGGTGGACGACCCGTGGGGTTACGGCGGGTCCCTCGAGTGGGCGACCTCCTGCCCGCCGCCGCGGCACAACTTCAACGCCATTCCGCGGATCCGTTCCGAGCGTCCGGCCTTCGACCTGCACCACGCGGCCGAGGCGCAGCAGGTCGCCTCGAAGATGTTCGACGCGCCGGCCGACCGGACGAAGAAGCTGGAGGGCTGACCGATGCGCATCCAGGCGTACATGTTCTACGGGTGCGGGATCTTCTTCCTGATCACCGACATCGTCTACTGGATCTTCTCCGGTGACTGGACGGGCACCACCGCCCTGGCGATGTCCGTCGGCCTCGCCTTCATGATCGCGTTCTACATCCACTTCACCGTCACCCGGCTGGAGAAGCTCAAGGGCGGCGAGCTGCCCGAGGACGACAAGCTGGGCGAGATCTCCGACCTGGCCGGCAAGGTGGGCGAGTTCAGCCCGCACAGCTGGTGGCCGCTGTTCGTGGCGCTCCCGTGCGCGGGCCTGTGCCTCGGCCTGGTGTTCGGCTGGTGGCTGGCGCTGTTCTCCGTCGCCTGCCTCATCCTGGCCGTGATCGGGCTGGTCTTCGAGTACTACCGGGGCCAGTTCGTCGAGGCGTAGAGAGTTCAGAAAGTATCGACCGGAAGGCCGGTGTGCTCCCGAGCGGGAGCGCACCGGCCTTCGGCATAATCGCATTCCGTTATGGGATGCTCACCCAGTGAGGTTTCCCTCGCCGGTGCGCGCGGGTAGCCAAGAGCACAGAAGCGGTGTTCGTCCGCTTCTCGGTGATCTTCGTAGGCGGTGAGGCCTTCGGCGGTCCGGAACGGGATGACAAGGGGAGGTTCGGTGCCGGTCTACCGCGCCGTTTCGAGGGCGGGAGCCGCGGGGCTGCTCCTGGTCCCGCTGCTGGCAGGCTGCTCGCAGGACGAGCAGGCCCCCCCGCAGGCCGGAGTCGTGATCTCACCGGCGGGCGCCGCGGTGAAGCCCGACACCCCCGTCATCGTGCGGGCGAAAAGGGGAACGCTCCAAGACGTCACCGTCGTGGACGGCAAGGGGACGGTGGTCGAGGGCGTCATGTCCGACGACGCCTCCATCTGGACGTCCCGTTACCCGCTCGTCCCGGGGAGCGAGTACCGGGTCAGGGCCGCGGCGCTCGGCGCCGACGGGCAGATCCAGACGGGCGGCGGCGGCTTCACCACGACCCGCCCCAGGCAGACCGTGGAGAGCGAGGTCCTGTTCCCCTCGCCCCGTGAGGTCGTCGGCGTCGGGATGGCGGTCAAGGTCGGGTTCGACCGCGACGTCGCCGACGCCAACAAGGCGGGGGTGGAGCGCGCGCTGGAGGTGCGCAGCTCCAAGCCGGTCGAGGGCGCCTGGCGCTGGTTCGACGACCGGAACGTCATCTTCCGGACCAAGGAGTACTGGCCCGCCCACACCAAGGTCAGGGTCCTCGGGCACCTGACCGGGGTGCCGATCGCGGGCGGCCGCTACGGGGCGAAGGACGTCGACCTGGAGTTCTCCGTCGGCGACCGCGTCGAGAGCATCGGCGACGCCCGGAAGCACCGGGTCGTGGTCAAGCGCAACGGCAGGACGATCCGGACGATGCCCGCCAGCATGGGCAAGGGCGGGGTCCGCAAGTACACCACCACCAACGGGATCCACCTGACCATGGAGAAGGAGTACATGACCGTCATGACCTCTCCGGGCATCGGTCCCGGCCAGGCCGGCTACTACCGGCAGAACGTCAACTGGACGGTCCGCATCTCCAACAGCGGCGAGTACCTGCACAGCGCGCCCTGGTCGGTGGGCTCCCAGGGCCACGCCAACGTCAGCCACGGCTGCATCAACCTCTCGCCGGCGAACGGCAAGTGGTTCCACAACATCAGCCACCGGGGCGACCCGGTGGTGATCACGGGCACCGACCGGGAGCTCGAGCCGGAGAACGGCTGGGGCTACTGGCAGCTGAACTGGCAGGAGTGGCTGAAGGGCAGTAGGGCCCAGGGCTTCACCACCGGCACGCTGACGGGCTCCGCGTCCCCGACGGGAACCCGGGCCCAGGTGGGTTCCCCGGACGTCTCAGAGGGCCGTCAGGAGCTCCGGAGCCCCTGACGACTCAGGAGCCCCGGAGGCGCTGACGCCTCAGGAGTCCCGGAGGCGCTGGGAGGCCGACACCCAGCGGTCCAGCAGTGAGCGGGCGGCACCGGAGTCGATGGACTCGCCGGCGCGCTCGTAGGCGCCCTTGAGGGCGGCCGGGAGTCCGTCCGCGGTGGGCGCGCCCTCGGCGGCGACCAGGGCGGCCGCGGCGTTCAGCCGGACCATGTCCCGTACGGGGCCCTGCTCGCCCGCCAGGACCCGGCGCACGACCCCGGCGTTGAACTGCGCGTCCGCGCCGCGGAGGTCCTCCAGCGTGGATCTGGGGATGCCCAGCTCCGCCGGGTCGAAGACCGTCTCCTCCACCCGGCCGTCCCGCACGCACCAGACCGCCGACGGGCCGGTGGTGCTCAGCTCGTCCAGGCCGTCGTCGCCGCGGAAGACCAGCGCCGAGCAGCCGCGCTCGGCGAAGACCCCGGCGACGACCGGGGCCATGCTCTGGTGGAAGACCCCGACGGCCATGGCGCGGGGCCTGGCGGGGTTGGTCAGCGGGCCGAGGAAGTTGAAGAAGGTGGGGGTGCCCAGCTCCTTGCGCACGCCGCCGGCGTAGCGCATGGCCGGGTGGTAGAGCGGGGCGAAGAGGAAGCCGATCCCGACCTCGCCGATGACCCGCGCGGTCTTCTCCGGCGGCAGGTCGATCACCACGCCCAGCGCCTCCAGCACGTCGGCGGTGCCGCAGGCCGAGGAGGCGGCCCGGTTGCCGTGCTTGGCGATGCGCACGCCGGCCCCGGCGGCCACGATGGCGGCCATCGTGGAGAAGTTGACCGTGTGGTGGCGGTCGCCCCCGGTGCCGACCAGGTCGACGACGCCGTCGGCGGGCAGTTCCAGGCGGGTGGCGCTGGCCAGCATGCCCGCGGCGATGCCGGCGATCTCGGTGACCGTCTCGCCCTTGGCCCGCAGCGCGATGGCGAAGCCCGCCATCTGGGCGTCGGTGGCGGCGCCCGCCATGATCTGGCTCATCGCCCACTCGGCCTCGGCGGAGGTCAGGGTCTGCCCGTCGAGCAGGGCGTTGAGAAGAGCGGGCCAGGTCGTACGGGCAGCCACGTGAGGCCTCTTTCGGGTCAGAGAACGGGCAGTCGGTCGTTGAGCCGCTCGCGCAGCAGGCCGGCCGCGGTGCGGGCGGCGGCCATCGGGTCCAGCGGCTGGGAGAGCACGCCGTCGGCCCGCGACCAGGTGGCGAGCCACCCGTCGTCGCGCCGGGCGATCAGCACCAGCATCGGCGGGCAGTCGTAGACCTCGTCCTTGGCCTGCCGGCACACGCCGAGCCCGCCCGCGGGCTGCGCCTCGGCGTCCAGCACGACCAGGTCGAAGCCGCCCTCGTCCAGCAGCCGGACCACGGCGGGCTGGGTGGCGCACTCGACGTACTCCACCGGGGGCAGGTCCATGGCGGGGCGCCGGCCGATGGCCAGCCGGATCTGCTCGCGGACGCTGGCGTCGTCGCCGTAGACGAGGACCTTGACCGGGGGGGCCGGGCTTTCGGCGGGCTGGGTGGCGCTCATGCCGGAGAGGGTACCGCTTCCGCCTGGCCGGACAAAGGGTGGCCGGTTCCAGAGCGGCGCGGCGTCCGGGCGGAGGGAGGGCGCGGACGATCGCGAACGACAGCGAACGACACGGACAGAGAGTTGCGGATCGTGATGGAACCGATACTTTCCGTCGAGAAGGCCTAGCTGGTGAAACGTAGGGATAGGTGACGAAGTTCCAATCGTGACCCAAGGATCGGTCTCTAACCGGGGGTCCGGTGCGGGGTGGCGGCCAGGTGCCGTAATAATGCTGCCCGTGGCAACAACATCCGCGATTAAGACAACACCGCTTGGCGAGCGGGAGAATCGTCCCAACCTCGTCAATGTGGGGACGATCGTCTGGTTGTCGTCTGAGCTCATGTTCTTCGCGGCGTTGTTCGCGATGTACTTCACCATCCGGTCGGTGACCAAGGGCGCCGGCGGGGAATGGCCCCAGGCCGAGTTGAACCTGCCGTTCGCGCTGCTCAACACGGTCGTGCTCGTCATCTCCTCGGTGACGTGCCAGATGGGTGTCTTCGCCGTCGAGAAGCGCGGTCTGCCCGACGACGTGCGTCGTCGGAAGATGCGCTTCTGGTTCGCGATCTCCTTCGTTCTGGGTCTCTACTTCGTGATCGGCCAGCTCATCGAGTACCGCGAGCTGATCCACCACGGGACGACCCTCTCCGCGCACGCCTACGGCTCGGTCTTCTACCTGACCACCGGCTTCCACGGCATGCACGTGACCGGAGGCCTGATCGCGTTCCTGCTGGTTCTGGGACGCACGTACGCCGCGAAGCGCTGGACACATGAGCAGGCGACGAGTGCGATCGTCGTTTCGTACTACTGGCACTTCGTGGACGTGGTCTGGATCGGCCTGTTCGCGACCATCTACCTGATCAGATAACGGGGACCATCCGTGACTAGGTTCACCGCATGGCGCCGACGCTCCTGGGCCGGCTACGCCGTCATGCTCGCCGCCCTCGTGGCGATCGGCGTCATCTACGCCGGGTTGTCGCCCGCGACCGACACGGCCGAGGCCACGGGCACCCAGGCCCAGGCCCAGGACCTGGCCAAGGGCCGGGAGCTGTTCAACCAGAACTGCGCCAGCTGCCACGGCCTCAACGCCGAGGGCACCAAGGACGAAAAGGGCAACCAGCTGTCCCCGAGCCTGATCGGTGTCGGCGCGGCCTCGGTCGACTTCCAGGTCAGCACCGGCCGGATGCCGGCGATGACCTACGGAGCCCAGGTTCCGCAGAAGAAGGTCGTGGCTCCGTTCGACGACCCCGAGAACATCGAGGCCGTCGCCGCCTACGTCCAGTCGCTGGGCGGAGGACCGGGCGTCCCCGAGGTTCCCGAGGGCGGCGACATCGCGCTCGGCGGCAAGCTCTGGCGCACCAACTGCGCGCAGTGCCACAACTTCACCGGCCAGGGCGGCGCCCTGACCGGCGGCAAGTACGCGCCCGACCTGCAGGACACCACGCCGGTCCAGATCTACGAGGCGATGCTCACCGGCCCGCAGGCGATGCCGGTCTTCAACGACACCACGCTGACCCCGCATGACAAGGCCTCGATCATCAAGTTCATCGAGACCGTCCGCGCAGAGCCCAACCCGGGCGGCAACGGCCTCGGCCGGATCGGCCCGGTCTCCGAGGGCCTGGTCGTCTGGCTGGTCGGCATCGGCCTGCTCGTTTTCTGCGCGATGTGGATCACCGCCAAGAAGCCGAAGAAGCTGAAGAAGTCATGAGCGACGAAACCAACGAGACCGCACCCGCCGGGCCCGAGCGCGTCATCGGCACGCCGCCCCCGGTGAAGTCCGGCGCGCTGCTGGCGTCCGGCGGGAGTGACGGCGAGGACTACCAGCCGAGCACCGAGCTCGACGAGCGCAAGGCCAAGAGGACCGAGCGGATCGTCGCGCTGTGGTTCCTGATCGCCTTCGCCGCGAGTGTCGGCTTCATGGTCTACTTCATCGGCTGGAGCGGCCGCGACGGCGGCATGCACGGGCTGGAGCGGGCCAGGGAGAGCAACTTCTGGCTCGGCGGCCTGATGACCCTCTCGTTCCTGGGCATGGGCGTCGGCGTCACCATCTGGGTGCGCAAGCTGATGACCAGCGCCCCGATCGAGCAGGCGCGCTACGACCTGTCGACGGACGAGGAGACCCGCTCCTCGCTGGCCCAGGACCTCAAGCAGGGCGCACTGGACAGCGGCCTGACCAAGCGGCCGCTGCTGCGCCGCACCCTGCTGCTGGCCGCGGCCCCGCTGGGCCTGGCGCCGCTGTTCCTGCTGCGCGACCTCGGTCCGCTGCCGGAGAAGCGGCTGCGCCACACCTACTGGGCCAAGGCCGTGGCCAAGGCCAAGGCCGCCGGCAAGCCCGGCGTGCGGCTCGTCGTCGACAGCGGCGCCGAGGCCTCGGCACCCCTGAAGGCCGCCGACTTCAACACGCCCGGCGGCATGATCACCGTGCTGCCCGAAGGCATCTACGACCTGGGGCACGAAGCCCTGACGCAGATCGCCAAGGCGGCCACCATCCTGATCAACATCGAGCCTGACAAGATCAAGCCGATCAAGGGCCAGGAGAACTGGACGGTCAACGGGATCATCGCGTACTCCAAGATCTGCACGCACGTCGGCTGCCCCGCGGCCCTGTACGAGCAGACCACGCACCACATCCTGTGCCCGTGCCACCAGTCGACCTTCGACGCCACCGACGGCGCCAAGGTCATCTTCGGTCCGGCGGCCCGGCCGCTGCCGCAGCTGCCGCTCGCCGTCGATGACGAGGGATACCTGGTCGCCACCGGAGACTTCCCCGAGCCCATCGGCCCGAGCTACTGGGAGCGTGGCTGATCATGGCTGACACATCCCTGCCCAAGGCGGTCTCCGGGCCGCTCAACCACATCGACGACCGGCTGGGTTCGAGCAACTTCCTCAAGCGGAACGTCAAGAAGGTCTTCCCCGACCACTGGTCGTTCCTGCTCGGCGAGATCGCGCTCTACTCGTTCATCATCCTGCTGCTGACCGGTGTCTTCCTCACGCTCTGGTTCAAGCCGAGCATGCTCGAGGTGCACTACGACGGCTCCTACGGGCCGCTCCAGGGCGTGATGATGTCCGAGGCCTACGCCTCCTCGCTGCACATCAGCTTCGACGTCCGCGGCGGCCTGCTCATGCGGCAGATCCACCACTGGGCGGCCCTGCTGTTCGTGGCCTCCCTGATGGCGCACATGCTGCGGGTGTTCTTCACCGGCGCCTACCGCAAGCCGCGCGAGTTCAACTGGTTCATCGGCCTGGGCCTGTTCACGCTGGCCATGGTCGAGGGCCTGTTCGGCTACTCGCTGCCGGACGACCTGCTGTCGGGCGCCGGCCTGCGCATCACCCAGGGCGTGCTGGAATCGATCCCGGTGGTGGGCACCTACGGGTACATGTTCCTGTTCGGCGGGGAGTTCCCCGGCCAGGACATCATCCCCAGGATGTTCACCCTGCACATCCTGCTGATCCCGGGCATCATCCTGGCGCTGATCACGGCGCACATGATGATCATGTGGCACCAGAAGCACACCCAGATGCCGGGCACCGGCGGCACCGAGCAGAAGGTGACGGGTTACCCGTTCTACCCGGTCTTCATGGCCAAGAGCGGCGCCTACTTCCTGTTCACCTTCGCGGTCACGGCCCTGCTGGGCGCCTTCGCCCAGATCAACCCGATCTGGCTGTACGGCCCGTACGACCCGGCGGCGATCTCGTCCGGCTCCCAGCCCGACTTCTACATGGGTATCCTCGAGGGTTCGCTGCGGCTCATGCCGCCGTGGGAGATCACGGCCTTCGGCTACACGCTCAGCCTGAGTGTGCTCATCCCGGCGCTGGTGCCGCTCGGCATCGTCTTCGGCGGTGCGGCGGTCTGGCCGGCGCTGGAGCGCTGGGTCACCGGCGACCACCGCAACCACCACGTCAACGACCGCCCGCGCAACGCGCCGACCCGCACCGCGGCCGGCATGGCGATGATCTCGTTCTACGGCCTGCTCTGGCTGGCCGGCGCGAACGACATCATCTCCGAGCGGTTCCACATCTCGCTGTTCGCGACGACCTGGTTCTTCCGGTTCGCCATCTTCATCGGCCCGGTGCTGGCGTTCATCATCACCAAGCGGATCTGCCTGGGCCTCCAGCGCAGCGACGCCGCGACGATGGCGCACGGCTACGAGGCGGGCATCATCACGATGAGTCCCGAGGGCAAGTTCGAAGAGGTGCACAGGGCTCCGTCCGCCGCGGAGGTGGCCAAGATCACCTCCAAGGAGGAGGCGCGCCCGCCGCTGCCCGCGGTGGACGCCAACGGGGTGCCGGCCAAGGGCTCCAAGGGCCCGGTCGGCCACCTGCGGACCCGCCTGAACATGTGGTGGAACGGCGACTCGATCCCGGTCGACGGGGACGGTCACCCGCACGAGCACCACGAGCAGGAGCTCGTCGAGGACGAGAGCCGCAAGGAGCTCACCCGCTGATTCGCGGTTGCCACACGACCGACGAGAAGGAGCCCGCCACCTGGAGGTGGC
>NZ_BAAATZ010000021.1:182486-275728 GCF_039533685.1 Actinocorallia aurantiaca | reverse complement strand
GTCCGGGGGGAGGCGGCTACTCGCCGGGCAGGCCCAGGGAGAACATCGACTCCAGGTCGTGCTGGGAGTAGGTGCGGAAGGCGATGTGGGTGTCGGTGTGCACGACTCCGGGGACCTTGCTGATGCGTCCGGGGATGACCTCGGCCAGCTCGTCGTGGTGCTTCACCCGCACCATGGCCAGGAGGTCGTGGTCGCCGGTGATGGAGTAGACCTCGCTGACGCCCTCCAGTTTCACGATCTCCTCGGCGACCTGGTTGATCTGGTCCACCTCGGTCTGGATGAGCACGATTGCGGTTATCAAGGCGGATCCTCCTCTGAAGGCGACTTCGCGGTCCTTCGAGCCTAACGGCGGCCGGGCAGGGCGGCGGCGCGGCGGGCGGCCCGGGGGGAGCGGGCCAGCAGCCCGAGGAGGACGCCCGCGACGAAGCCGTAGATGTGGGCCACGTAGGCGACGCCGTCGGACGCGCCGAGGCTGAGCCACTGCAGCACGAAGAACTGGCCGAGCAGCACCCAGGCGGGCAGCCGGAACGGGATGATCCCGGAGACCAGGGCGATGGTGCGCGAGCGCGGGTACATCGCCAGGTGGGAGCCCAGCACGCCCGCGACGGCGCCCGAGGCGCCGACGAGGGGCACCGTGGAGTCGGGGTAGGTGATGGCGAAGCCGTAGGCGGCGACCAGGCCGCAGCCCAGGTAGAAGAGCAGGAAGCGCAGCCTGCCCAGTCTGTCCTCGGTGGCCTGCCCGAAGACGAACAGGTAGATCATGTTGCCCAGCAGGTGCACCCAGCCGCTGTGCAGGAACATGGAGCTGAAGGCGGAGAGGAAGGGGTTCTTGCCCGAGATCTCCGTCTGCTCCAGGGAGCAGGAGGCGACCACGGCGCCCGGCAGCGGGATCTGCTCGTTGTCGGTGAGCTCCTGGGGGATGGCTCCGTACTCCCGGATGAAGACGGCCTGGTCGCAGATCTGCGCGCGCTGGCTGTCGTAGGAGTTGCCGAAGGTCGCCATCGGCGTCATCAGGAAGATCAGGAAGTTGAGCGCGATGAGCGCGTAGGTGACGAGCGGGGCCCGCCGGGTCGGCTGGTTGTCATACAGGGGCATCGCCACGACGGCCAGCGTAGGGCTTCGGCTCCTGATAAGCACCTTCCATCCACGCCCGCAGCCGCTCCGCGCCGCCCGCCGGGCAGGTCCACACGCCGTCCACGAGCACGAGCCGGACACCGGGGGACTCCAGCCAGCGCAGCAGGCACTCCATCTCCTCGCCGGAGGCGGAGTAGAGGCGGCCGGGCTCCGGCAGGACCGTCTGCGCGGTGGCCGTGCAGGCCTCGACGTAGGGCCCGTAGGCGGTGGCGTGCGGCGGGATGACGCCGGTGGCCGCGAGCCTGCCGTACCGCACGACGGCCAGCTCCCAGCCGCCGTCGAAGGCGGGGCGGGCGGCCACGAGCTGGGGGAGGCCGGCCAGGGAGGACAGGCGCTGGAACCGTCCGGCGGCCCGGAGGAAGGCGGCGAGCCGGTCGCGCTGGACGGCGGCGTCCTCGTAGCGCAGTTCGGCGGCGAGCCGTTCGATCCGGCCCTGCATCGCGGCGACGACGGGCTGAACGTCGCCGGTCATCATCCCGTGGGCCGATCCGACGTGCAGGGCGTACTCCTCGGGGCCCTCACGGCCCTCGCAGGGGGCGCCGCACCGGCCCAGCTCGGCCAGGGCGCAGGAGTAGGCCTTGCCCTCGGCGATTCGGCGGGGGGTGAGCGGCTGGGCGCACTGGCGCAGCATGGTGGCCTCCCGCAGGGCCTCGCGCGCCTGCTCGGCGACCCGCCCGGACGAGAAGGGCCCGATGTAGGCGCAGCCGTCGTCGCGGCACTCGCGCACGACGGAGAGCCGGGGGAAGACCTCGTCGGTGAGCTTCAGCCACAGGGCGCGTTCGGGGAACTTGGAGCGGCGGTTGTAGCGCGGCTTGTGCTCGGCGATGAGCCGCAGCTCGCGGACCTCGGCCTCCAGCGCGGTGGCGCAGGGGACGGTCCGCACCCGTTCGGCGACGCCGACCATCTCGCGGATGCGCTTGCGGGTCTCCCCGGCGGTGAAGTACGAGCGGACGCGGGTGCGCAGGTCGCCGCTCTTGCCGATGTAGAGGATGTCGCCCCGGTGGTCCTCGAAGAAGTACACGCCGGGCCCGGACGGCACGTCGTCGGCCAGGTGCCGTTTGGCCTGCTGCTGGGGGGAGGGGGCGCGGGCGAAGGACTTGGCCTCCTCCAGGGAGGTGACGCCGAAGGCGCCGAGCCGCTCGAACAGCCCGTGCAGCACGTCCACGGTGGCGCGGGCGTCGGCCAGCGCCCGGTGATTGGGCTCGGCGGGGCTCCCGAAGAACCGGGCGAGGGTGGCGAGCCTGCGGTTGGGCACCTCCTCCCGGGTGAGGATGCGCCGTGCGAGGTCGACGGTGTCGAGCACGGTGAAGGCGGGCCACGGGTGGCCCAGCCGGGCGCAGGCGGCCTTGAGGAAGCCGGTGTCGAAGGGCGCGTTGTGGGCGACCAGGACGCAGCCCCGGGCGAACTCCAGGAAGGTGGGGATGACCTCGGCCACCGGAGGGGCGCCCACCAGCATCTGCCGGGTGATCCCGGTCAGGACGGTGATGTGGGGCGGGATCGGCAGCCCGCAGTCGACCAGGGTGGCGAGCTCGCCGACGATCTCGCCGCCGCGCACCTTGACCGCCCCGATCTCGGTGATCCCGGAGTCCGCGGGCGACCCGCCGGTGGTCTCCAGGTCGACCACGACGAAGGTCACCTCGCCGAGCGGGGTGCCGAGATCGTCGAGGCTGCCTTGAACGGAACGCATGCCCGGCACCGTAGGCCTCCCGTGTGACAAAATCTGTACACACGGAAAGGAGCAGGACGATCACCTCGGACGAAAGCCTCAGGCAGCCGCTTCCCGAAGCGGTGCGCCAGTATGTGGTCGAGGCGGCCGCGGAGGTGCTCGGCAGGCTTCCCGCCGACGAGATCCCGGTGCCCCTGAAGCAGGTGGCGAAGTTCCGCCCGCAGAGCCGGGCCAGGCAGGGCGCGGTGCCGATCGCCGCCCAGCTGGAGCGCAACGCCGACTTCCGGGCCAGGGTGACGGTGCCGCTGCGCGAGGGGCAGCCGGAGCTGGTGGCGGCCCTGGAGGCGGGGGAGCCGCCCGCCGCCGCGGATCCGGTGCGCCTGGCGGCGCTGGCCTACCTGCTGCGCCCCGAGGGCTGGACGTCCTACGTGGAGACGGCGCGGGCCGAGCTGGAGCGCTCGCTGAAGGCCTCCCACGAGGCCGAGGCCGCCCGGACGGTCGCCGAGCTGAAGGAGCAGCTGGCCGCGGCCAGGGCGACCCGGGGCGAGGAGCTGGACAGGCTGCGCGGCGAGCTCAAGGACGCCAGGGGCGAGATCGCCGACCTGCGGCGCAAGATCCATGAGGAGCGTCGGCAGGCCAGGACGGCCTCCGAGCGGCTGGCCGATCTGGAGCGCGGCCGTGCCGCCGAGCGGGAGGAGCACCTGTCCTCCCAGAGCGGCCTGGAGAAGGAGGTCAAGACGCTGCGGGCCAGGCTGGCTTCAGCGGAGACGGCGCTGGAGGCCGGCCGCAAGGCCGCCCGCGAGGGCCGGAGCCTGTCCGACGTGCGGCTGAGGCTGCTGCTCGACACGCTGGTGGACGCCGCCCAGGGGGTGCGCAGGGAGCTGAACCTGCCCTCGGTGATCTCCAAGCCCGCCGACCACGTGAGCGCCGCCGCGGCGGCCGCCGCGGCCCCGCCGGGCCGCTCGCTCTCGGAGCAGGACGCCCAGCAGTTCAACGAGCTGCTCACGGTCCCGCAGGTGCACCTCATCGTCGACGGCTACAACGTGACCAAGACCGGCTACGGCGAGCTGCCGCTGGCCGACCAGCGCAGCAGGCTGGTGAACGGGCTGGGCGGGCTGTACTCCCAGACCCAGGCGGAGATCACGGTGGTGTTCGACGGCGCCTCGCTGGACGGTCCGGTGGCGGTGCAGGCTCCGCGCGGGGTGCGGGTGCTCTTCAGCCGGCCGGGCCAGATCGCGGACGAGCTGATCGCCGAGCTGGTGCGGGCCGAGCCCCCGGGCCGGCCCTTCGTGGTGGTCTCCTCCGACCAGGAGGTGGCGGCCTCGGCGCGGCGCGCGGGGGGCCGGACGGCCACCGCGACGCTGCTGCTCAAGCGGCTGGGACGTTTCTGAGTTCGAGGCCGTGCCTGCGAAGACGGTGAAGGTTCTGAGAAACGCGTGATTTATAGGGGTTTCGGTTGAGGAAGACCCCCGCCTTCACTAAGGTCAACGGCGACAACAGAATTCCCAGAAGGGTCGCCCCCCGCCGTGGCCAGTGCTCGTCCGAAGATCCGCCGCATGGCCGCAGTCTGCCTGGTGCTCACCGCCTCCTGGAGCATTCCCGGAGCCGTTCAGGCGCTGCCCGCCGAGCCGTCGCGGGCGGCCGCCCAGAAGAAGCTCGAGAAGCTCGACCAGCAGGTCGAGCAGCTCGTCGACAGGTTCAACAAGGTCAACGGCGAGCTCAAGGTCGCCAAGCGGAAGCTGGAGTCGGCGAAGAAGTCCGCCAAGCGCGAGACGCTCGCCTACGAGAACGCGCGGCGCGGCGTGGTGCAGATGGCCGCGGACGCCTACAAGACCGGTGACGTCAACGAGGTCTCGGCGCTGTTGTCCTCCGGCGACCCGCAGACCGTGCTGGACCAGGTGTCGATCTTCTCGCACGTCTCCCAGAACCGGGGCGACAAGATCAAGGACTTCCTCTACGCCGCCCAGCGGGTGGAGCGCGAGAAGGGCCACGCCCAGGAGTCCTACGACAAGGTCAACGCCAAGGCCAAGGACCTCAGGCAGCAGAAGAGCGTCATCGAGAAGGCCATCACCAAGCAGCGCTCGCTGGTGCAGCGGCTGGGCGGGGACACCCCCTCCACCACGGCCACCCCGCAGGGCGGCAACTACAGCGGCCCGGCCACCGGTTCGGCCAAGACGGCCCTGGAGTACGCCTACAAGCAGCTCGGGAAGCCCTACATCTACGGCGGCGCGGGCCCGACCGGCTTCGACTGCTCCGGCCTGACGATGCGGGCATGGGGTGCGGCGGGCGTCTCCCTGCCGCACAACGCCGCGGCGCAGTACTCCTTGACCTCCTCCAAGCGGGTCTCCTACGCGGACCTCCAGCCGGGTGACCTCATCTTCTTCAGCGGCCTCGGCCACGTCGGCATGTACGTGGGCGACGGCAAGATGATCCACGCCCCGCGCACCGGGAAGAACGTGGAAGTAGTGAGCATCACGGAGGGCTACTACCGCAGCCGTTTCGTGGGCGGCGGGCGTCCCTAGAACCCCCCGAAACACCCCTGTAACAGGCGGATATGCCCCGGTCAGAGGCCTGTCACCACCGGTGAGACCTGTGTCACCCGGCCGTTAAAGCCCGCTTCACCTGGGCTTTCCTTACTTTGCTGGGCATTTGCCTTTCCTGGTTTCTTTGATACCTTCATGGAAGCGCGACGTTATCCGAACGTTGCCAACCGGTGGCGTTCTCCAGACGCCATGCTGTGATCTAAGCCGATCAACTGATCCGAGAGCCGGTGTCGTGGCAGACACCCGAGCCGCGCAGTGAAGCGTAGGACAGTGATTCTCGAGTCGGCGTCACAAGTCCATCCGCGTCCTTCCGACGATCAACGGAGCCATCAGGGGTTCCGTCCGGGGCCCCATCGCGTCCCCTCGTCCGAGAAGGCAACGCCGAGTCCGTGTACGCACACGGAGCCGGGGACCCAATCCGAACACACCCCGCACCACCCCCAAAGGGTGTGGGCCATGTGTTCGGCGGGGTGAATCGGAAGGCTGCGCAGTCAGGCAGCCGACCGTAGGACGAACCTTCCTGTCCGAACCCGTCAGCTAACCCGGTAGGCGTCAGGAAGAAGGAGATTCCCCTGTCTCGCAATCTTGGCATCCGCCTGCCCTCTGTAAGTCGTAAGCAGCTGGCCACCGGCCTGCTCGCAGCAGCCGCAGTCATGACTCCCGTAGTGGCCGTACCGGCCCCCGCGGAAGCCGCGGCGGTCAGCGCCACGACGGTTCAGAAGACCAAAAAGGTCAAGAAGAAGAAGTCCTGGTCCCATCGCCAGCAGGTCGCCCAGAAGGCTTTGAAGTGGGCGAAGAAGAAGAAGGGCAGCCCGTACGTGTACGGCGCGACCGGCCCCAACTCCTTCGACTGCTCCGGGTTGGCGGGCTACGTCTACCGCAAGGCGGGCGTGAAGCTGCCGCGCACGACCGGAGCCATCTACAGCGGCGTCGGCAACAAGGTCAAGTGGAAGGACCTCGCCCCTGGCGATCTGGTCTTCTTCTACGGCGGCCGCAGCCACATGGGCATCGTCTCCAAGGTGACCGGCAAGAAGGTCTACATGATCCACGCGCCGCGCACCGGTGACCACGTCCGACAGGTGCTTCTCGACAAGTACCGCAAGCAGAGCTTCAACGGAGCCGTCCGGCCTTACTAGGCGGCTCGCGGCGGCGGAGAAACCTCCGCTCCGCCGCCCAGCAGGACCATCCGACAAGTCAGACGCGGGACTGGTCCCCTCCGGGGGACCGTCCTCCCGCCGAGTCCGCTGTGAAGCGGAGCCGGGGAACCAACCGCCGGTCGCACAGACCGGCACGGGGTGAATCGACGGCCAGCCGTCGTAGGGCTATTCCAGGCCCGAATCCGTCAGCTAACCCGGTAGGCGGCATGGAAACAGGAGTTGAGCAGCACATGACCGGTCGTCACCACCGCAAGAACGTCTCCCTGACCGCCAAGATCGCGGGCGGTCTGCTCGCCGGAACCACCCTGGCCAGCACCTTCGCGGTCGCCGCGAACGCCAACACCCTCCCCGAGACGAGCGGCTCCGGCAAGGGCACCGTGAGCGCCGCCTCCCTGCACACCGGCCTGGTCCTGGACGGACTGACCACCGGCGGGACCTTCGAGAACACCGACGCCGCCGAGCGGACCGAGCAGAGCTCCGAGAGCCGCGACGAGTCCGCCGAGAAGAGCGAGAAGTCCGACACCGGCAAGAAGGTCGGCAAGAGCGCCTCCGCCGACGACTTCATCAAGAAGGCCAAGACCCAGCTGGGCATCCGCGAGGACGGCTCCGGCAAGACCAAGTTCCAGGAGTGGTACTCCAAGACCGCGCGCGCGGCCGAGACCGTCGAGCGCGACGGCGGCAGCCGCAACTCCTACCTGAGGGCCGCCTGGTGCAACATGTTCGTCTCCTGGGTCGCGGAGGAGACCGGCACCAAGGACACCGTCGGACAGGACGCCTGGACCATCGCGCACGCCAAGTGGTTCAAGAAGCAGGACCGCTGGGGCACCACCCCGAAGAAGGGCGCCATCGTCTTCTTCAACTGGCAGGGCAAGAAGAGCCTGGACAGCATCGTCCACGTCGGCATCGTCACCGACGTCAAGGGCGGAACGGTCAAGACCATCGAAGGCAACACCGGCAACGCGGTCCTGGAGCGCGACCGCAAGGCCTCCCAGATCGTGGGCTACGGCTACCCCGAGTTCGCGCGCTGATCACCAGCCCTCGAGAGCCCCGGTATGCCGGTTTCCGATGCGGTCATAGGATCGCACCCCATGGAAGCCGACGTACCGGGGCTCTTCGCATCTCCCGGGCACCCTCCCTCAGGACGCGCGGTCTGCGGGCGCAGAGGGTTCCTGCTGGCCGGGCTGCTCGGGCTCGCGGGCTGCCGGTCGGGTCCTCCGGACGGCCCGGCGCCCGCTTCGGCCACCGCCGCTCGCGCGGAGGTGGAAGCCCTGCTCGAAGCCCGTTCCCGCGCCGTGCTGGAGCGCGACGCCGCACGCTTCCTGGCCACGGTCCACCCGGACGAACCCGGTTTCCGGGCCCGGCAGGAGGAACTGTTCACCGCGTTGGCCCGGCTGCCCTTCGACGGCTGGCGGGAGAGCGTCGAGAAGATAGAGGGTTCGCTGGCCACGCTGCGGCTGGCCTACCGCTACCGCGGCTTCGACACCTCGGACGTGGTGCACACCACCTATCTGGAGGTGGGCCGGGCGGACGGGCGCACGCTGGTCACGGGTGACGGCGGAGACCGGCGGGACGCCCCGGAGATCTGGGCGGACCCGGACGCCGAGGCCGTCAAGGGCAGGTCCGGGCTGGTCGTGGGCACCGGCCCGCTGAAGCAGGTCGCCGCCCAGCTCGACCGATCCGTGCCCGCGGTCTCCGCCGTGGTCGGCGACGGCTGGGCCCGCCGCGCCGTGGCACTCCTTCCCGGCGACGCCGACCGCGCCGAGGAACTGGCGGGCGGACAGTCGCTCGACGGCATCGTCGCGGTCGCCACCGTCACCCGTAACGCCGACGGGAGCCCGGGGCAGGCCCGGATCCTCATCTCCCCGGAGAGCTGGCCGAAGCTCAGCCCGCTGGGCCGCCGGGTCGTGCTCACCCACGAGCTGACCCACGTGGCGATGGAGAGCGCCGGGGACGCCCGCACCCCCCTGTGGCTGGTGGAGGGCTTCGCGGACCACGTCGCCTACCTGGACGCCGGGACCCCGCCGGCCTCGGCGGCCCGCGAGCTCGCGGCCGAGGTCAGGAAGGGGAGGCTGCCTTCGGGGCTGCCGTCCCGAGAGGACTTCGCGACCGGATCCCCCCGGCTGAGCCAGGCGTACCAGGAGGCGTGGCTGGCCTGCCGGATGATCGCGGAGAGGTACGGCGGCGACCGGCTGCTGAGGCTCTACCGTGAGGCCGGGACCGGAACGGAGCGGGAGGCCCTGCGCGAGGTGCTGGGCGTCTCGGACCTGACCGGTACCTGGCGGGAGTATCTGCGCACGCAACTGGGATGATCCCGGCACAATCCATGATGGACGGAAGAAAGGAAGCGGCGTTCCTCCCCGCCGGGTCAGGAGCCGCCACGCCGCGAAGCGTATGAAGACCCTGATCCTGACCAATGACTTCCCGCCGAGGGCCGGAGGGATCCAGCAGTTCGTGCACAACCTCGCGCTGCGCCGTCCGCACGGCTCCGTGGTGGTGTACGCGCCGGCCTGGAAGGGTGCCGCGGCCTTCGACGCGGAGCAGCCCTTCGAGGTGGTGCGGCACCCCACCTCGCTGATGCTGCCGGAGCCGTCCGTGCTGCGCCGCGCCGGGCAGATCATCGACTCCCACCAGTGCGATTCGGTGCTCTTCGGAGCGTCGGCGCCGCTCGGGCTGCTGGCGCCCGCGCTGCGCGGACGCGGCGTGGAGCGCGCCGTGGGCATCACCCACGGGCACGAGGCCGGCTGGGCCCGGCTGCCGGTGGCCCGCAGGCTGCTGCGGCGCATAGGCGACGGCCTCGACGTGCTCACCTACCTGGGTGAGTACACCCGGTCCCGGATGGCGGAGGCGCTGTCGGACGAGGCGGCGAAGCGGATGGCGAGGCTGGCGCCGGGCGTCGACGAGACGCTCTTCCGCGCGGGGGCGGGCGGCGCGGAGATCCGGCGCAGGCACGGGCTGGAGGGGCGTCCCGTGGCGGTGTGCGTCTCCCGGCTGGTGCCGCGCAAGGGCCAGGACACCCTGATCCGGGCCTGGCCGCGGGTGCTCCGGGAAGTGCCCGGCGCCGCGCTGCTGCTGGTCGGAGGCGGCCCCTACCGCAAGGAGCTGGAGGGCCTGGTGGACGCGATGGGCGTCCGGTCCTCGGTGGTGCTCACCGGTTCGGTGCCGTGGGAGGAGCTGCCCGCGCACTACGACGCGGGCGACGTGTTCGCGATGCCCTGCCGGACGCGGCGGCGCGGCTTGGACGTCGAGGGGCTGGGGATCGTCTACCTGGAGGCCTCGGCCACCGGGCTGCCGGTGGTGGCGGGGGACTCGGGCGGGGCCCCCGACGCGGTCCTGGACGGGGAGACCGGCGTCGTGGTGTCCGGCAGGTCGGTGGAGGCGGTGGCCGTCCGGGTCGCCGAGCTGCTGGCCGACCGGGACCTGGCCGACAGGCTGGGTGCGAGGGGGCGTTCCTGGGTGGAGCGGGAGTGGACCTGGGAGCGGCAGGCCGCCAGGCTGGACGGGCTCCTGAGTCCGGAGGAGTGAAAGGAGAGGGCGCCGGAGAAGGAGCGTTCGCTCCGTCTCCGGCGCCCTCTGCCGGATCGTTCGTTCCGGGTCAGCGACCCTGGCCGCGGCGCAGGGGGAGTGCCTTCTTGGCCGCCTCGTGCCGTCCGGTCTTGACCGCCGGCTGCGGCTGGCGCTTGATCTTGTTCTTCGCCGAACGGCGCTTCTCGAGCTGGGCGCCCTCTTCGATCTTGTTACGTGATAGCCGGGCCATTGCGCTGTCGACCTCCTCTTTTCGGGATCATCGCGACCGGGTCCTTCGCGGAACCGGGGTTCCGGTGACCTCAGTCTTACCGGCGGTGAACCAGTACGTAACCGTCAAAAGGTAGATCGTGGGTAGGGCCGCGGCACGGCGCTCAGCCGTAGATCGCCTCGATCTCCGCCGAGAAGTCCCGCACCACCAGGTGGCGCTTCACCTTCAGCGACGGGGTGAGGTAGTCGTTCTCCACGGTGAAGTCGCCGGGCAGGATGCGGAACTCCCGGATCTGCTCCGCCCGCGAGACCGACAGGTTGGCGTCGGCGACCGCCTTGGCGATCTCCTCCTTGATCCTGGGGTGCGTGCGCAGCTCCTCGAACGGCACGTCCGCCAGCCCGTTGACCTCCTGCCACGGTCCGGCAGCCTCGACGTCGAGGGTGACCAGCGCCGCGATGAACTTGCGCCCGTCGCCGACCACCAGGCACTGGCTGACCAGGGGGTGGGCCCTGACCCGGTCCTCCAGCGGCGCCGGCGCGACGTTCTTGCCGCCCGCGGTGACCAGGATCTCCTTCTTGCGGCCGGTGATGGACAGGAAGCCGTCGTCGTCCAGGGAGCCGAGGTCGCCGGTGCGGAACCAGCCGTCCTCCAGCGCCTCCTTGGAGGCCGCCTCGTTGTTCCAGTAGCCGCGCAGCACGCCGACGCCCTTGATGAGGATCTCGCCGTCGTCGCCGATGCGCACCGAGGTGCCGGGCAGCGGCCGCCCGACCGTGCCGATCTTCAAGTGGCGCGGGGTGTTGACCGTGGCGGGGGCGGTGGTCTCGGTCAGGCCGTAGCCCTCCAGGATGGTGATGCCCACCCCGCGGAAGAAGTGGCCGAGCCGGTCGCCCAGGGCGGCGCCGCCGGAGACCGCGTGGGTGACGTTGCCGCCCACCGCCTCGCGCAGCTTGCCGTAGACGAGCTTGTCGAAGACCGCGTGCTTGACCTTCAGCCCCAGGGCGGGGCCGCCGGTGTCCAGGGCCTTGCTGTAGGCGATCGCGGTGTCCGCGGCCTTGGCGAAGATCTTGCCCTTGCCCCCGGCGGCCGCCTTCTGCTCGGCGCCGTTGTAGACCTTCTCGAAGACGCGGGGGACGGCCAGCAGGAAGGTCGGCTTGAACGAGCCGAGGTCGTCCAGCAGGTTCTTGATGTCGGGGCTGTGGCCCAGCACCACGCCGGCCTCGATCACCAGCACCTGGATCAGCCGGGCGAAGACGTGGGCCAGCGGCAGGAACAGCAGGGTGGAGCCGCCGGAGGCGCCCAGGACCTCGTCCAGCTCACCGACCTTGCCGTTGCGGCACAGCTCGGTGAAGTTGGCGTGGGTGAGCTCGCAGCCCTTGGGCCGCCCGGTGGTGCCGGAGGTGTAGATCAGCGTGGCGAGGTCGCCGCCGCGCCGGGACGTGCGGCGCTCCTCGAACTGCTCGTCGGTGACCTGCTCGCCCGCGGCGGCCAGCTCGGCCAGCCCGCCCTCGTCGATCACCCAGACCCGCTCGGCTCCGGCCTCGCGCGCGGAGGCGGCGTGCGCCGCGGTCTCGGTGACGATCCCGGCGGCGCCGGAGTCGGACAGGATCCAGGAGATCTGCTCCACCGAGGAGGTCTCGTAGACGGGGACCGTCACCGCGCCGGCGGCCCAGATCGCGTAGTCGACGACCGTCCACTCGTAGCGGGTGCGCGACAGCAGGCCCAGGCGGTCGCCGGGTTGGACGCCCAGAGCGATCAGGCCCTTGGCCACCCGTACCACCTCGTCCCTGAAGGCGCCGATGGAGACGGGCTCCCAGCCGGACGCGGACGGCCGGCGGAAGGCGATCTGACCCGGGTTGCGCGCGGCGCGTTCGAAGACCGTGTCGGTCGTCGTCACGGAGTCGGGCACTTCCACCAGGGAGGGGACGGTGAACTCGCGCACTGACTTGGTCCTTCACATGAAACGGGGCGTGGGGCGGATCGACGGTACCGCGATTTTGCTACTGGTGGGTAGGGGTAGAGCGGTCCCTTCCCGGCGGGCGGACTCCTTCCAAGATATCTCCGTAAGAGACGGAAGGCGCCTTCCCCGCGACGGCGGCCGGGAGAGAACCGGTTCCCCGTCGGAGCCCGCGGTTATGTTGGAACCATGCGGATCCATGTGGTGAGTGACGTCCACGGAAGGACGGACGCGCTCGCCCGGGCCGGGGACGGCGCTGACGCGCTGATCTGCCTGGGCGACCTGATCCTCTTCATCGACTACGAGGACCACGCGCAGGGGCTGTTCGCCGAGCTGTTCGGCCGGGAGGCCGCCGACCACTACGTGCGGCTGAGGGCGGGCCGGGAATACGAGGAGTCCAGGCGCTTCTCCCGGGAGATGTGGTCCACCCTGGACGGCGAGGCCTGGCCGCACATCGAGGCCGCCGTCCGCCGCCAGTACGCCGAGCTGTTCGCCGTGATGCCCGTTCCCTCCTACCTGACCTACGGCAACGTCGACGTGCCCGCGCTCTGGCCCGAGTACGCGCGCGAGGGGCACACCGTCCTGGACGGCCAGACCGCCGAGATCGGCGGGCTGCGCTTCGGCTTCGTCGGAGGCGGGCTGCGCACGAAGTACCGCACCCCGTACGAGATCGACGACGCCGAGTACGCCGCCAAGGTCGAGGCCGTCGGGGAGGTGGACGTCCTGTGCTGCCACATCCCCCCGGCGGTGCCCGAGCTGCTCTACGACACCGTCGCGCGGCGGTTCGAGCGCGGGAGCGAGGCGCTCCTGCGGGCGATCGAGAAGACCCAGCCGCGCTACGTGCTGTTCGGGCACGTCCACCAGCCGCTGGCCCGCCGCAGGCGCATCGGCCGCACCGAATGCGTGAACGTGGGGCACTTCCGCGCCACGGGCACGCCCTACGTCCTGCGCCTGGAAGACTGATGGCCGGCTGCAGGACCACACGAAGGGGGCGCGATGGCCGACCGGACCAGTTCCAGCATCACCATCCAGGCGGGCAAGGAGGCGATCATGGAGGTCATCGCCGACTACCCGTCGTATCCCGACTGGGCGGACGGGATCAAGTCCGCCGAGGTGCTGAGCAGGTACCCTGACGGGCGCCCCGAGCGGGTGCGGATGACGTTGTCGTCCGGGCCGATCAGCGACACCTACACCGTGCGCTGCCAGTGGTCGGGCGACGACGAGCTGCGCTGGGACCTGGCCGAGGCGGGCGCGGTGGTGACCGGGATGAACGGCAGCTACGCGCTGGCCGGGCGCACCGGAGGCGGCACCGAGGTCGTCTACGAGCTGGCCGTGGACGTCAAGATCCCCATGATCGGCATGTTCAAGCGCAAGGCGGAGAAGATAATCATTGACGCCGCTTTGAAGGGGCTGAAACGCCAGGTTGAGAAGTGACCGGCGGACCAGCCCGATACCTGCCGGTAACCATGCGAGCACGATACGGTTACCGGCCGACCATGAGGTGAGTGGAAACGAATGACCGATCAGCCTGGCCATGTACTCGATGAGGCGCTGAAGCTCTTCGATGCGGTCCGCCGGCGGATGTCCGACGACCGCGGCCGGGGGGACGTGTGGAGCGAGGCGGTCCGCGAGGACCGGCCCTCCGGCGTCTGCCCGCACGGGTGCCCGGTCTGCCGGACGATGGAGGCCGCCAAGGCGTCCGGTCCCGACGTCCTGGGCCACGTGGTCGACGCGGGCCAGTCCCTGTTCGCCGCCTTCCAGGACGTCCTCGCCGGGTACGAACGCTCCCGCGAGGCACGCCCCGAAGGGCGGGACGGAACGGGACGGGCGGATTCCGAGCCCCGAGGAGGGGGCTCCGGGACCGGCGGGGAAGACCCGCTGGACATCGGCTGACGTACGACCCGGGTGCGAGACCGCCCGGCTGGAACAGGAGGCTCGGCAATGTCGCTGACCATCGGTGTGGATGTGGGGGGTACCAAGGTCGCCGCCGGCGTGGTCGACGAGCGGGGGCGGATCCTGGAGAAGCTTCTCAGGCCCACCCCCTCCTCGGACGCCGAGGAGACCGCGAAGGTCATCGCGGGGATGGTCGACCGGCTCAAGACCGACCACGGGGACGTGGTCGCGGTCGGCCTCGGCGCGGCGGGCTTCGTCGACGAGAGCCGCTCGGTGGTGCTGTTCGCCCCCAACCTCGCCTGGCGGGACGAACCGATCAAGGACAAGGTCGAGCAGCGGGTGGGCCTGCCCGTGGTGGTGGAGAACGACGCGAACGCCATGGCCTGGGGCGAGGCGCGGTTCGGCGCGGGGCGCGGCGAGCCGTACCTGGTGTGCATCACCCTGGGCACCGGGATCGGCGGGGGCATCATCGTCGACGGCCGGCTCTACCGGGGCCGCTACGGGGTGGGCGCGGAGTTCGGGCACATGAGGGTCGTCCCGGACGGGCGGCGCTGCGGCTGCGGCAACCGGGGCTGCTGGGAGCAGTACGCCTCGGGCAACGCGCTCGCGCACGAGGCCCGCGACCTGGCCAGGGTGGCCCCCCTCCGGGCGGCCCGCATGATCGAGCTCAGCGGCGGTTCGCCCGAGCTGGTCACCGGCCTCGCGGTGTCCCAGGCCGCGCGGGAGGGCGACCCGGCCGCGCTGGAGTGCTTCCAGTCGGTCGCCGAATGGGCCGGCCAGGGCATGGCCGATCTGGCCGCCACCCTGGACCCGGGCGCGTTCATCATCGGCGGCGGCCTGTCGGCGGTCGCCGACCTGCTGCTGGAGCCGATCAGGAAGGCGTTCGCCGACGCGCTCACCGGCCACGGGTACCGCAGGCTCGCCGACGTGCGCGTCGCCGAGCTCGGCCCGGACGCCGGCATCGTCGGCGCGGCGGACCTGGCCCGGCAGTGAGGCGGCGGGCACCGCGCTGATCAGGATCCTCGGCTACAACCTCAGGTCGCTGCGGGACGATCCGGAGGCGGTGGCCCGGGTGGTGCGGGCCTGCGCGCCGGACGTGCTGTGCCTGCAGGAGGTGCCCCGCTTCGGCCGCTGGCGCGTCCGCCGTGACGCGCTGGCGGCGGCGTGCGGGATGACGGTGCTGGCGAGCCGCAGGCAGGCGGGGCTCGCGGTGCTGGGCGGCCCGAGGACGCGGCTGCTGGAGTCCGACTACCGCCTGCTGTCGTGGACGCCGCCGCTGCACCGCAGGGCGCTGGCCCTCGCCCGGATCCGGGTGGACGGGCGGCCCCTGGCGGTCGCCTCCACCCATCTGGACCTGGCGCCCGGCGCGCGGCTGCGGCACGGGATGGAGATCCTCCGACTGCTGGAGGCCTGCCCCGACCCGGTCGTGCTGGCCGGGGACTTCAACGAGGGCCCGGAAGGGCCGACGTGGCGGCTGCTGGCCGGCGTCCTCCAGGACGCGCACGCGGTCGCCCCCGAGGGAGGGGCGCCGACCTTTCCGTCGCGTGCGCCCCGCCGCAGGATCGACGCCGTTTTCGCCGACCGCGGGCTGCGGGTGCTGGGCTGCGGAGTGCCCGAGGACGCCTCCGGTGACTTTCCGCAGGCCACGGACCACTGTCCGGTGCTGGCCAGGATCGAACTTCCCTGAAGCCTTACCCGGAGGGCGAACCCCGGGTGGCTGTCGGTGAAGGAGTTCTCACCAAGGGTCCCCGGGGAAAGGGTGTGTGTTCCGCCGTTTCGTTGGGCAGATGCCGCTAAAGTCCAAAACTTAGGTAAAGGCGGAGAGGGCAGACCCTTGAAGATCCTGATCAATCTGGGCCGCGGCAAGGCCGTCACGGTGGCTGCGGGCAAACGGCAGGCGCTGGTGTTCGACAAGGAGTGGAACGACCCGGAGAAGGTCCACAGGGACGGGGCCTACGCCGACTGGCTGCCCAAGGAGTCGGCCTACCACCTGGTGACCCTGAACCTCGTCGCCGCCGGCCAGGCCGACGGGGAGAAGCTCAAGCTCACCGTCACCGAGTACGAGCGCGACAAGGACACCCGCGTCAAGGACGCGCTGGGCGAGGACAAGGTCGGCAACGGCACCACGGCGGAGTACACCCTGTCGGGCCTGATGTGGATGGACGAGAAGAAGCGCTACCGGGCCGAGGTGGAGAACTTCGGAACCACGACGGTGACCGTCGAGAAGGCCTATCTCAAGGTCGCCCGCTGACCTGGCGCCCGGCGGTGGAGCCCGTCCGCCGGCTCAGATGACGGCGCCGTCGTCGTCGCCGTCCCTGGGCTCGTCGCCCATGCGCAGCACCAGGGTCACGAAGCCGCCGATGAAGGCGGCGACGGCCAGGAACGCGGCCCAGCCCGGGGCCTGCCAGCGGAAGATCACCGTGGCCAGGATGTAGAGCGGCCCGCCGACCAGGCACAGCCAGGCGAGCCTGCTGGCGGGGTCGCCGGTCGGCAGCGGCGGTGGCGGCGGCGGCTCGTAGTGCCCCTCCTCGTCCGGTTCGGGGAACTCGTCGTCCTCCTCCTTGTCCACCCCCTCGGAGTAGTAGACGACCCGCGCGGTCGGCAGCCGGCCCGTGCTGTCCTGCCGGTCGTCCTCGGAGGCGGCCGGGCCCAGGTTCTCCTCGTCCGGCCAGGAGACGTCGGTGGGCGTCTCGCCGAACCCGGCCACGATCTCCGCGAAGATCGCGTCCTCGTCGCGTTCGGGGGGCGGCGCCACCCGGTCCCGCAGCACGCTGGAGTGCAGCAGCCGCTCGGCCTCGCCCTTCTGCGCGGCGTCCACGTGCACGTGGTCCAGGACGTCGGGGTCCTCGCCGCCGCCGGGCAGCGCGTAGGCGGCGATTCCGGCCTCGCGCAACACGGTGAGCAACTGGTCTGCGAGTTCGGGGACCAGGTCGATCAGGGGCGTGTAGGCATCCGCTGACAGCCCGTTCTCGCGGCGGTTCACTTCCTTCAACCCCTCAGGACTCCGGCGACCATCATGCGTTGAGCCTACGGTGCGAATCGTCCCACGGGGGGCAAGGGGGCGCGATCGTTCCGTCTGACCGATCCCGTGCGAAGATGTCTCCCACTTTCATCGTCGGAACAGAGCCACAGGGTTACGGAGAAGAGGCGGTCTGATGTTCTGGTGGGTGGTCAAGGCGATCGTGGGACCGCTCCTTGTGATCATCTGGCGGCCGGAGAACAGGGGCATGGAGAACGTGCCGGACGAGGGGCCGGCCATCCTGGCCAGCAACCACCTCTCGTTCGCCGACCACTTCTTCGGCCCGTGGCCGCTGCGCCGCAGGATCGTGTTCCTCGGCAAGCGCGACTACTTCACCGGCAAGGGGATCAAGGGCTGGTTCAGCCGGATGTTCTTCAGCGGCGTCGGAGTGATCCCGATCGACAGGACCGGCGGCAAGGCCAGCGAGGAGGCCCTGGCCACCGGCCTGCGGGTGCTGCGCGAGGGCAGGCTGCTGGGCATCTACCCCGAGGGCACCAGGGTGCCCGACAACCGGCTGTTCAAGGGCAAGACCGGGGTGGCCCGGCTGGCCCTGCAGGGCCGGGTGCCGGTGGTCCCGATGGCGATGATGCACACCTTCGAGCTGATGCCCGCGGGCTCCATGCCCCGGATCTTCGGCCTGCCGGGCCGGCCCGGCGTGCGGTTCGGCGAGCCGCTGGACTTCTCGGAGTACTACGGCCGGGAGGACGACCGCGAGGTGCTCCGCCTGATCACCGACAGGATCATGGCGGCCATCGGGGAGCTGTCCGGGCAGGAGTACGTCGACCGCTACGCGGCCGACGTGCGGGCCGAGCTGGCGGGCAAGGCGGCGGTGCGGAAGGACGACGACGAGGAGTGAACGTCGAGGCGGCGCTCTGGCGTGCCCTGGCGGCCTTCAGGATCGTCGCCTGCGTGTACGCGTCGGTCCTGATCGTCTCCAACCACCAGTCGTACCTGCGCCCCGCGGGCGGCTGGGCGGTCCTGGCCGTCATGGCGCTGTGGACGGCCTTCACCGTCCGCTCGTACGCCCGCCGCAGGCCGGGCCCCGCCCTGGCCGGGCTGGACCTGGTCGTCTCCGTGTCGTGCCTGCTGGCCACCGGGCTGGTGGAGAGCCAGGAGCACCTGGCCGAGGGCAGCCCGAACCTGACGGCCAGCTGGGTGGCGACGCCCGTCATGGTGTGGGCGCTGCGCGGCGGCATCCGCTGGGGCGTCGCGGCGGCGGTGCTCGTCGGGGTCCCCGACACGCTGCTGCGCTGGCTGTACGGCGGGGAGTTCCAGCAGACCACGGTCAACGGGCTGGTGCTGCTGCTGATGGCCGGGGTGGTGATCGGATACCTGGGGCGGCTGGCCCTCTACAGCCAGGAGCGCCTGGCCCGCGCGGTGGAGCTGGAGGCCGCCACCAGGGAGCGTGAGCGGCTCGCCCGCGACCTGCACGACTCGGTGCTCCAGGTGCTGGCGCTGGTGCGGCGGCGGGGGAACGAGCTGGGCGGCGAGGCCGCCGAGCTGGGCCGGCTGGCCGGGGAGCAGGAGGTGGCGCTGCGGTCGCTGATCTCCCGTCCGGCGGGCGAGCCCGAACCGGCGGGGGAGCACGACCTGCGCCCGCTGCTGGACCGGTACGCCTCGTCCTCGGTGCAGATCTCCGCTCCGGCGACCCCGGTGCGCCTGCCCGGCAGGGCCGCGGCGGAGCTGGCGGCGGCGGTGGGCGCCGCGCTCGACAACGTCTCCCGGCACTGCGGCCCGGAAACGCGGGCCTGGGTGCTGCTGGAGGACGACGGGGAGCGGGTGACGGTCAGCGTCCGCGACGACGGTCCCGGCATCCCCGAGGGGCGGCTGGAGGCGGCGGAGCGGGACGGGAGGCTGGGGTTCTCCCAGTCGGTGAGGGGCCGGGTCCGTGATCTGGGCGGCACCGTCGAGATCTTCTCCACGCCCGGCGCGGGCACGGAACTGGAACTGGTCGTCCCCCGGCCGGGCTAACACCGGTCTTAGCCCGGTGGCGACATGATCTGGGCCAGTGCGGGGTGAAGGCGTCCTTCTCCCGGCTCCCCCCGAAGCAGTTCAGGAGCGCCCGTGTCCGAGAGCCCCGATAACCCCGATAACTCCGATAAGCCGGTCGCGTCCGAGACGCCGCCCCCGGCGGCTCCGCCCGCGGCCCCGGTCCCGCCTCCGCCTTCACGGCCCGGGCGCCTCCGCGTGCTGGTGGGCGCGGTGCCGCTGGCGGTGCTCGCCTCCGGCCTGCTCGGCGGCCTGGTCGGCGGCGGGGTGGTGGCCGTCGTCGCCGACGTCGGCGATGACGACGACGACCACCGCGGCCACCACCGCGTCATGCGGTTCGACGAGGAGAGGCGGGGGGACCGGGAGCGAATGTTCCCCCGCCGGTTCCACCAGGAGGGCCCCGGCCGCTGGGAGGGTCCCCGCGGCCCCGGTGACGGCACCGCCCCGCAGCCCGTCCCGCCGCTCCCGACCCTGACGCCCACGACGCTCTCTCCCGCTCCGACGCCCTGAGAGCATGATGGTCCGGACGGGACGACGGGTCCCGCGCGGACGGGCCGACGGCGGCCGGTGAGGGAGAACGATGGCAGGGATCCGGGTGATGGTGGTCGACGATCACCCCATGTGGCGCGAGGCCGTGGCCCGCGACCTGGCCGAGGCCGGGTACGAGGTGGTGGCCACCGCGGGCGAGGGCCGCAAGGCGGTGCGGATCGCCGCGGCGGCCCGGCCGCAGGTCGCGGTCGTCGACCTGCAGCTGCCCGACATCAGCGGGGTGCAGGTCACCCGGTCCCTGCTGGCGGCCGACCCGTCGGTGCGGGTGCTGGTGCTGTCGGCCAGCGGCGAGCAGGCGGACGTCCTGGAGGCGGTCAAGGCGGGCGCCACCGGCTACCTGCTGAAGTCCGCGGCCCGCGAGGACTTCCTGGACGCGGTGGAGCGCACCTCCAGGGGCGACGCGGTCTTCACGCCGGGCCTGGCGGGTCTGGTGCTGGGCGAGTACCGCAGGCTGGCGGCGGCCCCCGTGCCCGAGCCGGACGCGCCGCGCCTGACCGAGCGGGAGACCGAGATCCTGCGGCTGGTCGCCAAGGGGCTGACCTACAAGCAGATCGCCGAACGGCTGGTGCTCTCCCACCGGACGGTGCAGAACCACGTCCAGAACACCCTCGGCAAGCTGCAGCTGCACAACCGCGTGGAATTGGTGCGGTACGCCATTGAAAAGGGACTTGATGATTAATAGCGGCGGTTAGGGAACCAGGGCGTCACCTCCGGCATCTATCTCGCTGAGAGCCCCGCGCTGATCGGGGACGAAGGAGAGAGCCATGACGGATCCGGCACCCACCTGGGGCATCAGCGGACCGAGTTTCCTCGTGCTGTTCGTCTCGGCGGCGGTGGCCCTCTCGCTGCTGGCGATCGGGCTGCGCCGCCTGTCGTCGGCGGGCCGCGCGCCCGTCCGCGAACTCCATCCCCACGAACTGGCCTACCTCGACGGCGGTCGCGCCCGCGTCGTGGCCGCGAGCCTGGCCGCCCTTCGGCTGACCGGGGCGATCAGCGCCCGGTACGGCGGGAAGCTGCGGGTGACCGGAGCCCCGGGCCCCGCGGCCGCTCCGCTGGACCACGCGGTGCTCCAGGCGATCGCCGCCAAGACCCGCTCCAAGGACCTGGCGACCCACACCTTCGTCCGGCCGCATCTGGACCACCTGCGCGACACCCTGGCGGCCGAGGGCCTGCTGAACGGGCCCGGAGCCAGGGCGCGGACCAGGCTGGCCGCCCTTCCGCTGCTGCTCCTGCTGGTGCTGGGCGTGCTCAGGATCGGTGCGGGGCTGCAGAACGACAAGCCGGTCGGCTTCCTGATCTTCCTCGTCATCTGCGTCGTCCCGGTCGCCGGATGGCTGCTGCTGAGCGCCCCGGAGCGGACCGGGGCGGCGACGCGGGCGCTGCGGGACGTCCGGAGGCGCAACGAGGCGCTGCGCCCCTCCTCCTCCCCGAACTGGCCGGCTTACGGGCCCCAGGCCGCGGCGCTGAGCGTCGCGGTGTTCGGAGCCCAGGCGCTGGTGGTCATGGACCCGGAGTTCGCCTCGGCCGCCGAGGTCCAGCGCCATTTCGCGCAGTCGACGGCCTCCTCGGGCTCCTCCTACTCCGACGGCGGCTCCTCCGACGGCGGCTCCTCGGACGGAGGCGGAGGCGGCGGCGGGTGCGGCGGCGGCGGATGCGGCGGGTGACCGCCCCCGGCGTCGGCATCGGCTGGCGTCCTCCGCTCGCGCGGTTCGTGGCGGAGCTGCCGGGCCTGGCCTTCACCGAGGTGATCGCCGAGTCCCTGCACCGGCCCGACCCCGCGCTGCTGGCGCTGCGGGACCGGGGGGTGCCGGTCGTCCCGCACGGGGTGCGGCTGTCGCTCGGCGGAGCCGAACCCGTCGCGCCCGAGAGGGTCTCCCACCTGGCGCACTGCGCCGAACTGCTGGACGCCCCGCTGGTCAGCGAGCACGTCGCGTTCGTGCGCGCGGGCGGCCTGGAGGCGGGGCACCTGCTGCCGGTGCCGCGCACCCGCGACGCGCTGGACGCGCTGGCCCGCAACATCCGCCTCACCCGGGCGGAGCTGGACGTGCCGCTGGCGGTCGAGCCGATCGCGGCGCTCTTCGACTGGCCCGACGACGAGTACACCGAAGGCGACTTCCTCACCGAGCTCCTCGACCGGACCGGCGCGCTGCTCCTGCTGGACGTGGCCAACGTGTACGCCAACGCGCGCAACCGGGCCCGTGACCCGATCGAGGCGCTGGAGTCCCTCCCGCTCGACCGCGTCGCCTACTGCCATGTGGCGGGCGGCGGCGAACACGACGGGTACTACCACGACACCCACACCCACGCGCTGCCCGAGGAGGTGCTCGCGCTGGTCGCCGAGACGGAGAAGCGGCTCGGCCCGGCCGAGGGGAGGCTGGGGCACCTGCTGGAGCGCGACGGGAGGTATCCGCCCGCCGCCGAGCTGAGGGCGGAACTCGACGCCGTCGCCGACGCGGCCGCGATGGCGCGGATCACATGAGCCCCGAGCCGGCGGGCCCCTCCTTCGGCGACCTCGCCGCACGCCAGGAGGCGCTGGTCCGCGCGCTGGTGGCCGGAGCGCCGCTGCCCGCGGGCTTCGACGCGGCGCGGGTCGGCGCCGCGGCCCGCGCGCTGAGGGACAAGCGGTTCGGAGAGGTCGGGCGGGTCTGGCCGTCCCTGCTGCCCTACCGCAGGGAGTTCCTCGCGTGGGCCGAAGGCAGGCCGTCGGCGGGCCCGTCGCGGGACGGCCGGGAGTTCGCCCGCGCGCACCGCCGGCTGCTGGACCCGGAGGCCGCGACCGCGCTGGCCGTCTGCGAGGCGCTGTGGCGGGACGAGGACGAGCCCCGCAGGCGTCGCGGCCCGGCGGTGCGCAGGGCCCCCGGAGGCCTGGTCATGGCGTTCGCCGGGCGGGTGGTCACTCTCCGTAGACGCCGGTTAGGGTCGGGAGGAGAGCCGCGGGACTCACGGCGCGTGCTGGACGAAGGGGGCTTCATGCGAATCGGAGTGCTCACCGGCGGAGGCGACTGCCCGGGGCTCAACGCCGCGATCCGGGGGATGGTGCACCGGGGCGTGAAGGGGTTCGGCGACGTGTTCACGGGATTCCGCGACGGCTGGCGCGGCCCCCTCGAACGCGACGCCGCGCCACTGGATCTGGAGGCCGTCGACGGCATCCTGCCGCTCGGCGGGACGATCCTCGGCTCCTCGCGCACCAACCCGCTGAAGACCGGCGGCGGGATCGACCGCATCCGGGAGAACCTCGCGGCGCTGGAGGTGGACGCCCTGATCGCCGTCGGCGGGGAGGACACCCTGGGCGTGGCCCTGGCCCTGCACGAGGCGGGGGTGCCGGTGGTCGGCGTGCCCAAGACCATCGACAACGACCTCAGCGGCACCGACTACACCTTCGGGTTCGACACCGCCGTCGGCATCGCCGTCGAGGCCGCCGACCGGTTGCGGACCACGGCGGAGAGCCACCACCGGACGCTGATCTGCGAGGTGATGGGGAGGCACGCCGGGTGGATCGCGCTGCACTCCGGCATGGCCTCGGGCGCGGCCGCCGTCCTGGTGCCGGAGAGGCCGTTCGACCTTGACGAGGTCACCGCGCACGTCGAGGCGCGGTTCCAGGCCGGGCACGCGCCGGTCCTGGTCGTCTCCGAGGGTGCCCGCCCGGTCGAGGGCTCGCTGGAACTGCAGACGGGCGAACGCGACGCCTTCGGGCACGTGCGGCTCGGCGGCGTCGGGGAGCGGCTGGCCGGGGAGCTCGAGCGGCGCACCGGCCGGGAGGCGCGCTCCGTCGTCCTGGGCCACCTCCAGCGCGGCGGGCCGCCCAGCGCGTTCGACCGGGTGCTGGCCACCCGGTTCGGGCTGCACGCGGTCGACGCCGTCCACGCGGGGGAGTACGGCGCGATGGTGGCGCTGCGCGGCACCGGCATCGTGCGGGTGGGCCTCGCCGAGGCCGTCGGCACGCTCAAGACCGTCCCGCCGGAGCGGTACGCGGAGGCCGGGGTCTTCTTCGGCTGACGGGCCCCGCGGGGGCGGCGAGCGGAGGATCACCAAGGGATCATGGTTTAACGGGTCGAAGTGCTGCCCCCGATGGGCGACACTGAGAACGTTCCCCGCAACGTCTGACGGAGGTTTGATCATGCCCCTGGCGCCCGCCGCCGGTGAGCCGTGCGTGCTGCTCAAGCTCGGCGAGATCGTCCTGAAGGGCAAGAACCGCCACCAGTTCGAGCAGCGGCTGCAGAGCAACATCCGCAAGGCGCTCGCCTCCACCGGGATCGGCGTCGACCTGTGGCAGCGCTCCGGAGTGGTCATCATCCGCGCGGGCAGCGGCCTGGCCGAGGACGTCGAGAAGCTCGCCCGGCGGCTCGAGGACGTCATGGGCATCGTCATCGTGCACCGCGCCCAGCGGGTGCCCAAGGACGTGGAGTCGATGACCGAGGCGGCGCTGGAGGCGGTGGCCCAGCACCCGGCGACGGCCCGCGGCGGCAGCTTCGCGGTGCGCCCGCGCCGCCGCGACAAGCGCTTCCCCATCACCTCCTCCGAGATCGGCATCTCGGTCGGCTCGGCGATCAACGTCAAGTTCGGGCTCCCGGTGAACCTGAAGAACCCCGACATCACCGTCTCCATCGAGGTCGACCGCGACGAGGTGTTCGTCTACACCGAGGGCGCGCACGGGCAGGGCGGCCTGCCGGTGGGCTCCAGCGGCCGCGGCCTGGTGCTGATGTCCGGCGGCATCGACTCGCCGGTCGCCGCCTACCGGATGATGCGGCGCGGCCTGCGGGTGGACTACCTGCACTTCTCCGGCATGCCCTTCACCGGCCCGGAGTCGATCTACAAGGCCTACGCGCTGGTGCGCGAGCTCGACAAGTTCCAGGGCGACTCCCGGCTGTTCGTCGTGCCGTTCGGCAAGGCGCAGCAGCAGATCAAGTCGGCCGGCGAGGACCGGCTGGCGATCGTCGCCCAGCGGCGGCTGATGCTCAAGACCGCCGAGATCGTCGCCGAGCGCCGCCGCGGCGGCGCGCTCATCACCGGCGACTCCCTCGGCCAGGTGGCCAGCCAGACCCTGATCAACATGACCGCGCTGGACGACGCCGTGGACCTGCCGATCCTGCGCCCGCTGGTCGGCCTGGACAAGTCCGAGATCATGGACCAGGCGCGCCGGATCTCCACCCTGGCCATCTCCGAGCTGCCCGACGAGGACTGCTGCTCCATGCTGGCCCCCCGCCGGCCCGAGACCGCGGCGCGCATCGCCGACCTGCGGCAGATCGAGAAGCGGCTGGACGCCGAGGAGCTGGCCGAGCAGCTCGCCGACTCGGTGCAGGAGCACCGGCCGGTCTACGGCTCGGACTGATCCGGCACGGGCCGGCTCCGGCCGGTCGGGCCTGAGCCGCTCCGGCACGGGCCGCCCGGGCTCCGGGCGGCCTCAGTCGTCGATGAACCCCTCGGCGCGCAGCTGGAGGGCCAGCACCTCGACGGGCGGGTCCGGGTCGAAGTCCGAGGGCCGGGGCGGCTCGGGGCCGTCCTCGCCGAACCGCGCCACCTTCTCCAGCCGGATGATGCGGAAGCGGCGCCCCCGCACGTCCAGTGTGTCGAGCCTGGCGGCGATCAGCCGCCGGGCGGCCTCCTCGTAGGCGGTCCTGGTGGCGTCGTCGACGCGCTCCACCGCGGGCGCCACCTGCTGGAGGTACTCCGCGAGGCACTCGCGGGCGCGCTGCGGGGTGGGACAGGCGGCGGTCGCCGAGCGCCACCCGTCGTTCAGGTACTCGGCGACGGAGAACGCGGGGGCCATGGCGACGGGGACGGGGTGGGAGACCGTCGCCCGCCGGGCGTCGGCCCTGGTCTGCTCGTTCAGGACGCCCGGGTACTCGATGGCCTCGGCGAACCGCACGGCGAGCTCGGCGGGCTCGCTCTGCGCCCCGGCGGCGGGGAGGCGGAGCACCTCGGGCCGGTGCGGCGGGGGAGTGCGCGGGTCGGGGTCGGTGGGCCGCGGCGTTTCGGGCTCGCCGAGGTTCATCCGCAGCACCTGCTCGACCCGGATGATCCGGAACCTGCGGCCCGCCACGGCGAACTCGTCGTGGCGCTCCCAGTCCAGGACGCGGGCCGCGGCGAGGTAGGGGGCGGGGTCGGCGGCGGTCCTGGCCTCCATCCGCAGGTGGCCCGCGAGGTCGTCGCGGGAGCACTGCGGGGTGGCCTCGCCCAGGCTGACCACCCGCCAGTCCTCGCCGACCTGCTCGGCGAACCCGAACATGGGACCGGCCAGGACGGTCAGCGGGTAGTCGCGCCGGGCCCGCCGGGCGTCCTGCTCGACGAGCGCCTGCACCGGATCGGCGGAGGTCAGCTCCCGCAGGCCTTGTTCCAGGGCCTCGTCCTCATGGGGCATGCCTGACATGCTCCCTGCCCTTACCGTATTTTCGCAGCTTCTTACGGGATTGCGCACAGGATCCCGCTTCCCGGACCGGGGCGGGGGAAAATCCTCAACCCGGAATAAGGATCTTCATACCGGAGGCGTCCGGGCGCGCGATCGGTTTCGCGTGCCCGGACGGTGTTCCTCACACCGGAACGGTCCTCACACGGGAACGGTGTCGGCGGGGACGGCCGGCGCGGCGGTGAGCTCGCGGCCCACGACCGGCGGCAGGACGCGGACGAGCTCCGCGAGCTCGGCGAGGTCCTCCCGGACCAGGGCCTGGGGTCCGTCGCACAGGGCGGTCTCGGGGCTGGGGTGCACGTCGATGATGACGCCGTCGGCGCCGATCGCGACGGCCGCGCGGGTCAGCGGGAGCACCAGGTCGCGGTGGCCGCCGGAGTGGGACGGGTCCACGATCACCGGCAGGTGCGACAGACGCTGGGCGACCGGGACCGCGGAGATGTCCAAGGTGTTGCGGGTCGCCTTCTCGAAGGTGCGGATGCCGCGCTCGCACAGGACGATGTCGAGGTTGCCGCGCTGGGCGACGTACTCGGCGGACATCAGCCACTCCTCGATGGTCCCGCTCATGCCGCGCTTGATCATGACGGGCCTGCCCGCCTCGCCGACGGCCTGGAGCAGCGCGAAGTTCTGGGTGTTGCGGGTGCCGATCTGCAGCATGTCGGCGTACTCGGCGACCAGCTCCACGTCGCGGGCGTCGACGACCTCGGTGACGATCGGGAGGCCGGTCTCGGCCCTGACGTCCGCGAGGATCCGCAGTCCGGCCTCGCCGAGGCCCTGGAAGGCGTAAGGGGAGGTGCGGGGCTTGAAGGCGCCGCCGCGCAGCAGGGAGGCACCGGCGGACCGCGCCATGAGGGCGGCCTCCAGGGTCTGCTCGTGGGTCTCCACGGCGCAGGGGCCGGCGATCAGCGTCATGGTGCCGGGGCCGATCGGGACGCCGCCGACGCGCACGACCGAGCGCTCGGCGTGGTTCTCGCGGCTGACCAGCTTGTAGGGGGCACTGATGCGGACCACTTCCGCGACGCCGCGCTGGCCGCCCAGGTTGAGGGTCTCGAAGTGCCCGGCGTCGCCGATCAGGCCGACGATGGTGCGGTTGACGCCGCGGCTGACGAACGCCTCGCCGCCCGCCGACTCGACGAGCGAGACGACGTTGTCCACATCGGACCGGGTGGCCTCGGGGGCCATGACGACGACCATGTGTCTCTCCTCAGAGTGCGTGGGAACGCGAAAAAGCCCCGGGCATCGATGCCCGGGGCTCTGGTGAAGTAGGTCAGCGCAGCGTGCGGCCGACGATCACCCTGCCGGGCTCGCCATACCAAAAGAAGTAAACGACGCTACGCACGAGAAACAGAGTAGGGCATGCTCGTGCGGACTTCGTACATCGGGGGCTGGAATCCTGGCCGGGTCCGAAGGATGGCAGGATGGGCGGGAACATGACCCCTCCAGAGAAACCCTTGCCGCCGGGGCAGTACGTGCCCCGGGGATTTCCGGTGCTGCACTACGGGCCGGTTCCGAGATTCCGTCCGGAGAAATGGGACTTCAGGGTCTTCGGACCCACCGCCGACGGAGTGGAGGCCCGCTGGGACTGGGACGGGTTCCAGAAGCTCCCCAGCACCCGGGTCGTCGCCGATTTCCACTGCGTCACCAAGTTCACGATCCCCGACAACCTCTGGGAGGGCGTGACCGGGAGCACCCTGCTGGAGCTGGCGCCCCCCCACCCGGACGTCACCCACGTCATGCTCTGGGCCGAGTACGGCTACAGCGCCAACATCCGGCTGGAGGACCTGGCCGAGGGCGGGACGGTCTTCGCCACCCACCACAACGGCGAGCCGCTCACCGCCGACCACGGCTTCCCCGTCCGGGCGGTCGTCTCGCACCTGTACGGCTGGAAGAGCGTGAAGTGGGCCCGGGGCATCGAGTACCTCGTCGACGACCGCCGCGGCTTCTGGGAGGAGCGCGGCTACCACAACACCGCCGACCCCTGGCTCGAGCAGCGGTACTCCTACCAGGAGGAATGAGGGCGCGGCGCGCCGGGAGCGGCCTCCCGGGTGATCAAAACATAGTCACCTGGTGAAAGCGATTGCACGCGCAGCGTGAGAGCGGGAAGGTCCTCTCATGCTTCGTGTCCTCGCAGTCGACGACGAACCGCCCGCCCTCGACGAACTGGTCCGCCTGCTGCGCGCCGACCCCCGGGTCGAACGGGTGGCCAGGGCCGCCGATCCGACGGAGGCGCTGAGCGGGCTGAGCCGCATGGTCTCCGGCGACGACCGGCTGGACGCGGTCTTCCTGGACGTGCGCATGCCCGGCCTGGACGGGCTCGACTTCACCCGCCTGCTGTCGGGGTTCGCCGCGCCGCCCGTCGTGGTCTTCGTGACCGCGTACGAGGACGGCGCCGTCACGGCCTTCGACCTCGGCGCCGTGGACTACCTGCTGAAGCCGGTGCGGCCCGAGCGGCTGGCCGAGGCCGTCCGGCGGGTGGAGCGGGCGGTGCGGCGCGTTGCCGAGGCGGCCCCCGCGCCGGACGAGGTGATCCCGGTGGAGCTCGGCGGCAGGACCCGCATGGTCAGCCGCTCGGCGGTCACGCACGTGGAGGCGCAGGGCGACTACGTCCGCCTGCACACGGTCGGCGACGGGACGGGGTACCTGGTCCGCATCCCGCTGACGGCCCTGGCCCGGCGCTGGGAGGGGGCGGGGTTCATCCGGATCCACCGCAGCACGCTCGTGGCGTCCGCGCACATCGAGGAACTGCGGTTCGACTCGGGCCGCGCCTCGGTCCGGGTGGGGGGCTCGGTGCTTCCGGTGAGCCGCCGGCACACCCGTCAGGTGCGGGATCTGCTGGTGCGCGGTTTCAAGTCGGCTCCCCGCTGAGCCGGACGGGCGTGAACCCCGGGGCCGGTGGGACGGCTCACCACCCTGCCTGAGCCGTTCGTCTTGCGGAATCGACCGTTCATCCAGCGGCTACTCTACGTACATCGCTGACTACAGACCGTTGGTCGCGAGGGGGTTGCCGGGATCTGCTCACGGAGCCTTCCGGTGCCTATTGTTCTCTTCAGCAAGACGATTCTGGAGGTCCTCCAAAGGCCCGGGGCTTTAGCTCTCGGGACGGGAGGGTCACAGCTGCCGGATCCCGTACCGGGGGGGTGGGATCCGGTGGTGATGGCTCAGGCGTCGAGCGGACAGTCGGGGGGTTGTCCGTCTCGGCGCCTGAGCGTTTTTCGGGGCCCTCGCGGGACCGGGCGACGAGCCCGGCCGCGGGGGCCCTCTCTCAGCCCCGCAGCAGCTTCAGCACGTCGATGTCGGCCTTGTGCGGCTCGGCGGAGCGGCCCGGCGTCTCGATGATGAACGGCACCCCGGCCACCGCGGGATGCCCCAGCAGCTCGGCGAACGGCCGCTCGCCTATGTGGCCCTTGCCGATGTTCTCGTGCCGGTCCTTGCGGGAGCCGCACACGTCCTTGGAGTCGTTGGCGTGGATCAGCTTCAGCCTGTCCTCGCCGACGGTCTCGACCAGCGCGTCCAGGGTGTCGGCCACGCCCTTCTCCGCGGTCAGGTCGTGGCCCGCGGCGAAGGCGTGGCAGGTGTCCAGGCAGACCCCGAGCAGCGGGTGGTGCTCCAGCGCCTCGAAGTAGGGGCCGAGCTGGTCGACGGTGGCGCACAGCATCGCGCCCTGCCCCGCCATCGGCTCCAGCAGCAGGCCGGGCGCGTCCTCGGGCAGCGACTCCAGCAGCGGCAGCAGCCGCTCGTGGATCTGGGCCATCGCCGCCTCCACCGGCTGGGTGACCGCCGAGCCGGTGTGCACCACCACGCCCAGCGCGCCGATCGCGGCGGCCCGCTCCATCGCGTGCTCGACCGAGGAGATGGACTTCTCCAGGGTCTCGGGGTTGGGCGAGCCGAAGTTCACCAGGTAGGAGGCGTGCACGTAGACGGGCAGCTCCGACTCCCGCAGCAGGGCGTCCTCCTCGGGCTTGCTGGCGCTCTGCGCCCAGCCGCGGGGGTTGCTGACGAAGACCTGGAGGGCCTCGGCCCCGATCTCCGCCGCGTACTTCAGTCCTCCGGTGCCGAGCCCTCCGGCCACCGGTACGTGTGCCCCGATGGGGCTTGGCTGCGTGCTCATGATGGGGCAAGGGTAGTGGCCCGTGCCGACATCAGTCCCAGATGGTGACGGTGGAGCCCTGGGGGACGCGCTGGCCGTTGTCGGGGTCCTGGTCGACGATCCGGCCGGTGTTCAGTTTGTGCTGCACGTTGGCCTGGAGGCCGTGCTCCTGCAGGTGCTTGACGGCGTCGTCGATGGTGCGGCCGAAGACCAGGGGCACCTTGACGTTGCCGTGCTCGTCGGGGCCCTTGTCGCAGAACGGGTTGATGGCCGAGAGGAAGCAGTCGTCCTTCTTGTTGACGCCCAGGGTGACGGCGTCGCCCGGCTTGAGCAGGGTGCCCGCCGGGGGGTTCTGCCACACGACGACGTTGTCCTCCTTGGCGGGGTCCTTCACCGCCTCCTCGTTGACGGGCAGGTTGCCGTTCAACTGGCCCTTGAGATTCTCGAGCTGGGCGTAGGCGTCGTCCTTGTTCTTGCCGGACAGGTCGGGCATCGCCAGGCCGCTGCTGATGAGCAGGACGAGCGACTCGTCCCGGGCCAGCTGGGTGCCGGCCTTGGGGTTGGTGCCCAGGGCCGTGCCCTCGGCGGCCGCCCCCGGCTTCTTCTCCTCGGTCAGCGACACGAACTCCTTGAGCGTCTCGCGGGCCTGCTCGGCACTCTGCCCAGTCACGTCCGGGATCTTGCGGGGGGTGAGGCCCTTGGAGAGTGACAGCGTGACCGGCTCGCCGGGCTGGACCTTGCTGCCCACCCCGGGGTCGACCTTGGCGACGGTGCCTTTACGGGCGGTCTCGGAGTACTCCCGGGTGTCGGAGATCGTGTAGGCGATGCCGTCGGCCCGCAGTTTGGCCACGGCGTCGGCCTGGCTGATCCCGATGATCTTCGGCACGTGGTCGTACTTGCCGGAGACCTGGTACCAGGTCGCCCAGCCGATCACCATGGACGCGATGACGCCCAGGGTCACCAGCACGAACTTCCCGGTGAGGAAGTGCAGGATCCGGTCGAACAGCATGACCTGTTCCTGCGGCGGGCCGTCGGGCGTCATGCCGAGCGGCATCACGGTCGTGTGGCCGCCGGGCATCACGGCCGTGTGGTTGCCCGGCATGACGGTGGTGTGGTTGCCCGGGGGGCCGCCGGGCGGCATGCCCTGAGGCAGCGAACCGCCGGGAAGCGAACCGCCGGGCAGGGAGCCGCCAGATCCCGCCATTCCCGGCACGGAGAGCACGGAGGTGGCGTTCTCGGGCGGGGCCGCGGCCGCCGGGGCGGACGGGATCTCCACGGAGGGGTTCGTCAGCAGCGCGTAGAAGTGGTCGGCGTCGGCCGGGCGGCCCGCCGGGTCCTTGCTCGTCGCCGAGATCACCAGCGCGTCGATGCGCGGGGGGATGCCGGGCACCAGCTGGGAGGGCAGCGGGATCTGCTCGTTGACGTGCCGCCAGGCCACCGCGAGCGGGGTGTCGCCGACGTGCGGCTGGCGCCCGGTGAGCAGCTCGAACAGCAGGATGCCCGCCGAGTACACGTCGGTGCGGGTGTCGGACTGGCCGGTGATCACCTGCTCGGGCGCCATGTAGGCGACCGTGCCGATGATCATTCCGGTCTTGGTCTGCTTGCTGTCGGTCTCGGCGCGGGCCAGGCCGAAGTCGGCGACCTTGACCTGGCCGTCGTTGCTCAGCAGCACGTTCTCGGGCTTGATGTCGCGGTGGATCAGGCCGCCCCGGTGCGCGGCGCCCAGGGCCGCCAGGATCGGGGCCATGATGTCCAGGGCGTCGCCGACGGGCAGCCGGCCGCGCTCGTCCAGCAGGTCGCGCAGGGTGCGGCCGGGCAGGTACTCCATGGTGAGGTACGTGTGCGCGCCGTCGGTGCCCTGGTCGTAGACCGCCACCACGTTCGGGTGGGAGAGGGCGGCCGCGGACTTGGCCTCGCCCATGAACCGGCGGACGAACTGCTCGTCCTGCGCCAGGTGGGGATGCATCACCTTGAGGGCGATGGTGCGGTTCAGTCTGAGGTCCCGGCCCACGTAGACGGTGGCCATGCCGCCGCGGGCGACCTTCGACTCCACGCGGTAGCGCTCGTCGAGTACCTGCCCGACGAGAGGGTCTACGGCTGTCGCGTCCACCCGGGCAGTCTAAGGGCGAAACGGACTACTCCCCATCGCTCTGCGGGACTACCTTGCGGCCGTTTCAAACCGTGATCTTCCACCGGAAAGGCTCACGGGCCGGTCACCGCAGATCAGGCCGGGTCAGGCGTCCGTCCCGGCCAGGCCCTCGAAGGGGGAGGACGCCCGCGCCAGGCGCCGCCGAGGGATGCGCCCGGCCAGCCGCGCCGCGCGTCCCCCCTCGACCGCCCGGCGCATCGCGGTCGCCATCAGCGAGGGGCGGTGGGCGCGGGTGACGGCGGTGGCGAGCAGGACGGCGTCGCAGCCCAGCTCCATCGCCAGCGCCGCGTCGCTGGCCGTGCCGATGCCGGCGTCCAGGACCACCGGCACGCCCGCCCGCTCCACGATCAGCTCGATGTTGTGGGGGTTGCGCACGCCCAGGCCCGAGCCGATGGGCGCGCCGAGCGGCATGACGGCCGCGCAGCCCGCCTGCTCCAGCCGCTGGGCCAGCACCGGGTCGTCGTTGGTGTAAGGCAGGACGACGAAGCCCTCGGCGACCAGGCGCTCGGCGGCGTCCAGCAGCTCGACGGGGTCGGGCAGCAGGGTGTGCTCGTCGGCGACGACCTCCAGCTTCACCCACTCGGTGCCCAGCGCCTCGCGGGCCAGCCGGGCGGTGAGGACCGCCTCGCCCGAGGTGAAGCAGCCCGCGGTGTTGGGCAGCACGCCGATGCCGTGCCGCTCCAGCAGCTCCAGCACCGAGCCCTGCGCCGAGGGGTCGACCCGGCGCATGGCGACCGTGGTCAGCTCGGTGCCGGAGGCGACCAGGGCCTCCTCCAGGACGTGCATGCTGGGCGCTCCGCCCGTGCCCATGATGAGCCGGGACCCGAACTCGCGCCCCGCGATGACCAGGGGGTCGGCGACGTCGGTCTTGTTCACTTCTTCAGCCTCCCTGGACCGCGGTGAGGATCTCCACCCGGTCGGCGTCCTCGACGGGGGTGGCGGCCCAGTCGGCGCGCGGGACCACCTCTTCGTTCAACGCCACCGCGACGCCCCGTCCGGCGTCGGTGACCCGTGCCACGACCGCCGCGACGGTCGAGCCGTCGGGGAGGTCCTGTGCCTGTCCGTTGATCGTCACTCTCATCTGTCATCTCCGGGGGAAGCGGCCTCTGCGGGCGCGAAGCGGCCGGGGCCGAACGGCCGGACGGCCTCGGGGGGCTCCCGTCCGTCCAGCAGGTCCGCGATCGCGTCGGCGGTGAGGGGGGTGAGCAGGATTCCGTTGCGGAAGTGCCCGGTGGCCGCCAGCAGGCCCTCGGGGCCGGCCGGGCCGAGGATCGGCGCGTTGTCGGGGGATCCGGGCCGGAAGGAGGCCTTGACCTCCTTGAACTCCAGCTCGGTGATGCCGGGGAAGAGCGTGCGGGCGTCGCGCAGCAGCTCCCACAGGCCGCCCGCGGTGACCCGGGAGTCGAAGCCGAGCTCCTCCTGGGTCGCCCCGACGACCAGCTCGCCGTCGGGGCGCGGCACGAGGTACATCGAGAAGCCTCGGACCAGGCCCCGGGTGGCCCGGGTGAGGAAGGGGTACGGGCTGTGCAGCCGCAGGATCTGGCCCTTCACCGGCCGGACGGGCAGGTCCGCCAGCTCCCGGGACCAGCTCCCGGCCGCCAGGACGACGCGCTCGGCGGCCAGGACCTCGCCGCTCTCGAGCCGCACTCCGCGCACCCGGCCGCCCTCGACGACGAGCTCGCGGGCCCGCTCGCGGACGATGGGGAGGCCCTCGCAGGCCGCGAGCAGGGCGCGCAGCAGCTTTCGGGGGTCGACGGAGCCGTCGTCGGGGGCGAGGATGCCGCCCCGCACGGACGGCGCGAGCATGGGTTCGAGCCGGCGGCACTCCCGGCCGGTGAGGAGCTCGGTGCGCAGCCCCAGCGAAGCCTGGAAGTCGTGCTGGTCCCGGAGGAAGGCCAGATCGTCGCCGTCGTAGGCGACGGACAGGTTGCCCTCGCGCCGGTAGCCGATGTCGATCCCGGTGAGGTCGGCCAGCTCCGCCGCGAACTCCGGGTAGCGGTCGCGGGAGTCGAGGCCGAGCCTGAGGTGGTCCTCCTCGCCGTACTGCAGTTCGCCGACGGGGGTCAGCATCCCGGCGGCCACGTGGCTGGCGCCGCCTCCGGGTTCGGGGTCCACCAGGGTGACCGGCAGCCCGCGCTGGGACGCCCGCCAGGCGACGGCCAGGCCGATCGCCCCGGCGCCGATGACCACGATCAAGGGTCGCTCCCTTCGCCGGCATGATCCGGATCAGGTTCTGGCGGTCGGGAGACTCGCTCCCCTCTCAGCCCGTACCGGGCTCCCGCGCTCCGTACGGGGCCAGCGTATGCCCTGAGCAGTACTGATCGGATATCCGGGCATCCTGTGCCCGGCGGTGACGAACCGGAAGTTAGGGTGTCCTGCCAGGGAGAACCGGGATCTCGGAGGATCAGAATGGAACGCGTCATCGTGGTCGGCGGTGGCCTGGCGGGTGTGCGCGCCGTGGAGGCGCTGCGGGCCAAGGGCTACGCCGGAAGGCTCACGCTGGTCGGCGAGGAGCCGCACCGGCCCTACGACCGGCCGCCGCTGTCGAAGGCCGTCCTGGTGGGAGAGCGCGAGGACACCACGGTCGACGCCTCCTGGGACTCGCTGGACTGCGAGCTGCTGCTCGGGCACCGGGCGACCGGGCTGCGCGTGGAGGACCGCGTCCTGGAGACCACCGCGGGCGACCTGCCCTACGACGGGCTGGTGATCGCCACCGGCGCCGAGACCATCCGGCTGCCGGGACCCGGCCACCAGCACGTGATCAGGACCATCGACGACTCGCTGGCACTGCGGGAGAAGCTGGTCCCCGGGGCCCGCGTGGTGATCGTCGGCGCGGGCTGGATCGGCGCGGAGGTCGCCACGACGGCGGCGAAGCTGGGCTGCGAGGTCACCGTGCTGGAGGCCGCGCCCGCCCCGCTGGCCAACGCCCTCGGCCCGGAGCTGGGCGCGCTGACCGCCCCCTGGTACGCCGAGGCCGGGGTCCGGCTGCGCTGCGGGGTCAAGGTCGCCTCGATCGAGGAGGGCGGCGTCGCGCTGGTGGACGGCGAGTTCCTGCCGGCCGAGGCGGTCGTCGTCGGCATCGGGGTGCGGCCCTCGCTGGGCTGGGTGAGCGGCCTGGAGGTCGAGAACGGCCTGGTGGTGGACGCCTCGCTGCGCACCGCCCGCCCGGAGATCGTCGCGGTCGGCGACTGCGCGGCCTGGTGGTCGAACAGGTACGGGCGCCGGCTGCGGGTGGAGCACTGGGACGCGGCGCTGAACGCCCCTGACGTCGCGGTGGCGTCGCTGCTGGGCGAGGAGGCCGTCTACGACGATCCGCCGTACTTCTGGTCCGAGCAGTTCGGGCGCATGGTGCAGTACGTGGGCCACCACCCGGGCGCCGAGCGGATGGTCTTCCGGGGAGACCCGGCCGCCGACCGGTCCTGGGCCGTCTTCTGGCTCGACGGGGACCTCCTGCGGGCCGTCCTGACCGTGGCCACGCCCCGCGACCTGATGCAGGCCCGCAGGCTCCTGGCGGCGGGCACCCCGGTGGACGCGGAGAAGCTCGCGGACCCCTCGGTTCCCGTCCGGAACGCCGTTCTGGCTGTTTCGTAGTCCCCGGGAGATGGTAAACACGGAAACGTGACGAAGACGCACGTTGACATCGATCCGGAACTCGACTCCCTAGTGGGCGAATGGTTCACTTTCGCTGAAGCGGGAGAAGCCGCGGGACTGCCCGCGAGCAGGGTGAAGCAGTGGGTGAAGGAGGGCAAGCTGCTGGCCGTCTACCGCCGGTCCGGAGGGGGCCCGCAGGTTCCCGCGGCCTTCTTGGCCGACGGGCAGGTGATCAAGGGGCTGCCCGGCACCCTGACCCTGCTGTCGGACGCCAATTTCGACGACGCGGCCGCGCTGCGCTGGCTGTTCACCGCCGACGACACGCTGCCCGGCACCCCGGTCCAGGCGCTCCGCGAGAACCGGGGCACCGAGATCCGACGCCGGGCCCAGGCCCTGGCCTTCTGATGTCGCTGCTGACGAGCGACCGGGCGGTGGCGCTGCGCCGCCGCCTGGCCGACTCCCGCCTCTACCTGTGCACGGACTCCCGGTCCGGGCGCGGGGACCTGCCGGAGTTCCTGGACGCCGTCCTGGCCGGCGGGGTGGACATCGTCCAGCTCCGGGAGAAGGGGCTGGAGGCGCGGCGCGAGATCGAGCTTCTGGGCGTGTTCCGGGAGGCCTGCGAGCGGCACGGGGCGCTGCTGGCGGTAAACGACCGGGCGGACGTGGCGTTCGCGGTGAAGGCCGACGTGCTGCATCTGGGCCAGGGGGACCTCCCGGTCGGGGTGGCGCGGCACATCGTCGGCGAGGACATCCTCATCGGCCGCTCCACCCATTCGGTGGAGCAGGCCGCCGCGGCCGCCGAGGAGCCGGGCGTGGACTACTTCGCGGTGGGTCCGGTGTGGCCCACGGCGACCAAGCCGGGCCGTCCGGCGGCGGGCCTGGAGCCGGTCTCCTCCGCGGTGGGGGCCACCCGGCCCTGGTTCGCCATCGGCGGGATCGACGCGGGCAACCTCGACCAGGTGCTGGCCGCCGGGGCGAGCCGGGTGGTGGTGGTCAGAGCCCTGACCGAGGCGCCCGACCCGGGGAAGGCAGCGCGGGAGCTCGCAGACCGGCTGCGATAATGGGGGGATGAAACCCAAGCCATCCGATGAGGAGCGCCGTCCGGGGCGTCCGGCCCCGGACCGGCCGCTGCTGCCCGACCAAACGTCCGACGAGCAGGATTCGGGCTGGGGGGACTGGCGGGAGGACTCGGGCAACGACGACAGGCTGCGCGAGGACGTGCCTCCGCACTGGTGATCCCCCTCTGTCCGGGGCCCTCGGACGGGAGAAGCGCGAAACTCCTGTAAGGGTGGGCGGAATGATGATATTCATGCATTTCGCCTTATCTCCTCTGTCCGGAGCCCGAGCAGGTGCAGACCAAGCATGACGCCCCCCTACGTCCCGGCGACCCACGCCGGGTGGGCGGCTACACCCTGACCGGACGTCTCGGCGAAGGCGGCCAGGGCGTGGTGTACCTCGCCCGCGACCGCGAGGGCGCCGTGGTCACGGTGAAACTGCTCAAGGGCGGCTCGTCGGCCGGACCCAGGGCCAGGGGCCGCTTCACCAAGGAGGCCGCCGCCGCCCGCCGGATCCAGGCGCCCCAGGTCGCCCGCATCCTCGACGCCCGCGTCACCGGGGACCGCCCCTACATCGTCAGCGAGTTCGTCCGGGGCCGCACCCTCCAGGAGGCCGTGGCCTCCGACGGCCCGCTGCGCGGCGCCGAACTGCGCAAGGTGGCGCTGCGCACCGCCGTCGCGCTCACCGCGATCCACAAGGCCGAGGTCGTGCACCGGGACTTCAAGCCCGGCAACGTGGTGCTCGGGCCGCGCGGCGCCAAAGTGATCGACTTCGGGGTGGCCCGGCTGCTGGACGGCGACACCCCGGTCACCTCCCACCCCGTCGGCACCCCCGCCTACATGTCCCCCGAGCAGATCGAGGACCTGCCGGTGGGGCCGAAGTCCGACGTCTTCTCCTGGGGCGCGACCATGGTCTACGCGGCCACCGGGCGGGCGCCCTTCGGCGGCGGCACCAACGCCGCCATCATGCGCCGCATCACCGACCGGGAACCCGACCTGGGCGCGCTGCGCGGCAGCCTGCGCGGCCTGGTGGCGCGCTGCCTGGACAAGGAGCCCGAGGCGCGCCCGACCGCCGCGGAGATCGCCCGCTTCCTGCGGGCGGAGGCCGTGCCCCCGGCGGGCAAGGCGCGCAGGAAGGTGCCCCGCTACCGGTCGAACATGATCATCGCCCTGGGCGTGGTGATGGTCCTCGGCTTCGCCGTGGGACTGCTCCTCGGCTGACCGCACGGGCCGCCGGGATCACGGCCGCTGGTGCGTCATGACGGTCAGGGTCGCGGTGCTGCCGTCGGGGGAGAAGCGGATGGACGGCCGGCTGCCGTCGAGGACGAACCCCTCGCTGGAGTAGAACGCGAGGGAGTCCTCGTCCGTCGACCGGACGTTCAGCCAGACCTGCCGGGCCGCGTGCCGGCCGTAGGCGCGGGCGATCAGCTCGCGCAGGAACATGCGGGCGATCCCGTCGCCCCGCCACTGGTGGGACAGGACGATCCGGTTCAGCTCGATCCCGGGGGAGCCGATCCCGGACAGGACCGCGAATCCCACGATGCCGCCCCGGGTCTCCCCGACGAGGTGCTCCTGCGTGGGCTCCTCGAAGACCTGCTGGTGCCAGGCGCGCCCGGACCCGCTCCAGGCGGCGCTGTCGGCGGCCTCCCGGTGCTCCTCCAGGGAGACCGCCACGGACAGTTCGGATCTGTTCGTCGGCCTGATAGTGAACACCATTCAGATTTAGCACATGGAAGCGAGTTCCGCAGGGAGAGTCACCATCGGCCAGTGCCCCGTGGGCAGCTCCCGGAAGGTCCACTCCGGCCCCTCCAGCTCCGCGAAGGCCGGCGCCGTCCCGATCATGGAGCGGACGGCGGCCAGGGGGATGGTGCAGCAGATCATCGTCTTGGGCGTCGCCGCGCGCTCACTCGGCCTGACCAGGGGCTGGGTGGCCGCGCCGAACGGCTCGGGAGTGGCGTGCGCGAGGACGTGCCGGCGCTGCTCCTCGGTGAAGCCGGCGTCCGCGAAGTCCGGAACCGGGATGGTGAACCCGTCGCCCACCGCGGCCCGGACGGCGGCCTGCTCCTCCGGCTCCTGGAAGTCGATCTGCGCCATGCCGGACGGGAGAGGCGCGGTGTCGACGTAGACGACCCTGGCCAGCCGCTCCGGTATGCGGTCGGCCACCGCGGTGACCGGCAGGGACGCGCCGCTGTGGCCGACGAGCACGACGTCCCGCCGGTCGCCGATGACGTCCAGGATGTCCTGGGCGTGGGTGTCCACGTCCACCTTGGGGGAGGCCTCGGCGGCACGCTCGGCCAGGCCGGTGAGGGTGACGGGGAGGACCTCGTGGCCCTGCGAGCGCAGGACGTCCGCGACCTCGTCCCACACCCAGGCGCCGAGCCAGAAACCGGGAACCAGCACGTAAGTCGCCATTTTCGGCACCTCTCGTTGATCTGTCGTTCGGATGCCTGAAGGCTAGAATGATTACCGGACAGAACCTGTCCGGTAAGGAGATGTGCCCCTTGTCACACCCGACCACGCGGGTGCTCGCCATGCTGGAACTGCTCCAGGCCCACCACCGGCTGGGCGGGGCCGAACTGGCCGAACGGCTCGGCGTCGACGAGAGGACCGTCCGGCGGTACGCCCGGCGGCTCGACGACCTCGGTATCCCGGTCGTCGCGGAACGCGGCAGGTACGGCGGCTACCGGCTGATGCCCGGCTACAAGCTGCCCCCGCTGATGCTCACCGACGACGAGGCCACGGCCGCCGTCCTGGGACTGCTCGCCGCGCGGCGCCTCGGCCTGGCCGCGACGGCGGCGGAAGCGGCGCTGGCCAAGGTGCGGAGGGTGCTTCCCGCCGCGCTGGGGGAGAGAGTGGAGGCACTGCGGGAGACCCTCGGGTTCACCCTCGCCGAACGGCAGGCCGTCATCCCGGACTCCGACAAGGTGCTCGGCCTGGCAGCCGCCGTACGGGCACGGCGGCGCGTGACGCTGCGGTACCGCTCCCACCAGGGCGCGGAGTCCGAACGGGAACTCGACGCCTACGGCCTCGTCTTCCACTCCGGACGCTGGTACGTGACGGGCCACGACCACCACTCGTCCGAGACGCGCACGTTCCGCGTGGACAGGGTGCTCACCATGACCCCCGGAACGGCGACCTACGAGATCCCCTCCGACGCCGACCCCGTCCAGCACGTCACGCGCTCACTCGCGAACGTGCCCTACGCGCACCGGGTCGAGGTGGTCGTGCACACGCCCCTCGAAGAGCTCAGAAAACGCATCCCGCCGTCGGTGGGAACCCTCTCCGAGACCTCCGACGGGACGCTCCTGAGCACCCGCGCGGATTCCCTGGACGGCATGGCCGCGATGCTGGCCGGCCTCGGCGGGCGGTTCACCGTCCGGGAGCCCCCGGAACTCGACGACGCCGTGCGGAGGCTGGCGGCGACGCTGCTGGAGAGCGTCAAAGCCAGCCGGACAGGGGATTGGAGCTCAGGAGGGACAGCATGTTCTTCATCCGGTTGACCCGGCGCTCCGGCTCGCGCTCGGTCCAGCCCGCAGAACGCAGCCTCTTCAACGCCTTGCGCAGGGTGCGCTTCATCTGGCGGGAACCGCTGCCGGAGCCCATCCGGCCCGCCGCCAGGACGAGGTCGGGGTGGGGGTCGGGCTCCGCCAGGAGCGTCAGGAGGCGGTCGAGGGCCGCGGAGTCGCCGGTCGCGCCGACACGGGCGAGCGCAGGCGAGCAGACCTCCGGCTCGGGCGCGTACATCAGCCGGGCCATCAGGGCGTTGACCCTCTCCGGCTCGTAGGACCACCGCCACAGCACGTCGGCCGTGACGGCGCGGACCCGGAGGGCGGGGTGCTCCGCCAATCGGCACAGGGTCTCCGTCAGCCGCGCGGGGGAGACGGGATTGTGCCCCTCCCAGTCGTCGATCGCGGAGATGAGGTGGACGACGGACGGGCCGACCTCCGGATCGGGGTGGTCGATCAGCCGGAGGAACTCCTCCAGCGCCCGTTCGCTCAGGCGGGCGTCGCCGATGTCGTCGAGGACCCCCGCGGCGGTGACGACCACCTCGGGATGGGGGTGGCGGAGGAGGGCGAAGAGCTCGGGAGCCGCCTCGACGGACGCGACGAACCCGTACACCTCCAACAGGCGCAGCAGGACGCCCGGCTCGTCCCGCCAGCGGGGCATCATGGCGCGCAGGCCCGGCTCGTCGCCGGGACCGGGACGTTCCGCCTCCAGGGCGGAGAGCGCCGCCTCGACCTGCTGCGGGTCTTCGCTCTGCCAGGCGAAGATCAGCGCGGGCGAAGGCTGCTGCGGGTAAGGGCTCTTCGACGGCGTGGGGAAGGCGTCCACGGCTCACCTTTTCTCTCATGATCCGGTGGCGGGGGAACGACTCGTAAGACACGCGGCCTTCGGGAAAGGTTCCCGTGCCGCCCGGAAAAGAGACGGACGGCACGGGAGGAGGATCAGCGCACGGGCTTCTTGTAGACCGCGACGGCGCAGGCGCTGCCGAGGCCGATGTTGTGCTGGAGCGCGACACTGGCGCCCTCGACCTGGCGGGCGTCGGCCTGGCCGCGCAGCTGCCAGGTCAGCTCGGCGCACTGGGCGATGCCGGTGGCGCCCAGCGGGTGGCCCTTGGAGATCAGGCCGCCCGACGGGTTGACGACCCACTTGCCGCCGTAGGTGGTGGCCTGCGCGTCGATCAGCTTGTGGCCCTCGCCGACCTCGGCCATGCCCAGCGCCTCGTAGGTGATGAGCTCGTTGGCGCTGAAGCAGTCGTGCAGCTCGATCACGTCGACGTCGTCGATGGACACCTCGGCCTCGTCCATCGCGCGCTTGGCGGCCCGCTCGGAGCAGCCGTAACCGACGATGTTGATGGAGGAGTTGCCCTCGAAGCTGTCGGGGGTGTCGGTGGAGATGTACTGGCCGGCGATCTCGATCGCCTGGTCCCACAGGTCGTGCTCGTCCACGAACCGCTCACTGACCACGAGCGCGGCGGCCGCGCCGTCGGAGGTCGGGGAGCACTGCAGCTTCGTCAGCGGGTCGAAGATCATCGGCGCGTTCCGCACCTCGTCCAGGGTGTACTCGTCCTGGAACTGGGCGTACGGGTTGTTGACGGAGTGCTTGTGGTTCTTCCACCCGATCCACGCGAAGTGCTCGGCCGTGGAGCCGTACTTCTCCATGTGCTCGCGCCCGGCGTTGCCGAACATCTGCGGCATCGGCGCCGCCGCCTCCCAGCCGCGCCCCGCGACCATGGAGTTGAGGTGGTGGTCGATGATGGTGACCTTCGAGCCCTCCATGCCCCCGCCGAGCGAGCCCTTCTGCATCTTCTCCATGCCGAGGGCCAGCGTGCAGTCGGCCAGGCCGCCCCGGATGGCGTTGCGCGCCAGGTACAGCGCGGACGAACCCGTCGCACAGGCGTTGGCGACCGTCATCACCGGAATGCCCGTCATGCCGGTCTCGTAGAGGGCGCGCTGTCCCATCGACCCGAACATCGACCCGGCATAGGCCTGCTCGACCTTCTCGTAGGCGACGCCGGCGTCCGCCAGCGCCTTGCCCACGGCCTCCTTCGCCATGTCCGGGTACTCCCAGTCCCGCGACCCCGGCTTCTCGAACTTGGTCATCCCGACCCCGACCACGAACACCCGACCGGCCATCGCCCGTCCTCCTCGACAGAACCGAAACTGATTCGGTGCGAGCATAGGCGGGTAAGGCAGCGCTTGCTTGGGCACGTCCCGGAGTACGGGATTTCGATAGCCTGGCCCCACCATGGAGATCCCCCGGCAGATCGGCCCGTACCGTCCGCTGGACCACCTCGGCTCCGGCGGAATGGGCGAGGTCTACCTGGCCCGGGCCCCCAACGGATCCCTGCTCGCGGTCAAGACCATCCGCGCCGACCTGATCACCCGCCCCGACCTGCGCGTCCGGCTCCGGCGCGAGGCCGAGGCGATGTCCCGGGTGAGCGGCGAACACCTCGCCGAACTCGTCGCCTACGACCTGGACGCCGAACTGCCCTACCTGGCCACCCGGTACGTCCAGGGGCGGTCGCTACGGGACCTTGTGGCGGAGGAGGGGCCGTTGCCTCGGGCCGCACTATGGCGACTCGCGAACGGGCTCGCACGGGCGCTTGCCGGCGTCCACGGGGCGGGGTACCTGCACCGGGACCTCAAACCCGCCAACGTCATGGTCGTGGACGGCTCACCCGTCGTGATCGACTTCGGCATCAGCCACGCCCTGGACGAGACGCGCTTGTCCAGACACGGCCGCGCCAGTGGGACTCCCGCGTACATGGCGCCGGAACTCATCGCGGAGGGGCGTGCTGAGCCTGCGGGGGATGTGTACTCATGGGCGGCTACCGTCGCCTACGCCGCCACCGGCCAGGACGCCCACTGGTCCGCCCTCGGGCCTGTGGCCCTCGCCAAGGCGCTTTTCTCCACGGAGGAGCTCTCTCCGGATTTCCGGGAGATTCTGGACGCGGCTTTCGCTTCTGATCCCCGGGACCGGCCCAGTGCCGGGGAACTCGTGGAACGTCTTGCCCGGCTGGCTCCTGTTACTGGTGCGGATCTGCACTTGGACCATCCGTATGAGGCGGGGGCCACCACTGTCACGCTCACTTTGCCGGGAGGTCGTCAGGTCTCCCTCGACCTTCCGCCCGATGTACAGCCAGGCATTACGCTCCGCTTCCCATGGCAGGGCAGCCTAGGGCGCAACGGAGGACCCCCGGGAACCCTTTACCTGCATCTCGAATTCCATACCCATTCTCAGAGCTCTCCTGTTGTTCCGAAGGGTGTTTCGCTCGAGACGATTTCTAAAAATTCTCGTAGGTCTTTTACTTTGGTGATGGGCGCAGCTGTACTGGTATGTGTACTAGCAGGATTTTTTGCTTTCGGAGGATGGCGTTCTGAAAAGAAGATGTTGGAGGGAAAGCCTGAGGCGTATTCCTCTAAGGGAAGTCGGTCTTCGAAGGTCTATCTGGATCTTCCTTACGCCTGCTCTGTACTGAAGGAGGATCTCGTTCGGAATCTCCTCCCAGAATTCGGCTCTCCACGGGTTTCCTCAAGGTCTCTTGATCAGGAGAGGGTATGTCAGGTCACAGAGAAGGCGCGTGAATCCATACGCGAACTGCGGGTCGAGTTTATACTCGTGACTGCTTCCAGTCCTGAGCAACTTGCTCAACGCGGAGTGGGTCTCTTCCGTGAACTTCAGCAGTTTGCGCGGGACGATCCTTACGCTCAGGCCATCCAGGAAGACTTCCCTCTCGGGGACATGGCTTTTTCCTATGTCTGGGGGGAAGGGGAATCGAACGTAATCTTCGTAACTTCCCTGATAGGTAATGTTGTGGTACGTGCCGAATTTCGGGAAGGGGGAAGAAAGCTTTCTCCTATTGAGAAGTCGGCTGCTCTCGAGAATGTCAAGAAACTGGCGAGAAGCGTCGTCGAAAAACTCCCCGAACAAGTCGTTGAGGCTCGGCCGACTTCCTAGGAGACGGGATTCGATTGACTTTGGAACTTCAGACGCGGCGGGCGGTGGCGGCGACGGTTAGGTCGGTGAGAGCCGCGCGGGCCTCGTCGGTGATGGGAGCCTCGCCGAGGGCCTTGTAAGCCTGGGAGGCGAAGTCTTCGATGAGAGACTCGCAGCCCTCCAAGGCGCCGGTCTCGGTGAGGATGGCGCGCAGTTCCTCCACGCCCTCGAGGTCGAGCTCGGGGTCGCCGAGGCGCCTGTTGAGGATCTCACGCTGGGCCTCTGAGCCGTGCTGGTGGGCGAGTGCGATCAGCACGGTGCGCTTACCTTCGCGCAGGTCGTCTCCGGCGGGCTTTCCGGTCTCAGCCGGGTCGCCGAAGACACCCAGAACGTCGTCACGGAGCTGGAAGGCCGCGCCGAGGGGCAGGCCGTAAGCCGAGAGGGCATCTAGATCCGTCTGGGAGGCGCCGGCCATGGCGGCGCCCAGGTGCAGCGGACGCTCGATCGTGTACTTGGCGCTCTTGTACTTGACGACCCGCAGCGCGGATTCGACGTTGCCGGTGCCACGGGCCTGCTCGAGCATGTCGAGGTACTGGCCGCACATGACCTCACTGCGCATGACGTCGTAGATCGGGCGTCCGGCGGCCAGGACGTCCTGGGAGAGGCCGCTGGTGTCGAACATCTCACCGCACCAGGACAGGACCAGGTCGCCGAGCAGGATCGCCGCGCCGGTGCCGAACGCCTCGGCGCCGCCGGGCCAACCCTCGGTGCGGTGCATGGCCTCGAACCGGCGGTGGACCGAGGGCAGACCGCGCCGGGTGTCGCTGCCGTCCATGACGTCGTCGTGGATCAGCGCGCTTGCCTGGAGGAGCTCCAGGGAGGCGGCGGCCGCCAGGATCTCAGGGCCGTCCGCTCCGCCCGCCGCGCGCCAGCCCCAGTAGCAGAAGGCGGGACGCAGGCGCTTGCCCCCGGACAGCAGGGCGTCCAGGGCCCCGAGCATGGGGGAGAGGTCCTCGGTGATCGCGAGCAGAACGGGACGCTGGCGATCAACGAAGGCGTAAAGGGCCTCATCGACCTCTTTGCGGACACGGCTCGAAGTCATGCGGGCCAGCCTAATGGGGGGCGATCGATTTCTGTACCTTTGGGCGTTCTGTTGTTTCTCTGCTCCCGCTCATCTTCTGTCTAGCGCAGGATCGGTAATCTTCTCCCATGACCTCCGCACGCCCCTCCATCCGTGAGCTCCTCGCCCAGGGCGAGAAGTCCTTCTCCTTCGAGTTCTTCCCGCCGAAGACGGAGCAGGGGGCGATCAACCTGTGGCGCAGCATCCGCGAGCTGGAGGCGCTGAAGCCCACCTTCGTCTCTGTGACCTACGGGGCGGGTGGATCGACCCGTGACACCACCGTGGGGATCGTGGAGAGGATCGCCACCGACACGACCCTCACCCCTGTGGCGCACTTCACAGCGGTGGACCACTCGGTGGCCGAGCTGCGGCAGCTGATCGGGCGATTCGCCTCGGTCGGCGTGACCAACCTGCTGGCCCTGCGGGGCGACCCGCCCGGCAACCCCATGGGGGACTGGGTCCGCCACCCGGAGGGCCTCGAGTACGCCGAGGAGCTGGTGCGGTTGATCAGGGCCTGCGGCGACTTCTGCGTGGGCGTCGCGGCCTTCCCGTACAAGCACCCGCGTTCTCCGGACATCGAGACCGACACCCGCCGGTTCGTGGAGAAGTGCCGGGCGGGGGCGGACTACGCGATCACCCAGATGTTCTTCAAGGCCGAGGACTACTTCCGGCTGCGGGACCGGGTGTCGGCGCAGGGCTGCGACATCCCGATCCTGCCGGGGATCATGCCTGTGACTCAGCTCAGCACGATCGAGCGGTCCGAGCAGCTGTCGGGTGCGCCCTTCCCGCCGGAACTGGCCGAGCGGTTCCATGCCGTTGCGGACGATCCCGAGGCGCTACGACAGCTGGGAATCGAGCACTGCGCAGAGCTCTGCCAAGAGCTTCTGGACGCCGGCGTGCCCGGCATCCACTTCATCACCATGAACCGGTCGACCGCGACACGTGAGGTCTTCGGGCTGCTCAACACGAAAGCGACGACGATCTAGAGGACGGCCTACGTCCGGGAATCCTCGGTGAGGGGCACCCGGGCGAGCGGCAGCGGCGCGCCCATCACCGCGTACGGGGGACCGCCGCCGGGGAATTCGAAAGAGCTGAGCAGGTCGACGAACCCCACGGACCGGTAGAGCCGGTGGGCGGGGGTCTCGGGCTGCCGGTCCAGGGTCGAGAGCACGACGGTGCTCTCGGGCCGGTCGGTGCACAGGGTGGTCAGCAGTTTTCGCCCGAGTCCCATGCCCTGGTAGTCGGGGTGAACGTGGAGCTCGGCCACCTCATAGGCGTCACCCAGCCAGAGGTCGGCGTGCGCACGGCCGCCCCTGGCGTACAGCTCCGATTCCACGACGTCGTGCCACCACTGCCCGGCCGAGCCGTGGAAGCCGTAGATGAAGCCGACGGGAGCGCTGCCGAGGGTTCGTCGGCGCTCCACGACGAAGGCCCGGAAACGGGGGTGGTCCGCATGCCGCTGCATGATCGCCTGACGTCCAGGGAGCTGGCTCCTCGGCGGGTTCATCGCGGCGACGTACACCTCGAGCAGGGCGCTGAGCATTCGCCGGAAGGTCCTGGCGTCGATCTCTCGCAGGGTGGGCTCTCTCACCTATCCGAGCCTAGGCCCGAACACTCGCCCTCGGTCAACCGGTGGGCAGACTCCGTTCGGTGCTGGTCAGCTTTTCGTAGATGCCCCACAAGATGCTGTCAGCCGCTTTCCTTATGTCCTTCTGGCTCTTCAATAGACCGTCACCCCAGGTTCGGGCCTCAGGACCGAGCCAGGCGTCCGTCGCGTTGAAGGTCCGCACTGCTGGGTTGAGTGCCTCTCGCATCTGATCGATGCTCCCATAGGCCGCGCTATACCGTTGAAACAGCTCACGATAGGCAGGGTTAGGCACGTTCCCCGGTGGCACGGTCGCCGGAGTATAGGGCGGGGGGACGCTGTCGGGGGGAGGGGGAGCGGCGGGCATGCCCATGGTCAGCTCACTCTCGCTGCGGTGGTGAGTCTCGTGGCGTCGTCCAACCGCGGGGCCAGCGGGGTGGACTGGAGGACCTGAAGGACCTCGGCCCGGTTGCCGAGCTTGTCGGCCTCGCCGAGCATCGCCGCGACCCACCGGGAGTCCATCTGGAACTGGTTGTCGGCGGTGGCGATCGACTGCGTGATCGCCTTCAGCTTGGCCTTGTCGCCTTCCGCCGCGTCGATGAGCCGGGCGACGCCTTCGGGCCCGAGCCGCTCGTAGTAGGCGGCCGTGTATTCGGGGTCCTTCGCGTGCTCGGCGAGGTTCTTCCACACCCCGGTGGTGACCGGGGAGCCGCCGCCCAGGGCGGTATTGGTGGCGTAGGCGTCGGTGACGGCGACCTTGACGGCCTCGTCGGTGCTGCCGAAGCTGCCCAGGTCCGATCCGGTTCCGGGAGGCACGGCCGGTGTGGCCGGGACGTCGTTCCCGGTGGGCTGGTCGGCGTCGTTGCCGTCGTTGACAGGCTGAGTGACATTGCCGTTGTCGCCCACTGGAGGATTCTGAGGCGGCTTGTCGTCGCCGTTCTCTCCGGTCTGCCCTGGCTGAGAGGGAGTGGGGTTGTTCCCGAGTGTCGTCGCCCCGGTGGATCCGGCGAGCCCGGCGTCGGTGTTGTCCGGCGTGCTCGGCGTGACCTCGCGTCCCAGTTCGGGAGCCGTAGGCGCGTTGACGTCGGGATCCTCCCGCAGGGCGAGGGCGAGATTGCGCCGCCGTGTCAGCATTCCGAGCTGATCGGTGATCCACTGCTGGACGGCCCGCGCCTGCTGGTACCCGGCGGCGGACACCCCGGCCGGCGCGGGATTGGCGCGCAGCCACTGCTCGACGTCCCCGGCGGCCCGCTGCAGTTGCTGGACCACCTGCCCGAGTGCCGCGGGGTCGATCCCCCGGAAGTTGGGGTCACGGCTGGCCGGACCTGACCGCATGCTCATCGGCGCTCTCCGTTCCCGGCTACCTCTCGTGATTTTTGTGTATCACAGGTCTTCCGGATACGTCTGCCATGTCCATCGGTCGTATGAGATTTACAGAAAGGAAAAGGCCGAAGAGCGCCCGATCGCGTCGGACGTCCCCGGCCTCCGGTCAGGAAAGCGCCTGTCCCAGCGAATCCTCGTCCCGCGCCACGTAGGCCCGCCCGTCGTCCGTGATGACGATCGGCCGCTGGATGAGCGAGGGGTGCGCGGCGAGCGTCTCCAGCCATCGCTTCCGGTCGTGCTCGGCGTCCCGCAGCCCCAGCTCCTTGGCGACGGGCTCGTTCATCCGCGTGATGTCCCACGGCTCGAGCCCCAGCTTTCCGAGCACCTCTTCCAGCTCGGCGACGCTCGGCGCGTCCTCCAGATACCGCCGCTCGCTGAACTCCAGCCCGGCCTCCTCCAGCGCCGCCTTCGCGGCCCGGCTCTTGGAACACCTCGAGTTATGCCAGATCTCCATGTCTCCGACTCTAGACCCGGCCCCGCTCTCGCCCGAGCCCGTCCTGCTCGAGCGGCGCCCCGGTCGTCCAGGTGGCCGCGCGGTTCCTGCGGTGTCCACGGTTTGCGGGCGTTCAGGCTGAACAGGCGGCCCGAGGTTAGTGTGGGATGTGACGGAGATTCACGAGAGCGGGACGGTGAGCACCCGCCCGTGCGGCTGCGGCGCCTGCGGCAACGCCGAGACGTACGTGATCACGGGATGGCGGCGGCACCGGCGATGGGGTCGAGACGGTCGAGGCGCGACAGCGGGCCGAGAAGGCCGCACCGGCACCGAGCTGACCGGGTCCGCGGTCCGGGTTCAGCGCGCCGGGCCGGTCCGCGATGAGCCCCCGCGAGGAAGGAGCCGATGATGGACGGTCCCCCGCCCCGCCGTTGGACGCTGGCGGACCTGGAACTGATCCGGCTGGAGGTCGCCATGGACGACCGCCTGGGCCACCTGACGGCCACGCTCACCCCCGAGGAGGCGGCCGCATGGGAGGAGCGCGCCCGCCACCGCACTCCCGATCAGCTGCCCGTGCCCGACTGCGACCTGGCCCCCTCGGAGAGCGTGCCCGCGATGGCGGAGCAGATCCTCGCGGAGCTGACGGATGATGAGAGGACGCTGCGGGCCCTGGCCGGCTCCCGCTACCAGGGCACCCTGCTGCACGTCGCCGAGAACCCCGCCACACCGCTCGCGGTGCTGCTCGGCCTGGCCCGCCACACCTGCGCCACGGTCGTGCGGGCGGCCACCGGGCACCCGCGCCTGCGAGCCGATCACCTGGAGGACCTCTACCGCACCGGCGGCGTTCAGATCCGGGTCGGCGTGCTGAGCCGGATCGACGTGCCCCGCCACCTGGTCGAGAAGGGCGCGAGCGATGCGGCGCACGACGTGCGGTGCGCCGCAGCCGGTCATCCCCGTCTCGCACCCGCCCTGCTGGAGGCGCTCGCCGACGACCCGGCACAGGCGGTCCGTCTCGCCGCCGCCCGCAATCCCGCGGCCTCCTCCGGGCTGCTGGCCCGCCTGGCCGCCGACCCCGACCGCGACGTCCGTCAGAGCGTCGCCCTGCATCCGGCCACCGACACCACCACCGCGCGTGTCCTGGCCGCCGATCCCTCCTCGTGCGTGCGGCTTGCTCTGGCCCGGGGCCCGGCGCTGCTGTGCGAGCCCGCGCTGGCCGGCCTGCTGTCCGCCGATGAGGATGAGCACGTCCGTGAAGAGCTGGCCGCGAACCCCGCCTGCCCCGCCGAAGTCCTGGTGCGGCTCGGCCGCCGCGGGCAGCCCGTCACCGTCCGCCGGGCCGTCGCCGCCAACCCCGCCTGCCCGGCCGACGTCCGGACCCGCCTGGCCGCCGACCCCTCTCCTTACGTGCGCCGCGCCGCGCGCTGCTGAAGGGAGGTCAAAACTGACCGAAAGGGGCCCTGCCAAGTCGCGCGAATGCTCGCGGCTCTCGAACCGGGGCGACGAAGTGCCCCGCCGCGACGACCACACCGGAACCCGGCTCAAGTGATCTCGAGACGCGGACCACGTCCAGGGTTCTGGTCTCAGTGGCAGACCCGCCGTCGGTTCACACCCACACGCTCGGCCGCTTCCCGCGTCGGCCGTCACCCTGGTGGGCGTGGAACGTCGAGAGTTCGTTATCGGTCCGCGGAGTGATCCGGGGCGTGTACGGCTTCAGTCGCCGGTGTCCCGTTTCCGGAGTTGGCTGTAGCCGGCGATGAACGCCGTGATGTCGTGGCCGACGACCTCGGCGAAGCCGCGCTCGCCGTACTCGCCGGAGGCCCAGTGCCGGGTGCCGGTCTCCAGGAGCGTCTGGACGACGCGTGCGAGGTGCAGGACGTCGAGGTCGGCGGGGATTCTGCCGTCGGCCTGGGCGTGCTCCAGCAGGCCGAGGAAGAGGAACCTGGTCGCGTGGTGCTCGTCGGAGGGGTGTTCCGCCAGTGCTCGCTGTTCTGCCCGGTACCCCTCCAAAGTGGTGTGGATGAGAAGTTCCGGGGGATTGCGGCGCATCGTCTGCTCCAGGGTGGCCAGCACCTTGAAGATCACGTCCGGCAGGTCGTAGGGCTCGGCGACCAGTTCGCGCCACTTGTGCCGCGCGTCCCTGGTGGACAGGAAGCCGGCCTCCAGAAGGGCGTCCTCCTTGCGCGGGAAGTAGAAGTAGAACAGCGCTTTGGAGACCCCCGCGGCCCGGCAGATGTCGGCGACCGTGGTGTCGGGGAATCCCTTGGTCCGCCACAACGCGGTCGCCGCCTGGAGGAGCGCGTGTTTGGTCTCGCGGGAACGGGCCTGCGCCAGGCTGGCCCTTCGCTGACCCTGGTCAGCGGGTGTCCTGCTTCGGCTCGCCGCTCTTTCGCCTGCCATGGTCGTACATGTTAACGAACGCGGGATGCCGAGAATGTTGACCGCGGTCAGAAACTGAGCTTAGGCTCCCGGCAACGCCCAGGAACGGCAGGACGTCCGCAGGGGACCTGTCGTGGTGGCCCGGCCCTTCGCCAGGAGGCATCGTGGAACCCGCATCCGACCGTCCCTTCCGCGTCGTGCAGTGGACGACGGGCAACGTCGCGCGCCAGGCGCTCGCGGCCGTCGTGGAGCGCTCCGACCTGGAACTCGTCGGCGTGTACGCCTACAGCGAGGAGAAGGTGGGCCGGGACGCCGGTGAGCTCGCCGGGCTCGGCCGCACGCTCGGCGTCGTCGCCACCGACGACATCGAGGCGATCATCGCCCTCGCGCCGGACTGCGTCCTGTACATGTCGTTGCATCCCGACGTGGAGCACCTGGAGCGGCTGCTGCGGGCGGGCGTCAACGTCCTGACCACCGCTTCGTTCCTCACCGGACGCGCCTACGGCGAGACGGCGAGGGCGGCGCTGGAGGCGGCCGCCCTGGCGGGGAACGCGAGCCTGTTCGGCAGCGGCGTGAATCCGGGTTACGCCGACCAGCTGGCCGCGGTCGCCTCGGCGGTCTGCCGCGAAGTCGACCACGTCAAGGTGTTCGAGTCGTTCGACATCGGCATGTGGGCGGGAGACGCGAACCAGGACGGGCTGGGCTGGGGCCGTCCGGCCGGTGACCCCGGGCACGCCAAGGACGTCGAGAAGGCGACCGCCCCCTTCGGCGACGCCGTCGAGGCCCTCGCCGACCTGCTGGGGGCCGTGGTCGACGACGTCCGCTGCGAGGTCGGTTTCGCCCACGCGACCAAGGACCTCGACCTCCCCGGACGCCCGGTCGGCAGCGGAACCGTCGCCGGGCTGGACATCAGGTGGATCGGCGCCCGCGACGGCGCGGACATCGTCGAGGCGCACGTCCGCTGGACCGTCACCTCCGAGCTCGACCCCGTGTGGGAGGTCGCCATGGCCTACCTGATCGAGGTGCGCGGCCACCCGCAGGTCAACCTCCGCGTCGAGGTCCTCCCGCAGGACATGACCTCGATGAGCCTGGAGGACATGCTCGCCATCGGCTCGGTCATCACCGCCATGCCCGTCGTCAACGCCATCCCCGCCGTGGTCGCCGCGCGTCCGGGCATCGTCACCTACGCCGACCTGCCCACCCAGACCTCCCGCCTCTGACCGGAGCCCCGTGGACGGCATCGAGGCACTCGAGCAACCGAAAGTCCGGTACCGCCGGGCCCTGGACACCGAAGACCGGGGCGCCATGCGCCGGGTCTTCGCCGACGACGTGGTGGTGGACACCACCGGCTCGGGAGGTTCTGTGGTTACCGGCGCCGACGTCTTCCTGGTCTTCCTCGACTCCGCGCCGGACCGCGAGAACCCCATCGCTTCTTCGAGGCGGTGCGGACGTCCCGCAGGAAGCACGCGATGGACGAGCGGGAGGAGCAGGGGCCCGCCACCGCCGCCGACGTCCAGTTGATGATCGCCCAGCTCGACACATCCGTCGTCGCCACCGAGGACGAACTCGCCTTCTATGACGCGCTGGCCGCCGACCCGTCGGCGGTCGAGCAGATGGACGGCTCCCTCCTCGCGCGGATCGCGCACGAGCTGTACGAGCAGATCCGCCGGGACGTCACCGTCGACTGGAAGGTCAAGGAGCAGGTCCGCGACCGGATCATGGCGCGGGTGCTCCGGTTGCTGCGCAAGTACGGGTACCCGCCGGACAAGCAGCCCGCGGCGATCGAGCGCGTACTGAAGCAGGCGGAGGACATGGTGGACAAGCTCACCTGAGCGTTCTGCCCGGTCACACCAGCAGGGTGTGGAGCTGCTGGCGCATGTCCTTGACCTCCCGTACGTCGCGCCACGGGGTCGAGAGGGCCGCGATCTCGGTGAGGTAGCCGTCCAACCGAGCCGAGGAGACCAGCGGGGCGATGCGTGACAAGGTGCCCATGAGTTCTGCGGCGAGGAGCGGCTCGGACGAGCGGAGGGCCGCCTGCACCTGGCGGGCGAGGAGGTTGGCTCCGAGCCAGGGGGAGGCGGGGAGAAGGAACTCCACCGCCTCGTGCAGCGTGTCCTGTGCGGCTTTCCACTCACCTTGCTCGTAGAGGGCGACGCCCACGTTCCCGGTCAGGTTGACGCGCTCGAAATCAGGCAGATCGGTTCCGATCGTCCGTGCCCTGTCCAAGGACATGGAGGAGTGCCTTTTTTCTCCGAGCAGTCCGAGTGCTCGGCCGAGACCCATCGACGCTCGTGCCTCGGAGGCCGGGGAAATGCCGGGAACCGTCAAGGCTTGACGGGCATACCACTCTCCGTGTCGGCCGTCGCCTCGGTAGCAGGAGAACATCGCGAGTTCGTTGAGCGCGCTGACCTGTCTGTCGCGGTCCTGACCCGCTCGGGCGAACGACGCGGCGAGCTTGCCCGCCTCCTGGGCCTGGGGGAGGCGGCAGGCGTCGTACTGGACGAGCGAGACTTTCCGTGCGAGTTCGGACGCTGCTCCGAGGAGTCGGACGTCCTTGCTGCCGGTGACGGCGTTCCGGACGCGGCGAAGATGCCGGTCGGCGTCCTGAAAGGCGGTGAGGCCACCCGATCCGTAGAGGGATTTGTTGACTCTTTCTGCGATGGCCCCCACGTAATCCGGGTCGCGGTAGGGATTGCCTTCGGCGCTGGGAACGAGGGTCACGCTTGCCGCACCGGCGAGAAATGCGCGTCGTTTCACTTCGGCCTCATCGATTTTGCGTCTTATGACCACCTCATAGCCTACTCGCCCGAGTAGTCGGGAAAGGCGGTTGAATCCGATATCTTGTTTCCCGCCCGCCACTGTGGACACCCACGCCTGGGTACGTCCCCAGGCGTCGCCCAGTTGGGCCTGGGTCCACCCGCGTTCCTTCATGATCGCTTTGGTGGCTTCGGGCAGTTCCCTGAACTCCATGGGGCCGAGATTAAAGGACGACAGGATATCTGTCAGTATCGCGTATAAGTAGTTCTCATGCCCGCCTGTTCAATGGGCCCGGAGGTCTTCAGGATCGTTCCGCTCGCGCATTCATCGAGAAGCGCAGGAACAGGGGAACGATGTCACAAGAAATGACGAAGAACGAGAAAGCGGCATTGGCCGGAATCCGGGGGATCGCCGCGGGGATCGAGCTGAACCTCCTCACCCGGCCCGCCCCCGACGTGCCGGCGACGGTCCGCTCCCTGCTGCGCCTGCGGCTCGCGTCCTGGCGCGTCCCGGCGGACCTGGCCGAGGACGTCCTGCTCGCCGCCGTCGAACTCGTGAGCAACGCCTGCGACGCCGCCCCCGACACTGAGATCGCCTTCCGGGCCCGGCTCGACCCGGCCACCGGAGCGCTATGGGTCGGCGCCTGGGACACGTGCCCGGACGTGCCGACCGCGCGGCGGCCCGAACTGACCCTCGAGGGCATCGACGCGCTCCCCGACGACCACACGTTCGGCGGGTGGGGCCTGCCTCTGGTCGCGGCCCTCGCGGCCGACTGTGGAGTGACCCGCACCGCCGACGGCAAATGGGTCCATGCCGTCTTCTCGCGGAGCCCGCGATGAGCGTCCTCCGGATACCGCCGCTCACGGATCCCGCGCCCCGCGTTCGCCGACTTCGGCCTCGTCGCCCTGGACGTCGCGCCGATCACTATCGGCGGCGACGTTCATCATCGGCACGAACGTCCAGCTGCTCACCCCGACGCGCCCGATCGATCCGGAGCTCCGCCGGGGCACGTGGGAGGCCGTCGAGCTGTACGCGGCGGCGGTCCGCGACCCGGTTCTGAAGACCGTCACCCAGGCGTGGACGGCGCGCGGCCGCCGGGCGCTGGAACGCCACTTCGACGCCGCCGCCGCCCGGGAACTCGACGCGCTCATCGAAGGCCTCGTGCTGCACGGCGCCTGTCGACCGACCCGATGACACCCGGGCAGATCCGCCAAGCCGTCCACCGGCACGTGCGCTGACCAGGGGCGATTTCGCGGGGTTCGTCCGTTTGCCCCCCGTACCTTCCGATGCTTGAAGATCGCCTGCTACCTTCATAAATACAGTGACGTCTATTAAAGGAGTGGTCATGAGGCCACATCGATCCGCCTCCGGCCCCTGCTCGGTCGGGACGAACTTCGGCGGCCAGGAGCAGGCCGCCTTCAATGCCGCCCAGGCCGTCACCCCGGGGGCCTGACCATGACCAATCCCCTCAAGCGAGTCCTCGGAGTGCTGGTCGCGGCCGTCCTGCTGGCGCCCATCCCCGCCGGCCAGGCGGCCGCGGCGCGGCCGACGCTGACCGACGGGTTCGGGCTGACCCAGGTCACGAGCGCCGCCAGCACGGCTCCGACCAACACCGACGACAACTTCGTGATCACGGTGACGTCCGCCCAGGTGGCCGGACAGCAGAACATCCGGATCATCCTGCCGGGCGACTACGCGGCCAACCCCGCCAAGCGCTACCCCGTCCTGTACTTCCTGCACGGCTCGCCGGACGACCCGTCCGCGTCCTTCTACGGCAACGACGTGCTCGCGGGGACGCCCGGCATGATCACCGTCGTGCCGGACGGAGGCAACCGCGGCTGGTACGCCAACTGGCTCAAGCAGAACACCGCCGCCGGGGCCGCGAACTGGGAGAACTTCCACATCCAGCAGGTGCTCCCGTTCATCGACGCCAACCTGCGCACGATTCCCACCAAGCAGGCCCGCGCCATCGCCGGAATCTCGATGGGAGGCTTCGGAGCCTTCCACTACGCCCAGCGGCACCCCGGCCTGTTCAGTCAGGTCGCCTCCCTGTCCGGAGACCTGGAGATGGGTGCCAACCAGATGGGGCTGCGCCTGATCGTGGTCGCCTCCCTGACCAACGCGAGCGGCGCGCTGTGCGGCTCCACCTCCGGGACGGTCGGCTGCGACGGCAACGCCTACGCCCCCGGGGTGGACAGCGACGCCCTCTTCGGCAGTCCCTACCCGGTGCTCAACGCCGACTGGCGCTGGAACGAGGCCGACCCGGTCGCCAACGCCGAGAAACTGCGCGGCATGGGCGTCCACATCTACACCGGCAACGGTGACGGCGGGAACTACGACGTCCGCGAGTGGTGGCTGGAGAGCTCATCCGCTCACATGAAGACCAAGCTCGATTCCCTCGGCATCCCCGTCCACTACGAGAATTACGGCAACGGGGCGAACTGGGGCCCCTACTGCCAGGGCGGCGGCCACGAGCCCGGCTGCTGGTACCAGGACCTCATCGACCTGATGCCCCGCCTCCAATCCGCCCTCACCCCGGCCGCCTGACCCACCCCCGGTCGCACGCCGCCAGGCGGCCCCGAGCCCCTGGCGGCGTCACCCCGCCCCGGCACCGAGGACAGGTCTTCGATCGTGCTGACCGTCCCGGAGTGCCGGCTGCCTCATCGCATCTCGTTCTCGAAGAGGGCGCGGAAGGCGCGCGGGGGTCGTCCGGTGATGCACTGGACGGTGTCAGTGGTGCGGTCCTCCGCCCCCTCGGCAATGGCGAGGTCCATCCCGGCCAGGATCGCGGCGAACTCCAGTGGCATCAGCGTCGCGAGGCGATCGCGCATCTGCTCGTAGGACAGGCGGCGGTGGACGACGGGACGGCCGGAGACCTCGGTGACGATCGTGGCGATGTCGTCGTAGCCGAGCGCCTCCGGCCCGGTGAGGACGAGGTCGGTGTTGGGAGCCTGTTCGTCGGTCAGGGCGTGGACGGCGACGGCCGCGATGTCCTCGGCGTCGATGAAGCCGACCCGGCCGTTCCCGGTGGCGGTCAGGATGGCGCCCTCTTCACGGATGCTGAGGGCGTGGACGTGCTCGCCGGTGAAGTTCTGCATGAACCAGGAGGGCCGCAGCACCGCCCACTGCTCGAAAAGGCCGGGGAGGGCCTGGTGCACCATTCCCACCGCCGGGCCGCCTTCGGGGACGGCCGAGGAGCTGAGGAGCACCGCGCGGTGTACGCCCGCCTCGCGGGCCCGCCGGAGGAAAGGCAGCATGGTCGCCGCCGGGTCGGGGTCGCCCACGGGCGGCAGGAGGTAGACGCGGTCGACTCCGTCGAGGGCGGCGTCGTGGGTGTCGGGGCGGTACCAGTCGAAGGGGACCGGCTCCGCGCCGGGGACCGGGGCGGCGTGACGGACGGCGGCTCTGACGCGGTGACCGGCGGCTGTCAGCCGCGCGGAGATGCGGCTGCCGGTGGTGCCGGTGGCGCCGATGACCAGGGCGGCGGCGGTCTCGCCCGCCGAACGCCCGGGCCGGTGGGGATCCGTCGGAGAAGTCGGTGCGGACATGGGTATCCTCCATCTCGTAGAATACGGACCCCGGGTCCGTTTCGTTTTCGAAGATACGGACTCGTGGTCCGTTTCGCAAATGGAGGAGCCGCGTGCCCGAGCGCAGACCACGCAAGGACGCCGTCCGCAACCGGGAGGCCGTGCTCTCGGCCGCCGACGCGCTCTTCGCCCGCGGCGAGAGCCCCGAGGACGTCACCATGGCCGACATCGCAGCGGCGGCGGGCGTCGGCAAGGGAACGCTCTTCCGCGCTTTCGGCGACCGCGCCGGACTGCTCCGCGCGCTGTACGAGGCGCGGCTCGAACCGATCGTGGAGGCCGTCGAAACGGGCCCGCCGCCTCTGGGCCCCGCCACCCCGCCGCACCAGCGCGTGCCCGCCCTGCTCGACGCCATCGTGTGCTTCAAGCTCGACAACCGCCGCCTTGCGCTGGCCCTGGAGGAGACCGGGAGCGGCAGCCCTTACCGAGCCGAACATTACGAGCGGTGGCACAGCCTGCTCCGAGCCGTGTTGGAGCAGATCCCCGGCCTGGCCGACAGCGACTTCACCGCCCACGCGCTACTCGCCGCCACCCGGGCCGACCTCGTCGAACGCCTGGTCGGCCAGGAGGGCGTACCGCGCGAAAGGCTGCGGGCTCAACTGGCGGGCTTCGTCGCCAGAGTCGTGGACTCCCGCCCGTCGCAGGGACCGGCGGCGAGCAACTGATCGAGGAGATCGGCGGGTGGCGTCCCCGGCTTCGGCGGAGGCGGCGGTCCGTGGTTTCAGTCGGCGTCGGCCGGAGCGAACACCGCGGCGTGGTCGCGGACGAAGTCGGTGATGCCGCGCGGGGGACGGCCGAGGAGGTCGGCGACCGTGTCGGTGGTGAAGTCGCCCCAGCCGGAGGCATACGCCTGCGCGTACTCCTCGAGCATGTCGACGATCCAAGTCGGGACGCCGTAGCCGAGCAGGGTCTTGCGTTTGGCGTCATCGCCGACCGGCAGGTACGTGATGGGCCTGCCGAGAGCGAGACCCAGGTGTTCGGCGGCTTCGTCGAACGTCAGGGAGCGCGGGCCGGTGAGGGTGTAGGTCCGGCCGTGGTGGTGGTCCGGGGTGTCGAGGAGCACGCGGGCGGCGCACTCGGCGATGTCGCGTGCGTCGATCATGCCGATCCGGGCCGAGGCCAGGTTCAGTGAGAACGTGCCGGTGGCGGAGATGTCGCCCGCCTCGTTCAGCAGGTTCTGCATGAACCAGTGCGGACGCAGGATCGTCCAGTTCATGCCGCACTGTTCGGTCTCCCGGTCGGACAGCGCGTGCAGCCTGCCGCTGCGGTTCGGCGCGTCGTGTGCGGCGCCGACGACTGACAGGCGCACGATGCGTTCCACACCGGCCTGGCGGGCGGCCCACACGGCGTTCATGTTGTTCTCCGGGGCGCGCGGGCTGTTCGGGGTGAGCAGCCAGACGTCCTGCACGCTCTCGAAGGCGGGCGGCAGCGAGCGCGCGTCGTCGAGGTCGCCGACGAAGACCTCGACGCCTCGCTTGCGCAGGCCGTCCGCTTTGGACTCGTCGCGGACGAGGGCACGAAGGTTCACATCGGCCCCTTCCAGCGCGTTGACCAGTGCGGTGGACACGGTTCCGGTGGCTCCGGTGATCAGTACGGTGCGCGACACGTTCACTCTCCTTTGGCGGTGGCGGGGGTGCGGATCAGGCCACGGACGGTGTCAGGGGACAGTTGTGCGGCGGAGATGGCGGTCAGAGCGAGTACGAACCCGACGCCCTGCCATGGCGTCAGGGATTCGCCGAGGAACACCCGGCCCAGGATCGTGGCGACCAGGGGTGAGATCAGGGAGAGGAACGACACGGCGACCACGGGCAGCCTGCCGAGGCCTCGGAACCAGATCGGGTAGGCGAGCAGGGCGCCGACGACGGACAGCCACGCGTAGCCGCCGATCGCGCGGAGGTCCAGCGCGGGCGGAAGCCCCTCGACGGCGAGGGCGAGCGGGAGGAGTACGAGTCCGCCGGCGGTGAGCTGCCAGCCGGCGAAGGCCGCCGGGCCGACGCCCTCCGGACGTCCCCAGAGCTTGGTCAGGACGAGCCCGCCGGCCATCGCACCGGGAGCCGCGAGGCCGGCCAGGACGCCCAGCAGGTCGAAGGAGACCTGGCCGCGCAGGACGATCAGCCCGACGCCCGCCACTCCGGCCAGGCCCCAGCCGATCCGCCAGCGGGTGGGCTTCTCGCCGAGCAGCAGGAACGCCAGGCCGACGACGATGAGCGGCTGGACGGCGCCGAGGGTCGCCGCGACGCCGCCGGGCAGCCGGTAGGCGGCGACGAACAGCAGCGCGAAGAGCGCGCCGATGTTGAGGGTGCCGAGCAGCAGCGAGCGCCACAGCCACTTGCCGTGCGGCAGCTTGCGCGTGACGGCGAGCAGGATCAGCCCCGCCGGCAGCGCGCGGATCACACCGGACACCAGCGGGTGGCCGGGCGGGAGGAACTCGGTGGTGACCAGATAGGTGCTGCCCCAGCTGATCGGCACGGCCGCGGTCAGCGCGGTCACTCCCAGGGTGCCCTGGACGGGCGCGGTGCGTGGCGCGGTGTCCATGATGACCTCTCAGCGTTGAAATGTTTAACGTTGAGGAACGTATGCCGATGATAACTTAATGTCAAACAGTTCAACGTTGAGGAGTTCTCATGGGGCGTGACGCCGTCGACCTCATCGTCGAGCAGTGGGCCCGCGCCCTCCCGGACCTCGACGCGTCCCCGATGGAGGTCCTCGGCCGCCTCTCCCGGCTGACCCGGATCGTCGAGCGCGAACTCAAGAAGCTCTTCAGCGAATTCGGGCTGGAACGGGGCGAGTTCGACGTCCTCGCCACCCTCCGCCGCGCCGGTTCACCCGACGGCATGACCGCGGGCGCGCTGGCCCGCTCCTCGATGGTGACCTCGGGCGCCGTCACCAACCGGCTCGACCGGCTCGTCGCCAAGGGCTACGTCACCCGCGACGTCGACCCCGAGAACCGGCGCACCGTCGTCGTCGCCCTGACGCCCACCGGCCGCGACCTCGTAGACCGCGCCATCGTCGCCCACGTGGCCAACGAGCAGCGCATCCTCGCCGCACTCGACCGGCACCAGCGGGCCGACCTCGCCGCGACCCTGCGCACCCTGCTGCTCAGCCTCGGCGACGAGGTGAACGACGCCGACGCGGCGGACGAGACCTGAACGGCCGCCTGCGGGCGGGGCGCCCGGAGGAGAATCGGAGTGCGAGCCGCGAGCGGACATGGTGCGATGACCGCTATGAACGAAGTAAGGCGTCCCAGCGGCAGTGATCCCGAGCTGCTGGTCGCGATGGAACGCAACCTCGCCGAGCACGCCTGTCACCTGCACCGCAGGATGGAGGGCCCGACCGTCACGGAGACGGAGGACCTCCTGATCGCCGACAGCGGCCTGGACGACGACACCTTCAACATCGTCGCGGCGGCACGTCTCACCACCGACACCGCACCGGCCCGGGTCACCGAGACCGTCCGGGCCCTGGCCGCGACCCGGCGCCCTTTCTCGTGGTGGGTGGGCCCCGCCTCCACACCGACGGATCTCGCCGCGCTCCTGAAAGACGCCGGTCTTCAGGCGTCAGAGACCGAGAGCGGAATGTCGATGCGCCTGCTCGCACCCCCGGCGGAGCCGCACCTGGAGGATCTGGACATCCGCCCGGTCACGACCCCCGAACAGCTCGCCGACTACTCGACCGTCCTGGCCGCGAACTGGGACCCGCCGGCCGCCACCGTGCGCCGCTTCTTCGCCGACGCCGCCGAGTGGGCCCTCGCCCCCGACTGCCCCGCCCGCTACCGGGTCGGCTACGTCGAGGGCCGCCCCGTCTGCTCCGCCGAGGTCTTCCTCCACGGGGTAGTCGCCGGGATCTACAACATCGCGACCCTGGCGACCGCCCGCCGCCGCGGGTACGGCGGCGCCATCACCCTGGCGACCATGCGCACCGCGTACGACGAGGGCTACCGCACCTTGGTCCTGCAGGCGTCGTCAGACGGCGAACCCGTCTACCGCCGCCTCGGTTTCCAGCCGTGCGGCGTTTTCACCGAGTACGCCATCGCTCCCCGCTGACCGGCGCCTTCTGAACGAAGACCTTCATCTTCAGAACATCGGCTGGACGAAGAGCGGGATGTCGCCCGGCCTTCCGTAGACCGGAAGGCGTTCGAGCTTTCCGCTCTGCACGTTCAGCCGGTAGGCCGGCCGCGGTTCCTCAGAGTGGCCCACGCCCGGGATCAGGAGATGCCGGGTGTCCTCCCACACCATGGCGGGACCGCCGAAGTACTCGGGGTCGCAGTCAGGAGGCAGCCACACGATCCTCGGGTTTCGTCCCAGGTCATGGACGTCGAAGAACGTCAGGGCATGCGGGTCGCGGCGCATCGTGTACAGCAGCCGCCCGCCCGGAGCGAGTTCGGCCGACGGGTCGATCGGCAACCGGAGCCGGGTGCCGTCGGCTGCGATGAGCAGCCTCCCGTCCTTGCGGGCGGCGAGGGCCGTGCCGGTGATCGGATCGACCCATTGCAGCAGAACGTCGAGCTGCTCGGGCGCGTGCCCCGGTCGCCACCGCCATGACCGCGGATAGGGCGGGCCGTTGACCGAGGAGCGGTTGACGTAGACCTGTCCTGCGAAGACCCCGATCACCTGGAGCCAGAAGTCGTCCTCCAGGCCCGGCATCGTCTGGGCGCTTCCGTCCGCGAGATCGAGTAGCCGGACCACGTCGTCCCGGGTGCTGATCGCCACGCTGCGGCCGTCTCGGCTGCGCTGCAGCGTCCGGATCGTGTCGCCGAGCATGTGGACTGTGCCGTCGTGCCGGACGAGTTGGGCCCACTGCCAGTTCTCGAAGTCCTCCTTGTCGAACGCTGCCAGGACGACGCCGTAGGGCGTCTCGAGTGCGACGTCGGGCCCGTCCCGTAGGCAGTTGTCCTCCGGGACGAGATCACAGCGGTCGGTCCGGCCGAGGATCCGTGGTTCCCCGTCCCGCCAGACGATCACTCGGCCGTCGCACCGGAACAACCCGGCGCGGGGCGGGTCGGCCGAGCCGAACTCCTCGGCCCCCTCCTCGGGGTACTCCCGACCGGGTGACTCCCACCATTCGTCGGCGTCTTGCCGCTCGAAGAACTCCCCGGCTTCGGCGAGCCGTTCCTCCAACTCCGCTTCCGGGTCGGGATCCTCATGTTCGACCCAGTCCGGGACGGGCGGGAACGTCGCATCGCTGTCGGCGGGCCACTCGTGCCGGGCCTGCTGGGCGTCCAGTGCACGCAGGAGCTCGGTGTCTTCGTCATCGGGGAGGTGGTGCTCGTCCTCACCGCCCTCACCCGCGTCGCTGCCGCCGTATACGAGGTCTTCGTCGTCCCAGCGGCTGCGTGCGGTGAGGGTGATCGGGTCGTCCGGGCCCGGCTGCAGCACGGTAAGCCCTTCTTCCTGGACATAGGGAAGGGCGGAACAGAAATCCTCGACGCTGATCAGGAGACGGTCGGCGAATTCTGCTGCGGTGCCGGTGATGGTGTGTCCCGGGCTCCATGCGGCAAGGGCGTAGACGTCTCCGGCCAGGCTCAGGTGGCCGGCGCGGTGGCGACGCTCGGCGTATTCGGCGCACTGCTCGGAGGCCAGGCCCAGAACATCTCCGGCCGGCGGGGGCGTAGCGGCGACACGGTATCCCTCCGCGTCTGCGTGCAGTAGCCCGGAGGCGACGAGCAGCGCGAAGGATTCACGTAGGTTCGAAGGCAGCGGCACGCCGAGACGCTCGGACAGCTTGCGCCATTTCTTCTTTCTTTTGGCGGTGCCTTCTGCTGCCGCACGCCATTCACGCCGGTTCTCCCGATCGAGGTCCGCGTGACCGGTGGGCAGCGGTTCGGGCACCGTCCACAGGTCGGCGTCCAGCCAGCCTTCCTCCAGTTCTCTGCTGCGCGGCCAGGGCCGGGATTCATACCGGGAGGCCGCGCGCTCCGGACTGATCGGCGCATCGGTGCCGGCTGCCTCCTCCTGCACCGTGCGGTACAGCTGCCAGACACGTTCGGGAAGAGCTTTCCTCCAGTCAGCGGGTACGAGACCGACCGCAGGCGCGCTCCTGGCGAGCCACCGCGGCGGCTCGACCGGCCCGGTCACCCGCCAGAACCGCAGACACCACCGATCCCGCTCGTCCTCACGCCGCAACAACACCCGGACCCGGTACATCCCGGCCCCGTCCAGCTCGAACTTCAGGCCATCGGCCTCGAACGATTCGATGACGCCGGTTCGGCTCGTATAAGGGGTCTCGACCGCCTCGCACCAGGGCTCGTCTTCGGTCGCAGGCGCTGCGGCGTGCAGTTCGAACCGCACCACGGTACGACGCCATGAGCCTGTGCCCTGCAACCATCCATCACCGGCCCTGGCGACCGTTCCGGCGAGCCCCTGCCCGCCGAAGTATCCGGAGCACCCGCCGAGGAGCCCGTCCCCGACATCGGCCGGAGGCCAGGCGTCCGACTGGTGCCCGGCGTCACCGACCTCCAGCGACGACCAGTCGCTCCAGGACGTGGCGCCGTCCACCCCGCGCTGCAAAGTCATGCGCGCAAGCTAGCAACACCGACGGACACATCGATCATGGCGGCGAACAGCGAAACGGCTCATGACGGTGTTCCCGTCAGGGTGCGCGTGATGTGGTCGCTGAGCCGGGGCAGCCAGTCGGGCCGCGCGTTGCCGAGGAGGTGGTCGCCGTGCGGCACGGACAGGTAGATGCCCTGCGGCGCCAGACGGGCCAGGGGCTTGCCGTTCGTCATGCCGGGGATGACGTCCTGGTCGCCGTCCACGACCAGTAGCGGGGCCGCGATGCGGGGTGCCAGGGCGGCGAGGTCCACATGGCGTGCGAACTCTTGGGCGGCGTAGGCACCTCCGGTGCGCTGAGTCATGATGTCCCGTACCGGCGGGGGTAGTTTCTCCCAGTCGAGTAGGTACTCACCCGCTGAGAGGGCTGATCCCGCGTCCTCCGCGCGCTGGAGGTAGTCGTGTCCGGTGCGGAGGAAGGACGGGCCCCAGTCGGCGACAGAGGCGAGGTCATCGGTGACGCGCCGATACTCGTGGGGGTCCACGCCTGCGCTGGTGGCGCGTGTCCGCTGGGCTGCGGCGAATTCGGTGGCGCTCATCGTGCTCCTCCGGTCGGCGGCATCCGTCGGCCGGTCAGGGAACCGGCTGTACGCAGCAGCCGCAGGTCGGTGATCCCGGCCGGGGGAGAGCCGCTTGTGCGCGTCGTTTCTCCCGTGGGAATCAGTCTTCGCATGGAGAGGATGCAACCCTCGCGGCCGCCTCGAAATCCAACAACGGCCGAGCAAGGCCGAAAACTTTCGGTTGTCGCCTATGGCGGAGAGCCGTGGATCTCGACATGGCGCAGGTACGTGCCTTCGTGCGCACTGCCGAGGAACTGCACTTCGGGCGGGCGGCCGGCACGCTCGCCATCTCCCAGCAGGCGCTGTCCAAGAGAATCGCGCGGCTGAGCGCGGACCACCCGCGAGCGGCCCGGCCTCAGATGGGAATGGCCTCTGCGGACAGGCCGGCGTTTTTCGAATGGCCGACTGTCAGGAGACGCGGGTCCGCAGCAGGCAGAATTCGTTGCCTTCCGGGTCGGCGAGCACGTACCAGGACTCCTGGCCGGTCTGCCCGATGTCGGCGGGCCGCGCTCCTGCGGCGAGGAGGCGCTCGAGCTCGGCGTCCTGGTCGCGGTCGGTGGCGTTGAGGTCGAAGTGCAGGCGCAACTTGCCGTTCTTGGGATCCTCGGACCGGCTGAGCAGCAGAGTGGGCTGAAGGCCGCCGGACCCCTCCGGAGGGCCGATCTCGATATCGTCGTCCTCCCTCCCCAGCACTACGAAGCCCAGCACCTCGCACCAGAACCTGGCAAGCCGCTCCGGCTCACGACAATCCAGCACCAACTCTGTAATACGGCAGGCCATGCGCTACCTCTACCCTGATGACGCCACGCCGTACCCGCACTTTCCGCACACCAGGCGCGGCGGTCCCGGGATCGCCCGCGCGGGCGATCTCTGGAACCGCCGTGGTGGTCAGGGCGTCTTGACGGACTCGATCCGCAGTCCGCTCTTGACCTGTTCGGTCCAGTTCTGTTCGTCCCCGGTGCCGATGATCTGGACTATCGCGCCGTCCTTGCACACCATGGGGCCGCGCAGTTCGCCTTCCCGCTCACGGTCGGCGCCGGTGCAGTCGGTCACCCGGCTGATGTACAGGCTCTTGGTCTCAGAGCCCTGAACGGTCAGGCTCGCGACGGGTCCCATCTCGATGGAGTCGTTCGCGCTCCCCAGCTTGACCGTCGCCAACGGATCCCCGGAGACCTCGAGGAAACCCCGGGGGTCGACGGAGAAGGTCAACCGGCGCAGCTCGGGGAACGGGTCGGGGTCCGTCTCGGATTCCAGCTCGCCCAGGCTGACGAACCAGTCCCCGACCCGGATCGCATAGACGTCGATGTCATGCTCGTTACCCGGTTCCTTGGGCTCCTTCCACAGCTCCAGCTGTTGCCCGCTCGCGTCGGTCACGTTTCGGACGTACTGGGAATCAGTCTTGATGGCGGCGGCGGCGTTCAGGCCGATCTCCATGCCGTCGACGTTGTATCCGGTCTCCATCCCGGAGAGCCGGAGACCCAGACCGGAGGGATAGCTGAACCGAACCTCGGTGCCGTCCTGGAGGACCACGGGCACGGTCGTGCGGCCGCCGCTGTGCGTGACGGGAGGCAGGAACGGCTGCATGTCCGGCGGCAGAACAGGTGTGGTGGCCGAAGCGGAAGGGGTGACCAGCGGCTCGACCTCGTCCTTGGAGGTCGTTCCGCCGAAGGGCGCGAAGCCGAAGAGCAGGGCTGCGGCGAGGCCGCCGCCGGCACCGGTGACCAGGGCCTGGCGGCGGCGCCTGAGTTTGCGGGAGGTGCCGTAGACGCGGTTCAGCAGATCGGCCGGGGCGGCCTGGCCGGCCAGGGCGGACAGTTCGTCGCGCAGATCGTTCATCGGGTGAACACCTCCTCTGCCGCCATGAGGCGGCGCAGCCGGGTGAGGGCTTTGGCGGTCTGGCTCTTGACGGTGCCGACCGAGACCTCGAGGAGCCGGGCCGTCTCGGCCTCGGTGCGGTCCTCGAAGAAGCGCAGCACGATCACGGCGCGCTGGCGCGGGGCGAGTCGCAGCAGCGCCCGCCGAAGATCCAGCCGGCCGGCGTGGTCCACGGATGGACCGGCGCGGTCGGTGCCTTCGAGCGGGCTCTCCCGGAACCGGCGGCGCCGCCACCAGCCGACCTGCAGGTGGTACATGGTCTTGCGGGTGTACGCCTCGGCGTTCCCCACCCGGTCGAGCCTGGCCCACGACCTGTGCGTACGGGCCAGCGCCGACTGCACCAGATCCTCGGCCAGCTGCTGATCACCGGTCAGCAGATAGGCCGAGCGAAGCAGTGCCGGAGTCCGTGCTCGGACGAACTCCTCGAACTCTTTGCTCATAGGGGCGACCTCCTGCACCCCTAGATGGGCACATCGCCTCCAATGGTTGCCCACCCCTTCCCGCTTCGTCCCTCGAGCAGCGATTCGGTGATCTTTCCGGCTCCGGCCTCACGTCGGCTATGCACTCGATGTATACGTCGTGTGTATAGTCGGGCGGCATGTCCGTCGGTCTCGCCCTGCTGGGCCTTCTCGAAGCCGGGCCCCGGCACGGGTACGACCTGAAGCGCTCCTATGACGAGCGGTTCGGGCAGGGGCGCGCCCTGCACTACGGGCAGGTCTACTCGACGCTCGCGCGGCTGCTGAAGAACGGCTTCGTGGAGGTGGAGTCCGAGCCCGGGGACGGGCCGGAACGCAAGCGGTACGCGATCACCCCGGCGGGCGTCGCCGATGTGGCCGGGTGGCTGACGCAGCCGGAGAAGCCCGAGCCGTACCTGCAGAGCACCCTCTACACCAAGGTCGTCCTGGCGCTGCTCACCGGGCGGGACGCCGCCGACCTGCTGGACGTCCAGCGTTCCGAGCACCTGCGGCTGATGCGCGAGCTGACCCGCCGCAAGAGCGAAGGCGACCTCGCCGACCAGCTCATCTGCGACCACGCGCTGTTCCATCTCGAGGCCGACCTGCGCTGGCTGGAGCTCACCGCGGCCCGCCTCGAGCAGTTCGCCGCCCACGTCCGCTCCTGACCCCCCGGAGAGCCGCATGACCACCCCCCTGAACGATCCGCTCCTGATCGCCGAGGACCTGCATCTGAGTTTCGGGCCCACCCGGGCGTTGGACTCGGCGTCGCTGCGCGTGCGCGCGGGGGAGGTGCTGGCGCTGATGGGACCGTCGGGGTCCGGCAAGTCCACGCTGCTGCACTGCCTGGCCGGGATCCTCATCCCCGAATCCGGGCGGGTGCTCTTCGCGGGGCGTGACCTGTCGGCGATGTCGGACGCCGAGCGCAGCGCGCTGCGCCGTACCGAGTTCGGGTTCGTCTTCCAGTTCGGGCAGCTGGTGCCGGAGCTGACCTGCCTGGAGAACGTGGCGCTGCCGCTGCGTCTGGCCGGGACGGGCCGTCGCGAGGCGCAGCGGCACGCGGCCGAATGGCTGGAGCGTCTCGAGGTCGCCGATGTGGCGCGCAAGCGTCCCGGACAGGTCTCCGGAGGGCAGGGGCAGCGGGTCGCGGTGGCCCGCGCGCTGGTCACCCGTCCGAAGGTGGTCTTCGCCGACGAGCCGACGGGCGCGCTGGACTCCCTCAACGGGGAGAAGGTGATGCAGCTGCTCGTCTCGGCCGCCCGCCACACCGGCGCCGCGGTGGTGCTGGTCACCCACGAGACGCGGGTCGCCGCGTACTCCGACCGGGAGGCCGTGGTCCGCGACGGCCGCGTCCGCGAGCAGGAGCCCGTCCGATGAGGCGGTGGGGCGCCGAGCTGGCGCTGGGGATGCGGCTGAGCGTGTCGGGCGGCCGTTCGGGCTGGGTCCGGCTCGTCATGATCGCGATCGGGGTGGGGCTCGGGGTGGCGATGCTCCTGGCCGCCGCGACGATCCCGAACCTGATGGCGGCCCGCGACGTCCGGCTCACCGCGCGGACCGTCGAGCTGAACCAGCCGGTTCCCCAGGGCCCCGACACGCTGCTGGTCAACAGCGGCGGGACGGAGTACCGGGGGCGGACGATCAACGGCGAGCTGGTGCGGGCGGAGGGCGACCGTGCTCCGCTGCCGCCCGGCGTGGAAAGGCTGCCGGCCCCGGGCGAGATGGTGGTGTCGCCCGCTCTGGCGGAGCTGCTCGCCTCCGATGAGGGCGCGCTGCTGCGCGGCCGGTGGAACGAGCGGGTGATCGGCATGATCGGCCCCGAAGGGCTGTCCGGGCCCCGCGAGTACTTCTTCTACCTCGGCACCGACCGGCTGACCCGGGACTCCGCCGTCCGAAGCCGGTCGTTCGGCATCGCGCAGAGCCGGGAGGGGGCCATGGCGACGGTGCTGCTGCTCCTGTGCCTGATCGGCCTGGTGGCGTTGCTGCTGCCGGTGGCGGTCTTCCTGACGTCCGCGGTGCGCTTCGGCGGGGAGGGCCGCGACCGCAGGCTCGCCGCGCTGCGGCTGGTCGGCGCGGACGCCGCCATGACCCGCCGGATCGCCGCCGGGGAGACCCTGGTCGGCGCGCTGCTGGGGCTCGTCGTCGGCGGGCTGCTCTTCCTCGCCGCGGGCCTGCTGGCGTACCGGTTCGTGCCCGCGGCCGTCAGCTTCTACTCCGCGGACTTCCGGCCGGTGCCCGCGCTGGCGGCTCTGGTCGTGGTGCTGGTGCCGGTCACCGCGGTGCTGGCCACGGTCTTCGCGCTGCGGCGGGTGGTGGTCGAACCGCTGGGCGTCGTCCGCCGTGCCGACGAGCGCCGGCGGCGGCTGTGGTGGCGACTCTTCCTGCCCGTGGCCGGCCTCGCTCTGCTGTACCCGCTGCGCGACGGGCTCTCCACGCTCTCTTACGGGGACGTGTACCAGGTCATGGCGGGGGTGGCAGCCCTGCTGGCCGGTGTGGCGCTGCTGCTGCCGTGGCTGGTGGAGGCGGTGGTCCACCGGCTGGGAGGCGGAGGCGTCGCCTGGGAACTGGCGGTGCGCCGGCTCCAGCTCGACAGCGGCACGGCCGTGCGGGCGGTCTCCGGCATCGCCGTCTCCGTCGCGGGCGCCATCGCGCTGCAGGGGCTGCTCGCCACCGTCCAGGCCCAGTACACGGTCGAGACGAGGCACGGCACCGACCGTTTCCAGGCCTTGGTGACGCCCAACGACGAGCAGTCCGGGCAGGGCGGACGCTGGAAGGAGGCGCTGGAGAAGACATCCGGAGTCCTCGCGGTCGAACCCTTGACACTGATAATGCCGACGCAGTCGGGCGGCCAAGAGGGCTACGCCGGGCTGCAGATCGGCAGCTGCGCCGTTCTGCAGCAGTTCGCCGAGCTCGGCTCCTGCACGGACGGCGACACCTTCGTCATCTCCGATCCGGGTGTACCGCAGCCCCGCCCCGGTGAGGCCTACTTCCTCGACAGCGCCAGGAGCGAGGCGTCCCGGTGGACGCTGCCGCCCACGGTTCGTACCGTTCCTCCCACACAAGGCGACATACACCGCTCTGGAGCGCCGGCCATCCTGGTCACCCCCAAGGCGTTGAAAGGCGTCCGGACCGACCCGACCTCCGCCGGTCTCTACGTCGCGCTCGACCCCTCCGATCCCGACGCCGTCGAACGGCTCCGCAACACCGTCGCCCGGACGGATCCGACCGCCCATGTCGCCCCGGTCATCGAGCGGACGGTCCTGAGCACCCTGGTGAAGATCAGGCAGGCGCTCCTCGCCGGAGCCACCGCGCTGCTGCTGCTCATCGGCGCGAGCATGCTGGTCAACGTCGCCGAGCAGCTCCGGGAACGGCGCCGGGTGCTCGCCGTGCTGATGGCCTTCGGCACCCGCCGGAGCACCCTGGCCGGATCGGTCCTCTACCAGGTGGCCGTTCCCGTGCTGCTCGGCCTGGCGCTGGCCGTCGCCACCGGCACCGGCCTGGCGGCCATCCTGCAGGCCGCGGCCGAGGTCCCGGTCCAGCCGGACTGGTCCGGTATCGGCGCCACCTCCGGCGCGGCCGTCCTCGTCGTCCTCCTGACGACGGCGGCGAGCCTCCCCCTGCTGTGGCGGCTGACCAGCCCCGGCGGCCTCCGCAGCGAATGACGCCTTCCGCTCGGCCCGAAACGCCCCTAGCCGCGCTCGGGCCAGACCAGGCCCCGGTCGGTCCAGATGACGCCCTTGTTGCGGCACAGGCAGAAGGGGTGGCCGACCGGGTCGGTGTAGACCCGCCAGCCGTAGCCGTCGGGGCCGATGAGGTCCTGCTGCAGCGTCGCGCCGAGGTCGAGGACGCGGCGCTGCTCGGGCTCGATCTCGTCCACTTCGAAGTCGAGGTGGAACTGCTTGGGGTGCGCGCCGTCGGGCCACTGCGGAGCGCGGTAGTCGTCCACCCGGTAGAAGGCCAGTTCGACCTCGCCGAAGGCGATGCCGGCCCAGTGCTCGTCACTGCCGTCCTTGATCGGGCGGCCCGTCAGCTCGGAGTAGAAGGCCGCCAGCTTCATCGTGTCCGGGCAGTCGATGATGAAATCGGTGAATCGCAGCATTTCGCGATCTTGTCACAAGATTGATTCAAGCGAGGCGGGCAACCGGTCGTCGAATGGTCAGTCCATTCCGCGGCGGCCCGGGGTCCAGAAGGGCTTGACCACGATGTCGCGGCGCGGCCAGCCGCGGTCGTTCAGCAGGTGGCGTTTGACGGCTTGGCAGGTTTTGGCCTCGCCGGCGAGGTAGGCGACGGTTCCCGGTACGAGCCCCTCCAGCGAGGCGACGGCCTCCACCAGGCGTTCGGAGTCGTGGGCGGGGGCCGTACCGCGTTCGAGCCACTCCACGTCGCCTTCGATCGGGAGCCGGTCGGCGGGGTCGCCCACCTCCACGACGGCCCGGGTCCGCCCGTCGAGGGACCGCGTCATCGCGCCGAACGCCACCGATGCCGTCTCCTCGCCGACGAACAGGTGACCCGCGGCGCCCTCCCGCACGGTGAACCTGCCTTCGGGGGCCTTGAACATCACCTGGGCGCCGGTCTCCAGTTCCGCGGCCCACCGCGCGCCCGGGCCTTCACCGTGCTCGAACACCCGGAGCTCCAGCGCGTCGCCGTCGTAGTCCCACACCGTGTAGGTGCGCAGCAGGTCCCGGGGGGCCCGCAAGGACAGCTCTCCCACCTGCACCCGCACGTGGTGGCCCGGCTTCCAGTCGAGCCCGCGGGCCCCTTCCAGCCGGACGCGCCGCCATCGGCTCCCGGCGTTCTCGACCGCGGTGGCGGTTCCCCGCTCCAGCAGCCGCTCCAGCACCCACTCGCTACGTCCCATCACAAACCTTCCTCGATATATCTTTAGATCGATTAGAACATATCGATAGAAGGGGTGCTGTCTCTTCTGGAACGAGGTACCGGCCGGGTGTGGCCTGCCCCGGGGCGTTCGGGATCAACGCTGCTCATGGGTGGGCACCCCGATTCCGCGGGCGCGCAGGGAATCGGCGACCTTTCCCAGCAGCCTGAGCAGGTCGCGCCGCTCATCGGGCGTGAAGTCGTCGACAGCGCCGCGGCCGCCGCGTGCGACGGTCCGAGCTCCTGCTCCACCACCCGCCCGGACGGCGGAGGAGTCAGGCGACGTCGGTGGCGGTGCCCTCGGTGAGGCGGAGGAGCTCGTCGTAGGTGGTGGGGAAGACGGTGTGGGGGTGGCCGCCGGCGGCCCAGACGACGGGGTGCTTCGCCAGCCAGGTGTCGACGAGGGTGCGCAGCGGCGCGGGGTGGCCTACGGGGGCGACGCCGCCGATGGGCTGGCCGGTGGCCTCGCGGACGAACTCGGGGGTGGCGCGCTTGACCTTGGCGGCGCCGATGACAGAGGCGACGTGCTTGACGTCGACGCGGTGGGCACCGCTGGTGAGGACGAGCAGGGGAGCGCCGTCGGCGTCGAAGACGAGGCTGTTGGCGATGGCGCCGACCTCGCAGCCGAGGAGGTCCGCGGCGGCCTGGGCGGTGGGTGCGGGCTCGGCGAGTTCCACGATCTGGCCGGCGGCGCCCTTGGCGGTCAGGGCGGCGGCGACGCGTTCGACGTTCGGATGCACGGGCCACAGCCTATCGACGGGGGAAAACGTCCGCCCTTAACATCCGGCCATGAGTGATTTGCCCGATGTGGTCCTCTGGGCCGTTCCCGCGTTCGTGCTGCTGCTGGCACTGGAGGCGGTCTCCTACCGGTTGTGGCCCGACGAGGGCGAACTGGGCTTCGCCGGACGCGACACCGCGACGAGCCTGGCGATGGGACTGGGCAGCCTCGGCTGGGACCTGCTGTGGAGCCTTCCCATCGCGGTCGCCAACGGGCTGCTCTTCGGCTGGCTGTACGACCTGACGCCGTGGACGGTCCCCGTGACGTGGCAGTGGATCGTCGTCGCGGTCTTCGTGACCGACTTCTTCTACTACTGGTCGCACCGGACGCACCACCGCGTTCGAATCCTGTGGGCGTCCCACGTCGTCCACCACTCCAGCCGCCGGTACAACCTCTCGACGGCGCTGCGCCAGCCGTGGACGGGCTTCACCGGCTGGATCTTCTACGTGCCGATGGCCGTCATCGGATTCCATCCGGCCGTGCTGGCCTTTTCCTATGGAGTGAACCTCGTCTACCAGTTCTGGATTCACACCGAACGGATCGGCAAACTGCTGCGGCCCGTCGAGTACGTCTTCAACACGCCGTCCCACCATCGGGTGCACCACGGTTCGCAAGGCTCATACCTGGACCGGAACTACGGCGGCATCGTCATCCTGTGGGACCGGCTGTTCGGGACGTTCACTCCCGAGACCGAACGGGTCGTCTACGGGCTGACGAAGAACATCGGCACGTTCAACCCCCTGCGCGTCGCCTTCCAGGAATACGCGTCGATCGCACGGAACATCAGGTCGGCGCCCGACTGGCGCGGGCGGCTCGGATATGTGTTCGCCGAACCGGGCTGGCGGCCCGATACCAAGAGGAGCGCGTGAGATGGCCCGGATCCTGTTCTTCGTTCTGGGCGCGGCGCACATCCTGGCGCTGATCGTCGAAATCCCCGTCGCGGAGTTCACGACGAAGGCGCTGCTGATGCCGGTGCTCGCGTGGTGGCTGCACCAGCGGGGCGGGCCCGGGCTCATGGTCGCGGGGCTGCTGCTCTCGACCGGGGGAGACGTCGCGCTGGAATTCGACGGGCTCTTCATCGTCGGGATGCTGTTCTTCGCGGCGGCCCACGTCTGTTACGTCGTCTTCTTCGCACGCTCCCGCAAGGCGGAGGGGCGTCTGCGGTGGACGATCCTCGGATCTTTCGGGGTCATGTGGGCGGTGGGCGTCGTCATTCTCTGGCCGGGGCTCGGTTCGCTGCAGATTCCCGTGGCGGTGTACTCGCTTCTGCTGACGGCCACCGCCGCCACCGCGGCTTTGTACGGGGTCCGGACGGGCATCGGCGGCGCATTGTTCCTGGTCTCGGACCTGCTCATCGGTCTCAGCCTCACGGACACGGAAGTGCCGATGCACGGAGTGCTCGTGATGGCGACGTATATGGCGGCGCAGTATCTGCTCGCCTCGGGGACTCTCCGGCGCTCCGAAAGGAGGGTTCCCACACCCGCGTGACCCGTTTTGTCAGACCCGTGTGTTCTCCTCGAAGTACCCGGTTGACCTGGGGTTCGAGTGGATCTCGAACACGTCGATCGAACGTATTGACGATTGATTGACGGTCAGGTTTACTGGGGGCATGTCGAACCGATGTTCGACATGGTGTGGGACTCGCGGCCCGCACTGGAGCACGGGTGGACCGGAGGCAGCGCACCGCCGGTCCACACCGGTCCCGGGCAGGGGGAGGGGAAGCCCCTTGCCCGGGCCGGACGCTCCGGAGTGCGGACGCGAGTGATCGTCCCAGGTGAGGCCGGTCGGCCGCGCCTGGCGAAAGGAGGCCACGCAATGACCGTGCACCCCATGCCCCCCGGCCGCCCGTCCCCCCGGACCGTTCCGGCCGCGCAGAACCTGCTCCGCCTCGCCCGCCAGCTGCTGGCGGACGCCGCGGAGGCCACCCACCCCAACATCCGCTACTCCACCGCCCACCTGGCCGCGCTCCGCGCCGCCGCGGCGGTCCTGGCCGTCCGTGAGCCCGCGTCCGCCCCCCGCCGCGGCCGCCCCCGCAGCGCCTGGGTCCTCCTGGCCGCGGCCGAGCCCCTTCTCGCCGAGTGGGCCGCGTTCTTCGCCGCCGGCGCCGACAAGCGCGCCGCGGCCGAGGCGGGCCTCCCGGACGCCGCCACCCCCGCCGACGCCGACGCCCTCCTCCACGACGCCGGTCTCTTCGTCGCCCTGGTGGAGGACACCCTGGGCATCTCCACGCAGCAGTCACTCCCCATGACCGGCTGACCCGCCCCTTCCCCGCAGAGCGGCCGCCCCGGCCCGGGGAGCGACCGACACCTCCATGGGACGCATCAGACGGCATCCTCGACAGGCCCGCATCACCCGTCTGAAGACCGCGCCCGTCGCCATCCCCGATGACGCCACGGCTCGACCAGGCCGTGTCTCTTCCGGGAGCGGTCGGCATCCCTGCGGCACGCACTCGTACGGCGGTCGGCAGGTCAGGCGCGGACCTGTTCCCTTGTGATGCGATCCGGGCCGTCCCTCGGCTCGGCCACGGGCCTTCGGGGTCGAGATCGCAAGGCCGGGTGCGACCCGCGACTCCGCGGCTACGTCCTTGAAGCCGCCGACGGCCCTCCTCCGGCCGGCTGACGGGTCGGGACGGCGTAGCGCCTCGCCTTCTCCGGGCAGGGTGCTCCCGGCGACGATGCCGGGCCGGTGCCGCCTTGATGTCATCCGTCATCGTGCGGGCTGCTTCCCGGTCGGGCCCGTTCTTCGCAGGTGCACGCCACACGGATCCGTGCTGTGCGGCCCGCCTCGCCCTCGGCCGGACGGCCATGGTCTTGCTGGACCCCTCCGGGCGGATGCCGCCTCCGGCCCACCGGCAGGGCCTCGATGGCGCGTGGTCCCGGATGAATGGCATCCAAACAATCCGCCGCCGACCCGGGCGCATTTATTGCAATTGAATAAGAAGAACTCTCGTCTTCAGGTAAACGCAAAGCCGGGCAAACTAATGAATACTTTGGCGATATTGACGCGGATTGTCTCGGTCGTTTTATCCTGAAATTGCAGGACCTTCGACAGAGAGGAAGACGACATGAAAGCAGCGAAGCGTGCGGCTCTGCTGAGCCCGGTGCTCCTTGCCGCTCTCGCCACCTCGCCTGCTCACGCCACCTCCGACACGGCCGCTCGGGGCTCGTCGAGCTCGGCGGCGGCCAGTGCCCACGCCCTGCCCTTCGACCCCTATGACCGGGGCTACCGGGACGGCTTCCGGCAGGGAGTCCGGGACGGCCGCAAGGACTGCACCAGGAGCTTCGGCGACAAGAACCGGAGCTTCAACCAGAAGCCCAACAGGTACACGCGAGGCTACATAAAGGGATACAAGAAGGGTTACTTCACCGTCTGCGACGACTGACCGAAGAATATTCGCCTGAATATATCCAAGGAAGTCTGCTGCCGGCCACGGTGTCGTCACCGTGGCCGGCGGTTCGTGATCAGCGGACCGTCTATGCGGCACCTCGTGCGGGCCGTATGGCCCCGTCAGCGTTCGGAGGACTCGACGTGGTCGAGGAATCCGGCTACGTCGTCGGGAGTCCGGAGCACATGAAGGTCGGCGGTGCCTGCGTGTTCGGCGATGGCGGCCAGGACGCCGGGAAGGCTGCGGTACCGGTAGGCGAGGACCCAGCGCCAGAAGGCCGCGTTCTCGCAGGATCGGCGCAGGGCGCGCCAGGCGCAGCGCCAGAGCGGGAAGTCCAGCACGATCACGGTGTCGGCGGCGCGCAGCCGGACGTCGAGAACGTCGTAAGGGCCGAGGTCGCCGTCGAGGATCCACCGGCCGCCGCTGGTGAGCCGGTGCTGGATCGCCCTCCACCGGTCCTCGGGAACAGGGGTCAGGTCAGGCGACCAGAAGTGCCGGTCCAACTCGATGACGGGCAGCGCAAGGGCGGTCCCGAGACGGAAGGCGAGTGTGGACTTGCCCGCGCCGCCGCGTCCGAGGACGACGATCCTCTCCATCCCGCCAGTGTCTCCCCCTTCCGGTATCGGCACTATCGCCATGTCAAGTCGGGCAGGGTGCCGGACGCCGGATGCCGCTGAGCCGGTGCTCGGGGTAGGGATCGCTCTCCGGGGTGTTCCCTCCCGGTGGGTGACCGCCGGGAGGGAGGGCGGTGGGGGGTTATGGCACTCTAATCCGGCTATGGGGTCATTTGGGGCTGGCCGGCCGGTGGTGCCGCTGCTGGCGTTTCTGGGGGCGATGGCGTATTCGCTGCCGATGGCGGTGATGACGCCGGCGCTGCCCGATCTCCAGGCGGAGATGGGGACGAGCGCGGCGGGGGCCGCGTGGAGCGTCACGGGGATGGTGCTGAGCGCCTCGGTGGCGACGCCGGTGGCGGGGCGGCTGGGGGACCTGCTGGGGGCGCGGCGGGTGCTGCTGTGGGTGCTGGCGATCGGGCTCGCGGGGCAGGTCGTGTCGGCGGTGGCGGGGAGCCTGCCGGTGCTGCTGGCGGGGCGGGTTCTGGCGGGGGTCGGCAGCGGGGTGTTCCCCCTCGCCTACACGATCATCCGGAAGGGGTACCCGCCGGAGCGGGCGGCGTCGGCCATCGGGCTGATGTCGGCGATGCTCGGGCTGGGCGGGGTGCTGTCGTGGGTGATCGCCGGGCCGGTGATCGACCACCTCGGGTGGCGGTGGCTGATCTGGGTGCCGGCCGTGATCCTGCTGCCTGGAACGTTCCTGGCCCGGTGGGCGCTGCCGTCGATCGCGGGGGAGCCCGGCAGGGGAGTCGACTGGTGGGGGGCGCTGCTCTTCGGCGGCTGGCTCACCGCCGCCCTCACCGCGCTCACCCAGGGCTCGTCGTGGGGCTGGACGTCCGGCCCGGTGCTGGGCCTGCTGGCGGGCGCCGCCGCGGGCGCGGCGGTGTGGGCCTACGTCGAGGCCAGGGTGACCGACCCGCTGGTCGACCTGAGGCTGATGCGGCTGCGCGGCGTCTGGACCGCCAACCTCGGCTCGCTGCTGGCGGGGTTCTGCCTGATGGCGGCGGGACTGCTCTTCCCCCTGCTGATCCAGATGCCGGAGAAGGAGGGTTTCGGGTTCGGCGGCACCGCCACCGACACCGCGGTGGTCGCGCTGCCCGCCGGCATCGCGATGACGCTCATGGGCCTGGTCAACGGCAGGCTCGACCGGCGCTTCGGGGGACGGGCCGTCCTGGCGGCGGGAGCGGTGCTCACCGCGGTCGGGTACGTGATCCTGATCTTCTGGCACACCGAGCTGTGGCAGCTCGTGGCCGCCAACGCGCTGCGGGGCTCCGGGCTGGGCATGGCGTATGCGGCCGTGGCGACGCTCGTCGTGGCGGCCGTCCCGGTCTCCCAGACGGGCGCGGCGAGCGGCGTCAACACGCTGCTGCGGACGGTCGGGGCGGGCCTGGGCACCCAGCTGACGGCGATCCTGGTGGCCGCCTACTCGCTGACGCGGCCGGGATTCGTGCTGGCCTTCACGGTCTGTGCCGTCCTGTCGCTGGGCCTGCTGGCCGTGGCGCTGCTGGCGCCACGCCGCGTGAAGGCCGACCCCGCGGCCCGTCCGGCCGACGAGGGGCCGCCCACGGCCTTCTGAGCGGGGCCGGGGACGGGTGCGGACGGAAAGCCGTAAGCCCGGTCCTCGCCGAGGACCGGGCCACAAGACGTCACCCCCGGGGGAGGGGTCAGAAGCTCTCGACGGCGCGGCGCGCCTCCGGGTCGAGCACGCCCCAGTTGATGAGCTCCTCGGTCAGCTCGGTCGGGGACTTGTCGTAGATCACGGCAAGGGAGCGCAGGTCCTCCTGCCGGATCGACAGGACCTTCCCGTTGTAGTCGCCCCGCTGTGACTGGATCGTCGCGGCGTAGCGGGCGAGGGGCCCTGCCTTGTCCTTCGGAAGCTGGGCGAGGCGCTCCAGGTCGATGACGAGCTTCGGCGTCGGGCCCAGGGGGCTCGGCGCGGCGCCGCCGGGGAGCAGCTCGTTGACGGGCACGCCGTAGAACTCGGCGAGCTCGTTCAGCTTCTGGACGGTGACGGCGCGGTCGCCCCGCTCGTACGAACCGACGACGACGGCCTTCCAGCGGCCACGGGACTTCTCCTCCACACCGTGTAGGGACAACCCTTGCTGGGTACGGATGGCGCGAAGCCTCGCGCCCAGAGCCTTTGCGTATTCAGACGGCATCTTTGCGGCCCCCAGGCTCACTCGTTAGTCGGACGTCGGCTCAGGGCGGTCCGGGGTCCCAATGAATTCGGGTGACCACCCTGAGTATGGTTACGGACAGTGACGGTAAAACGGAGACGGCCAAAGGTCAAGCTGTTCGGAAAAATCAGGTCGAACCTGTCACTGCATCCTGACCCTCCGTCGAAGGGATAAGCGCCGTCCCCGAGGGCTTCGTCACACCCTCCGGAGCCGGGTGTGACCCCTCTCACCTGCTCTTATGAAGGGTACGGGCGCGGGATGGGACGAGGGGCGAGGCTGATACCGTAAAGATGACATCACGTCCTTTAAGGCCCGTCCCGTGAGGCGGGAAAGGAGGTTGACGGTAATGAGCGCTGCCCGAAATCAGGAAGAACCCCAGCATAAGGCCGTTCTGGAGGCCCCGGAGATCCGCCGGGCCCTCACCCGGATCGCGCACGAGATCCTCGAACGCACCAAGGGCGGATCCGACGTCGTCCTGCTGGGCGTGCAGACGCGGGGCGTGAACCTCGCCCGGATGCTGGCCAGGCGCCTCGAAGAGGTCGAAGGCCTGAAGATCCCCTGCGGATCGCTCGACGTGACCATGTACCGTGACGATCTGCGCATGAAACCCGCCCGCGCCATCGGCCGGACCGAGCTTCCCGCGGACGGCATCGACGACAAGGTCGTGGTGCTCGTCGACGACGTGCTCTTCTCCGGGCGGACGATCCGCGCCGCGCTCGACGCCCTCAACGACCTGGGCAGGCCCCGCGCCGTCCAGCTCGCGGTCCTGGTGGACCGGGGCCACCGCGAACTGCCGATCCGCGCCGACTACGTCGGCAAGAACCTCCCCACCTCGCTGAAGGAGACCGTCAGGGTCCTGCTCGGCGACGTGGACGGGCGTGACGCGGTCCTGCTGGGACCGAAGACGGAATCCAAGGGGGATGACGGCAAGTGAAGCGCCACCTGATCTCCGCGGCCGACCTGTCCAGGGACGACGCGCTCCTGGTCCTGGACACCGCGGAGGAGCTGGCCAGGATCTCCAGCCGCTCGGTCAAGAAGCTGCCGACGCTGCGCGGGCGGACGGTCGTCAACCTCTTCTTCGAGGACTCGACCCGCACCCGCATCTCGTTCGAGGCGGCCGCCAAGCGCCTGTCCGCGGACGTCATCAACTTCTCCGCCAAGGGCTCCAGCGTCTCCAAGGGCGAGTCCCTCAAGGACACCGCCCTCACCCTGGAGGCGATGGGCGCCGACGGCGTCGTCATCCGGCACGGGGCGTCCGGCGCCCCCTACCGGCTGGCCGACTGGGTGAACGGCAACGTGGTCAACGCCGGGGACGGCACCCACGAGCACCCGACCCAGGCCCTGCTGGACGCCTTCACCATGCGCCGCCACCTGGGCGACCTGGCCGGGCGCAAGATCACCATCGTGGGCGACGTGCTGCACAGCCGCGTGGCGCGCTCCAACGTGCTGCTGCTGTCCACGCTGGGCGCCGAGGTCACCCTGGTGGCCCCGCCGACCCTGCTGCCGGTCTCGGTGGACACCTGGCCCTGCCACGTCTCCTACGACCTCGACAGCACGCTGTCCAAGAGCGACGCCGTCATGATGCTGCGCGTCCAGCGCGAGCGCATGAACGCCGCCTACTTCCCCACGGTCCGGGAGTACAGCCGCCGCTACGGCCTGTCGGCCGACCGGTACGCGCACCTGCCCGACCACGCCATCGTCATGCACCCCGGCCCGATGAACCGGGGTGTGGAGATCGCCGCCGAGGTCGCGGACTCCACCCGGTCCACCATCGTCGAGCAGGTCGGCAACGGCGTCAGCGTGCGCATGGCCGTCCTGTACCTGCTGCTGGGCGGATCCGAGCCCGCGATCGGGGGCCCGGCGAGTGAGCAGTGAACGAGAAGCAGAGGACGCAGTGAGCACCTTTCTCATCAAGAACGCCCGGATCCTGGGCGGCGAGCCCCGCGACATCCTGGTCGCCGACGGCCGGATCACCGAGGTCGGCACCGGCCTGGCGGCGGACGGAGCCCAGGTCGTGGACGCCACCGGGCTGATCGCCCTGCCCGGCCTGGTCGACCTGCACACGCACCTGCGCGAGCCGGGCCGCGAGGACAACGAGACGGTCCTCACCGGCACCCGGGCCGCCGCGAAGGGCGGTTTCACCGCGGTCCACGCGATGGCCAACACCACCCCCGTGGCCGACACCGCGGGCGTCGTCGAGCAGGTGTGGCGGCTGGGCCGCGAGCACGGCTACTGCGACGTCCACCCGGTCGGCGCGGTCACCGAGGGCATCGCCGGCAAGAAGCTCGCCGAACTCGGCGCGATGGCGGACTCCGCGGCGGGCGTCCGGGTCTTCTCCGACGACGGCCACTGCGTCTCCGACGCGGTGATCATGCGCCGGGCGCTGGAGTACGTGAAGGCCTTCGACGGCGTCATCGCCCAGCACGCCCAGGAGCCCCGGCTGACCGAGGGCGCCCAGATGAACGAGGGCGAGGTCTCCGACCGGCTCGGCCTGCAGGGCTGGCCGGCCGTCGCCGAGGAGGCGATCATCGCCCGGGACTGCCTGCTCGCCGGGCACGTCGGCTCCCGCCTCCACATCTGCCACGTGTCGACGGCCGGCTCGGTCGAGCTGATCCGCTGGGCCAAGGGCAAGGGCTGGAACATCACCGCGGAGGTCACCCCGCACCACCTCTTCCTCACCGACGCCTGCTGCGAGCGCTCCCCGGCCGGGCGCTCCTACGACCCGATCTACAAGGTGAACCCGCCGCTGCGCACCCAGGCCGACGTGGACGCCGTCCGCGCGGGCCTGGCCGACGGCACCATCGACTGCGTCGCCACCGACCACGCCCCCCACGCCGTGGAGGACAAGGAGACCGAGTGGGCCGACGCCGCCATGGGAATGATCGGCCTGGAGACGGCGTTGTCCGTGGTCCACGCGGCCATGGTCGGCACCGGGCTGCTGGACTGGGCGCAGGTCGCGGACCGCATGTCGGTGAAGCCGGCGGAGATCGGCAGGCTCGAGGGCCAGGGCCGCCCGCTGGAGGCGGGCTCCCCGGCCAACATCACCCTCTACGACCCCGAGTACCGGGCGCAGGTCGACGTGTCGTCCTTCGCCTCCAAGAGCCGGAACACCCCTTACACCGGCCTAGAACTGCCCGGACGGGTGGTCGCCACGTTCCTGCGGGGCCGCCCCACCGTGCTGGAAGGAAAGCTCGTATGACCCAGGCCATGCTCGTCCTGGAGGACGGCCGTGTGTTCCACGGCGAGTCCTTCGGAGCGGAGGGCGAGACCTTCGGGGAGGTCGTCTTCAACACCGGCATGACCGGCTACCAGGAGACGCTCACCGACCCGTCCTACCACCGGCAGATCGTCGCGATGACCGCGCCGCACATCGGCAACACCGGGGTCAACGACCTCGACCCCGAGTCCGGCCGCATCCAGGTCGCCGGCTACGTGGTGCGCCAGCCCGCGCGGGTGGCGTCCAACTGGCGCGCCCAGCGCTCCCTCGACTCCGAGCTCAAGGCCCAGGGCGTGGTCGGCATCGCGATGCCCGGCACCCGCGCCCTCACCCGCCACCTGCGCGACCGGGGCGCGATGCGCGCCGGCATCTCCTCGGTGGAGACCGACCCGCGCGCCCTGCTGTCCCGGGTGCTGGTCAGCCCCGGCATGGCCGGCTCGGACCTGGCCGCCGAGGTGGCCACCAAGGAGCCGTACACCGTCGCCGCCCGCGGCGAGACCCGCTTCCGGGTCGCGGCCGTCGACCTCGGCATCAAGACGATGACGCCCTACCGGCTGTCCGAGCGCGGCTGCGAGGTGACGGTCCTGCCCGCCACCGTGACCGCCGAGCAGATCCTGGCGCTCGGCCCCGACGGCGTGTTCTTCTCCAACGGCCCCGGCGACCCGGCCACGGCCGACGGCCCGGTCGCCGCGATGCGCGGCGTCCTGTCCGCGGGCAAGCCGGTCTTCGGCATCTGCTTCGGCAACCAGATCTTCGGCCGGGCCCTGGGCCTGGGCACCTACAAGCTGCGCTTCGGCCACCGCGGGGTGAACCAGCCGGTGCAGGACCGCCGCACCGGGCAGGTCGAGATCTCCGCGCACAACCACGGGTTCGCCGTGGACGCGCCCCTGGACGGGCCGTTCGACACGCCGTTCGGGCGGGCCGAGGTCTCGCACGTCAACCTCAACGACGGCTGCGTCGAGGGCCTGCGGCTGCTGGACCGCCCGGCCTTCTCCGTCCAGTACCACCCCGAGGCCGCTGCCGGGCCGCACGACTCCACCGGGTTGTTCGACCAGTTCTGCGCCCTCATGCAGCATCACCGTTCCAACGAACACGGGGAAGGTGCCTGATGCCCAGGCGCGAGGATCTGAAGTCCGTACTCATCATCGGCTCCGGGCCGATCGTCATCGGCCAGGCCTGCGAGTTCGACTACTCCGGGACCCAGGCCTGCCGGGTGCTCAAGGCCGAGGGCCTGCGGGTCATCCTGGTCAACAGCAACCCGGCGACCATCATGACCGACCCGGAGTTCGCCGACGCCACCTACGTCGAGCCGATCACCCCGGACGTCGTCGAGAAGATCATCGCCAAGGAGCGGCCGGACGCGCTGCTGCCCACCCTGGGCGGCCAGACCGCGCTGAACTGCGCGGTCGCGCTGCACGAGGCCGGCGTCCTGGAGCGGTACGACGTCGAGCTGATCGGCGCGAACTTCGACGCGATCCAGCGCGGTGAGAACCGCGAGATCTTCAAGGGGATCGTCGAGGAGCTCGGCGCCGAGGTGGCGCGCAGCTTCATCTGCCACACCATGGACGAGGTGCTGGCGGCCACCGGTCAGCTCGGCTACCCGGTCGTCGTCCGGCCGTCGTTCACGATGGGCGGCCTCGGCTCCGGCTTCGCCCACGACGAGGCCGAGCTGCGCCAGATCGCCGGCGCGGGCCTGGCGGCGTCCCCGACCAGCGAGGTGCTCCTGGAGGAGTCCATCCTCGGCTGGAAGGAGTACGAGCTGGAGCTGATGCGCGACAAGAACGACAACGTCGTGGTCGTCTGCTCCATCGAGAACCTCGACCCGATGGGCGTGCACACCGGCGACTCCATCACCGTCGCCCCGGCGATGACGCTCACCGACCGCGAGTACCAGCACATGCGGGACGTCGCGATCGCCGTCATCCGCAAGGTCGGCGTGGACACCGGCGGCTGCAACATCCAGTTCGCGGTGCACCCGTCCACCGGGCGCATGATCGTCATCGAGATGAACCCGCGGGTCTCCCGCTCCTCGGCGCTGGCCTCCAAGGCCACCGGCTTCCCGATCGCCAAGATCGCGGCCCGGCTGGCGGTCGGCTACACCCTGGACGAGATCCCCAACGACATCACCAAGGTCACCCCGGCGTCGTTCGAGCCGACCCTCGACTACGTCGTGGTCAAGGTGCCGCGGTTCGCGTTCGAGAAGTTCCCCGGCGCCGACCCCACGCTGACCACCCACATGAAGTCGGTCGGCGAGGCCATGGCGATCGGCCGGTCCTTCCCCGAGGCGCTGCAGAAGGCGCTGCGCTCGCTGGAGCAGAAGGGCGCCTCCTTCTCCTGGGAGACCCCGCCGGCGCTGGAGGAGCTGCTCGAGCGCATCCGCGTCCCGCACGACGGGCGGCTGCACGAGGTCCAGCAGGCGCTGCTGGCGGGCGCGACCATCGCGCAGGTCTACTCGATCACCGGCATCGACCCCTGGTTCCTCGACCAGATCGTCGCCATCAACGAGATCGCCGCCGACGTCCGGCTCTCGGAGGACGCGCTGACCGCGCGCAAGCTGCTCGCCGCCAAGCGGCACGGCTTCTCCGACGCCCAGATCGGGCAGCTGCGCGGCCTGTCGGAGGAGGTCGTCCGGGAGGTCCGGCACGCGCTGGGCGTGCGCCCCGTCTACCTGACGGTCGACACCTGCGCCGCCGAGTTCGCCGCCCAGACCCCGTACATGTACTCCTCCTACGACGAGGAGACCGAGGTGCCGGTCGGCACCAAACCCAAGGTGCTCATCCTGGGCTCGGGACCTAATCGCATTGGCCAGGGCGTGGAGTTCGACTACTCCTGCGTCCACGCCTCCTTCACGCTGTCGGAGGCGGGCTACGAGACCGTCATGGTCAACTGCAACCCCGAGACGGTCTCCACCGACTACGACACCTCCGACCGGCTGTACTTCGAGCCGCTCACCCTGGAGGACGTGCTGGAGGTCGTGCACGCCGAGCAGCGCACCGGCGTGGTCGCGGGCGTGATCGTCCAGCTCGGCGGGCAGACCCCGCTGGGCCTGGCGCAGCGGCTCAAGGACGCGGGCGTGCCGATCGTCGGCACCTCGCCCGAGAGCATCCACCTCGCCGAGGACCGCGGCGCGTTCGGCCACGTGCTGGCCCAGGCGGACCTGCCCGCGCCCAAGCACGGCACCGCGACCTCCGCCGAGGAGGCCGTGAAGATCGCCAACGAGATCGGCTACCCGGTGCTGGTCCGCCCGTCCTACGTGCTGGGCGGCCGCGGCATGGAGATCGTCTACGACGACGCCAGCCTGGTGACGTACATGTCGACCGCCACGGAGGTCAGTCACGACCGGCCGGTGCTGGTCGACCGCTTCCTCGACGAGGCCATCGAGATCGACGTCGACGCCCTCTACGACGGCACCGAGCTCTACCTCGGCGGCGTCATGGAGCACATCGAGGAGGCCGGCATCCACTCCGGCGACTCGGCGTGCGCGCTGCCGCCGATCACGCTGGGCCGCGAGGACATCAAGCGGATCCGCGAGTCGACGCTGCGCCTGGCGCGCGGCATCGGCGTGCGGGGCCTGATGAACGTGCAGTACGCGCTGTCCGCGGGCGTCCTGTACGTCCTGGAGGCCAACCCCCGCGCCTCCCGCACCGTGCCGTTCGTGTCCAAGGCGACGGCCGTGCCGCTGGCCAAGGCCGCCGCGCGGGTCATGATGGGCGCCACGGTCGCGCAGCTGCGCGCCGAGGGCGTGCTGCCCCCCTCCGGGGACGGCGGGACGCTGCCGCTGGACGCGCCGATCGCGGTCAAGGAGGCGGTGCTGCCCTTCAACCGGTTCCGCAACGCCCAGGGCCAGGGAGTCGACACCGTCCTGGGCCCGGAGATGCGCTCGACCGGCGAGGTCATGGGCATCGACGAGGTCTTCGGCACCGCCTACTCCAAGTCCCAGGCCGCCGCCTACGGGCCGCTGCCGACCAAGGGCAGGGTGTTCGTCTCGGTCGCCAACCGCGACAAGCGCCACATGATCTTCCCGGTGAAGCGCCTGGCCGACCTGGGCTTCGAGATCCTGGCCACCTCGGGCACCGCCGAGGTGCTGCGCCGCAACGGCGTTCATGCCAAGGTGGTCCGCAAGCACAGCGACGGGCCCGGCCCGGACGGCGAACCGACGGTCGTGCGGCGCGTCCTCGACGGGGAAGTGGATCTCATCGTCAATACTCCGTTCGGTGGCCCCGGTCAGCCCGGGCCCCGGCTGGACGGCTACGAGATCCGCACCGCGGCCGTGGTGCGGGGCATCCCCTGCGTCACGACGGTGCAGGGACTCGCCGCCGCGGTCCAGGGGATCGAGGCCGTCACCCGCGGAGACATCGGGGTGCGCTCGCTCCAGGAGCACGCCGGCCGCCTGCGCGGCGGCTGGGACCCGCAGTAGGGACGACAGCGACAGAGAGGTAGGCCGCCATCTCCGCCGAGGGACCGGTCCAGTCACCCGGCACCGTGCTCACGGTCCGGCAGGTGGCGGCCTATCACGCGATGACCCTGGTGGCCCCCGCGGTCGCCGAGAAGTTCCGTCCCGGCCAGTTCGTGGCCCTGGCGGTGGGCGGGGAGCACACCTCGCTCCTGGCCCGCCGCTGCTTCCCCGTCTACGAGGTGAAGTCCGACTACGGCGGCACGGTGGAGTTCGTCTTCGAGGTGAACGACCCGGGCACCGAGTGGCTGGCCTCGCGCCGCTCCCGGGACGGGCTCGACGTCATCGGCCCGCTGGGGCGGCCGTTCCCGCTGCCCCGCGATCCGGCGTCCTGCCTGCTGGTGGGCGGGGCGCACGGATCGTCCGGCCTGTTCTCCCTGGCCGACGCGCTGCGCAGGCGCGACTGCCAGGTGCACTTCGTCCTCGGCGCGCCCCGCGCCCACGAGGTCTTCGGCGCCCGCAGCGCCCAGCGCATCGGCGACAGCGCCACCGTGGTGACCCGCGACGGCTCGCTGGGCGCCTCGGGCACCATCCCGGACGTGCTGCCGCGGATCATGGAGGAGACGGGGTCCGACGTCGTGTACGCGGCGGGCCCCACCGCCCTGCTGAGCTCGGTCGGCTCGGTCTGCGCCGCGATGGGCGTGCCCTGCCAGGTGAGCATGGGCGAGTGGCTGGCGCGGACGGCCGCCTGCGGGATCGGCGTCTGCCAGTCGTGCGTGCTGCCGGTGATCGGCGACGACGGGCACACCCGCATGGTCAGGGCCTGCGCCGAGGGGCCGGTGCTGCGCGGTGAGCGCGTGCGCTGGGCGGACCTGGGGACCATCCCCCTGGACGCCCTGGGAGGGCCCCGCGCGCCCCTGACGGCGCCGGAGCCCGCCTCTTGAGACCGGAGCCCCCCTTCTTCCCGCCTCCGGCCCGCCGGCCGCGTCGGAGGCCCGCCCGCCCGTGCGACGACGGAGGATCGCCTTGGACCTGAGTACGCGGATCGGCGCGGTCACCCTGCCGAGCCCGGTGCTGACCGCCTCCGGCTGCGGGGGCAGCGGGCGGGAGCTGGCGCAGTTCACCGACCTGGCGCGGCTCGGGGCGTTCGTCACCTGCTCGGTGATGATGCAGCCGAGGGCGGGCCGGCCCACCCCGCGCATCGCCGAGACGCCCAGCGGCGTCCTGAACGCGATGGGCCTGCCGGGTCCGGGCGTCGACTCCTTCCTGGCACGGGACCTTCCCTGGCTTTCCGGACAGGACGTCAGGACGGTCGTCTCGGTCGCCGGCAACACCCCGGGCGAGTTCGGGGAGGTGGCCAGGCGGCTGGCGGACTCCCCGCTGGCGTCGGCGATCACCGGGGTCGAGGTGAACGTGGCGTGCCCCAATGCCGAGGACCGGGGACGCATGTTCGCGGCCTCTCCTTCCGCCGCCGCGGCGGTGGTGCGGGTGGTTCGCGGTGCAATTCATCGAGATACTCCGGTATTGGCGAAGCTTTCGCCTGATGTAACCGATATCGGGACAATTGCCCTTGCGTGCGCGGACGCGGGTGTCACCGGACTCTCCCTCATCAACACGATGTCCGGTCTGGCCATTGATCCGCACACATTGCGCCCCGCTCTCACCGGGGTTTCGGGCGGCCTTTCCGGACCCGCCCTCCGGCCCGTCGCGCTGCGCTGCGTCTACCAGGTCCACGCCGCCCTTCCGGAAATGCCGATCGTCGGCGGCGGGGGAGTGGCGACCGGCCGGGACGCCCTGGAATTCATCGTGGCGGGCGCCAGCGCCGTCTCGGTGGGCACCACCCTGCTGCACGACCCCTCGGCCCCCCAAAGGATCTTGAGGGAGCTGGAGGACGCCCTGAGCGCCCACGGCATCGCCCGGCTCGCCGACGCGGTGGGGCTGGCGCACCGCGCGGCCGCCGCGGTCCCCCCGCAGATCGTGCGCGCCCTCGAAGAACCGATCAAGGAGCTGAAATGACCCCCGCACCCGTCGCGGTCGCGCTGGACACCGACGACCTGGCCGTCGCCGCCCGCTGGGCCGGGCAGGTGGGCCCGCACGTCAGCACCCTCAAGGTGGGGCTGGAGCTCTACCTCCGGTACGGGCCCGCGGCGGTGGAGGAGATCCGCGCGGCGGGCGGCGGGCGGATCTTCCTGGACCTGAAGCTGCACGACATCCCCGCCACCGTCGGCGCCGCGGCCGGGGCCGTCTCCGGGCTCGCCCCGCACTACCTGACCGTGCACGCCTCCGGCGGCGCCGACATGGTCAAGGCGGCGGTCGCCGCGGCCCCCGACGTGAAGATCACCGCGGTCACCGTCCTCACCTCGATGGGCGAGCCCGACCTCGCCGCCGTCGGGCTCACCGGGCCCGCGCTGGACGCCGCGCGCAGGCTCGCCGCGCTGGCCGTCGGCGCCGGCGCGCGCGCCCTGGTCTGCTCGCCCCGCGAGGTCGCCGCGATCCGGGCGGAGGTGGGCCCCGGCATCGACCTCATCACCCCCGGAGTGCGCCCGCGCGGCGCCGCCGCGGACGACCAGACCCGGATCGCGACCCCCCGCGAGGCCCTCGACGCGGGGGCCGACCTGCTCGTGATCGGACGCCCCGTCACCCGCGCCGCGGACCCCGCCGCGGCCGCCGCGGAGATCGCTTCGGCACTGCGCGGACGGGTCTGAAGAAAGTCCAGGCAGCCGGGTTTTCGGGGCCCTTTGGTGGACACAGGGTGATCTTGTGATTACAGATAGAGAATTTCGTGAATTTCTGGCCAGATAAACGGCCGATCACGTTGCTTTATCGGGGGGTAAGTCGCTAGTTTCCGGGGCGTCCGACTCCGTCGAGTGGAAAACACGAGGTGACCGGCGTGGCCCTTCCGCCCCTTACCCCCGAACAGCGTGCCGCGGCCCTGGAAAAGGCCGCACTGGCCCGCCGTGAGCGCGCCGAGGTCAAGAACAAGCTCAAGCACGGGGGAACTTCTCTCACCGAGGTCCTCAAAGCGGGCCAGACCGATGACATCGTCGGAAAGATGAAGGTCTCCGCTCTGCTGGAATCACTTCCCGGCGTGGGCAAGGTTCGTGCCAAGCAGATCATGGAGCGCCTCGGCATCGCCGAGTCCCGCCGAGTGCGGGGCCTGGGCGCGAACCAGCGCGCTTCTCTGGAGCGCGAGTTCGGCGGCGGCCGCTAGTCGGCGAGTCCGCCGGCGACCGTCCCGTCCGGCGGGGTCAGGGGATAGGTCCTGACCCGGCCGGACGGTCCACCGTGATAAACCTGAACCGCGATGGACACCACTGAATCCGCGGCCTCCGCGACCTCCCAGTCCTCGGCCCGCCGGCTCACGGTCCTGTCCGGGCCCTCCGGCGTCGGCAAGAGCACCGTCGTCGCCCGGCTCCGCGAGTCCCACCCCGAGGTGTGGCTCTCGGTCTCCGTGACGACCCGCAGGCCCCGGCCCGGAGAGACAGACGGGGTCCAGTACTTCTTCACCGACGACGAGGGCTTCGACCGCCTGGTCGCCTCCGGCGAGCTGCTGGAGTGGGCGGAGTTCGCGGGCAACCGCTACGGCACGCCGCGCCGCCCCGTCGAAGAACGGCTGGCCGCCGGAGTCCCCACCCTGCTGGAGATCGACCTCCAGGGGGCCAGGCAGGTCCGGGAGAGCATGCCCGAGGCGCTGCTGGTCTTCCTCGCCCCGCCCAGCTGGGACGAACTGGTGCGCAGGCTCACCGGCCGCGGCACCGAGCCGCCGGACGTGATCGAGCGCCGGCTGGAGGCCGCCAGGGTCGAACTGGCCGCCGAGAAGGAGTTCGATCTCACTCTCGTCAACCACTCCGTCCAGGGCGTCTGCGATGAACTGCTAGCCTTGTTGGCTGACCATTGAGGACTCTGAAAGGCGTCAGTGTGGCAGCCAACAGCGAAGGCATCACCAACCCGTCTATCGACGAGCTCCTGGAGGTCGTCGACACCAAGTACGGCCTGGTGAGCATCGCGGCCAAGCGGGCCCGGCAGATCAACGCCTACTACGCCCAGCTCGGCGAAGGCCTGCTGGAGTACGTCGGGCCGCTGGTGGAGACCCAGGTCCAGGAGAAGCCGCTCTCCATCGCGCTGCGCGAGGTGCGCGAGGGGCTCCTGCACACCGAGCCCGTCGAGGGCTGAGCCCCCCGGCCTTGGACGAGCAGCGGAAGAAGCAGGACGGCCCGAGGGTCGTCCTGGGAGTCGGCGCGGGCATCGCCTCCTACAAGGTGTGCGAGCTGCTGCGTCGGCTCACCGAGTCCGGGCACTCCGTGAAGGTCGTGCCCACCGCGGACGCGCTGCGCTTCGTGGGGGAGCCGACCTGGGCGGCCCTTTCCGGGCAGCCCGTCGCGACCTCCGTCTGGGAGGGCGTCTCGGAGGTCCCGCACGTGCGCATCGGGCAGCGGGCCGACCTGGTGTTCGTCGCGCCCGCCACCGCCGACCTCCTGGCCAAGGCCGCCCACGGCCTGGCCGACGACCTGCTGACCAACACGCTCCTCACCGCCCGGTGCCCGGTGGTGTTCGCGCCGGCCATGCACACCGAGATGTGGGACCACCCCGCCACCCAGGCCAACGTGGCGACGCTGCGCGAGCGCGGCAACATCGTCGTCACGCCCGCCTCCGGACGGCTCACCGGCGCGGACACCGGGCCCGGACGGCTGCCCGAGGCCGCCGAACTGTTCGAGGTGGCCGTGCGCGTCCTGGCCGGGGCGCCGCAGGACCTCGCCGGACGACACGTCGTCGTCTCCGCCGGAGGGACCCGCGAGCCCATCGACCCGGTGCGCTTCATCGGCAACCGCTCGTCCGGGATCCAGGGGTACGCGCTGGCCAAGGTCGCGGCGGCCCGGGGGGCGAAGGTCACCCTGGTGGCCGCCAACACCTCCCTGCCCGACCCGGCGGGAGCCGCCGTCGTGCGGGTCGGCTCGGCGCTGGAGATGCGCACCGCCGTCCTGGAGGCCGCGGCCTCGGCCGACGCGGTGGTGATGGCGGCGGCCGTCGCCGACTTCCGGCCCGTGACGTCCGCCACATCCAAGATCAAGAAACGGGAGGGCGAGGACACCCTGCCGATCGAGCTGGTGAAGAACCCCGACATCCTGGCCGAGCTCGTCCTGCGGCGCACGCCCGGGCAGGTCATCGCCGGATTCGCGGCCGAGACCGACGACGTGCTGGAGCACGGGCGGGCCAAGCTGGCGCGCAAGGGGTGCGACCTGCTCGTCGTCAACCAGGTCGGGGAGGACCTCACCTTCGGGGCCCCCGACAACGCGGGGGTGGTGCTGTCCGCTTCCGGACCCGAACGCGAGATCCCGCGCGGGAGCAAGGAGGCGCTGGCCGCCGTCGTCTGGGACGAGATCGCGGCCCTGCTGGGCTGAACCCCGCACGCACGGGCCTTCGGCGTGGCCTGGGCCATACCGATCTTCCCCGATAGGACTAGACTGCCTTCGGCTCGGCCGGGTACGCGTTTCGTGAGAACCGGTCCGTCCCGAGTACCGCAAACCATCTGCTACTGGTGAGTCAGCAGCCGCTGCAAGGAGTTCACGTAGTGTCCCGTCGCCTCTTCACCTCTGAATCGGTCACCGAGGGCCACCCGGACAAGATCGCGGACCAGATCAGTGACGCGATCCTCGATTCCATGCTCAAGGACGACCCGAAGAGCCGGGTCGCGGTCGAGACCATGATCACCACCGGCCAGGTGCACGTGGCCGGCGAGGTCACCACCGAGACCTACGTGGACATCCCCGGCGTCATCCGGGAGAAGATCCTCGAGATCGGCTACGACTCCTCGGCCAAGGGCTTCGACGGGCACTCCTGCGGCGTGTCGGTGTCCATCGGCGCCCAGTCCCCCGACATCGCCCAGGGCGTCGACGACGCCTACGAGTCCCGCGAGGGCGAGGCCGGCGACGACCTCGACCGCCAGGGAGCCGGCGACCAGGGCCTGATGTTCGGGTACGCCACCAACGAGACCCCGCAGCTCATGCCGCTGCCGATCACCATCGCGCACCGGCTGGCCCAGCGCCTGTCCCAGGTCCGCAAGGAGGGCCAGGTCGCCTACCTGCGCCCGGACGGCAAGACCCAGGTCACCATCGAGTACGACGGCGCCAGGGCCGTCCGCCTCGACACCGTCGTGGTCTCCTCCCAGCACGCCCCGGACATCTCCCTCAAGGAGCTGCTGACCCCGGACATCAAGGAGCTGGTGGTCGACCCGGTGCTCGCGGAGTTCGAGCTCGACACCACCGACTACCGGCTGCTGGTCAACCCGACCGGCCGCTTCGAGATCGGCGGCCCGATGGGCGACGCCGGCCTGACCGGACGCAAGATCATCGTCGACACCTACGGCGGCTACGCCCGCCACGGCGGCGGCGCCTTCTCCGGCAAGGACCCGTCCAAGGTCGACCGCTCCGCCGCCTACGCCATGCGCTGGGTCGCCAAGAACATCGTCGCGGCCGGCCTCGCCGACCGCGCCGAGGTCCAGGTCGCCTACGCCATCGGCAAGGCCCAGCCCGTCGGCGTCTTCGTCGAGGGCTTCGGCACCGAGAAGGTCGACATCGAGAAGCTCCAGGCGGCCGTCCTGGAGGTCTTCGACCTGCGCCCGGCCGCGATCGTCCGCGACCTCGACCTGCTGCGTCCGATCTACTCCCAGACCGCCGCCTACGGCCACTTCGGCCGCGAGCTGCCCGACTTCTCCTGGGAGCGCACCGACCGCGCCGACGCCCTGCGCGCCGCCGCCGGCCTGTAGTCCCCGCACCA
>NZ_BAAATZ010000021.1:130396-182469 GCF_039533685.1 Actinocorallia aurantiaca | reverse complement strand
GCGCTTGCGCGCCCGCGGGCGGTTTCCTGCCGCCCTTTACAGGCGGGTGTGCGGGCCGCAGGTCGCAGGCGGGGTGCGTGGGGGTCTCGGTGATCTGGGTCGGAAGGCGCGGGTCTTCGTGCTTGCGCGTTCGGTGGCGGTCTCTCGCGAAGTCCATAGGCCGGGTGGGCGAGGTTTCCGGTGGTCTGAATTGGAAGGTGCGGGTCTTCGCGCTTGCGTGCCCGCCAGTGTCCACAGGCGGGGCGCGCGGGGTCTTTCCGATGGTCTGGGAGTGGTAGGTGTGAGGGGTGCATGAGGACGGCTTGATTCCGGGGCTGGAAGACGTTCCGGTTGTGAAGGGCGGGAGCGCGGGGGAGGGCGCGCGCTCCGCTTCTGCCCGTCCGGCCGTCCGGCGCAAGGGGGTGCCCGAGGCGGCGGAGGAGCTGCCCGTCGCGCGGGTGGCCGTCGACGTGCCGCTGCCGCACCTGGACCGGCCGTTCGACTACCTCGTGCCCGCCAGGCTGGACGCGGACGCCGTCCCCGGATGCCGGGTGCGGGTGCGCTTCGCGGGCAAGCTCATGGACGGCTTCCTGCTGGAGCGGATCGCCGAGAGCGGCCACGAGGGCAGGCTGTCCTTCCTGGAACGGGTGACCTCCCCCGAACCCGTCCTGACCCCCGAGATCGCCGCGCTGGCCCGCGAGCTCGCGGACCGGCACGCCGGCACCCTCGCCGACGTCCTGCGCCTGGCGATCCCGCCCCGTCACGCCCGGGCGGAGAAGCACCCGCCGTCCCCCGGCCCCTCCCGCGTGCCCGCCCCGCAGGACCCGGGCCCCTGGGCCGACTACCCGGCGGGCCCCTCCTTCCTGACGGCCCTCGCCGACGGCAGGTCCCCCCGCGCGGTCTGGACCGCCCTGCCGGGCCCCGACTGGCCCGCCGCCATCGCCCGAGCCGCCCGCGCCGCCCTCGCCTCCGGCCGCGGCACCCTCGTCATCGTCGCCGACGGCCGCGAAGCCGCCCGCGTCGCCACCGCCCTCACCCACGAGTTCACACCCCTCGGCCCGGCCTCCTCCCCATCGGAGCAGGCGCCCGCCACCACACCGGAGGCGTCGGACCGGGCGGTTTCGGCGGCCGGATCCGCTCCGGGCACGTCCGGTACGGCTTCAGGGTCTTCGGGTCGTGGGGTCGAGTCCGGGGTTTCGGGCGTGGAGGGGATTGCCGCTGACGAGCCGGAGATGCCGGACCGGGTGGTCCCGGTGGCTGGAGCCGCGTCGGGTGCGTGCGGTGCTGCTTCGGAGTCTTCGGGTCGTGGGGTCGAGTCCGGGGTTTCGGGTTTGGAGGGGAGCGCCGCTGACGCGCCGGAGGCTTCGGGGCGAGAGGCGTTGGCGGTCGGGGCCGGAGTCTCCGGGGGCGGGTCCGACGCGGGCGAGGAGGGCGGGGGTTTCCCCGAAGGGAAAGCCGGGCCGGAGTGGGCGGTGCTGACGGCGGAGGCCGGGCCGGAGAAGCGGTACCGGGAGTGGCTGCGGGTGCTGCGGGGAGAGGCGCGGATCGTCGTCGGGACCAGGGGGGCGATGCTCGCGCCGGTGCGGGACCTCGGGCTCGTGGTGCTGTGGGACGACGGGGACGACGTGCACGCCGAGCCGCACGCGCCCTACCCGCACGCGCGAGAGGTGCTGGCGCTGCGGGCGCACCGGGCGGGCGCCGGGGCCCTGTTCGGGGGGTTCACGCGGACGGCGGACACGACGCAGCTCGTCGCCGGAGGGTGGGCGCACGGGCTGGCGGCCGCGCGGGAGACGGTGCGGGAGCGGATGCCGAGGGTGCGGCCCGCGGGGGAGGACTCCGAACTGGCCAGGGACGAGGCGGCGCGGTCGGCGCGGCTGCCGGGGCTGGCGTTCCGGACGGCTCGGGAGGCGCTGGCCGAGGGGCCGGTGCTGGTGCAGGTGCCCCGGCGCGGCTACCTGCCCGCGCTGGCCTGCCGCAGGTGCCGGGAGCCCGCCCGGTGCGGCGAGTGCGCCGGGCCGCTGGCGCTGGCGTCGTCGCACGCCGTCCCCCACTGCCTGTGGTGCGGCAGGCTCGCGGGGGACTGGAAGTGCCCCGAATGCGGGGACCGGCAGATCAGGGCGATCGCGGTGGGCGCCGGACGGACCGCCGAGGAGCTCGGCCGGGCGTTCCCCGGCGTGACGGTGCGGACCTCGGGCCGGGACGGCGTCCTGGCGTCCGTCGGGAGCCGCCCGGAACTCGTCGTCTCCACGCCCGGCGCCGAACCGGTGGCCGAGGAGGGCTACGCCGCCGCGCTGCTGCTCGACGGCTGGGCGCTGCTGGGCCGGGCCGACCTGCGCGCCAACGAGGAGGCGCTGCGCCGCTGGCTGAACGCCGCGGCCCTGGTCCGCCCGCACGGCAGGGTGGTGCTGGTGGCCGACTCCGCGCTGCCCGTCGTCCAGGCCGTCGTCCGCTGGGACCCCGTCACGTTCGCCGAGCGGGAACTGGACGAGCGCCGCGAGCTCCGCTTCCCCCCGGCCGCTCGCATGGCCTCCCTCACCGGCACCCCGGAAGGGCTCAGGGACTTCCTGGCCGCCGTGCGGCTCCCCGACGGCACCGAGGTCCTCGGCCCCGTCCCGGTCGGCACAGGCCGGGAGCGCGCCCTCCTGCGCGCCCCGTTCCCCGCCGCCCCCGCCCTGGCCCGCACCCTGAAGGAGACCCAGGGCATCCGCAGCGCCCGCAAGGCCCCCGACCCCGTCCGCGTGGAGATCGACCCCCTGGAACTCATCTGAACCTCCGCCCGGGCGACGTCCGGGCACACGGCCGGAGACCCCGTCGCAAAGGCTCCGGGGCGTGAGGCCGCGCCCACCGGCCCGTCCGCGCCACCGGGCCACAGGTCCGTCCGAGGGGCGGGACGGTCGGTGGCCGGGGCGACCGGAAGAGGCGGCGGGGGTGGCGAGCGGGAGAAAAAGGGGTGTCGGGGGAGGAAAGAGACGTGGGCGAGGGAGGCTCCGCAGACGGGTGCGGGCGTTCTCGCACGGAGAGGGGTGGGGAGGGGCATAGGGTACGACGGTGGCTGAGAAGTGGGTGGAAACGACGGTCGAGGGGTTCGAGGCGTGGGCCGCCGCGAAGGGGGGCGCCGACCTGCACGGGGCGCGCATCCTGGTGGAGCTGGCCGACCTGAACCGGACCGCTGAGCTGGACGGGGCCCTTCTGCGGGAGATCCTGCTGGAGGACTTCCCCGAGAACGTGATGGCGGGGCCCGACGACGGGCCCGCCGTGCTGGACGCGGCGCGCGACCTGGTGGCCTACCTCGCCGAGGGCGGGGAGCTGGACGAGGCCCGGGTGCGCGAGCTGAACGAGGTGATCGACACGGTCGGCCCCGAGTTCACCGCGGCGCTGGAGGAGAGCAGCGAGAACGACGGGAACGCCGCCGAGCTGTTCGGCCGGATGATGACCGCCGACGGCGTCGACCTCGACGACGAGGCGGCCATCGAGGCGTGGGTGCGCGAGTTCGAGGCCCTCTCCGACGAGGAGAAGGTCGAGCGCACCATGCGGCAGTTCGCCGCCGACAACGTGGTGCCGCCCGTCCGGCTGGCGCCCCGCGCGCAGCTGGCCGAGGCCGCCCGCGCGTCGTCGCTGCTCACCGGCGCGCTGGAACTGGCCGCCTGGATCGACGGCCGCGCCCTGGACGAGGACGCCCTCGCCGAGGAGGACGTGAAGACGGCCGTCCAGACCCTCGGCCTGCGCTCGGCCGCCGAGGACCCGGAGGGCGAGAACCTCGAGCTGGAGCGCCTGTGGCGCGCCGTGCGGCACGCCGACCTGGTCGAGGTGGAAGACGGCCGCGCGCACCGCGCCGAGAGCCCGGACACCGGCGACGAGGGGGTCGTGCTGGGCCTGTGGGTCGCGCTGTTCGACGGCGTCGTCACCCGCGAGTTCGACGAGGGCGAGGCGCTCAGCCCGCTGGAGGTCTGCCAGGGCGAGCTGCCCAGCGTGCTGCTGCACCTGTACGAGAACGGCACCGCCGCCCCGCTCGGCGAGCTGGTCAGCGGCCTGATCGAGCACGTGCAGGACGCCTACGAGATCGCCGACGCCGCCACCCTCGCCCAGGGCCTTCCCCAGGCGCTGAGCATGGAGCTGGACGGCCTGGCCCGCTGGGGCGCGCTGACGGTCGCCGACGGCGAGGTCTCCTTCACCCCGCTGGGCGTCTACGCCGTCCGGGAGCTGCTGCTGGCCGACGGCTACACCGCCCCGCTCATCGGCGACCTGGCCGAGGGCTCGGCCGCCGAGCTGGTCGGGGGCCTGGTGCACCACCGGGAGGAGACCGCCGAGCAGGAGATCGGGCTGTGGCTGGAGGGCCGCTCCGCCGTGGACGCCGCCGCCGGCCTGCTGGAGCTGATGCGCGACGGCCACCCGGCGCAGCGCAACATCGCGGCCGTCGTCCTGCAGCAGGTCGGCCAGGAGGCCGAGCAGCTGATCCGCGACGCCCTGGACGTCCCGCAGACCCGCCCGTACGCCGCGGTCTGGCTGAACACCCACGGCGACGAGAAGACGGTCCCGTCCGAGGCCGACCTGCAGTGGATGTTCGTCGACACCCTCGCCGGCATGGTCGAGGCGGTCGGCCCGCACGACGCCGTCCAGATCGCCCTGGCCGACAGCGAGGTCGACAACGACCTCACCGCCCTGGTCGAGGGCGTCTGGCGGCTGGACCACCCGCACGTCGGCGAGGTCCTCGACGCGATCGGCGACCACCACCACGACAAGGAGCTCGCGAAGATCGCCCGCAAGGCGGCCTTCAAGGCCCGCTCCAAGTAGCACCGCCCGCCGCGCCCCGCCCTGCGAAGGGCGGGGCGCGCCGCGTTGTGCCCCGATCCGAGAGGGCTCGTCCCCGGTCGGTCGGCGGGGGTCGCCGCGGGCGTCGATCCGCTCCGGTCCGAAAAGCTTCTCCGTCCCGTCCGGAGGAGAGGGGGCCGGTGGCGGTCCGTGCGCTCGGCCTCTCCGGGAGGGGCGGGGCGGACGGGAGGAGGGCGAAACCGGGGCGGGGGCGCTCGTAGACTGGGCTTGATCCGGAGAACCTTGAGCTTGAGGAGATGGCTTTGGCGGTCAAACCGATCCGTTTGTTCGGTGATCCGGTGCTGCGGACCCCGGCGGAGCCCGTCAAGGACTTCGACAAGGAGCTGCGGCAGCTGGTCAAGGACCTCACCGAGACCATGGTCGACGCGCCGGGCGCGGGCCTGGCGGCCCCTCAGCTCGGCGTGGGGCTGCGGGTGTTCACGTACTACGTGGACGACCGCCTCGGGCACCTGGTGAACCCGTCCCTGGACCTCAGCGAGGAGCAGCAGGACGGCGAGGAGGGCTGCCTGTCCCTTCCGGGGCTGTCCTTCCCGACGCCGCGCGCCTACCGGGCCGTCGCCAAGGGCTTCAACATGCACGGCGAGCCGATCACCGTGGAGGGCACCGAGCTGCTGGCGCGGTGCGTCCAGCACGAGACCGACCACCTCGACGGCATCCTGTTCATCGACCGGATGGACCCCGAGCAGCGCAAGCTCGCGATGAAGGCGATCCGGGAGGCCGAGTGGTTCGGCGAGCCCGCGCCGGTGGTCAGGGACTCGCCGCACCGCACGTTCGGACGGGCCATCTGAGATGAGACTGGTCTTCGCCGGAACCCCCGAGACCGCGGTGCCGCCGCTGAAGGCGCTGCTGGAGTCCGACCACGAGGTCGTGGCCGTCGTCACCCGCCCGGACGCCCCGGCGGGGCGCGGCAGGAAGCTGGTGGCCAGTCCCGTCGCCGAGGTCGCCGAGGCGCACGGCATCGAGGTCCTCAAACCCGCCAAGGCCGACGATCCCGATTTCCTCCGGCGGCTGGAGGAGCTGGCGCCCGACTGCTGCCCGGTCGTCGCCTACGGCGCGATCCTGCGCAAGGCGGCCCTGGGGATCCCCCGTCTCGGCTGGGTCAACCTGCACTTCTCGCTGCTGCCGGCCTGGCGCGGCGCGGCGCCCGTCCAGCGGGCCGTTCTCGCGGGGGACGAGATCACCGGCGCGATGACCTTCCTCATCGAGGAGGGCCTGGACACCGGCCCGGTCTTCGGCCACCTCACCGAGCCGATCCGGCCCGACGACACCAGCGGAACCCTCCTGGAGCGGCTGTCCCACGCGGGCGCCCGCCTGCTGCGCGACACCATGGACGGCCTGGAGGCCGGCGCCCTGCGCCCCGTCCCGCAGCCGGAGGAGGGCGTCTCCCACGCGGCCAAGCTCACCCCGGAGGACGCCCGGGTCGACTGGAGCGCCCCCGCGATGCGGGTGGACCGCCTCTGCCGCGCCTGCACTCCCGCTCCGGGCCCCTGGACGACGTTCCGCGACGACCGCCTCAAGCTCGGCCCCGTCCGTCTCGCCGCCGGCGCGGGCCCTCTGGCCCCCGGCGAGCTGAAGGTCACCAAGAACGAGGTCCTCGTGGGCACCGCCACCCATCCGGTGGCGCTCGGCGAGGTCCAGCCGCCCGGCAAGAAGCGCATGAGGGCCGTGGACTGGGCCCGCGGCCTTCGCCTCGCCCCGGAGGACCGCCTCCGGTGACCTCCGGCCGGAGAAGAAGAGACCTGAAGTCGTTTTTCCCGTCCAGCGTCGTTCTGGGCGGGTCGTTGGGGGAGAAGACGGATGCCTGAGCAGCGGAGGCGCAGTGCCCACCGGAACCGGGGGCACGACAACCGGAGGCCCGCGCGCCAGGCGCAGCGGAGGACGCCCGGGGACGCGGTGCGCAAGGCCGTCTACGACGTGCTGCGGGCCGTGGACACGCGGGACGCGTACGCGAACCTGCTGCTGCCCAGGGTGCTGCGGGAGCGTGAGCTGAGCGGCCGGGACGCGGCGCTGGCGACCGAGCTGACGTACGGGACGCTGCGCGGGAGGGGGACGTACGACGCGATCCTCGACCTGTGCAGCGACCGCCCGGTGGCCCAGATCGACGCCCCGCTGAGGGACCTGCTGCGCCTCGGGACCCACCAGCTGCTGCGGACCAGGATCCCGGCGCACGCGGCCGTCTCCACCACCGTCGACCTCGTGCGGTCGGTCTCGGGCCCCGGCCAGGCGAAGTTCGCCAACGCGGTGCTGCGGCGGGTGACGACCAGGGACCTGCCGGGGTGGCTGGTGATCGCGGCCCCCGAGGACGAGCTGGGCCGCCTGTCCATCACCTACAGCCATCCCAAGTGGGTGGTCTCGGCGCTGCGCGACGCGGTCGGCAGGGACGAGATCGAGGACCTCCTGGCCGCCGACAACGAGCGTCCCGGCGTCACCCTGGTGGCCCGTCCGGGGCGCGCGACGGTGGAGGAGCTCTACGAGCTGGGCGCGGGCCCCGCCGCGTACTCCCCGTACGCCGCCTACCTGCCCGAAGGCGACCCGGGGGAGATCGCCGCGGTCCGGGAGGGAAGGGCCGGGGTCCAGGACGAGGGCAGCCAGCTCGTGGCGCTGGCTCTGGCCGCGGCCCCGCTGGAGGGCCCGGACGCCCGCTGGCTGGACCTGTGCGCGGGCCCCGGCGGCAAGGCCGCCCTGCTGGCGGGCCTCGCCGGGCAGCGGGACGCGCACCTGGTGGCCTGCGACGTGCAGCCGCACCGCGCTGAGCTGGTGCGCCAGGTGGTCACCGAGGACACGGCCGTGCTGGTCGCCGACGGGACCCGCCCCGCCTGGAGGCCCGAGAGCTTCGACCGGGTGCTGGTGGACGTCCCCTGCACCGGTCTGGGCGCGCTGCGCCGCCGTCCCGAGGCCCGCTGGCGCCGCGTCCCGCAGAACGTCGCCGAGCTGGGCCCGCTCCAGCGGGACCTGCTGCGCACCGCCCTCGACTCGGTCCGCCCCGGAGGCGTCGTGGCCTACGTCACATGTTCTCCGCATCTGGCGGAGACGAGGGTGGTCGTCGACGACGTGCTGCGCTCCCGTCCGGACGTGCAGCGCCTGGACTCCGTGGACGTCCTGACCGGGGTGGCCCCGCATCTCTCCGGGCTGGGCGCCGGCCCGTACGCGCAGTTCTGGCCGCACCGCCACGGCACCGACGCGATGTTCCTCGCCCTGCTGCGCCGCACTTCCTGAGCCCGGGTGTACGGAGCACCACGCCGCCGGTGAGACCATCGAGTGATGGCCCAGATACTTTCAGCCATCGGCAGCATGGGCGTCTACCTCGTGTTCCTGCTCGTCGTCTACTGGTGCGTCAGCCCCTCCGCGGGCGCCCGGGGTCTGGTGCTGCTGATGCTCAGCAGTTCGCTCAACGAGCTGGCCAAGCTGTGGGCGGTCGCTCCGAGGCCTTACTGGACCGATCCGTCGATAGTCCCGGGCGCGTCGGTCACGTCGTTCGGCATGCCCTCGGGCCACGCGCAGAACGCGGTCGTGGTGTGGGGCGTCCTGGCCTGGTCCCTCGGCCGCCGCGCCGCGTGGGCGGTGGCGGCCGTGATGGCGCTGGGCATCGGCTGGTCCAGGTACGCGCTGGGCGTGCACTCGGTCGGCCAGATCCTGGCGGGCTGGGGGATCGGCCTGGCCCTGCTGGCCGGGGCGATGGCCTGGACGGAACCGCTGGCCCGCTGGTGGCGGAGGTGGCCGCTGCAGGACAGGCTGGCCCTGGCGGTGCTGCCGTCCTTCGTCCTGTTCGCGGTGACGGTCCTGGCCGCCCGCAACCTCAGTGACGAGACGTTCCCCTGGACGTGGGCGGAGGCCGTCCGCAGGGCGGGCGGGGAGGGGCCGAGGACGTCTTCGGACGCGGCGGCGGCGGGCTGGGGCTTCCTCGCGGGCTTCCTGGCGGGCCTGGCCCCGCGGGCGGCGCCGCCTCCGCTGGATCCGGCGGGCGGCTGGCGGCGGGGAGCGCTGCGCGTTCTCACCGGCGTGGCCGCGTTCTGCCTTCCGGCCGCGGTCTACCTGGTCATGGTGAGCCTGGCCTCCCCCTTCGCGCCCGCGTTGTTCGTCCTGTCCGCCCTCGCGGGCCTGTGGACGGTCTGGGGGGCTCCCAAGGCGTTCGAGCGCCTGGGTCTGACCGGAGGAGGGCCGGTGTCCCCGCGCGTTCACCCGGACGGGTGAGCACGAGGGTCCGGCCGAACCCTAAACTCGGTGCACCATGGGAATACAGATCTCTCCGAGCATCCTCTCCGCCGACTTCGCCCACCTGGCGCGTGACATCGAGGCCGTCTCCGACGCCGCCGACTGGGTCCACGTCGACGTGATGGACAACCACTTCGTCCCCAACCTCACCCTCGGGCTGCCGATCGTGGAGTCGCTGCTGAAGCACAGCCGCATCCCGGTCGACTGCCACCTCATGATCGCGGATCCGGACCGCTGGGCCCCGGCCTACGCCGAGGCGGGGGCGGGCAGCGTCACGATCCACGTCGAGGCGGCCAAGGCCCCGATCCGCACCCTGCGGATGATCCGCGCGGCGGGAGCCCGCGCCTCGCTGGCGCTGAGCCCGTCCACCCCGGTGGAGCCCTACGAGGACCTGCTGGGCGAGCTGGACATGCTGCTGCTGATGACGGTCGAGCCCGGTTTCGGCGGCCAGAAGTTCCTGGACGTGGTGCTGCCCAAGATCCGCCGCGCCCGCGAGATGATCAAGGGCCGGGGCCTCGACCTGTGGCTGCAGGTCGACGGCGGCGTCTCCGCCGAGACGATCGAGCGCTGCGCCGAGGCCGGCGCGGACGTGTTCGTGGCGGGCAGCGCGGTCTACGGCGCCGAGGACCCGGCCGAGGCGGTGCGCGGGCTGAAGGCGCTGGCGGAGAAGACGGTCCGCCCGGAGCGCACGATCGGCTTCGGCAGGGGCTGAAGACGGGCGTCCCGCCAGCCGGGAACGGGCGGGACCGCCCCGGCTGTTCCATGGAACAGTCTTCATGGCAAACTTGTTGCAGAGTCATGGAACTCGCAACGTGAAGTAGCGTCAGTGCCAATTCAGGCAGTGACCCAGTGGAAACACTGAGTAGTGATACAGCGTGCTCCGGGGTCGGTGAAATTCCGAGCCGGCGGTGAAAGTCCGCGACCCGGCCGAAGCCATCGGCCGGTTGAGCCGGTGAAATTCCGGTACCGACGGTCATAGTCCGGATGGGAGGCAGCGCGCGCGCCGTACCCTGCCCGCATGGGCGAGGGCGCGGCTTTTCCTCACCCCCGGAGCTCCCCGCCAGATGAGGGAGGACAGGGGAGTGTTCACCGGAATCGTCGAGGAGCTCGGCGAGATCATCGGTAAGACGGACGGCCCGGAGTCGGCCGTCCTGGAGATCCGAGGGCCGCTGGTCGTCTCGGACGCCGCACATGGATCTTCCATCGCGGTCAACGGCGTATGCCTGACCGTCGTGGACCTCAAGGACGACGTCTTCACCGCGGACGTGATGCGCGAGACGCTGGAACGCAGCAGCCTCGGCGCCCTGGAGCCCGGTTCCCGGGTCAACCTGGAACGGCCGGTGCGCCTGCAGGACAGGCTCGGCGGCCACCTGGTCCAGGGCCACGTGGACGGGGTCGGCGTGATCGTCGAACGCGTTCCCTCCGAGAAATGGGAGATCGTCCGCGTCTCCCTGCCCGACACGCTCAGCCGCTATGTGGTGGAGAAGGGCTCGATCACGGTCGACGGCGTGAGCCTCACCGTGGTGGAGGCCGCTCCGGACTCCTTCACCATCAGCCTCATCCCCACCACTCTGGAACTGACCACCCTGGGTCGCAAGGGTCCCGGAGACCCCGTGAACCTCGAGGTGGACGTCGTCGCCAAGTACGTCGAGCGCATGATCGGAGCGCGGCAGTGAGCGTTTTCAGCACCATCGAAGAGGCGATCGCGGACATAGCCGCGGGCCGACCGGTCGTCGTGGTCGACGACGAGAGCCGCGAGAACGAGGGCGACCTCGTCTTCGCCGCCGAGCACGCCACCCCCGAGCTGATGGCCTTCACCGTCCGCTACACCTCGGGCTACATCTGCGCCCCGCTCACCGAGGCCGACTGCATCCGGCTCCAGCTCCCGCCGATGTACCACACCAACCAGGACGTGCGCGGCACCGCCTACACCGTCAGCGTGGACGCCAGCGAGGGCGTGAGCACCGGCATCTCCGCCGCCGACCGCGCCCACACCATCCGGCTCCTGGCCTCCGCCGACACCGTGCCCTCCGACCTGCGCCGCCCCGGCCACGTGGTGCCGCTGCGCGCCCGCGAGGGCGGCGTGCTGGTGCGGCGCGGCCACACCGAGGCCACCATCGACCTGGCCCGGCTGGCGGGCTGCCGCCCCGCCGGGGTGCTGTGCGAGATCGTCAACGACGACGGCACCATGGCCAGGCTGCCCCAGCTGGAGGTCTTCGCCAAGGAACACGACCTCAAGCTGGTCTCCATCGAGCAGCTGGTGGCCTACCGCAAGCGCACCGAGCGCCTGGTCTCCCGCGACGCCGAGACCGTCATCCCCAACCGGTTCGGAGACTGGCGCGCCTTCGGCTACACCAGCTCCATCGACGGCGGCGAGCACATCGCCCTCGTCTACGGCGACCTCGGCGACGGCGAGGACGTGCTGGTGCGGGTGCACTCCGAGTGCCTCACCGGCGACGTCCTGCACTCCGACCGCTGTGACTGCGGCGCCCAGCTCGACGCGGCGATGGCCGAGATCGCGCTGGCGGGCCGGGGCGTGGTGGTCTACCTGCGCGGCCAGGAGGGCCGCGGCATCGGCCTGATCGCCAAGCTCAAGGCCTACGCGCTGCAGGACGGGGGCTCCGACACCGTGGACGCCAACGTCGAGCTCGGGCACCCGGTCGACGCCCGCGACTACACCAACGCCGCCCACATCCTCGCCGACCTGGGCGTGGAGTCGGTGCGGCTGCTGACCAACAACCCCGCGAAGATCGAGGCGCTCACCGGCTTCGGAGTGAAGCTGCTGGGCCGGGCCGCGCTGCCCGTCCACATCACCGAGCACAACCGCCGGTACCTGACGTCCAAGCGGGACCGGCTCGGACACCACATCGAGGGGCTCTGATGAGCGGCGAAGGACGTCCCGAGGACACCACCGTCGAGGCGAACGGCCTCGCCATCGGCATCGTCGCCGCCCGCTGGCACGGTCCGATCACCGACCAGCTGCTGGCCCGGGCGGTCGAGGCCGCCAAGGCGTGCGGCGCCCGGCCGACCGCCGTCCGGGTGGCCGGCGCGCTGGAGCTGCCGGTCGTGGCCCAGCAGCTGGCCCGCACCCACCACGCGGTCGTGGCTCTGGGCTGCGTGGTCAGGGGTGAGACGGCTCACTTCGACTACGTCTGCGACTCGGTGACCGCGGGCCTGACGAGGATCGCCCTCGACGAGGCGACCCCGGTCGGCAACGGGGTCCTGACCTGTGAGAATCTGGCTCAGGCCGAGAACCGGTCGGGGCTGCCCGGCAGCGCCGAGGACAAGGGCTGGGAATCGGTGGTGGCCGCCTTGGACGCCGCTTTGACCCTCCGTGAACTGCGGCGGAGCGAGGTCTGACGCACGGGCGCGGTAGAGTGGCGTGCCCGCGACACGGCGGGCACGTCATACGCGTTCAGCGAGGCAGGGAGGCGAAAGTGACCGCGCTCGGCACGGTATTCGACCTGCGAGGACCGCGTCACGGGAGCCATGCCGGGCATGGCCTGGAGCATCGAGGCTCCTGACCGCCCCGGACCAGTTCCCACGCCGTTCCTGACCGTCACTGAAAGGCATCACTGTGCTCTCCCTCGTGCTTCCCAAGGGTTCGCTGGAAAAGGCGACCTTCGAGCTGTTCAACGCCGCCGACCTGAGCGTCCGGCGCTCCAGCGACCGCGACTACCGCGCCTCCATCGACGACCCGCGCATCGACAAGGTCAGGGTCCTGCGCCCGCAGGAGATCCCGACCTACCTCGAGCAGGGGTTGTTCGACCTGGGCATCACCGGCCGCGACTGGATCTCCGAGACGAACGCGGACGTCGTCTCGCTCGGCGAGCTGAAGTACTCCAAGGCCACCTCCAACCCGGTGCGGGTCATCATGGCGGTGCCGCAGGACGCCCCCTGGCAGAAGGTCTCCGACCTGCCGGACGGCGTGCGCATCTCCACCGAGTTCCCGGCGCTGACCGACCGCTTCCTGGCGCAGCACGGCGTCAAGGCCAAGGTCGTGCCGTCCTACGGCGCCACCGAGGCCAAGGTCCCCGACATCGTCGACGTGATCGTCGACCTGACCGAGACCGGCTCGTCGCTGCGCAAGAACGGACTGCGCATCCTCGACACCCTGCTGGTCAGCTACACCGAGCTGGTCGCCAACCGCGAGGCCTACGAGAACCCTGAGAAGCGCGCCGCGATGGAGGACATCGCGCTGCTGCTGCAGGGCGTCATCCGGGCCCGCGGCAACGTGCTGATCAAGCTGAACGTGCCCGCGGGCCAGCTGCAGGACGTCCTGAACGTGGTGCCCTCCATGGCCTCTCCGACCGTCACGCCGCTGGCGGGCGGCGAGATGTTCGCGGTGGAGAGCGTCGTGGCCAAGGTGGGCATCAACGAGCTCATTCCGAACGTCAAGGCCGCGGGCGGCCGCGACATCCTCGAGATCCCGATCTCGAAGATCATCGACTAGCGGGGACCTGTGACCGGCAAGACCTGGCGGCCCCGGCGCACCCGGGCGATGGCCTTCTCGATGGCGGCCCTGATCATGGCGCTCATGATCTGGCTGGCCATCGGGATCGCCGAGACCTTCAAGCTGGTCGACCGGATCGGCATCGTCCTGTTCGGCGTGTTCGTGGCGGCCATCCTCGTGATGGTCGCCCGGGCCCGGGTCACCGCGGACGACGAGGGCCTGGTCGTCGTCAACCCGCTGCGCACCCACCGCTACAGCTGGGCCGAGGTGGTGGACGTCTCGTTCGAGCGCGGCGCCCCCTGGCCCTACCTGGACCTCGCCGACGGCACCTCCAAGGGCGCCGTCGGCATCCAGGGCTCCGAGGGGGAGGCCGCCTGGACGGCGGTCTCGGAGCTGAAGCAGCTGATCGCCGAACGCGGCGAGGCCCAAGAACCCCGCTGACCTCGGTCAAGATCGCTTCAGTTCCCGCTGGGGGGCGTCCGCGGCGGGAATGCACGGCAGGTGATCCTTCCCGCCGCCCAGGACGACCTCAGGCTCGACGTCACCGCCCTGGACTACCTGATCCTCGCGATCTACTTCGCGACCGTGCTCGGGATCGGCTTCGCGGCACGGGTGACGATCCGCACCAGCGTGGACTTCTTCCTGTCGGGGCGCTCGCTGCCCGCCTGGATCACCGGCCTGGCGTTCCTGTCGGCCAACCTCGGCGCGACCGAGATCCTCGGCATGGCCGCCAACGGCGCCCAGTACGGATTGATGACCACGCACTACTACTGGATCGGCGCGGTCCCGGCGATGGTCTTCCTCGGCATCGTGATGATGCCGTTCTACTACCGCTCCGGCGTGCACAGCGTGCCGGAGTTCCTGCGCCGCCGGTTCAACTCCCAGACCCAGCTGCTGAACGCGGTGACCTTCGCGATCGCGCAGATCCTCATCGCGGGCATCAACCTGTACGCGCTGGGGCTGGTGATGCGGGCCCTGGTCGGCTGGCCGCTGCCGGTCTCGGTGGTGGTCGCGGCGGTGTTCGTGCTGGCGTACATCACGCTGGGCGGCCTGTCGTCGGCTATCTACAACGAGGTGCTGCAGTTCTTCGTGATCATCGCGGGGCTGATCCCGCTGGTGGTCCTCGGGCTGATCAAGGTCGGCGGCCCCTCCGGGCTCGCCGACCGGATCAGGGACGACTCGCCGCTGGGCGACCCGGGCCTGCACACCTGGGCCGACACCGGGTCCGCCGCGGACAACCCGATGCAGGCGAGCTGGCTGGGCATCCTGCTGGGCCTGGGCTTCGTCCTGTCGTTCGGGTACTGGACGACGAACTTCGCCGAGGTCCAGCGCGGCCTGTCGGCCAAGAACAACACGGCCGCCCGGCTCACCCCGATCGTCGCGGCCTACCCCAAGATCGTCATCCCGGTGCTCACGGTGGTCCCCGGCATGATCGCGCTGGTGGTCTTCCCCGCGCTGAGCGAGCCCGGCGCCACCTACAACAACGCCATCCCGCTGCTCATGGGGGACCTGCTGCCGACCGGGGTGCTGGGGGTCGCCCTCACCGGACTGCTCGCCTCGTTCATGGCGGGCATGGCGGCGAACGTCTCGGGCTTCAACACGGTCTTCACCTACGACATCTGGCGGGGGCATCTGCGCAAGGGCCGCCCCGACGCCTACTACGTGTCGACCGGCCGGTGGATGACCGTCGTGGCGGTGGTCGGCGGCATCCTGACGGCGTTCATCGCCGCCCAGTACAGCAACATCATGGGCTACATGCAGCAGCTGTTCTCGTTCTTCAACGCGCCGCTGTTCGCCACCTTCATCCTCGGCCTCGCGTGGCGGAAGATGACGCCCTGGGCGGGCTTCTGGGGGCTGCTGATCGGCACGCTCAGCGCCGTCACGTCCTACCTGCTGTTCCTGGCGGGGCCGCTGGAGGACTTCTACGGTACGGAGCTCAACGCCAGTTTCTGGGGCGCGGGCATCGCGTTCGTCGTGGACATCGTCGTGTCCGTCGCGATCAGCCTCGCGACGGCGCGCACGGTCAAGCCGGACGAGGAGCTGAGAGGCCTGGTGCGGGGCCTGCCCAGCGACCGTCCCGACGACTCCGTGGCCGGCGACGAGAAGTGGTACCGCTCGCCGGTCAAGCTGGGCCTCGGCGCGCTCGTCCTGTCCCTGGCCTGCTACATCCCGTTCTGGTAGGAGCCCGAGATGCGCCGTCTGCTCGCCGAACTGCTGGCCAACCTGCTCGACATCCGGGTCGTCATCGGCGGCCTCTTCGCCATCTACGGCGTCATCCTGACGATCGTCGGCCTCATCGACAGCCCCGCCGCCCGCCAGAAGGCCCAGGGCGTGGACATCAACCTGTGGGTCGGCCTGGCGATGCTGGCGTTCGGCCTGTGCTTCCTCGTCTGGAGCATGTTCCACCCGCGGAAGCCGCTTCCGGAACCGGAGCCCGACGCGGATTAGACGACCGTGACGGGGTGGCGGACGACCGCGCCGAAGAGGTAGCCCTTGGAGTTGTAGGGGGCGCCGAGGGACTGGGTGACGCCGAGCTCGTCCGTCGCACGGGCCATGAGCTGGGCGGGGCCGCGCCGCTCGGGGGACCAGGGGAACTCCCACTGGGCCCAGGTGTGCGCCTGGCGGGGGCCGACGAGGCGGGCGGGCCGCCATTCGCCGCCGCCGTCGGTGCTCACCTCGACCGAGCGGATCGCGCCGTTGCCCGACCAGGAGCGCCCGGTCAGCAGGTACTCGCGGCCCTTGGCGATCTTGGCCTGGGGGGAGATCTCGAAGGCGCTCTTGATCGGCACCGTGGTCAGCGGGGCGCTGCCCTCTGGCGGGTGCCCCAGCCCGAACAGCCGGTAGAAGTCGGTGTCCCAGGGGGAGTGCAGCGGGCCGGTGGACACCTCGACGTCGCCGAGCCACTTGATCGAGGCGACGCCCACCCAGTCGGGCACGACGAGCCGTGCGGGGAAGCCGTGCTCGGGCCGCAGGGGGTGGCCGTTCATCTCGTAGGCGACCAGGACGTCCTTCATCGCCTTGGAGACCGGCAGCGGCCTGCGGACGCGCCCGTAGTCCACTCCGTCGCGGACGAAGGGGCGGTCCAGGCCGCGGGGGAGGAGGTCCACCGCGTCGTCGCGGATGCCGGCCCGCTCCAGCAGCACCGACAGCGGGACGCCCGTCCAGTGGGCCACGCCGATCGCGCCCAGGCCCCAGGGGGTGCCCTCCACCCGCTGGTTCTGCTGGACGGTGTAGAGGCTGCGGCCGTTGCCGGCGCACTCGATGAACGCGGTCGCCGAGTGCGAGGGCAGCGCGCGCAGGTCCTCGAGGTCGAACTCCACGGGGCCGCCGCGCAGGCCGTCGCCGTGCAGCCGCATCGTCCACGTCCGAGGGTCGATCTCGGGCACGCCGCTGTGGCTGCGGACGAAGAACTGGTCCGCGGGGGTGTGGTGGCCGACTCCGCGCATGGACTCCCAGCGCATCTCGAAATCCTCGCCGGTGCCCGGTCGGCCGGCGTCGCGGACCTGTTGTACTCGGAACGAGTCTTCACGCAGCACCATCTCAGGATGCTCCACCAATCCATACCAAGTCAATCGGCAATCAGGGTATGCGGTTCGCGCGGTGGCTCAGGTCGAGGAGGACCGGACCCGCCGTATGTTCGAGATCGAGATCGGCGGGAGGCCGCGCCCCCGCCTCGATCGCCTGCCGGACCGCCCCCGGGGTCAGCCCGGGAGCCCCGGTGCGGGCCAGGAGGGCGCTGCCGGTGCGCGGCGGCAGCGCGGCCAGCCCGGCCCGGACGCTGGACTCCGGCCCGTCCCGCCAGCGCGGGTCGGGCACGATCAGCCCGCCGAGCACCTCGATCGGCACCGCGCCGGTGACCACCGCGATCGGGCCGCAGCCGCCCTCGCGCAGCGTCCGGACGTCCCGGTCGACCCTGCGTTCGCCGTCGATGAGGGCCACGGCGTCCTCGTCCGTGGCCAGCAGTACCGCCGCGATCCTCAGCATCTCTCGACCCTAACCGCCCCGGGGCGGGCGCGGTGAGATTCGCCGGTCCCGCTCTGCGGTCTTCCGCCGGGTTCGTCCGGGGAAACTTCCTCCGGAGGACCGGCGTGCCGGATTCGCCAGCGATCACCGGGGTGTGCGAGATTGTTCGCCATGCGCGGTGGTTTCCCCCTCCTCTCCAGTGCGGTGGCGGCTGTCCTGGCGGTGGCCGCCGGGGTGTGGCCCTCGGTCCGGGTCCAGGCCGTCAACGGCCCCGACGTCGAGGAGATGAAGGCGGAGTACCGGACGGTGTTCTCCGACCGGTCCTGGCCCGCGCCGGCACCCGGCTCGTGGACGCTCCCGCAGCCGTCCGCCGACGGGCTGCCGCCCGTCATCAGCCGGATCGAGACGCAGGAGAAGGTCGTCTTCCTGACCATCGACGACGGCTACGAGTACGACGCGGAGTTCGTCGAGATCGTCCGCCAGGAGAAGGTCCCCATCCTGACCTTCCTCACCTCGGTCTACATCCCGCAGCACGGGCCGTACTTCTGGGCGCTGAAGAGCGCCGGCTCCCGCATGGAGAACCACAGCGTCAACCACAAGAACCTCGGAGTGCTCGGCCCCGAGGGGCAGCGCCAGGAGATCTGCGGCGCCTCGGACAAGATCGAGGAGCAGTACGGCCGCCGTCCGACCATCTTCCGGCCGCCGTTCGGCAGCTACAACGACACGACGCGGCAGGTGGTCAAGGAGTGCGGCATGAAGTCCGTGCTGCTGTGGTCGGCGGAGTACTACAACGGCACGACGTCGCCGCAAGGGGTCCGGGACGCCTTCGTGCGCGGCGACGGCGGCCAGGGCTTCAAGCCCGGCGACATCATCCTCATGCACTACCGCAAGGGCCTCGCCGCGCAGATGCGGACGATCCTCGGCTGGATCCGCGAGCAGGGCTTCAAGCCCGCCGCCGTCGAGAACTACCTGCCGGAGTCCCTGGGCGGCAACGCGAAGGGCTGAGCGTCAGATCCCGCGCATCCGCAGCACCTGGAGCGCGAGGTTGAGGTTCAGCTGCAGGTGCGGGTCCTCGGTGAAGGGGCCCAGCAGCCGCTCCAGCTTGCCGATGCGGTAGCGCAGCGTGTTGTAGTGGAAGTGCAGCCTGCGCGCGGTCTCGGCCACGTTCAGGTTGGTCTCCAGCAGCACCTGCAGCGTGCGGCGCAGGTCGGCGGCCTCGGTGTCGGCGTCCTCCGCGAGCTCGCCCAGCGTCTCCCGGACGAAGGAGTGCAGTTCGGCGGTGTCCTCCACCAGGCTGAGCAGCCGGTAGACGCCGAGCGAGTCGAAGTGCGCGGTCGCGCCGGGGCCGTGCATCTGCCGGCCCACCCGCACCGCCTTGACCGCCTGGTCGTAGGCGTCGGGCAGCCTCTCGGGGGTCTTCACCGACCTGCTGACGCCGGTGGAGAACACCAGCGACTCCCCTGAGGAGACCTCGCGGACCAGCCCGTTCACCAGGTCCTGCAGGTCGCCGATCGCGGGCAGGCCGACGATCGCGACGATCTCGCGGGCGAAGGAGGCCACCGCGGCGGACCGGTCCCTGCGGCGCACCGCCGCGGTCCAGGCCGCGGCGAACCGCTCCTGCGCGAGCTTGGCCGCCTCGTCGTCCGCGTTGCCGGCCCCGGAGGCGCTGACGGCCCCGGTGGCGGGGTCGGGGCCGGCGGGGTCCAGGTCCAGTGAGGCGACGACCACCGCGACGGGCCGGTCCAGGTCCCAGCCGAACCCGGCGCAGCGCGCCATGACACGGGAGCCCTCGCCAGCACGTCCGGCGAGCACGTCGCGCAGGAAGTCGGCCCGGTACTTGCCCTCCACCGCCGCGACGGCCTGCTGCTTGGTGATGACGAGCGCCGCGACCGTGGCGGCGCGCTCCAGGATGCCGACCTCGGTCTCGCTGAGGTCGCCGCCGGGGCAGTACGCGGCGATGAGCCCGTGGTCGAGGCCGCCCGCGGCGACCGGCACCGCCAGGCGGTCGCCGTGCAGCCCGGGTGTGGGGAGGCCGTCCAGCCAGTCCTCCAGGGAGCGCAGGTCCTGCGGGTCGCCGGCCCGCGCCAGGACGCGCTGCTCGCCGTCCAGGGTGAGGACGGCGCCGCCCAGCAGCGCGGCCAGCTCCTCGGTCACCTCGCGCAGCCCGCCCCCGCACAGGACGATCTGGACGAGCGCACGGTGCACCTCCTCGGTGCGGGCGAGGATCGCCGCCTGCCGGTTGAGGATGTCGGTGAGCACCTGGTTGAGGATGTCGTCGAAGCCGACGTGCTCGGGCAGCTGGATGAGGGGGAAGCCGAGCCGGTCGGCCTGGGCGATCATCTCGGCGGGCAGCTCGTCGAGGTAGGCGCCGGGTTTGACGGCCAGCGCCGCGACGTCGCGCTCGTTCAGCCCGGTCACCAGGTGGCCGAGCGCGGCGGGGCGGTTGCGCAGCGGGTAGCCGGTGGTCAGCAGCAGCTCGTTGGGCTTGACCCAGGCGAGGACGTCGGGCACCTCCATGACGTTGAGGCGCTGCACCACCCGGTCGAGCCCGGCGGCGCCGGCGACGAGTACGGCGTCGGCCAGGGTGGAGACGCCCAGGACCTCCCGGACGGGCAGCCCGTAGGTGAGGGTGCCGGTGCTGGCCAGCCGCAGCCGGGGCGGGAGGGCGTGGTTCTCGCCGGTGCGTCTGGTCCAGAGGTCTGTTCGGTTCTCCATGGCGCGACAACTTTCACAAGAAAGACGAATAAGGGCAAGTATCCTTGGCAAGTTTCTCCATACGGCGATCTTGGTCATACGGTTAACGTCCCGTTGACATCACAAAGACGGAGGCGATCCGGTGATCGAACGGAGCGATCCCGCTCTCAGGACCGGACCCCAGCCGGTCGCGCCGGACCCCGGTGCCGAGCCGGTCCGCGCCCCGGTTCCAGGGGCGGCCGGGCTGGCCGTACGGGAGGCGGTGGAACGGCCGCGCCGGTCCGCCAGGGTGATCGCGGTCTTCCCCTCGGCCGCCTATCTGCGGATCAACGGGGGCTGCGAACCCCGCGTCGTGGCGCTCGTCGGGTCCGACGGCATGCGCCCGGCCAACTCCATCGTGGTCCCGGCGGGGGTCAGGCAGCAGCCCTTCGCCGGAGTGCGCGAGGGCGACGCGGGCTGGATCGGGGACGGGCACGCGGAGGCCGGCGGCCTGCGCGTCAGGGTGCGGCGCTGGTGGGACCCGCGCCCGGTGCTCGGGCCGCTGCCCGAGGCGAGGCTGCGGCACGGGGCGATGCTGCTGGAGGCCGCGCTGGACCCGCGCGCCTGCGGGCTGGCCGGGCATTCCGGCCCCGCCGCGCTGGCGTCGGGCTGCGCGTCGGGCGACCTGGCCCAGGCGGTGCAGGCGGCCGAGCGGATCGTCGGGCTCGGCCCCGGCCTCACCCCCAGCGGCGACGACGTGATCGCGGGGATGCTGCTCTCGCTGCGGCTGCTCGGCGAGGTGACGGCCGGAGGAGCGCGCGCGGTGTGGCTGGCCGACTGGCTCGGCGCGGCCGTCACCACCGACGCCGAGACCCGGACCACCTCGCTGTCGGCCTCCCTGCTGCACTGCGCGGCGGCGGGGCAGCCCAGCGGCGAGGCGGGGGCGGTGCTGCGCGCCCTGGCCGGGCACGAGGCGCTGGCGCCCGCCGTGCGCAGGCTGGTGGCCTCCAGCCGCTACTCCGGCGCGGACCTGGCCTGGGGCCTGCTCGCGGGAAGCAGGGCGGTGCTCGCGCTCAACCGGCCGTCCTCCAGGCTGGCCTCTGCGTGAGCGAACCGGTCCCGGTCGCAGGGCCGCAAGCCTTCCGCGAGGCGGTCGCGCTGCTGCGGCGGGGACGTGACGTGCTGCTGCCCGGCATGGAGCTGTCCCTCGCCGAGGAGATCGCGCTGAAGGACGAGGCGGCCGCCAGGGGCAGGCTGGTGCTGGGCCCCGGCGCCCAGCCCGGCGCGCTGCCGCCCGGGAGGTTCGGGATCGTGGGGGTCGGCGCGGAGGCGACCGGCCGGGTGCTGCGTCTGCTGGCCCTCGCCGGGGAGGGCGGCCGGGTGCTGCCGGTGGGAGCCCGCGACCTGTCGGCCGCGGTGTGCGGGCGCTCCACCCTCCAGGCGCTGGTCGCCCTGGACGGGGATCCGGCCGTCACCGTCGTGGTGATCGCGGCGGAGCGCCCGCCGCCGGAGGTCTCGGAGCTGCTGAGGGAGGCGGCCCGGCGGCTGGCGACTCCCGTGGTCTCGGCGGCGCCCGGCGAGGAGGAGGCGGTGCTGGCCCGGTTCGGCCTGGCCGCCCGTCCGTGTTCGGACCGGCACCTATAGTTCGTAAAATTTCCCCAGAAATAAGGGGAGATAGAAGACTGTCCACGGAGCGGCCAGCTAACTGTGACAGCCTCAGGGATCTTGGGCGGGGAGCGGTCCGCGACAATGGCGGCATGACGCTCACCGGCACCCAGCACACCATCACCGCCGGCCCCTACCGGGCGGTCGTCACCGAGCAGGGCGGGACGCTGCGCTCCCTCACCCGCGGCGGACGGCCCCTGGTCCTGGAACACGACCCCGACGACGTGGTCCCGGCGGCCTTCGGCCAGCTCCTGGCGCCCTGGCCCAACCGGATCGACCGCGGGGTCTACGTCTTCGAGGGCGCCGAGCAGCGCACCCCCGTCACCGAGCCCGAACGCGACTGCGCGATCCACGGGCTGGTGCGCTGGGAGTCCTGGACGGCCGGCGAGCACGGCGACTCCAGCGTGACCCTGCGCCACCGGATCCTCGGCCGCCCCGGCTACCCCTACCGGCTCGACCTGGCCGTCACCTACGCGCTCGACGCCGAACGGGGGCTGACCGCGACGCTCTCGGCCACCAACTCCGGCACCCGCAACGCGCCCTACGGGCAGAGCGCGCACCCCTACCTCACCGTGGGGCTGCCGCTGGACAAGTGCACCGTGACGTTCGGCGCCACCCACTACCAGCCCGTCAACGACCGGCTCATCCCGTCCGGGGCGCCCGTCCCCGTCACCGGCACCCGCTACGACCTGACCGCGGGCGGCCGCTTCGGCGACCGCCGCATCGACACCGCCTACACGGGGCTGCCGTACGGGGAGGGGCGGGTGTGGGTGGGGCTCAGCGGCGGAGGCCGCACCGTCGGGCTGTGGGCCGACGAGAACCACCCCTGGCTCCAGCTCTACACCGCGGACGACCTTCCCGGAGAAAAGGCGCGGACCGGACTGGCCGTCGAACCGATGACCTGCCCGCCCAACGCCTTCAACACCGGTGTCGACCTCATCACCTTGAAACCGGGGGACACATTCTCCGGATCTTGGGGGATCATTTCCCTGTGAACCTCAGCCTGTCGAAGACCGACGATCTGGCGGAGCGGGTACGCGCCCTGGCCGCCGACCTAGCCAGCCAGTTCCCCGGATCCAGCGGGGGCCGCCAACCAGTCCACACGGTGTTCGTCCCCGCCGACGAGTTCTCCGCGGACACCCCGGCCGAATGGGGCGGGCGGGCGCTGCGGCTGCTGAACAAGCACACGCCGGGCGACGGCTCCTTCGGCACCACCTTCATGCTCGATCCGAGCCTGGCCGGGATGATCCGCTCGCGGGTCGCCGCCAAGCTCGCCCGCGAGCCCGTCGAGGACCTCCGCATCGACTTCGCCGGCGCCTACGGGACGCGCGGCGAGGACGAGGAGGACGCCCACGTCGCCCAGGCGGTCGAGGCCGTCGCCGCCTCCTACAACGCCCAGCGGCTCCCGCACTTCTGGGGGGTGCGCGTCAAGTCGTTCTCCGGCGGCGGGCACGAGCGGGCGATGCGCACCCTCGACGGCTTCCTCACCTCGCTGCGCGACCGGCTCGGCCGGCTGCCCGGCGGCTTCACCATCACCCTGCCCGACGTCGCGGACGCCGCGCAGGTCGGCGTGTTCACCGACTACCTCGACCGGCTCGAGGCCGCGCTGGGCCTGCCGGGAGGCGTGCTGCACTTCGAGATCCAGATCGACCTGCCCCAGGTGCTGGCCGACCACCGCGGCGGCCTGGGCATCCGGCGGATCCTCACCTCCGGCCAGGGCAGGATCGGCACCGTGCACTTCGGCGCCGCCTCCTACACCGCGGCGCTGGGGCTGCCCCACGAGGAGCAGCGGCTGGACCACCCGGCCTGCGACTTCGCCCGCCACGTCCTGCAGACGTCCGTCGCCGGACGCGGCATCCGGCTGTCGGACGGCCCGTCGCACATGATCCCCCGCGACGAGGGCGGCGACGAGATCGCCGCCTGCTGGCAGGCCCACGTCACCGGCGTCAGGCACTCCCTTGCGCACGGCTTCTACCAGAGCTGGGACCTGCACCCCGCCCACCTGACCGCCCGCTACGCCGCCCTGTTCGACTTCCACCTCAGCGGCGTGGACGCCACCGTCGACAAGATCAGGGCGGCCTCCGATCCCGCGCCCCACCTCATGGAGCGCCTCCAGCGCGGCGTGGCCTGCGGCGCCCTGGACGAGTCCGTGCTGCAGATCCCGCGAGCGGGCGGGGGCCCGGGCTCCTGACCCGGGCCCCCGCCCTCACGCCTACTTCACCGCGAGGAGGTCCACCACGAAGATGAGCGTCTCGCCCGGCTTGATGGCCGCGCCCGCGCCCCGCTGGCCGTAGCCCAGGTGCGGGGGGATGACGAGGCGGCGGCGGCCGCCGACCTTCATGCCGACGACCCCCATGTCCCAGCCCTTGATGACGCGTCCGCCGCCGAGCGGGAAGACGAACGGCTCGTTCCGGTTCCAGGACGAGTCGAACTCCTCGCCCGTGGAGTGCGCCACGCCGACGTACTGCACCGTCACCTGGCTGCCGCGGGTCGCCTCGTCCCCGTCCCCGACCACCAGGTCGGTGATCTCGAGGTTGGCGGGCGGCTGGCCCTCGGGGAAGTCGATCTCAGGGCGTTCAAGCGCCATGTCTTCAGGCTCCTTAGAAAACTTGCGGACCAGGCGAGATTACTAGAGCGGGCCCCGCCGTTCCCCGGAGAGACGGGATGCCGTCTCGGTCGCGCGGGGCGGGCAGGGCAGACTGGCCCCATGCGAGTAGCTCTGTGCCAGATCGAGGTGGGGGACGAGCCGGAGGCCAACCTGGCCGCGGTGCGCGAGGCGCTGGCGCGGGCGGAGGACGCCGATCTGGCGGTCTTCCCCGAGGCCACGATGATCCGGTTCGGCAACAGCCTGCGGCGGGTCGCCGAGCCCCTGGACGGGGCGTTCGTGACGGGGCTGAGAGAGGCCGCCGCGGAGTACGGCACCGCGCTGGTGGCCGGGGTCTTCGAACCCGCGCCCGACGGGCGCGCCTACAACACCGTCGTGGTGGTCGGATCTTCCGGGGAGCTGCTCGGCTCCTACCGGAAGATCCACATGTTCGACGCGTTCGCCTTCGCCGAGTCCGACACGGTCGCGCCGGGAGGGGAGCCCGTCGTGGTGGAGGTCTGCGGCGTCCGGATCGGCCTGGTCACCTGCTACGACATCCGGTTCCCCGAACTGGCGCGCGCCCTGGTGGACCGGGGGGCGCAGATGCTGGTGGTGACCGCGGCCTGGGCGCAGGGCCCCTTCAAGGAGGAGCACTGGACGACCCTGGTGCGGGCCCGCGCGATCGAGAACACCATCTGGACGGTCGCCGTGGACAGGGCCCCCGACCGGACGGATCCGCCGCACGGCCTCCGCACCGGCGTGGGCCGCAGCCTGCTGGTCGACCCGATGGGCACGGTCGTCACCGATCTGGGCCCGTTCCCCGCCGTCCGCACCCTCCCGGTGGACCTGGCGCTGACGGACGAGGTCCGGCGCGTCCTGCCGTCCCTGGAGCACCGCAGGCTCTAGGCGGGGCGGTCGAAGCGGGCGGCGCGGGCCGCCGCGCGGTCGTCCGGCGGCAGGGAGCAGGACGCCAGCACGGCGGTCTCCAGCTCGCCGGCCAGCGCGAATGGCTGCTCGGAGACGATCCAGTCGACGATGCCGCGCTCCAGCAGGTCGGCGGCGCGGATGCCCTGGGACTCGGCGAGCCCGGCGGCCCCGTCGCGCGTGCGGTGGACGATGACGGACGCGCCCTCGGGCGGCAGCGGCGACAGCCAGGCGTGCTCGGCGCACAGCACCCGGTCGGCGGGCAGCAGGGCCAGCGCGGCGCCGCCCGCGCCCTCGCCCAGCAGCAGGCAGACGGTCGCGGTGTCCAGGGTGATCAGGTCGGCCAGGCAGCGGGCGATCTCCCCGGCCAGGCCCCGGTTCTCGGCGTCGGCGGACAGCACCGCGCCGGGCGTGTCGACCACGGTGACCAGCGGCAGCCCCAGCTCGGCGGCGAGCCGCATGCCGCGCCGCGCGACCCGCAGCCCGGCGGGGCCGATCGGATGGCCGCCGCGCTGGCTGCGCCGGTCCTGGGCCACGACCACGCAGCGGGCCGCGCCGAACCGGGCCAGCGCCAGGAGCAGGCCCGGGTCGTTCTCGCCCTCGCCGGTGCCCGACAGAAGGCTGACGTCGGCGGCCTCGTCCAGCAGTTCCCGTACGCCGGGACGGTCGTCCCGGCGGGTGCGCAGGACCGACTCCCAGGCGCCGGGCGGCTCGCCCATGGGCCGGGCGTAGCGGTACAGGGGGGCGTGCGGGACCCGGGGAGGCATCAGGACGTTCAGGGCCCGCGCGGCGATCGGGCGCAGGTCCTCGGGGGCGACGACGGCGTCCACCAGGCCGCGGGCGGCGAGGTTCTCCGCCCGCTGCACGCCCTCGGGGAAGGGCTCGCCGTACAGCCCCTCGTACACCCGGGGGCCGAGGAAGCCGATGAGCGCGCCGGGCTCGGCGACCGTCACGTGGCCGAGGGACCCCCAGGAGGCCAGGACGCCCCCGGTGGTCGGGTGCCGGAGGTAGACCAGGTAGGGCAGGCGGGCCTTGCGGTGCGTCATGACGGCGGCGGTGATCCGCGCCATCTGCACGAACGCGAAGGTGCCCTCCTGCATGCGGGTTCCGCCGGAGGACGGCGCGGCCAGCAGGGGCAGGCCCTCGCGGGTGGCCCGTTCGACCGCGGCGACGATCCGGTCGGCGGTGGCGACCCCGATCGATCCGGCGAGGAAGCCGAACTCGCTGACGACGAGGCCGACCCGGCGCCCGTCCAGGAGGCCCTCGCCGGTGAGGACCGCCTCGTCGACGCCGGACCGCTCCGCGGCGGCGGCGAGCGCGTCCTCGTAACCGGGCGGCTGCCGGGGCGGGACGTCCCAGGAGCGCCAGCTGCCCGGGTCGAGCGTCAGGTCGATGAGCCGCCGGGCGGTTCCGCGATCTTCCACGCTCCCGATTCAACCACCCGCCCCGCCGGGCGCGGCGGCCCGGTCCGTCGCTTCGGTCCCGTCAGAGCCCGGGGAGCAGCTTCTTCTGCACCTTGCCGAGCGCGTTGCGCGGCAGCGAGCCGACCAGGCGGACGGCGCGGGGCCGCTTGTGGACGGACAGGCCGCCGGCCACGAAGTCGATGAGCTCCCGCTCGCCCACCGCGTCGGAGACGACGACGAACGCCGTCACCTGCTCGCCCAGGTCCGGGTGCGGGGTGCCGATCACGGCGGCCTCCCGGACGGCGGGGTGGGCCAGCAGCGCCGCCTCGATCTCGCCCGCGCCGATGCGGTAGCCGCCGCTCTTGATCAGGTCGGTGGAGGCCCGCCCGACGATCCGGTGCCAGCCGTCGGGGGCGATCGTCGCGATGTCGCCGGTGCGGAACCAGCCGTCCCGCAGGGCCTCGGCGGTGGCCTCCGGCCGGTTCAGGTAGCCGTTGAAGACCGTCGGGGCGCGCACGAGCAGCTCGCCGGGGCTCTCGCCGTCGTGGGCGACGGGTCCGCCGTCCTCGGCGACGAGCCGGGTGTCCACCCCTCGGAGGGGCAGGCCGACCTGGCCGGGGCGGCGCTCCCCGTCATGGCGGGCGCTGACGGTGATGAGCGTCTCGGTCATGCCGTAGCGCTCGACGGCGCGGTGCCCCGACATCGCCTCCAGCGCCTCGAAGACGGGGGCGGGCAGGCCCGCGCTGCCGGAGACCAGCAGCCGCGCGCCGCGCAGCTCCTTCGCCGCCCCGGACTCCACCACGCGGGACCAGACCGTGGGCACGCCGAAGTACAGGGTGCCCCGGGCCGCCGCGTACGCCTCGGGCGTCGGCCGTCCGGTGTGCACGAGGGCGGAGCCGGTGCGCAGGGCTCCCAGCACGCCCAGGACGAGGCCGTGGACGTGGAAGAGCGGCAGCCCGTGGACGAGGGTGTCGTCGGCGGTCCAGTCCCAGGCCTCGGCGAGCGCGTCGAGGTCGGCGGCGATCGCGTCGCGGGAGACCATCACGCCCTTGGGCGGGCCGGTCGTGCCGCTGGTGTAGAGGATCATCGCGGTCTCGCCGCCCGGCGGCTCGGGAGAACCGGAGGCGGAAGCCGTGCCGGGCCCGGTGACGGGGACGGACGGAAGCCCGAAGTCGCCGTCGCCCAGGAGCAGTTCGGCGCCGGAGTCGGTGAGGATGTGGTCGCGCTCGGCAGGCCCGGAGTCCGGCGGCACCGGGACCACCGGCACCCCCGCCAGCAGGCCGCCGACCACCGCGACCACGGTGTCGAGGGTGGCGGCGGCGTTCACCGCCGCCGCGCGGGCCCCGCCGACGCGCCCGGCGACGACCGAGGCGCGGGCGAACAGCTCCTCACGGGTGACCTCCTCGCCCGCGACGCGCAGCGGCCGTCCTTCGTCTCCGCCCAGCAGCGCCATGCCCTCAGCCCTCCGTCTCGTCGTGTGTGTTCTGTTCGTCCAGCCAGGCCCGTATGGACGCGTCGTGCTCGCCCAGCAGAGGCGGCGGGGAGTGCTCCCGCCGGTGCCCGTCGAAACGCAGCGCGGGCCCGGGCAGCTCGATCTCGCCGAGCTCCGGATGGTCCACGGTGACCACCAGGCCCTGGGAGCGGGTCTGCTCCCAGGCGTACACCTCGTCCAGGGAGCGGATCGACCCGGCGGGGACCCCGGCCTCGGCGAAACGGGCCAGCCAGACCTCGCGGGGCTCCGCGGCGAGGGCCTTCTCGATCTCCGCGGTCAGTTCGGGCCTGCGCCGGGTGCGGTCGGGCAGCTCCGCGAACCTGGGGTCGTCCGGCTCCAGCCCCACGACGGGAGCGAACCTCCGCCAGATGGACTGGTTGGCCACGCCTATCTGCAGCATCCCGTCCGCGCACCGGAACGTCCCGTACGGGGCCAGGGACGGGTGGTCGTTGCCGAGTGACTCGGGCACCTCGCGGGCGACCGTCCAACGCGTTCCCTGGAAGCCGTGCGCGCCCACCACGGAGGCCAGCAGGGACGTCCGGACGACCTGGCCGCGTCCCGTCTTCGTGCGCTCGTACAGCGCGGCGAGCACTCCGGCGACGACGTTCTGCGCCGCGAGCATGTCGGCGACGGTCATTCCGACTTTGCTGGGCAGCCCCGGAGGTCCCGTGACGCTCATCAGGCCCGCTTCGCCCTGCACGATCGCGTCGTATCCCGGTCGTCCGCCTTCGGGCCCGTCGTGCCCGAAGCCGGTGACCGACATGACGACCAGCCGGGGGTTGACCTCCAGCAGCCGCTCGAAGCCCAGGCCGAGCCGGTCCATCACCCCGGTGCGGAAGTTCTCCACCAGCACGTCGGCCCGGCGGACCAGCCGCAGCAGCACGTCCAGGTCCGCGGGATCCTTGAGGTCGAGGACGATCGACTCTTTGTTGCGGTTGCACGACAGGTAGTACGTGCTCACCCCGCCGGCGAACGGAGGGCCCCAGCCGCGGGTCTCGTCCCCGCCCGGCTGCTCCACCTTGACCACGCGCGCGCCGAGGTCGCCGAGCGTCTGGGTAGCGTGCGGCCCCGCCACCACCCGGCTGAGATCCACGACGAGAACCCCGTCGAGCGGTCCGGACATCGGTGAACACCTCCGGACCAGAAGTATCGCCTGTCCCCGGCCGGGGGAGGGACCGAGGGTGCCCGCCGCGGCCGGACCCGGTGCGGCGGGGCCGCCCGGACTCAGCCGAGCTTGCCGGCGACCTCGGTCAGGGCGGCGGACAGGACCTCGGTGGACTGGGCGCCCGAGACCGCCCACTGCCCCTCGAACAGGAAGAACGGCACCCCGGTGATGCCCAGCGCCCTGGCGTTCTCCAGGTCGGCGCCGATCTCGGCCATGCCCTCCTGGGAGGCGAACATCTCCCGCACCCGCACGCCGGGCAGCCCGGCCTCGCCGGCCAGCGCGGCCAGCGTCTCCTCGTCCGAGACGTCCAGGCCCTCGGCGTGGTGGGCCCGGAAGAGCCGCGAGACCACGGCGTCCTGGACGGCGCGGTCGCCGGCCTCGCCGGCCAGCCAGACCACGCGGTGCGCCGGGACGGTGTTGGACCGCCGGGTCAGCCCGGGCTCGTACGGCAGCCCCTCCGCGGCGGTCAGCGCGCGCATCTGGTCGTTCGCGGCGGCGACCTTGTCGGCGCCGCCGAACTTCTCGCGCAGCCAGTCGGAGGCCAGGCCGCCGTCCCGGACCGGAGCCGAGGGGTCGAGCTGGAAGGGGCGCCAGGACACCTCCACCTCCCCGGGGAAGTCCTTCAGAGCGGCCCGCATCCGGGCCTGGCCGAGGTAGCACCAGGGGCAGACGATGTCGGAAAAGATGTCGATCTTCACGGTCGGGACAACCGCCGAACAGCCGGGTAAATTCCCGGTCCGCTTTTTCCGCACCCTCCGCGACGCGCCCAGATCCGCTGGTAGACCGAGGCTGTGATCGAAGTGCGGGGTCTGAGTAAACGCTACGGCGGCAGGACGGCGGTCGACCGGCTGGACTTCACCGTCCGGCCCGGGGTGGTCACCGGGTTCCTGGGGCCCAACGGGGCGGGCAAGTCCACCACGATGCGGATGATCCTCGGCCTGGACCGGCCCACCGCGGGCACCGCGCTGGTGGGCGGCAGGCCCTACCGCGACCTGCACGCGCCGCTGCGCCAGGTCGGCGCGCTGCTCGACGCCAAGGCCGTGCACGGCGGGCGCAGCGCCCGCAACCACCTGCGCTGCCTGGCCGCGGCCAACGCGATCCCCGCCGGGCGGGTCGAGGAGGTGCTGGCCGTGGTCGGCCTGACCGCCGTCGCCGACCGCCCCTGCCGGGGCTTCTCCCTGGGCATGGGGCAGCGGCTCGGCATCGCCGCCGCGCTGCTCGGCGACCCCGCCGTGCTGATCTTCGACGAGCCGGTCAACGGGCTCGACCCCGAGGGCATCCTGTGGATCCGCACCCTCATGCGCAACCTCGCGGCGGAGGGCCGGACGGTCTTCGTCTCCAGCCACCTCATGGCGGAGATGGCGCTGACCGCCGAGCACCTGCTGGTCATCGGCCGGGGCCGGATCCTGGCCGACACCGGCATGAGGGAGTTCATCGAGGCCAACTCCGAGCACTACCTGCGGGTGCGCACCCCCCGTCCGGACGTGCTGTGCCCGCTGCTGGCCCGGCGCGGCCTGCGGGTGGAGCGCGAGCACGGCGGGGCGTTCCGGGTCGGCGGCGCGTCCGCCCCCGCGGTGGGGGAGCTCGCCGCGCGCGCCGGAGTGCCGCTGCACGAGCTGAGCCCCGTCCGCGCGTCCCTGGAGGAGGCCTTCCTGCGGCTGACCGGCGAGAGCGTCGAATACCGCACGGACATCCCGCTGGAGGCGGCGTGACGATGAGGAACCCGCACCCGCCGCTGACGGTCGCGCCCGCCAAGTCCCTTCCCCGCAGGCGCCCGGCCTTCGGCCACATGGTGGCCTCGGAGTGGCTGAAACTGCGGTCGGTGCGCTCCACCTACTGGACGGTCGTGGCGACCCTGGTCGTCTCGGTCGGGCTGAGCGGGCTGCTGGCCCTGGCCCTCGTCTCCAGCTGGGACCGGCTGCCCGCACGCGACAGGGCGATGTTCGACCCCACCTCCTACGCGATGACCGGCACCAACATCGGGCTGCTGGTCCTGTCCGTCCTGGGCGTGCTGACCATGACGTCCGAGTACTCCACGGGCACGATCCGCGCCTCCCTCGCCGCGGTGCCCGACCGCACCCGCTTCCTGGCGGCCAAGGCCCTCGTGCTGTGCGCCGTCGCGTTCGTGGTGGGTCAGGTCTCGGCCTTCGCCAGCTTCCTGCTCAGCCAGCTGTTCTTCACCGCAAGAGACCTGGACGTCCCGCTGAGCGAGCCGGGAGTCCTGCGCGCCGTCTCCGGCTGCGGCCTCTACCTGACCCTCGTCACCCTGCTGGCCTTCGGCATCGGCGTCCTGCTGCGGCACACCGCCGCCGCGATCACCTCCATCGTCGGCCTCATGTTCGTCATCCCGATCATCGCCGCGTTCCTGCCCGGCGAATGGGGCCTGACCCTCCGCCGGCTCATCCCCTCGCAGGCCGGCTCGGCCGTCACCGTCGTCGACCCCAACGAGACCTACCTCGCGCCGCTCCCCGGCCTCCTCGTCTTCTGCTGCTACCTGGCGGCGGTGCTGGTCCCGGCGTACCTGCTCTTCCTGCGGCGCGACGCCTGAGGCCTAGGGTGGTGCCGTGAGCGATCCACTGGTCGGGCGGATGCGGGGCTTCGGAACGACGATCTTCGCGGAGATGTCCGCGCTGGCCGTCCGGACCGGGGCGATCAACCTGGGACAGGGCTTCCCCGACGAGGGCGGGCCCGCGAGCGTGCTGGAACGGGCGGTCGAGGCGGTCCGCGCCGGCGACAACCAGTACCCGCCGGGCATCGGGATCCCCGAGCTGCGGCGGGCCGTGAGCGAGCAGCGCCTCGCCCGCTACGGTCAGGCCTACGACCCGGACACCGAGGTCCTCGTCACCGTCGGCGCCACCGAGGCGATCGCGTCCGCCGTCCTGGCCCTCGCCGGGCCCGGCGACGAGGTGATCGCCTTCGAGCCGTTCTACGACTCCTACGCCGCGACGGTCGCGCTGGCCGGGGCCCGCATCGTCCCCGTCACCCTGCGGCCCGACTCGGGCCGCTTCACCTTCGACCCCGACGAACTCCGCCGGGCCGTGACGGCCCGGACGAAGGCCGTCATCGTCAACTCCCCGCACAACCCGTGCGGCACGGTCTTCACCGCCGACGAGCTGCGGTTCGTCGCCGGGATCTGCGTCGAACACGACCTGACGGCGATCACCGACGAGGTGTACGAGTACCTGACGTTCGACGACGCGGCGCACCTGCCGCTCGCCTCCTTCCCCGGCATGAGGGAGCGGACGGTGACGATCTCCTCGGCGGGCAAGACGTTCTCCGTCACCGGCTGGAAGACCGGCTGGGTGTGCGCGCCCGAGCCGTACATCCAGGCCGTCAGGACGGTCAAGCAGTTCCTCACCTACGTGGGCGCGGCGCCGTGGCAGCACGCCGTCGCCCACGGCCTCCGGCACGAGCTCGGCTGGGTGGAGGCGCTGCGCGCGTCCCTGCAGGCCAAGCGCGACAGGCTCTCGGCCGGGCTGGAGTCGGCGGGCTTCACCGTCCACCGGCCCCAGGGCACCTACTTCGTCCAGGCGGACCCGCGCCCGCTGGGCCACGAGGACGGCGAGGCCTTCGCCCGGGCCCTGCCCGGTCTCGCCGGAGTCGTGTGCATTCCCACCGGGGTGTTCTACGCGGAGCCCGCGCGAGGACGGCATTACGTCCGGTTCGCCTTCTGCAAGAAGGACGAGGTCATCGACGAGGCGGTGGCACGCCTGCGGCACGGCCTGTGACGCGCGGGAACCGGCTTCGGCGCGGCGGAGGATGGTTATACCCTTCGTGACGTGTCCGGACCCTCTCTCATCAAGCCCCAGTTCCCCGACGACGACGGGAGCGCCGACGCCTCCCTGGTCGCCGCGCTCACCGCGTACGCCGCGGGCCAGGGAGGCGAGCACGCCGTACTCGGCGCGCTGTCCCGCAGCAGGGTCCTGGTCCCCATCGTCGCCGTCCTCACCTCCGAGGAGACCGTCGACGGGATGCGCCGGGAGAAGGAGAGCGACATGGCGCTGCCGACCATCACGGGGGCGGACGGCCGCCGCGGGGTGCTCGGCTTCACCTCGCTGAAGACCCTCCAGCTGTGGCGCCCGGACGCCCGCCCGGTGCCGGTCCGCGCCGCCGACGCCTGCCGGACCGCGCTCGACGAGGGGGCCGAGGCCCTGGTCCTGGACATCGCCGGGCCGATCCCGTTCGCGGTGGACGGGGTGCGCCTCCACCTGCTGGCCGAGGGGCGTCCGGTGCCCCCGCCGCACCAGGACCCCGAGGTGCTCGCCGCGATCGAGGCCGCGTTCGGCCTGGAGGCCGGGGTCACCGGTGTCAGGGTCGGCCCGGGCGAGGGCGCCGAGCTGTCCGTCCGCTTCACCGTGGAGCCCGGCGCGGACGAGGAGGCCGCCGTCCGGCGGGTCGGCGACAGGCTCGCCGACGTGCTGCGCGGCAGGATCGTCGGAGGCGTCGAACTGGCGGTCTCCCGCCGGTAGGGTCACCCGGGTGACCCAGACCTCCCCCCGGGATCCCTGGTTCGACCCCGTCCGGCGGCGGCCCGCCCCGGTAGCCCTGGTCACGGCAGCCGTGCTGGCCCTGCTGGCCTGGCGGCTCGGACCCCGCCCCGATCTGGCGGCCTTCGCCGTCCTCGGCCTGGCCGGGACGCTCCTGGCCTTCATCGACGCCGAGCTGCTGCGGCTGCCCGACCCGCTGACGCTGCCGCTCCCTCCCGCCCTGGCCGTCCTGCTCGGGGCGGCCGCGCTCCTGGGACCCGACGACGGCGCCCCGGGCACGTTCCGGGGCGCGCTGTACGGGATGGGCGCGCTGCTGCTGGTCTACGGGCTGCTGTGGTTCGCCGCGCCGTCCCAGATCGGCCTGGGGGACGTGAAGCTGGCGCCGTCGCTCGGCCTGGTGCTGGGCTGGCTCGGCCTGGAGGCGTTCGTCACCGGGATCGTGGCGATCCACGTGCTGGGCGGCCTGTGGGGCGCCGCGCTGCTCGTCACCCGGCGGGCCGGGCGCGGATCGTCCTTCCCGTTCGGGCCGTTCATGCTGGCCGGGACGCTGATCGCGGTGCTGCTGCACGGCTGAACCCGTCTCACGTTCCGGACGCGGTGTACGGGCGGTGGCCGCGAGGTGGAAGAATTACCGGCATGTTGCGCTGGTTGACCGCCGGGGAGTCACACGGCCCCGCCCTCGTCGCGATCGTGGAGGGCATGCCCGCCGGAGTGCGGGTCACGTCCGCCGACATCGCCGAGGGCCTGCGCCGCCGCAGGCTGGGCCACGGCCGCGGGGCCCGGATGAAGTTCGAGCAGGACAAGGTCACGATCGTCGGGGGGATCCGGCACGGATCGACCCTCGGCGGCCCGGTCGCGATCGAGGTCGGCAACTCCGAGTGGCCCAAGTGGGAGACGGTCATGGCCGCCGACCCGGTGGACCCGGAGACGCTGGCCGCCCAGGCGCGCAACGCCCCGCTGTCGCGGCCCCGGCCCGGCCACGCCGATCTGGCGGGCATCCAGAAGTACGGTTTCGACGACGCCCGCCCGGTCCTGGAGCGCGCCAGCGCCCGGGAGACCGCGGCCCGCGTCGCGCTCGGCGAGGTCGCCAGGGCGTTCCTGCGCCAGGCCGTGGGCGTCGAGGTGTTCAGCCACGTGGTGTCGCTGGGCGAGATCGAGGTGCCGGCCGACGCGCCGCTGCCCGGTCCCGGGGACCTCGAGGCGATCGACGCCAGCCCCGCCCGCTGCTTCCACGCCGAGACGGACGCGGCGATGGTCGCGCACGTCGACGAGCTGAAGAGGGCCGGCGACACCCTCGGCGGCGTGGTCGAGGTGCTGGCCTATGGGCTGCCGCCGGGCCTGGGCAGCTACGTGCACTGGGACAGGCGGCTGGACTCCCGGCTGGCCGGGATCCTCATGGGCATCCAGGCGATCAAGGGCGTCGCGGTCGGCGACGGGTTCGAGACCGCCCGCAGGCCCGGCAGCCTCGCCCACGACGAGATCGACAACACGCCCGAGGGCGTGCGGCGGCGCACCAACCGGGCCGGCGGCGTCGAGGGCGGCATGACCAACGGCGAGATCCTGCGGGTCCGCGCCGCGATGAAGCCGATCTCCACCGTGCCGCGCCAGCTCGACACCATCGACGTGACCACCGGCGAGCCCGCCAAGGCGATCAACCAGCGCAGCGACGTCACCGCGGTGCCCGCCGCCGGCGTCGTCGCCGAGGCGATGGTCGCGCTGGTGCTGGCCGACGCCGTGCTGGAGAAGTTCGGCGGCGACAGCGTCGAGGAGACCGCCCGCAACGCCCGCGCCTACCTGCAGTCGCTGGTGGTCAAATGAGCCCCCGCGCGGTGCTGGTCGGCCCGCCGGGCAGCGGCAAGTCGACCATCGGCACGCTGCTGGCCGAGGTGCTCGGCGTGGAGTTCCGCGACACCGACGCCGACGTCGAGCTGAAGGCCGGCAAGCCGATCGGCGACATCTTCCTCGAGGAGGGCGAGCAGCACTTCCGCGCCCTGGAGCGCGAGGCGGTGCGCGAGGCGCTGGCCGCCTCCGAGGGCGTCCTGGCGCTGGGCGGCGGCGCGATCCTCGCCGAGGAGACCCAGGAGCTGCTGGCCGCCCACCGGGTCGTCTACCTGGAGGTCTCGCTCGGCGAGGCGGTCAAGCGGGTGGGGCTGGCCTCCGCGCGTCCGCTGCTGGTGTTCAACCCGCGCTCCCAGCTGCGCAAGCTGCTGGAGGACCGGCTGCCGATCTACCAGCGGCTGGCGAAGATCACCGTGGTGACCACCGACAGGTCCGAGGAGGAGGTCGTCGCCGAACTGGCGGCGGCGCTGGCGGAGCCGGACGAACCGGCTGAGGAGACCTGATGAGCGAGGCCGCCCGGATCACCGTGCACGGCGACGACCCCTACGACGTGGTGATCGGCACCGGGGTCCTGGCGGAGCTGCCCGCCCTGGTGGGCGAGCGGGCCCGCACGGTCGCGGTGGTGTACTCCGAGAACCTGCCGGAGATCGCCAGGCCCGTGGCCGGGGCGCTGGAGCAGGCCGGGTACCTGGCGCACCTGGTGCCGGTGCCCGACGGCGAGGCCGCCAAGAACGTCTCGGTGCTGGCCGGCCTGTGGTCGCGCTTCGCCGAACTGGGCGTCACCCGCTCGGACGCCGTCGTCGGCGTCGGCGGCGGCGCCACCACCGACCTGGCCGGGTTCGCCGCGGCGTCCTGGCTGCGCGGGGTGCGCTGCGTGCTGGTGCCGACCACGCTGCTGGCCATGGTCGACGCGGCGGTCGGCGGCAAGACCGGCATCAACATCGCCGAGGGCAAGAACCTCGTGGGCGCGTTCGCGCCGCCCGCCGGGGTGCTGTGCGACCTCGCCACGCTGATGACGGTGCCGCACGAGGACTACATCTCCGGCCTCGCCGAGACGATCAAGGCGGGTTTCATCCGCGATCCGCGCATCCTCGAGCTCGTCGAGGCCGACCCCGAGGGCGCCGCCCGCCCCGACGGGCCGCACACCCGCGAGCTGGTGGAGCGCGCGATCCAGGTCAAGGCCGACGTGGTCGGCGCCGACCTGAAGGAGTCGGGCCTGCGCGAGATCCTCAACTACGGCCACACCCTCGCCCACGCCATCGAGAAGAGCGAGGACTACCGGTTCCGCCACGGCCACGCCGTCTCCATCGGCTGCGTCTTCGCCGCGGAGCTCGCCCGCCTCGACGGCCGCATCGACGACAAGCTCGTGGAGCGCCACCGCGCGGTGTTCTCCTCCGTGGGCCTGCCCGTCTCCTACCGGGCCGAGGCCTGGGACGAGCTGCGCGCGACCATGAACGTGGACAAGAAGACCCGCGGCGCCACGCTGCGCTTCGTCGTCCTGGACGAGCTGGCCTCCTGCGGCCGCCTCGCCGGTCCCTCGGAGGAGCTGCTGCGCTCCGCCTACGCCGAGGTGGCCCGGTGAAGAAGGTACTCGTCCTCAACGGCCCCAACCTCCGCAGGCTGGGCACCCGGGAGCCGGAGATCTACGGCGCCGACACCTTCGACGACCTGGTGCGGCTCTGCCGCGAGACCGGCCTGGAGCTGGGCCTGGACGTGGAGGTCCGCCAGACGAACGACGAGGCCGAGCTGGTCGGCTGGGTGCACCGGGCCGCCGACGAGCGCACCCCGGTCGTGCTCAACCCCGCGGCCTTCACCCACTACTCCTACGCCCTGCACGACGCACTGGCCCAGCGCACGGCCCCGCTGATCGAGGTGCACATCTCCAATCCGGCCGCCCGCGAGGAGTTCCGCCACACCTCGGTGGTGGCGTCGGTCGCCACCGGCACCATCGCGGGCTTCGGCCTCCGCTCCTACGTCCTGGCTCTCCGGGCCCTGTCGGAGCTGGAGTAGCCGCACCCCCGGCCCCTGGGGTTTTCTGGGGTTCTGTGGGAGGCTGCCGGGTAAGTGAAAACTTACCTCCGGAGGTCCGCCGTGCAGTCCCGGGACCGCCTGCTCGTCAGGCTCTACGTGCTGGTGGCGATCGGCGCGCTGATCGCCACCTGGTCGCAGAACATCCGCTTCTTCCTCCAGGAGGACAACGGCGGGCTCGTCGGGTTCATCGAGGCCTGCTACGCCAACGCGGCGGCGGCGTCCATCACCAACGACGTGCTCCTCATGGCGGTGGCGGCGTGGGTGCTGATGGCGGTGGAGGCCCGGAGGCTGGGCATCCGGCACCTGTGGGTGTACTTCGTGCTCTCGGGGGTCCTGGCGGTCAGCGTCGCGTTCCCGTTGTTCCTGGCGGTGCGGCAGCGCAGGATCGCCCGGTTGCGGGAGGCGGGGGAGCCGGGCGGCGAGGAGCCCTGAGGCCGCTCACCCGGGTGCTTTGAGGGCGCTCTCCACGACGAGTTCGAGTTCCACGGCCACTTGGTCGAGGGCGCTGGTGTCGTGGGCGGCCCGGCAGAGGATGGTGGCGCCCTCGACGGCGGCGACGATGAGGGTGGAGACGCCGGCCGCGCGCTCGGGGGAGCAGCCGCCGGCCATGAGGCCGGTGGCCAGGGCCTCCTTCCAGCGGGCGAAGGCCGCGGCGGCGGCCTCGGCGAGCTGCGGGGCCTCCTCGTGGGACTCGACGGTGACCGCGGCGATGGGGCAGCCCGCCTGGAACTCGCTCTTGGTCAGGACGCGGCGCCACCAGCCGACGAAGGCGTGCACGGCGGCGACGGGGTCGCCCTCCCTGATGGTCGACTCGGTGCCCGCCGCGACGAAGTCCCCGGCGTAGCGCACGGCCTCGACGGCGAGCTGGACCTTGCCGCCGGGGAAGTGGTGGTAGATCGAACCGCGCGGGGCGCCGCTGTGGGCGATCACGTCCCGGAAGCCCGTTCCGCTGTAGCCGCGCTCCCTGAAGAGGTACGCGGCGCTGCGCACCATGCGCTCCTTGGCACTCACGCCCCCAGTATGACGGACATCATACCTAATGTGCCCCACCTGGAAGAAAGTGCACGGCCATGGCTCTCCTCCGCCCCGCGGACGCCTCCGGCACGCCTGCGGCCTGGCGGGACTCCCGAAGCCCCACGGTTATGACATTCGTCATATTGACGTGGTTCGCGGTGTTGAGCACCCTCGCTATGACAGCCGTCATACCGAGGGGAGGCCGTGGGCGCCGCGACGGGGAGCGGTCTCGACGCGGGCAATCCGGTCTGCGAGGGTACGACGATCCACGTCGGCCGCAGCAAACCGCACGATCTTCCAGCCGGAGAAATGATGATCAAAATTGAGAACGCCGGGTCCGGGGTCTTCGTCCTGCGCTTCCAGAACGGGGAGAACCGCTTCTCGCCCGAATTCCTCCAGGGCGTGGAGAAGGCGCTGGACGAGATCGAGGGCGAGGCCCGGGCGCTGGTCACCACCGGCGAGGGCAAGTTCTACTCCAACGGCCTGGACCTGGACTGGCTGAACGCCAACGGGGAGAAGAGCAACTGGTACGTGGGGGAGATCCACGCCCTGTACTCGCGGTTCCTCAAGCAGAACCTCCCCTCCGTCGCGGCGGTCAACGGCCACGCGTTCGCCGGCGGCGGCATGCTCGCCCTCAGCCACGACTTCACCGTGATGCGCGAGGACCGGGGCTGGTTCTGCCTCCCGGAGGTGGACATCAACATCCCGTTCACCCCGGGGATGGCCGCGCTGGTTCAGGCCAAGCTGTCGACCGAGACCGCGCACGAGACGATGCTGACGGGCCGCCGCTACACCGGTCCCGAGGCGGTCGAGGCGGGGATCGCGCGGCGGGCGGTGCCCGAGGACGAGGTGGTGCGGTCGGCGATCGAGCTGGCCGCGGCGCTGGCGGGCAAGGACGGCAGGACGTTCGGCGCGATCCGCCGCACCATGTACAGGCCCGCCATCCAGGCGCTTTCCGGCGAGTCCACCCTCCGGTCGCCCTGAAGAATCTGACGATTGGCATACTGAACCGGATTCGGTATGCCTGACCCCCACTGACGACCCCACTGACGAGGAGCGGAACACATGCGGATCGGAATGCCTCTGGGCTACGCCGGCGGCTTCAAGGAGAGCGTCGCCGAGCTGGTCGAGTACGAGAAGGCCGGACTGGACATCGTCTACGTCGCCGAGGCCTACAGCTTCGACGGCGTCAGCCAGCTGGGCTACATCGCCGCCAAGACCGAGCGGCTGGAGATCGCCTCGGGCATTCTCAACATCTACTCCCGCACGCCGACCCTGATGGCGATGACCGCCGCGGGCATCGACTACGTGTCCGACGGCCGCTTCACCCTGGGCATCGGCGCGTCAGGCCCGCAGGTGATCGAGGGCTTCCACGGCGTGCCCTACCACGCACCGCTGGGCCGCACCCGCGAGGTCATCGAGATCTGCCGCAAGGTCTGGAAGCGCGAGGCCCCGCTGGAGCACCACGGCAAGCACTACGAGCTGCCGCTCGACCCGGCCAAGGGCACCGGCCTCGGCAAGGCCCTGAAGATCATCAACCACCCGGTGCGCCCCGACATCCCGATCCAGATCGCGGCGATCGGCGAGAAGAACGTCCAGCTGACCGCCGAGATCGCCAACGGCTGGCAGCCGATCTTCTTCCTGCCCGAGAAGGCCGGGGACGTGTGGGGCGAGGCCCTGCGCAAGGGCGCGGAGAAGCGCGACCCCTCCCTGGGCACCCTGGACATCGTCGCCCAGGCCCCGCTGGCCATCGGCGAGGACGTCGAGGGCTACCTCGACTTCGGCCGCCCCATGGCCGCGCTCTACATCGGCGGCATGGGCGCCAAGGGCAAGAACTTCTACAACTCCCTCTGCCGCCGCTACGGCTGGGAGAAGGAGGCGGAGGAGATCCAGGACCTCTACCTGGCCGGCAAGAAGAACGAGGCCGCCGAGAAGGTCCCCGCCGAGCTCGTCCGCAACATGTCCCTCATCGGCCCCGAGTCCTGGGTCAAGGAGCGCCTGGCCGCCTTCAAGGAGGTCGGCGTCACCACCCTGAACATCACCCCGATCGCCGCCGACCACAAGTCCAAGCTCGCGCTGATCGAGCGCATCAAGGAGCTCGCGGCCGACGTCTGAGCCGCGGCCGCCGAACCCCGTGGACGCCTCCCCGCGTCCGCGGGGTTCTTCTCGTGCTCCGCCGCACGACGGAGGAGCGCCGCCGAGCCCGGTAAACTGAGAGATCGAGTTCCCCTCGAGCGCGGGGGTCAGGGCGGACGGCCCGGAGCTCCTCACCAGACCAAGAAGCCAGGGACCGCCCGCCCGAGGGCGGGCTCCGCGACGGAAAGACGATTCGAGTGGCGACGACGAACGACCTGAAGAACGGCATGGTACTCAAGCTCGACACCGGCGAGCTGTGGTCGGTCGTGGAGTTCCAGCACGTCAAGCCGGGCAAGGGCCCCGCTTTCGTCCGTACCAAGATCAAGCATGTCAAGTCCGGGAAGATCGTCGACAAGACCTTCAACGCGGGCATGAAGGTGGAGACCGCCACCGTCGACAAGCGCGACATGCAGTTCTCGTACAAGGACGGCGAGGACTACGTGTTCATGGACACCGAGTCCTACGAGATGCTGCACGTCCCGCCGGCGGTCCTCGGCGACGCGGCCAAGTTCCTGCTGGACAACGGCCAGGCGATGCTGGCGATGCACGAGGGCGAGGTGCTCTACGTCGAGCTCCCGGTGACCGTCGAGATCGTCGTCGCCCACACCGACCCGGGCCTGCAGGGCGACCGCTCCACCGGCGGCACCAAGCCCGCCACGCTGGAGACCGGCGCGGAGATCAAGGTCCCGCTGTTCATCACCACGGGCGAGAAGATCAAGGTCGACACCCGGACCGGCGACTACCTCGGCCGCGCCTGATGGCAGCTCGCACCAAGGCCCGCCGCTACGCCTTCGAGATCCTCTTCGAGGCGCAGCAGCGGGACATCTCCCCGGGTGAGGTGCTGCAGCGCCGCGGCAAGGCCAAGGGCGAGGAGCTGGCCGAGCACGGCCACGCCGTCCGCCTGATCGAGGGGGTGAACAGCCACCGCGAGCGCATCGACGAGCTGCTGGCCACCTACGCGGTGGGCTGGACGCTGGACCGCATGCCCGCGGTGGACCTGACCGTGCTGCGCATCGGCGCCTACGAGCTGCTGTGGGCCGACGACGTCCCCGACGGGGTCGCCCTCAGCGAGGCGGTGGCGCTGGCCACGGACTTCTCCACAGAGGAGTCCCCGAAGTTCGTCAACGGCCTGCTCTCGAGGCTGCAGGACCTCAAGCCCAGCCTGGCCCTGTGACCCGTCGCGGGCCCGCCCGCACGGGTCCGCGACGGGCCCGGCTCCCCGCGTCCTCGCGCGCCGGGCGGCCGTGCCATGCCCTCCTCCGAGGGGCCGGTGCTCCGTCGGTCCGCCTGGCTAGGCTGGGAGCATGACCGTGGACGAGGAAATGCACACCCACGGCGGGGGCTCCGGCAGGCCGGGAGCCGGCGCCGCGGTGCGGGACCTGCTGGCCCCGCTGCTGGGGAACGGCCCGCTGGACGTGGTCGACGTCGGGGGCGGCACCGGGCACTCCGCCGTGCCGCTGGCCGCTCTGGGCCACCGGGTGACGGTCGTGGACCCCAGCCCGGACGCGCTGGCGACCCTGGAGCGCCGCGCCGCGGAGGCCGGGGTCGGGGTCCGCGCGGTGCAGGGCGAGGCCGCCGGGCTGGAGGGCGCCGTAGGCGCCTCGGCCGCGGACCTGGTCCTGTGCCACAACGTGCTGCAGTACGTCGACGACCTCGACGCCGCCGTGGGCGCGCTCGTCACCGCCCTGAGGCCCGGGGGCGGGCTGAGCCTCCTGGTGCCCGGAGCCCTGGCCGCGGTGGTCCACCGCGCCGCGGCCGGCCGTTTCGAGGAGGCCCGCCTGCTGCTGGCCGACCCCGGCGAGGGCGGCCGCCTCCCGCGCCGCTTCACCCCCGAGTCCCTGCTGGACCTGGCCTCGGCGGCCGGGCTGGCGCAGCCGGAGGTCCACGGGGTGCGGATCTTCTCCGACCTCCTGCCGGGCGGTCCGGCCGAGTCCGACCCGCAGGCCGCCGAGTCCCTGCGCGCCCTGGAGGCCGCCGCCTCCGCCCACCCGGTGCTGAGGTCGCTGGCCGCCAGGCTGCACCTGTTCGCCAGACGCCCGGCCTGATGTCCCGCAAACAGCAACTGGACCGCCCGGGGACGCCGCCGGGCCCGCCCGGGGACGACGCCGGCTGCCCGATCCTGCACGTGGACATGGACGCGTTCTTCGTGTCCGTGGAGCTTCTGGACCGCCCGGAGCTGAGGGGGCGGCCGGTTCTGGTCGGCGGCCGGGGCGGCCGGGGGGTGGTCGCCGCCGCCTCCTACGAGGCCCGGCGGTTCGGGGTGCACTCGGCGATGCCGATGAGCCGGGCGCTGCGGCTGTGCCCGCGGGCGGTCGTCCTGGAGCCGGCCCACGGCAAGTACTCGGCCGCCTCCCGCCGGGTCAGGGAGATCTTTTTTGACTTCACGCCGATGGTGGAGCCGCTCTCCCTGGACGAGGCGTTCCTGGACGTGTCGGGGGCCCTCAAGCTGTTCGGCCGTCCGGTGCGGATCGCCACGGCCATCCGGGAGCGGGTGGCCGGCGAGCTGGGCCTGACCTGCTCGGTGGGGGTGGCGCCCACGAAGTTCCTGGCCAAGCTGGCCTCTACCCGCTGCAAGCCCGACGGGCTGATGGTGGTTCCCTCCGGCGGCGTCCTGGAGTTCCTGCACCCCCTGCCCGTGGCGGCCCTGTGGGGGGTGGGGGAGCGCACGGAGGAGCATCTGCGACGCCTGGGCCTGCGCACCGTGGGGGAACTGGCCCGGATGCCCGCGGAGACGCTCAGGCGCGAGCTGGGGGCCGCTCAGGGGGCTCACCTGCACGAGCTGGCCTGGGGAAGGGACCCTCGCCCCGTCCGCCCGCACGCCCCCGACAAGAGCGTCGGCGCCGAGGAGACCTTCGAGATCGACGTCGTGGATCCCGAGGAGGTGCGCCGCGAGCTGCTCCGGCTGGCGGAGAAGGTCGGGGCCCGGCTGCGGGCGTCCGGGAACCGGGGACGCACCGTGAGCGTCAAACTCAGGGAGCCGGACTTCTCGACGATCACCAGGTCCCGGACCCTTCCCGAGTCGACGGATCTCTCACGTGTGATCTACATCACAGCGTGCGAGCTCTACGAGGCCTCGGGACTTGAACGGGTACCACTGCGTCTGGTGGGCGTCAGGGTGGAGAATCTGGCAGGGGCCGGGCCGGAGTCCCGGCAGCTGGCCCTGGACGAGCCGGAACACGGCTGGCGGGAGGCCGAGCAGGCCATGGACGAGGCGGCCCGCAGGTTCGGCCGGGGGGCGATCCGCCCCGCGGCCCTGATCCGCCCGTCCCGCGGCCCCCGCGGGAACGGGCGTGGCGACAGTGGCGAAGGGGACGGTGGAGCACCCATGAGAAGGGCCGTGGATGAATAGCTTGTGGTCTCACCCCGACGGTTTTCTTCACTCAGGTCGTCTGGACTCGTATTCTGGGCATATCACCGTTAGCCAGGTCCCCGTCCGGCTAAGGAGCACCAGGCACCTGATCCACGGGGCAGTCGTTGGGAGGCACCGTGCCGCTCTCTGAGCACGAGCAACGTCTGCTCGACCAGATCGAGCGCGAACTGTATGCGGCAGACCCGAAGTTCGCGCATGCCGTCCGCACCACCAATCCACAGAGCCACTACAAGCGCCAGGTCATCAAGGCCGCCCTGGGCCTGGTGATCGGCATCTCGGTGCTGATGGCCGGGCTGGTGGTGAGCAAGGGCACCCTCAGCGTCGCGATCAGCGTGACGGGCTTCCTGCTCATGCTCGCCAGCGGGGTCTGGGCCCTGTCCAGCTGGAAGCGCATGACCGGTATCGGCGGAGACTACGACTCCGACGGCGGTTCGGCCGGCGGCCGTGCCCCGCGCGGGCGGCAGCAGTCCGGTTTCATGAACCGGCTCGAGGAGCGGTGGCGCCGCAGGACCGAAGAGGGCTCCTGACCTTCCGCTCCACCCGTGTACGCAGGAAGGCCGCACCCCCTGGGGTGCGGCCTTCCTCGCGTTCGGGCTCCCGGCCGGTCAGGCGTCCGGGCCCGGGGACCCGCGGTCCCGGCCGGGCGCCAGGCCCTTCAGCCGGTCGGCGGCCCGGCGCAGGACGTCCAGGGAGGAGGCCGGGAACATCCGGGCCTGCCACCGGTCGGCGGAGGAGGCGGAGGCGGACAGGGCGGCGCGGACCGTCTCCGCGTCGGTGCGCAGCCCCTGCGGGGTGGGCCGCTGGAGATGGCCGGGCGGGGCGTAGCGGGACAGCTCCTGGGCCAGGGTGATGCGGGCCAGCGGCTCGGCGACCTCCGCGCCGAGGGCGGGTCCCAGCCGGCGCAGGACGCCGCGGGGCGACTCCGAGACGTGCCAGCCCAGTTTGTGGTCGAGGGTGTCGGCCCGCAGCTGCGCCCAGGCCGCCGTGGCGGCCGCGGCCGGATCGTCGGCCCCGGCCCAGCGCCGCCACCGGGCCGCCTCCCTGACCAGGCGCGGCGCCGAGCACAGGAGCACCACGGCCAGGGTGCCCAGGAGCCAGCCCACCGGAACGGGGGAACCCTGCGACGCCTCCGCGGGGGCCGCCGTCTCCGAGGCCTCGGGCCGGGGGCCGGCTCCGGGAGTCGCGCCCGCGGACGCCGTGGGGGTCGGTTCGGCGGACTCGGCGGACTTCGTGGGCTCGGCGGTCGCCTTCCCGTCCGGCCGGGACTCCTGCCGGGTGTAGTCGGGGATGCCCATGGAGTCGGGCGCGCCCGGCCCCGAGGGCGTCGGCTCGAACCGCACCCAGCCTGCGCCCTCGAAGTACAGCTCGGTCCAGGCGTGGGCGTCCTTCTGCCGGACGACGTAGAGGCCGTCGTCCTCCGGCGAGCCGGGCGCGTACCCGACGACCACGCGGGAGGGGATGCCCACCATGCGGGTCATCAGCGCCATCGTCGCGGCGAACTGCTCGCAGTAGCCCTCGCGGTCGCGGAGGAAGACCACCAGGTCCGACATCCGGCTCGGCGGCGCCGGCTCCAGCGAGTAGGTGAACTCCTTGTGGAACCAGCGCTGCAGCAGGACCGCCTTGTCGAACGGGGTGGCGCCCTCGTCGGTGACCTTCCGGGTCAGCCTGGTCAGCTCCGCGGGCAGCCGGTCCGGCAGCCGGGTGTACTCGGCGGGCATGGCGGCGGGGCGCGCGGCGCGCAACTGCCCGGTGGTGGGCACGGCCCGGCGGCTGTCCACCGAGTAGGACATGCCGTCGGCGTCCCCGCCGGTGGAGAAGACCATCAGCGACCGCCGGTCGGCCCGCCAGCCGTTCCCCTCGATCCGCACCTGCCGGGGCGCGTAGGGCAGCGGCAGGAACTTCATGTCCCTGATCTTCTCGCCGACCACGATGTCGGTGGTGCCGTCCTCGCCGGAGGCCACCGACAGCCCGGGGACGGGGGGCAGGGGCCGGCCGTCCTCGATCCGCGGCGCGTCCCCCGCGACCAGGGGGGAGTAGGTCCAGCGGTTGCCGTCGAACCGGTCGAGCGCGTAGATGCGCAGGTAGTCGGGGTTCTCCGCGGTGGTGGTGTACCTCAGGACCTCCTCGTCGCCCAGCCGGGTGAGCTTGCGCTTGAGGTCGACGAGCGGGTCGGCGGTGGTGATCGTGGTGGATCCCCCCTCCTCCCGGTCGCCGAGCCCGAACATCCCGTCGGAGGCGACGCCGGGCAGCAGGGCGGGCAGGAGGGCGGGCACCGCGACGGCGACCGCGATCGAGGCGAGGCCGACCCGCCGCCCCGCCGAGCCCGTCGGCCGCGGCCCGGGCTCCTCCCGGTCGGGGCGCGGGGTGAAGACCGGCCGGCCCCAGCCCGTCACCCGGGTCCGGGCGTCGGCGACCAGCATGGCCAGGTAACCGGCGGAGCCCGCGGCGAACGCCGCCCAGTGCACGCCCTCGGCCGGCACCGCGACGGGGACGCTGTACAGGGCCAGCAGCGGGAGCCCGGCGGGCGCGGCCCGGCGCAGCCGGACGGCCAGCAGGTCCACGGTCGAGGCGACCAGCCCGACGCCGAGGACGGCCAGCAGCCGCACCCCGTCGTTGACCGGCAGCGGCGCGGCGTAGGTCTCGGCTGTGCTCCAGCCCTCCCGCAGCACGTCGGTGAGCACGGCCACCGAAGAGGGGGTGGGGATCGCCCAGAGGAACGCCGACGCGCCCGAGTACAGCGCCGTCGCGTACAGCACCAGCATGGCGGGCCCGGCCAGCAGGTCGAACAACGGATGCACCCGCAGCCGCCGGGCGGCCATTCCGGTCACGGCGACCACCGCGACGGCGCCCGTCACGGGCAGGACCCAACTGCGGCCCTGGAACAGCGGGTAGAGGCTGGCGGCGCTCAGCAGCGTCGCCAGGGCCGCGATCACGCTCAGGCCGGGCCTGGCGCCCGTGGTGTTCATACGGACCGTTCCTCCCTAGTGCGCACCGGGTTCCCCCTGCACGCCCGTCCACGCGGCGGGTAGTTCGGCGACGGAGGAGACGGTCAGGACCCGCCAGCCGGCGCCGCGCAGGAACCCGGCCGCGCCGTCGGGCCCGCGGTCGGAGTCCAGCAGGATCGCGATCCCGATCGCGGTGCCGCGCCGGGCGGCGGCGAGCGCCCTGGCCTCCTCCGCGGTGAGCCGGCCGAAGACCCCGATGATCAGCGCCTCGCCGTCGCGTCCGGACCCTCGCACCGCGGCCAGGCCCGGCAGGAGCGCGGTGCCGTCGCTCTGGCCGATGACGGCCAGCACGTCCAGCAGTTCTCCGCCCGCGGCGGGACCCGACCCGGCGGGGAGGTCCGCGCCGCGGCCGGAGTCGGTGGCGAAGCGCAGCGGCAGTCCCTCGCGCGCGAGGTGGACCCCCACCGAGGCGGCGACCGACACCGCCTGCTCGAAGGAGGAGCCGGGGCCCTCCCCGGTGTGCCCGGCGCGCCGGGTGTCCAGCAGCAGGACGGCGCGGCTCTGCCACTGCTGCTCCTCGCGCCGGACCATCAGCTCGCCGTACCGGGCGGTGGAGCGCCAGTGCACCCGGCGCAGGTCGTCGCCGCGCCGGTACTCCCGCGGCGTCACGTCGTCCTCGCCCGCGGCGGCGACCGTCCTGGCCAGGCTCTGGCCCTCGCCGTGCCACGCGCCGGGGATCCGGCCGGGCGGCAGGGCCACGGTCAGGGGGGTGACGGTCAGGGTGTCGGTCAGGCTGAAGGAGCGGGCCAGTTCCACCAGACCGAACGGGTCGGCGAGCCGCACGGTCAGCGGTCCGATCTTGAACCGGCCCCGGACGTCCGAGCGCAGCCGGTAGCTCAGCTCCCGCGAGCCGAGCGGCTCGATGCGGTCGAGCACGAACCTGGCCCGCCCGCCCAGCGTGTAGGGCACCCGGTCCTCGACCAGCAGCAGTCCCGACGACAGCCGCGAAACGTTCTCCAGCCGCACGTCGGCCCGCGCCTCGTGGCCGACGGACAGCCGGGGCGGCCCGAGCCGCCGCGCGCAGGCGAGCCGGTAGCGGGTACGGGAGACGGCGAACACCGAGAACACCGGCAGGACGAGCACCAGCAGCCCGGCCCGCAGCAGATCCTCCTCGCCGAGCAGGATCGCGCACGCCACCGCGGTGAGCCCGGCCGCGGCGAACGACCGCCCCCGGACGGTGAGCGCGTCCAGCGCCACCCTCAGCAGCCTCACGGTCAGCCCCGCACGGGCAGGCGCGCCACCAGTTCGCTCACGATCTGCTCGGGGCGGCGGCGCTCGACCTGGGCCTCGGCCGTGGTCAGCAGCCGGTGCGCCAGCACCGGGACGGCCAGCGCCTGCAGGTCGTCGGGCAGCACGTACTCGCGCTCCTCCAGGGCGGCCCGCGCCCGCGCCGCGCGCACCAGCTGCAGGGTGGCCCGGGGGGAGGCGCCGAGGCGCAGCTCCGGGTGGTTGCGGGTGGCGTTGACCATGTCGACGGCGTACTGCTTGACGGCGGGGGCGGTGTGCACCCCGCGGACGGTCTCGATCAGCCCGCGCACCTCCGTGACGGTCGCGGCGGGGGCGAGGGAGTCCAGCGGCGAGGTGCGGCTGTGGGTGTCCAGCATGTCCAGCTCGGCGGAGGGGCTGGGGTACCCCATGGAGATCCTCGCGGTGAACCGGTCGCGCTGCGCCTCGGGCAGCGGGTAGGTGCCCTCCATCTCGACCGGGTTCTGGGTGGCGATCACCATGAAGGGCCGCTCCAGCGGGTAGGTGGTGCCGTCCACCGTCACCTGGCGCTCCTCCATGCACTCCAGCAGCGCCGACTGGGTCTTGGGCGAGGCGCGGTTGATCTCGTCGCCGACCAGGAGGTTGGCGAAGACCGGTCCGGGCACGAACTCGAACTCGCGCCGCTCCTGGTGGTAGACGCTGACCCCGGTGATGTCGCTGGGCAGCAGGTCGGGGGTGAACTGCACCCGGCGGACGGTGCCGTCGACGGCGCGGGCGAGAGTCTTGGCGAGCATGGTCTTGCCGACGCCGGGGACGTCCTCGATGAGGAGGTGCCCTTCGGCGAGCATCACGATCAGCGCGAGCCGCACCGCCTCGGACTTGCCCTCGATGACGGACTCGACGGCCGTCCGGATCTTCCCGACCCGGCCCGCGACCTCGCCGAAGCCCAGTCCGACGCCGGCCTCGCCCTGCACACCCACTGCCACGAAGTCTCCGCCCTGAGTCAGCCCTTGTTCAGGGCCAAATGTATTGCTCTCCACATGCCGATGCGGCTTGGAGCATTATCCGGGGTTCGTCGGGGTTACCGACAATATGGGGCTCTATAAGCCTGCCACTGTTACCGACAGTACGCCGTTAAGTGCTTCAACGGTCATGTTTCGGACATCTCCCCGGCATCTCCCGGCTGCCGAGTCCCCCCGGGCCCCGGGGGCCCGTCGGCCCCCCACTCCGCCCCACCCTCGCTGAGCAGGCGATTTCACATCCTCCAGCCCCGAGAAACGCAGGTTTTCACAGTTGACGGTGGGGAAGAGTGGAGTACAGTGGGGCGCTGTGGGGGAAGAGTCTCCACATGCATTCTCGAGCTGTTGACAGGCGTCCAATGGCGCGAGGGGGTGGCTCCCGTGTTCCTCGGAACACATCCACTCCGACTCGACGACAAAGGACGACTGTTCCTGCCGGCCAAGTACCGCGAGGAGCTGTCTGGGGGACTGGTGATCACGAAGGGCCAGGAACGCTGCCTGTACGTCTTCCCCATGGCAGAGTTCGAGCGCATCACCGAGGCGCTCGCCACGGCTCCCGTCACCGCGAAGTCCGTCAGGGCCTACAGCCGGGTCTTCTTCGCCAGCGCCTCCGACGAGGTCCCCGACAAGAGCGGCCGCATCACGATCCCCGTGGCGCTGCGCTCCTACGCGGGCCTCGACCGCGACTGCGCGGTCATCGGGGCCAACTCCCGCCTTGAGATCTGGGACGCACCCTCCTGGGACGCCTATCTGGCCCAGGAAGAGGAGTCCTTCTCCGATCTGTCGGAGGAGGTGCTGCCGGGAATTCTCTAGCAGGATCCCGACGGGCCGACGTCCGGTCAGGTCTCCACCCGCTCTCTCCGCCAGCTGGCACAGCTTCCCCGGTGCCAGGTGGCCCTTCCTCAGGGCAGCGGTTGGGGACCTGACCGGACGAGCCCGAGGGCCGCATGTCCGATCGACCGCGAGCGGTCGGCTGCAGTGGGGGTAGACAAGACCATGAATGAGTCCGGACACGTTCCGGTCCTGCTCGACCGCATTCTGTCGACGCTGGGTCCCGCCGTTGGCGCACCGGGGGCCCTGTACGTCGACGGAACCCTCGGCATGGGCGGCCACGCCGAGGCGATGCTCAAGACCTACCCCGAGGTCAGGCTGCTCGGCCTCGACCGCGATCCCGTGGCTCTGGAACGCGCGGGCGCGCGCCTGGAGCCCTTCGGCGACCGGGTGACGCTCGTCCACGCCGTCTACGACGAACTTCCCGGGGTGCTGGCGAAGCTGGGCCTGGACCGGATCGACGCGATCCTGTTCGACCTGGGCGTCTCCTCTCCCCAGCTGGACGAACCCGAGCGCGGGTTCGCCTATTCCTATGACGCCCCGCTGGACATGCGCATGGACCAGACCAGGGGCATGACCGCCGCGGACGTGGTGAACACCTACGCCCCGGCGGACCTGACGCGGATCCTGCGCGAGTACGGCGAGGAGCGCTTCGCCCAGCGCGTCACCTCGGCGATCGTGCGGGAGCGGGCCAGGGAGCCGTTCACCGGCACCCTCCGGCTCGCCGACCTGGTGCGCACGGCCATCCCGGCGGCCACCCGCCGGAGCGGCGGCAACCCCGCCAAACGCACCTTCCAGGCGTTGCGCATCGAGGTGAACAGCGAGTTGAAGGTCTGGGAGCGGGCGCTGCCCGCCGCCCTGGACGCGCTCGCGGTGGGCGGCCGCGCCGCGGTCCTGTCCTACCACTCCCTCGAGGACAAGATCACCAAGCGGGTCCTGGCCGAGCGCACCACCGACCACACCCCGGCGGGGCTCCCGGTGATGCTGCCGGAGTTCGAGCCGAGGTTCCGCCTGCTCACCCGGGGGAGCGAGCAGGCCTCCGACGAGGAGATCAGCAGCAATCCGCGGGCGGCATCGGTGCGTTTCCGGGCCGTGGAGCGGGTTCGGGAGGACTCATGACGACGATCGAGCGCAAGAGCGTCGCACCGTCCCGGCGGCGGGCCGCCGCCGGGCCCGGGCCCCAGAGCGAAACCCGGCCGGAACGCAAGAGCCGGAAGGGCCGGAAGGAGCCGGAGGAGCCGCCCGCGAAGGCCGGCGCGACCGGCGCCGACCCCGGTGAGGACGGGAAGACGACACGCACAAGGCGTAAGGCGAAACCGGCCGAACCAGGCGCGCGCACGAAGAAAGAGCGCACGCCGAAGCCGCGTACGCCTCAAAGGCGCACGCTGAAGCCGTCCAAGGCACGGCCTGAAGCCGAACCGCCCAAGGCGGGGAAGCCTCAGACCCGGTCGCGGCCCAGGCCGCGGCCGTCGTCGGGACGTCCCCGTGCTCCGTTCGTGTTGCTCGTCCTCTGTCTGATGGGCGGAGCGCTGGTCAGCCTTCTGGTGCTGAACACCGTGCTGGCCCGTGACGCCTACACCTTGAGCGCGCTGGAGGGCAGTGAACGGCAGCTCACTCAGCAGAAGCAGGCTCTCGTCGAGGAGATCGCGCGGGAGGAGTCGCCGAAACGGTTGGCGCTCAAGGCTCGTAATCAGGGGATGGTACAGCCCAGCGAGCTGGCTTTCGTGGATCCCGGTAACGGTCGGGTAACTGGTGGGAAGAAGCGGCCGGTTCCCTCCGCGGCGGGCGCCGC
>NZ_BAAATZ010000021.1:99439-130385 GCF_039533685.1 Actinocorallia aurantiaca | reverse complement strand
CCCGCGGCGCCCCCCGCCGCGGCCGCGGCCGGGGTCATCGGAGTGCCGGGCGCGATCGTCCCCGGCGACGGCATCCCCGGCTGGGCCGGCGTCACCGAGACCGAGCAGGGCACTCCCGCGCAGACCGCGCCGGCGCAGACCGCACCCGTGCAGGCAGAGCCCGAGAGGACCCCGTGACCGAACGCCCGCGTACCCCCGGCGCGGTACCCCCCGGCCGTCGCGGTCCGCGCGGCCCGGCGCCGTCGCCGCGCGGACCCCAGCCGGGCCGCCGTTCCGGTTCGGGGACCCTGCCTCCCAGGCCCGCGGCCCGGCGCGCCCCCGCCAAGCGGGGCGAGGGGGCCGACGGGGAGCGGGCCGCCCGGCCCTCGCCGCCGCGCCGTCCGCCCCGCCGTCCCGCGCCGCGCACGTCGATGCGGCTGAAGGACCCGATGCGGCGGCTCAACGCCGCGCTGCTGATGATCGCCTTCGTGCTGTCCCTGTTCGCCGGGCGCCTGGTGCAGCTGCAGGGCATCAAGTCCGACGAGTACGAGCAGGCCGCGATGGAACAGCGGCTGCGGAAGATCGACCTGCCCGCCGTCCGGGGCAACATCACCGACGCCGAGGGCAACCCGCTGGCGCTCACCCAGGAGGCGCGCGGCATCTTCGTCGACCCCACCCGGATCAATCCGGAGAAGAAGACGGAGATCGCCGCCCGGATCTCGTCCATGCTCGGGCTGGACGTCGGCTTCGTGCTGAAGTGCCTGGAGAAGAAGAACACCCAGTACGTGCTGCTCGCCCACCAGGTGCCGCCCGAGCGGGCCAAGCTGGTGATGTCGCTGGGCTACAAGGGCATCGGCCAGGTTCCGGAGTCGCGCCGCTCCTACCCGGCCGACGCGGTCGCCGCGAACGTGGTCGGCTTCGTCAACCAGGACGGCGACGGCGGCGAGGGCCTGGAGTACGCCTACGACAAGCTGCTCAAGGGCGAGTCCGGCTGGCAGCGGGTGGAGATCAGCGCCGTCGACGGGCAGCACATCCCGATGGGCGAGGGCCAGATCAAGGAGCCCGTGCCGGGCAAGGGCCTGCGGCTGACGCTGAGCCAGGACATCCAGTGGAAGGCCGAGGAGGCGATCTCGGCCGCGGTGAAGAAGCACAAGGCCGAGTCCGGCACCGTCGTGGTGCTGACCCCGGACTCCAAGGTCGTGGCGATGGCCTCCTACCCGACCTTCGACCCCAACGCGTACTCCAAGGCCACCGCCGCGCAGCGCAGCAACCGCGTGGTGGGGGAGGCGTTCGAGCCCGGCAGCACCGGCAAGGTCATCACCGCCGCCGCGCTGCTGGAGGAGGGGCTGGTCACCCCGGAGACGTCCTTCGACGTCCCCGACAGCATCTGGAAGTTCTCGACCGAGTTCGAGGACTCGCACGACCACAAGGTGTGGAAGAACCTCACCTTCGGCGGCATCCTCGCCAAGTCGAGCAACGTCGGCACCATCATGGCCTCGGAGAACCTCAGCGACCAGAAGCTGCACGACTACCTGACGTCGTTCGGCTTCGGCTCGCCCACGGGAGTGGGGCTGCCCGGGGAGACGCCCGGCATATTCAGCACGCCGGACAAGTGGAGCGGCACCGACCGGTACCCGATCTCCTTCGGGCAGACGATCTCGGTGAACGCCCTGCAGATGGCCGGCGTCTACGCGACCATCGCCAACGGCGGCGTCAGGGTCACCCCCAGCCTGGTCGCCGGCACCCTCGACGAAGAGGGGGACTTCACCCCGTCCGAGGCGCCGCAGAGCCGCCGGGTCATCAGCGAGGACACCGCCCACCAGCTGATCCGGATGCTGGAGGGCGCGACGACCAGGGAGGGCACCGCCCCGGCCGCGCGGATCCCCGGATACCGTGTGGCGGGCAAGACGGGCACCGCCGAGCGCTACGTGGAGTCCAAGAGAGGTTACGACGGGTATACCGCTTCCTTCGTGGGCATGGCACCGGCGGACGATCCGCAGCTCATCGTCCAGGTAGTGCTGCAAGATCCCAAGAAGGGGTACTACGGTGGCGAGGTTGCCGCGCCGGTCTTCAAGAACGTGATGGAATTCGCCCTGAAGACCCGCAAGGTGGCCCAGACGGGGACGGCCGCGCCGACCCTGAAGATGTTCGCCGACTGAGGAGACCCCAACCAGGGCTCGCGTGTCGGCGTCAGACAGAGCAATGTCCGTACGAGAGAGCCATCAGATGCGTCCTTCGAGCAACTCCGCTCGGCCGCTGTCAGGTCTCGCAGAGCGGCTCGGGGTTTCCGGGCCGCTCGAAGGCGAGGTCTCCGGGATCACCCATGATTCCCGGCAGGTCCGACCGGGTGACCTGTATGCCGCGCTTCCCGGGGAACGTTTCCACGGGGCGCAGTTCGCCGCGCAGGCCGCCGAGGCCGGCGCGGCCGCGATTTTGACCGACTCCGAGGGCCGCGAGGCCGCGGAGGAGACGGGACTGCCCGTCCTGGTCGTCGAGGCCGTCCGCCCCGTGCTGGGCGCCGCCGCCGCCTACGTGTACGGGGACCCCGCCGGGCAGCTCCTGCTGCTCGGCGTCACCGGCACCAGCGGCAAGACGACCACCGCCTACATCCTGGAGGCGGGCCTGGCCGGCGCGGGGCTTCCCACCGGGGTGATCGGGACGGTGGAGACCCGCCTGGCGGGCGAACGCCTGCCGTCCGCGCTGACCACCCCCGAGTCCACCGACCTGCACGCGACGTTCGCGACCGCGGTCGAGCGCGGGGTGGAGGCGATCGCCATGGAGGTCTCCAGCCACGCGCTGGAGCAGGCCAGGGTCGGCGGGACGGTCTTCGACGTGGCCCTGTTCACCAACCTGTCGCAGGACCACCTCGACTACCACCCGACCATGGACGACTACTTCGAGGCGAAGGCGAAGCTCTTCACCCGCGTCTACAGCCGCGTGGGAGTCGTCAACACCGACGACGCCCACGGCCGCAGGCTCGCCGGGATCGCCGAGGTGCCCGTCACCACGTTCTCGCCCGGCGGGGACAGAGGCGCCGACTGGCGGGCCGAGGAGGTCCGGCTGGGCCCGGAGGGCAGCTCGTTCCGGATCGTGGGCCCAGGCGGCATCGAGGCGGTCGCACAGGTGCGGCTGGCCGGCCCGTTCAACGTCGCCAACGCGCTCGGCGCGATCGTCACCCTGGTCGAGGCGGGCATCCCGCTGCAGCGCGCGGTCGCCGGAGTCGCCCGGATGCCGGGCGTGCCCGGCCGGATGGAGCGGGTGGACGAGGGCCAGGAGTTCGCCGCGCTCGTCGACTACGCGCACAAGCCCGGCGCGGTCGAGGCGGTGCTGACCACCCTGCGCCCGGTCACCGAGGGCCGGCTGATCGTCGTGCTGGGCTGCGGCGGCGACCGGGACAAGGGCAAGCGCCCGCTCATGGGCGAGGCCGCGGCCCGGCTGGCCGACCTCGCGATCTTCACCGACGACAATCCCCGCTCGGAGGACTCTTTGGCGATCCTCACCTCGATGATGGAGGGCGCGCTGCGGGTCCCCCGGACCGGGCGCGCCCACGTGGTCGTGGAGCCTGACAGGGCGGCGGCGATCGCGCTCGCCGTCGCCAGGGCGGGCCGGGGCGACGTCCTGGTCGTGGCCGGCAAGGGACACGAGCGCGGACAGTACACCGCGGGTCAGGTGACCCCGTTCGACGACCGCGAGGTCCTCGCCAAGGCCATCCGGGAGTGCCGGTGATCGAACTTTCCCTGTCGGAGATCGCGGCGCTGACCGGGGGCGTGCTGCACGGCCCCGACGCGCGGGTGACCGGTCCGGTCGTCATCGACTCCCGCCTGGCGGGGCCCGGCACGCTGTTCGTGGCGCTGCCCGGCGAGCGGGTCGACGGCCACGACTTCGCCGCCGCCGCGGTGGCGGGCGGCGCGGCGGGCGTCCTGGGCGCGCGGCCGCTGCCCGGCGTCCCCACCGTCGTGGCCGGTTCCCGCGACGACGTCCACGAGGTGGACGACGTCGTGGCGGCCCTGGGCCGGCTGGCCAGGGGCGTCCTGGGACGGCTGCCGCGGACGACCGTGATCGGGATCACGGGATCGTCCGGCAAGACCTCCACCAAGGACCTCATCGCCCAGGTGCTGTCCGGGGCCGGTCCCACGATCGCCCCCGAGGGCTCGCTCAACAACGAGATCGGCCACCCCCTGACCGTCCTGCGGGCCGACGAGGACACCCGGTTCCTGGTGCTGGAGAAGAGCGCGCGTGGAGTCGGTCACATCTCCTACCTGACGCGGATCGCCCCGCCGCACATCGGCGTGGTGCTCAACGTCGGCACCGCGCACCTCGGCGAGTTCGGCGGCCGCGAGGCCGTGGCGCAGGCCAAGGGCGAGCTGGTCGAGGCGCTGGAGCGCACCGGGACGGCGGTGCTGAACGCCGACGACCCGCTGGTGCGCGCCATGGCCGGCCGCACCGACGGGAGCGTGGTGCTGTTCGGGCGCTCTCCCGACGCCGAGGTCAGGGCCGTCGAGGAGGGCTACGACGAGGAGGGGCGCGCCAGGTTCACCCTGGTCGTCCCCGAAGGCTCCGCCCGGGTGGAGCTGCGGCTGCACGGCGCGCACGCGGTCGCCAACGCGCTGGCCGCCGCCGCCGTGGCCCGCCGGGCCGGGATGCCGCCGGAGGACGTCGCGGCGGCGCTGTCGCGCGCCGTGCCGGTCAGCCGCTGGCGGATGGAGGTCGACCACCGGGCCGACGGCCTGACGGTCGTCAACGACGCCTACAACGCCAACCCCGAGTCGATGCGCGCCGCGCTGGACGCATTGTCGGCGATGTCCAGGGGGCGGCGGACCTATGCCGTGCTCGGCCACATGGCCGAGTTGGGGTCCGCTTCCGTTGCGGAACACGAGAAGATCGGACAACATGCCGCGCGGAGCGGTGTCACCGGTCTGATCGCGGTCGGTCCGGCCGCGGCGTCCTTGCTGAAGGGCGCTGAGCAGGTGGGGTCATGGAACGGAGAGTGCGTGCAGGTGGATGACGTCGGTACGGCGGTGGCCGTGCTGGGCGAACGGCTCAGGCCGGGAGACGTGGTGCTCGTGAAGGGCTCACGCGTCGCCGGACTGGAGCGGGTGGCCCGGGCACTGCTCACGGACGCCCCCCCGGAGGGTGAGGCGTGAACAACGTAATCCTGGCGAGCGGGATCGCTCTGATCATCGGCCTGCTCGGCACCCCCCTGTGGATTCGACTGGTGGTACGGCTCGGCTACGGGCAGATGATCCGTGAGGACGGCGTCAGCACCCACCAGAGCAAGCGCGGCACCCCGACCATGGGCGGCACCGTCATCGTGGTCGGTTCGCTGATCGGTTACGCCGTGGCGCACCTGATCACCTGGACGGTCCCGACCGTCTCCGGCGGCCTGGTGCTGTTCCTGATGACGGGTCTGGGCGTCGTCGGCTTCGTCGACGACTACATCAAGGTCTTCAAGCAGCGCAGCCTCGGCCTGCGCAGCCGGGCCAAGGCGACCGGCATCGTCATCGTCGGCGTCGTCTTCGCGGTGGGCTGCCTGCAGTTCCCCAACGAGATGCTCATCACCCCGGCCGACACCTACTTCTCGTTCCTGCGGGACTTCGGACCCAACATCGGCCCGTACCTGTTCGTGCTGTGGGCGCTCATCCTCATCCAGGGCGTCTCCAACGGGGTGAACCTGACCGACGGCCTGGACGGCCTCGCCTCGGGTACCGTCGGCCTGATCCTGGCCGCCTACGTGATCATCGGCAACTGGCAGTTCCGGCAGAGCTGCGCCGAGGGCCTGGCCCCGCACTGCTACTGGGTGCGCGACCCGCTGGACCTCGCGGTGGTCGCCGCCGCGGTGCTCGGCGCCTGCTTCGGCTTCCTGTGGTGGAACGCCCCGCCCGCCAAGATCTTCATGGGCGACACCGGTTCGCTGGCCCTGGGCGGCGTGCTGGTGGGTCTGGCCATCACCACCCGCACCCAGTTCCTGCTGGCCATCCTGGGCGGCATGATCGTGCTGATCACCATGTCGGTGATCCTGCAGGTGGGCTGGTTCAAGATCAGCGGTAAGCTGTTCGAGCAGCCCAGACGCCTGTTCAAGATGGCTCCCCTGCAGCACCACTTCGAGCTGTCGGGCTGGGCGGAGACCACGATCGTGGTGCGGTTCTGGCTGATCTGCGGCCTCTGCGTCGCTGCCGGTGTCGGCCTGTTCTATCTGGAGTGGGTGCCCAAGTAATGCGGTTCAAGGACGTTCACATCACGGTGGCCGGGCTGGGAGTGTCGGGCCGGGCCGCCGCGCGGGTGCTCGCCGAACGCGGCGCGGCCGTCACCGCGGTGGACGCCCGGACCGAGAACGACGGCGTCGAGGGCCTGGACGAGCTGCGGGCCGTGGGAGTCACGGTCCGCCTCGGCGACGGCGCCACCCTGCCGGAGGGCACCGAACTGGTCGTCACCTCCCCGGGCTGGAAGCCGTCCACGCCGCTGCTGGCCGCCGCCGCGGCCCGCGGGATCGAGATCATCGGCGAGGTGGAGCTGGCCTGGCGGCTGCGCCCGGCCGAGGGCGCCGCGCCCTGGCTGGCGCTGACCGGCACCAACGGCAAGACCACCGCGGTGCGGATGCTCACCAGCATCCTCACCGCGGCCGGGCACGACGCGGTCGCCGTCGGGAACGTGGGCGAGCCCATCGTCGAGGCGGTGCTCGCCGGCCACGACGTGCTGGCCGTCGAGCTGTCCAGCTACCAGCTGCACTGGTCTTCCAGCCTGGCGCCGCACGCGGCGGCGGTCCTCAACGTCGCGCCCGACCACCTGGACTGGCACGGCTCGCTGGAGGCGTACGCCGAGGCCAAGGGCAAGATCTACGGGCCGGGCACGATCCGCGTCTGCAACGCCGACGACGAGACCGCGGCGGCGCTCGCGGGCCCCGACGCCTACGGGTTCACCCTGCGGATGCCCTCCTCCGGCCAGTTCGGCGTGGTCGAGGACCTCCTGGTGGACCGCGCCACCGTCGCGGACCCGGCCCGCTCGGCCGACGAGCTGGCCGAGCTGCGGGACGTCGTCCCCTTCGCCCCGCACAACGTCGCCAACGCGCTGGCCGCCGCCGCGCTGGCCCGCGCCTTCGGGGTGCCCACGGAGGCGGTCCGGGAGGGCCTGCGGGCCTTCCGCCCCGACCCCCACCGGATCGCGTTCGTCGCGGACGTCGGCGGAGTCGCCTACGTGGACGACTCCAAGGCCACCAACCCGCACGCCGCCGCCGCCTCCCTGGCCGCCTACGAGCACATCGTGTGGATCGCCGGCGGTCTGCTCAAGGGCGCCGACGTCGACGACCTCGTCGCCGCGGCCGCGCCCCGGCTGCGCGGCGCGGTCCTGCTCGGCGCCGACCGGGCACGGATCGCCGAGGCGCTCGCCCGACACGCGCCACAGGTTCCGGTCATCGAGGTCGCGGCGACGGACACTGATGCGATGGACCTCGTGGTGAACCAGGCGGCCCGGCTCGCACAGCCGGGCGACACCGTACTTCTGGCCCCCTCGGCCGCCTCCATGGACATGTTCGCCGACTACAAGGCGCGCGGGAACGCGTTCGCCGCCGCGGTGGAGCGGCTGGCAGGCGCGGATCCGGCCGGAGGCCCGGCCGGAGGGGAGAGGCCGGGCCCGTGACGGCAGCCCCCGCCGGCGAAGCGGAGCCGGAACGCGCCAGGACCGGGCTGAAGGCCCAGACGGCCAACGTGCTCAACCTCCTGGACCGCCCGCTCACCTCCTACTACCTCGTCATCGGCTGCACGCTGCTGCTGCTCACCCTCGGCCTGACCATGGTGCTGTCGGCCTCCTCGGTGATCTCGCTCAAGAACACGGGCTCGGCGTTCTCCCTGCTGCAGAAGCAGGCGACCTGGGTGGCGCTGGGCCTGCCGCTGATGCTGCTGACCGCGATGCTGCCGATGCGCACCTTCCGGGTGCTGGCCTACCCGATCATGCTGCTGGCCGTCCTCGGCCTCGCCCTGGTGCTCGTGCCCGGCCTGGGCCAGAGCGCGGGCGGCGCGACCCGCTGGCTGAGCTTCGGCGGAGGGTTCCAGCTCCAGCCGTCGGAGCCGGCCAAGCTCGGGCTGGTGCTGTGGGGCGCGGACCTGCTGGCCCGCAAGGAGAAGCTGCGGATGCTGACGGACTGGAAGCAGCTGCTCATCCCGCTGCTTCCCGGCACCGGCCTCATCGTCATCCTGGTCATGCTCGGCGACGACCTCGGCACCACCCTGGTGCTCTTCGTGATCTTCCTGGCGCTGCTGTGGGTGATCGGAGCCCCGATGCGGCTGTTCGTCGGGGTCTCGGCGCTGGTGCTGATGCTGACCTGCATCCTCATCGTGGTCGAGCCCTACCGGATGCAGCGGCTCACCGGGTTCCTCGACCCGTCCGGCGACCCGCTGGGCGCCGGCTACCAGAGCAACCAGGGCCTTTACATGCTGGGCTCGGGCGGCTGGTTCGGCACCGGCGTGGGCGAGGGCAGGGCCAAGTGGGAGTACCTGCCGCACGGCGACACCGACTTCATCTTCGCCGTCCTGGGCGAGGAGCTCGGCCTGGTCGGCACCCTCATCGTGCTGAGCCTGTTCGGGCTGCTGACCTACGCCGGGCTGCGGATCGCCAGGCGGGTGCGCGACCCGTTCATGCGGCTGGCCGCCACCGGCATCACCGCCTGGATCGTGGTCCAGGCGATCGTGAACATCGGCGCGGTCATCAACGTCCTACCGATCACCGGGATCCCGCTTCCGCTGGTGTCCTACGGAGGCTCGTCCCTCATCCCCACGCTCATCGCGCTGGGCATCCTGCTGTCGTTCGCCAAGCGGGAGCCCGGCGCCCGCCAGGCGCTGGCGGCACGTGGTCCCGGACCGGGCGCGCGCGTCCTAAGCTGGCTGGGTCTGGGACCCAGATAGAACCCCCCGTACCGAGATTCGAGGATCTCCGCAGAAAGGTTGTCGTGTCATGAGGGTTGTCCTCGCCGGCGGTGGCACAGCCGGGCACATCGAGCCGGCGCTCGCCCTCGCCGACGCGTTGCGACGCATGGACCCGTCCGTGCGGATCACCTGCCTGGGCACCGAGCGCGGCCTGGAGACCAGCCTGGTCCCCCAGCGCGGCTACGAGCTCGCCCTCATCCCCCCGGTCCCGCTGCCGCGCACGCTCACCCCCCGGCTGCTGGCCGTGCCGGGCCGGCTGAACAGCGCGATCAACACGGCCGCGGCCGTGCTGGACCGGGTCGGCGCCGACATCCTCGTGGGCTTCGGCGGGTACGTGGCGACCCCGGGCTACCTGGCGGCCCGCCGCCGGAACGTCCCGATCATCGTGCACGAGGCCAACCCCAAGCCGGGGCTGGCCAACAAGCTCGGCGCCCGCTTCACCGAGCACGTCGCGGTCTCCCACCAGGACTCGCCGCTGCCGCACGCCAGGTTCGTCGGCATCCCGATCCGCCAGCAGATCGCCCAGCTCGACCGGCTGGCCATCGGCGACAAGGCCCGCAGCTACTTCGGGCTCGACGCCGACCTGCCGACCCTGCTGGTCTTCGGCGGCTCCCAGGGAGCCCGCTCCCTCAACCGCGCGGCCGTGTCCGCGGCGCAGGCCTTCCGCGCCAACGGGGTGCAGGTGCTGCACATCGTCGGCAAGAAGAACACCGAGGAGGCCCCGCCCGGCCGTCCGGGGGAGCCGCAGTACGTCACGATCCCCTACTGCGACCGGATGGACCTCGCCTACGCCGCCGCGGACCTGGCCATGTGCCGGGCCGGCGCGATGACCTGCGCCGAGCTGTCGGCGGTCGGGCTGCCCGCGGCGTACGTGCCGCTGCCTATCGGCAACGGCGAGCAGGCGCTGAACGCCCAGCCGATCGTGGAGGGAGGCGGCGGCCTCATCGTCGAGGACGGCGCGCTGACCCCCGAGTGGATCGTGCACAACGTGATACCGATCCTGCGCGACGCCGAGGCCGTCGCCCGCATGTCGGAGGCCGCCGCCCGGATGGGCCACCGCGACGCGGACGTCAAGCTCGCGCAGATGGTCTTCGAGGTCGTCCGCGCCAGAAGAGGTGGCCAGTCGTGAGTCTCGTCAGTCCTGTGGACGTCGTCCCCGCCGAACGCCTGGGGAAGGTGCACTTCATCGCGATCGGCGGCGCCGGCATGTCCGGCATCGCGCGGATCATGCTGGGCCGCGGCATGGCGGTCTCCGGCAGCGACGCCAAGGACTCCGAGCTGCTGGAGCAGCTCGCCGGGATGGGCGCGAAGGTCTTCGTCGGGCACGACGCCGCCCACCTGGGGGACGCCGACACCGTCGTGGTCTCCACCGCGATCCGCCAGGACAACCCCGAGCTGGCCGCCGCGCGGGAGCGGGGGCTGCGGATCCTGCACCGGGCCGCGGCGCTGGCCTCGCTCATGGCGGGGCGGCGGGCGGTCGCGGTGGCCGGCACGCACGGCAAGACCACGACCACCTCGATGCTCACGGTCGCCCTGCAGCACGCGGGCCTCGACCCGTCCTACTGCATCGGGGGCCAGCTGGTCACCACCGGGCTGGGCGCCGCGGAGGGCACCGGCGACGTGTTCGCGGCCGAGGCCGACGAGAGCGACGGCTCGTTCCTCATGTACTCCCCGAGGGTCGCGGTCATCACCAACGTCGAGGCCGACCACCTGGACAACTACGGGGGGTTCGAGGAGGTCAAGGCGAACTTCGCGCGCTTCGTCGACCGCATCGAGCCCGACGGCGTCCTGGTCGCCGGGATCGACGACCCCGTGGTGCGGGAGCTGGCGGCCAAGGCGCCCCGGGTGCTGGGCTACGGCGAGGCCGAGGACGCCGACGTGAGGATCACCGGGTTCACCCCGCGCGGCCTCGGCTCCACGTTCGAGCTCTCGGGTGCCGGCACGGTCGAGCTGGCCGTCCCCGGACGGCACAACGCGCTCAACGCGGCGGCGGTCGTCGCGGTCGCCAAGGCGCTGGGCGCGGACCTGCCCAAGGTGGTGGAGGGACTCGCCGCCTTCGGCGGAGCCCGCCGGAGGCTGGAGCTGAAGGGCGAGGCGGGCGGCGTCCAGGTCTTCGACAGCTACGCCCACCACCCGACCGAGCTGACCGCCGACCTGTCGGCCACCCGCGACTACGCGGGGGAGAGCGGCAGGTCCCGGATCATCGTGGTCTTCCAGCCCCACCTCTACAGCCGCACCCGGTTCTTCGCCGCGGAGTTCGGCGCGGCCCTGGGCGCGGCCGACGTCGCGGTCGTCCTGGACGTCTACGGCGCCCGCGAGGACCCCGAGCCCGGGGTGAGCGGGCAGCTGATCGTGGACGCCGTGCCCGAGGGGCCGCAGGTGCACTACCTGCCGGACTTCGCCTCCGCCGCCGAGCGGGTCGCCGAGCTCGCCTCGCCCGGCGACATCGTGATCACCGCCGGCGCGGGCGACGTCACCACGCTCGGCCCGAGGATCCTGTCCCTGCTCTCCTGACGGGCGCCGGCGGCGCTCCGGCGTGTCAGAGGTTTCAGCGGGCGGGAGAAGGGGACATCATCGGCACATGGCCACCACGCAGCCGCCGCGGCAGCCGCCCTCGCAGGGCGATCCGGCCCGGGGCGCCGCCGGGACCGGGGGCGAGGCGGAGCCCGCCGGCCGCGGACGCCCCGCCGGGCGCGCCCGCTGGAAGGTGATGTTCGTCGTCCTGCTCATCGCGGCGCTGCTCGGCGCCGCGATCTGGGCGGTGCTCGGCTCCAGGCTGCTGGTGGTGCGCGAGGTGTCGGTGCGCGGGGTCTCGGTGCTGGACCGCGGCCAGGTGCTGAAGGCGGCGCGGGTGCCGGTCGGCACGCCGATGGCGCGGCTGGACACCGGGTCGGTGCGGCACCGGGTGGCCGGGATCCGGGAGGTGCAGTCGGTCTCGGTGTCGCGGAGCTGGCCCACGACCCTGGTCATCACCGTCCGGGAGCGCACCCCGATCGCGACGGTCGAGCAGAACGGGCTGTTCCAGCACGTCGACCGCTTCGGTGTGACAGTTCTCACCTCGCCTCGCAGGCCCGCTCACCTGCCGCTTCTCGTGGTCGCGGCGCCGGGCCCGGGGGACCCGGCGACCCGGGAGGGCCTCGAGGTGCTCAGAGGGCTGCAGCCGCGGTGGAAGTCGAAGCTGGTGACGATCGAGGCCTCGAGCGCGGAACTGGTGGTCCTGCGCCTGGAAGGCGGTCTGACCGTGGTGTGGGGAGCGGCCGAGCGCGCCGACGAGAAGCACCGGCTGCTGAAGGCGCTGCTGGCGACCAAGGCCGGCCGGGCCGCGCGCACGATAGACGTCAGCGCGCCGGATGTCGTCACTACCAGATGATTGGTAAACCCCGCGAATCAGGGTGAGTCGGCTTCACTGCGACACGCCGATCTCCTTGGGCCCCTGTTAGTTGACCCTGATGGGGGGCAGCCCTACTGTCCCTAGCAGTCCTCAGGTTGACATAACTGTAAGCCTCAACTTGAGGGTCAAGGTTTATCGGGAACAGCAAGCTAGCGGAAAGGCCCCTCCTCGTGGCAGCACCGCAGAACTACCTAGCGGTCATCAAAGTCGTCGGTATCGGCGGCGGCGGTGTCAATGCCGTCAACCGGATGATCGAAGAGGGGCTCAAGGGCGTCGAGTTCATCGCGATCAACACGGATGCCCAGGCGCTTCTGATGAGCGACGCCGACGTCAAGCTCGACGTCGGCCGCGAGCTCACCAGGGGACTGGGCGCCGGCGCCAACCCCGACGTCGGCCGCAAGGCCGCCGAGGACCACCGCGAGGAGATCGAGGAGGTCCTCAAGGGGGCCGACATGGTCTTCGTCACCGCGGGTGAGGGCGGCGGCACCGGCACCGGCGGAGCCCCGGTCGTGGCGAACATCGCGCGCACTCTCGGCGCCCTGACCATCGGCGTGGTCACCCGTCCCTTCAGCTTCGAGGGCAAGCGCCGGGCCGCTCAGGCCGAGGCGGGCATCGAGACGCTGCGCGACGAGGTCGACACCCTCATCGTCATCCCCAACGACCGGCTGCTGTCGATCTCCGACCGGCAGGTCAGCGTGCTGGACGCCTTCAAGGCGGCCGACCAGGTGCTCCTCTCCGGTGTCCAGGGCATCACCGACCTCATCACCACCCCGGGCCTGATCAACCTGGACTTCGCCGACGTGAAGTCGGTCATGTCCGGGGCCGGCTCGGCGCTCATGGGCATCGGCTCGGCGCGCGGCGACGACCGGTCCGTGGCGGCGGCCGAGATGGCGATCTCCAGCCCGCTGCTGGAGGCCAGCATCGACGGCGCCCACGGGGTGCTGCTGTCCATCTCCGGCGGCTCGGACCTCGGCCTGTTCGAGATCAACGAGGCGGCGCAGCTGGTGTCCAACGCCGCGGCCCCGGACGCCAACATCATCTTCGGCGCGGTCATCGACGACGCGCTCGGCGACGAGGTGCGGGTGACCGTCATCGCGGCGGGCTTCGACGAGATCCAGCCGGTCGCGCCGGAGCCACCGGACGTCAAACGGCTGCCTCCGCCCCGGCCCACCGTCACCGAGGCGGCCGCCAAGCCGGTGCCTCCGCAGGAGCCGAAGGTCCCCGAGCCCGCGCCGGAGCCCGAGCCCTTCGAGGAGCCCGCCGGCTCCGGTGAGGGCGCTTCGGAGGGGCAGTCGGAGCAGTCGCACCCTAAGGTGCCGCGGCCGGTGCAGGATCCGCCCGCGGTGACCCGCTTCGACCGGTTCACCGGGGGAGAGCCGACCCGGCGCCGTCCCGTCGTGTTCGACGACGACGACCCCCTCGACGTCCCCGACTTCCTGAAGTAGCAGTGACGCGCGAAGAAGAACTCGCGGCCAACCTGCGGGACGTTCGCGAGCGGATCGCGCTCGCCTGCCGGGAGGCGGGGCGCGATCCGGGCGAGGTCACCCTGATCGCGGTCACCAAGACGTTCCCGGCGTCCGACGTCCGGCTGCTCGCCGGGCTCGGTGTCACCGACGTGGGGGAGAACCGGGACCAGGAGGCCGCGCCCAAGGCGGCCTCCTGCGCGGACCTCCCCCTCGTCTGGCACTTCGTCGGCGCGCTGCAGAGCAACAAGGCCAGGTCCGTCGTCGGGTACGCGCGCGTCGTGCACTCGGTGGACCGGCCGCGTCTGGTCACCGCCCTCTCGGACGAGGCGGTGAGACAGGGGAAAAGAGTGACCTGTTTGGCACAGGTTTCGCTAGATACTCCTGGTTCGTCTGGTCGCAGCGGGGTAGAACCTGATCACCTCTTGGCACTGGCCGACCGGATAACCACTGCCCCCGGACTGGAACTCGGTGGCATCATGGCGGTCGCGCCGCTCGGGGCCGATCCGGCTCCGGCGTTCGAACGGTTGGCCGGGTACGCCGAGAGCCTGAGATCCGCCCATCCCGAAGCCGGGGTCGTCTCGGCCGGTATGAGCGGTGATCTGAAGGAGGCGATCGCCTGTGGTGCGACACACGTGCGCATCGGTACGGCGTTGCTCGGAGGTAGGCGAACAATCGTCGGGTAATGTCCGCGAGTAAGTAGCGGATGCCACCCGCGAATCGGTTTGAACAGGACATCCTGGACGGGATATCGGATCGGAGGGGCCCCGTGGCCAGCGCGATGCGCAAGATGGCGGTCTATCTCGGCCTCGTCGAGGATGACCGGTACGACGACTACGACGTCTACGAGGAAGAATACGAGGAGCCGGAGGCGGAGCACGCCTCCCGCCGCCGTCCCCTCGAGGACGACCAGCAGGCCACGCAGATCGCGACGGGCCCGCCGGTGCCGGCGCAGGAGCGGCGCGAGCCCGCTGTATCCGATTTGGCACGTATCACTACGCTTCACCCTAGGACGTACAACGAGGCTCGGACCATCGGGGAGCACTTCCGTGAGGGCACCCCGGTGATCATGAATCTGACGGAAATGGTCGACAGCGACGCCAAAAGGCTCGTCGACTTCGCGGCAGGTCTCGTGTTCGGGCTCCACGGGAGCATCGAGCGTGTTACGAACAGAGTGTTCTTGCTCTCTCCGGCCAATGTCGAGGTCACCGCCGAAGACAAGGCCCGGATGGCAGAACGCGGATTCTTCAACCAAAGCTGATAGCCACATGCGAGAGTGTCCGTGACAGTCGTTGGAGCCATCCTGACGGTGGTGCTGTATCTGTTCCTGCTGATCCTGATCGGCAGGCTGATCCTGGACTACCTGAAGATGTATGCGGAGAGCACGTCGAGGCAGCCCTGGCGGCCCAAAGGGATCGTTCTGGTGTTCGCTGAACCCATCTGGACGGTCACAGAGCCCATCCTCGTTCGCCTGAGACGTATCTTCAAACCGTTGCGATTGGGTAACGTGAGTCTCGATCTGAGCTTCATGGTGCTCTTCCTGATCGTCCTGATCTTGATTCAGGTGGTCGGGGGGCTGACGAGGTGATCGTCTTCGCCCCGGAGCTTTGATCGGATACCGTCCTCTGGGACAGACTCCAAGCGCGCCAAGGAGACCACCATGCCGCTGACACCCGCGGATGTGCGGAACAAGCAGTTCAGCACGACCCGGCTTCGACCGGGATACGACGAGGAAGAGGTAGACGCCTTCCTCGACGAGGTCGAGGCCGAACTCGACCGCCTGATCCAGGAGAACGAGGAACTGCGGGCCAAGCTGGCCGAATGCCTGCGCGGCAAGGTCCCCGCCATGGCGGCCCCGATCGTGGAGCCCAAGCAGGACCTCGCGCCCCCGATGCCCGAGCCGATGAGGCAGCCGGAGCCGGTGCAGCAGCCCGAGCCGATCGGCATGGGCCTGGCGCACGAGCCGCGGATCGAGCCGCGGCCCACCACCGAGGACAACATGGACACCGCGGCCCGGGTGCTCGCCCTGGCGCAGCAGACCGCGGACCAGGCGATCGCGGACGCCCGCCGGGAGGCGGACGAGACCCTCGGCCGGGCCCGCCGCGAGGCCGAGGACATCCTGGGCAAGGCGCGCCGCCAGGCCGACCAGATCGTCTCCGAGGCCCGCTCCCGGGCCGAGCAGCTCGACCGGGACGCCCAGGAGCGGCACCGCCAGGTCATGGGATCCCTGGTGCAGCAGCGCGAGGAGCTGGAGCGCAAGGTCGACGACCTGCGCGCCTTCGAACGCGAGTACCGCAGCCGGCTGAAGGCCTATCTGGAAGGCCAGCTGCGCGAGCTCGAGGTCGGCGCCAACGAGGGCGGATTCCCCGGCCCGACGATCACGGGCCCCCAGCCGGTGCCCGTGGCCGCCCATGTCGGTCAGCCGGCCCCCGTCTCCACCGGCCCCACGCCGTTCCCGCCTCCGGCCGAGCCGGCGCAGCACAGCACCGGCGGCTTCCACGCCGCGGTGGAGGCTCCGCCGCACGAGCGCCGCTGACACCCGGCGTACCGGACGAGCGTGCGCACGGAAGATCCCGATCTTTCGTGGATCGCGTAACGCGCGTCCGCGCGTGTTCGACCACGGGCAGCGCGCCCTCAGGCGATAGGGTGCTGACTCTGCCGACACCTCGCCGAGCTGCGAGGACCGGTCGAAGTGCTGGGTACCGGGAGAGGGAGTCCTTGTGATCATCCTGAGTGGCCTGCTGGTCATCGTGGCGATCGCCCTGCTGGTGGCGGGGATCGTGACGGAAGAGCAGGGAGTGCTGGGCCTGACGGGGCTGCAGCTGATCTATGTGTCGATCGCTGTCAGCGTCGTGTCGGCCCTGTGCCTGGCCATAGGGGTACTCATCCGGCGCAAGGAGCTGTTCGGGTCGGCCCCGGCCCGCCGCCCCGCGGCGCCGAAGTCCCGGCCCGCAGGCAGGGCCGCGCGGAAAGCCGCGGCCAAGGCCGCCGCCGAGGATCCCGCCCCTTCGCCCGAGGCGGAGGAGGGCACCCCGTACGCCTTCCCGATGCCGACCGCCCAGGTGCCGGACGACGCGCTCGTGTACGTCATCCCCGGACGCAAGCGCTACCACCTCGACACGTGCCGGCAGCTCGCGGGCCGGCAGACCGAGGAGCTCACCTACATCGAGGCTCAGGAAGAGGGGTTCAGCCCCTGCACCGCCTGCCTGCCCGACACCGCTCTGGCGGCGCGCGCCACCGCGGCCACGGCGGGCGGCGGTGATCCCGAGGGCGACCAGGACGCCTCTTCCGACGCCGGCTCCCCCACGGAGACCTTCACGGAGCCCTTCACGCCCGAGTCCCGGCGGGGCTTCGAGCCCACCCTGAACTTCGAGGCGGCCCCCGACCGGGACGAGGCGCCCCCGCGGGAGCAGCGGCCCGGCGCGCTGCCCTCCGGCGGCATGGACTGGACGCCGGCCTCCTCGGAGCCGCCGGCCGCCGACACCGTCACCGACTGGGACCCCAAGGCGCTGACCGCCGACCCGCTCGACCCCTCCTACCGGCTGCCGGAGGAGTCCTACAGCAGCGGCCCCAATCCCCTGGAGCCCCGCCGGAGCGGCGACTCCTGGTCCTCGCCGGCGCCCGCCGACGCCTTCTGGGCGAAGTCCGCCGACGCCGATGCCGACCCGACCCCCGACCAGGGCACCCCCCTGCCGGAGCTTCCGCTGGACGAGCCCCTGCCGGGCGACTCCGCGCAGGGCGAGTCGCCTCTGTCGGAGCCGGTCCGCCCCGCCGCGGACCCCGAGCCCGAGACGGCCCCCGAGCCCGCCGCCGAGGAGGAGTCCTCCGCGCATCCCGTGGTCCCCGGCTCCCGCGAGCCCGAGGCGGCCTCCGGCGGCCCCGTCGTCCGCATCCTCAGCGGCACCAAGCGCTACCACCGCCCCGACTGCGCCCTCATCGAGGACATCGGCGAGGAGGACGAGGACCTGGAGACCCTCAGCCGCGAGGTCGCCAAGGAGCGCGGCTGCACCCCCTGCCTCGTCTGCCAGCCCGACAAGGAGCCCGCCGTCTGACCCGGCTCCCCCTTCGCTCTTCACCGGAGAAGCCCGTGCCTCAGGCACGGGCTTCTCCGCGTCAGCGCCGGGCTCCCACGGGAGCCGAGAGAACAGCGGGACGTCCGGCATCGCCGTCGACAGCGGCCGCCGCTCGCGGGCGTCGGGGAGGGACGGAGGTCAGCAGCGGCGCTGGGCGCGGCGGGCGGCCCGCTCGGCGCGGCGCTGCTCGCGGGTGAGCTTGCGCTTGATGTCGATGGCGCCGAAGAGGGCGAAGCCGGTGAAGCGGATGACGGGGGCCTGGGGGTCGACGGTGTCGTTGCCGGGGTCGTCGATGGCGCCGAAGATCGCCGAGACGTCGCTCTCGACGCGGACGCCCGGGGGGACGATGACGTCGATGGCGCCGAAGATGCAGCTGACGTTGACGACGACCTCGCGCTGGGTGAGGACCGCGGTGCGGTAGTCGAGGTCGACCCCGCCGAAGACGCAGTTGACGGTGGTGACGGGCTCGACGAGCCAGCGGCCCTTGCGCTCGGCGGCGCCGAAGAAGCAATGGATGTCGCTGGAACTGCGGACCGGCACCGGAAGGGCGGGGTTCTCCTTGGCGAGGGAGACCCTGGGGCGGGGCAGGTCGCCGGTGAGCGGTTCCAGCTCGGCGTAGGTCTTGGCGGCGTAGAGGCGGTCCAGGCGCTCGGAGTGCTCCTCCGGGGTCAGCCTGCCCTCGGAGAGCGCGTCCCCGAGGACCTCCGCCACCCGGTCACGATCCGCGTCCGACGCCCTCAACTGGGGGATGTTCTCTAGCTCCACCCCTTCACTATGACAAAGGGGAGGGCGGTTCTCCATCCGGGCGAACCCCGAGAAGACCCTGAGAGCACCCTGAGCCCGGGCGGGGCCGCGCCGGGACGCGGCCCCGCCCGGAGGAGGATCAGGCCTTCTTCAGCACGAAGGACAGACCGAGGTCCGCCTCGTGGTGGGTGGGCTCGGCGCCGTCCGCCAGCTCGGTGAAGGAGGTGGCGAGGACCTCGCCGCCGACCTCCGCGCCGTGCTCGCGCAGCGCCTCGGCCATCTCCGGGTCCGAGGCGGACCAGGCCAGCGTGACGCGGTCGGTGACCTCCAGGCCCGACTGCTTGCGGGCGTCCTGGATCATCCGGACGGCCTCGCGGGCCAGGCCCGCCCGGCGCAGCTCCGGAGTGATCTCCAGGTCGAGCGCGAGGGTCTCGCCCGCCGCCGACTCCACGGCCCAGCCGGACCGGGGCCGCTCGGTGACGATCACGTCGTCGGGGCCGAGGGAGACCGCGCCGACCTCCGCCGCCTCGACGGAGAACGAGCCCGCCGAGCGGATGCCGGTGACGAGCGCGGCCGCGTCCGCGGCGGTGACCGCCTTGGCGACCAGCGGAGTCTGCTTGCCGAAGCGCTTGCCCAGCTCGCGGAAGTTGGGCTTGACCTCGTACTCGACCAGGTCGCCGCCGATGGAGGACAGGTCCTCGAAGGAGCCGACGTTCAGCTCCTCGGCGATCTGGGCGCGCAGCTCGCCGGGCAGGGCGGCCCAGCCGGGCGCGCCGACCAGGGCCCGGCCGAGCGGCTGGCGGATGCGCACCGAGGAGGAGGTCCGGGCGGCCCGGCCCAGGTCGACCAGCCGCCGGACCAGCGCCATCTGCCCGGTCAGGTCGGCGTCCAGCAGCGCCTCGTCGACCTTCGGCCAGGACGCCAGGTGCACCGATTCGGGGGAGCCCTCGGGCCGGATCACGTCCCAGACGTGGTCGGTGAGGAACGGCACCAGCGGGGCCATGAGCCGGGTCAGCGTCTCCAGGCACTCGTACAGGGTCGCGAACGCCGAGCTTCCCTCCGGCCCGGCCGGACCCTCCCAGAAGCGGCGGCGGGAGCGGCGGACGTACCAGTTGGACAGGTCGTCGACGAACTCGCCGAGCCGGCGTCCTGCGGCCTGGGTGTCGAAGACCTCCAGCGCCTCGGTGACCTCGGCGACCGTCCGGTTCAGCTCGGCCAGCGCCCAGCGGTCCAGCAGCGGGCGGTCGGCGGGGGCGGGGGCCTCGCCGAGCCGGTCGGGCGTCCAGGCGTTGCCCTGCGCAGCGGCGGCGTTGGCGTACAGGACGAAGAAGGAGGTGGTGTTCCAGTAGGTCAGCAGGACCTTGCGGACGATCTCCTCCAGCGCGTTGTGGCCGACCCGGCGGGCCGCCCACGGCGAACCGGAGCAGGCCATGAACCAGCGCAGGGCGTCCGCGCCGTGCTGGTCCATCAGCGGCAGCGGCTGCAGCACGTTGCCCAGGTGCTTGGACATCTTGCGCCCGTCCTCGGCCAGGATCAGCCCGAGGCACAGCACGTTCTCATAGGAGGATCTGTCGAACACCAGGGTGCCGACGGCCATGAGGGAGTAGAACCAGCCGCGGGTCTGGTCGGTGGCCTCGCAGATGAACTGCGCGGGGTAGGCCTGCTCGAACGCCTCCTGGTTGCTGTAGGGCGCGCCGTGCTGGGCGAACGGCATGGAGCCCGAGTCGTACCAGGCGTCGATGACGTCGGGGACGCGGGTCGCCGTCTGGGCGCAGACCGGGCAGGGGAAGGTCACGTCGTCGACGAACGGGCGGTGCGGGTCGAGCTCGGAGTGGTCCTCGCCGGCCAGTTCCGACAGCTCCTTGAGGGAGCCCACGCAGGTGACGTGCTCGTCGGGGCACAACCACAGCGGCAGCGGGGTGCCCCAGTAGCGGGAGCGCGACAGCGACCAGTCGACGTTGTTGCGCAGCCACTCGCCGTACCGGCCCTCCTTGATGGTCTCGGGGAACCAGTTGGTGCCGGCGTTCTCGCGGAGCAGCTCGTCCTTGATCGCGGTGGTGCGGATGTACCAGGCGGGGAGCGCGTAGTACAGCAGCGCCGAGTGGCAGCGCCAGCAGTGCGGGTAGCTGTGCTCGAAGTGCGAGCCGCGGAAGAGCAGGCCGCGTTCCCGCAGGTCGGCGGTGAGCGCCTCGTCGGCCTCCTTGAACAGCACGCCGCCGACTTCGGGGACGTCGTCCAGGAAGCGGCCGTCCGGGCCGATCGGGTTGACGACCGGGAGCCCGTAGCGCTTGCACGTCTGGAGGTCGTCGGCGCCGAAGGCGGGCGCCTGGTGGACCAGGCCGGTGCCGTCCTCGACTGTGACGTACTCGGCGAGCAGCACGAAGTGCGCGCCGGGGATCTCGACCAGCTCGAACGGGCGGCTGTAGGGGGTGCGCTCCAGCTCGGAGCCGGGGAAGGACTCGCGGGCGGTCCAGCCCTCGCCCAGCGCGCTCTCCAGCAGCGGCTCGGCGACGATGACCGGCTTCTCCCCCTCCTTCTCGGCGACGACGTAGGTGACGCCGGGGTGCACGGCGACGGCGGTGTTGGAGACCAGGGTCCAGGGGGTGGTGGTCCAGATGAGGAGGTCGGCGCCCTCGAACCGGCCGGACGTGACGGGCATCCGCACGTAGACCGAGGGGCTGCTGACGGTCTCGTAGCCGCCGGGCTGGCCGAGCTCGTGGTCGGACAGGCCGGTGCCGCAGCGGGGGCAGTACGGGGTGATCCGGTGGTCGCGGAAGAGGAGGTCCTTCTCCCAGATGACCTTCAGGGACCACCAGACCGACTCGATGTAGGAGGGGTCCATGGTGCGGTAGGCCTCCTGGAGGTCCACCCAGTAGCCCATCCGCTCGGTGAGCTCCTCGAAGGCGTCGGTGTGGCGCATGACGGAGGCGCGGCAGCGCTCGTTGAACTCGGCGATGCCGTAGGCCTCGATCTGCGGCTTGCCCGACAGGCCGAGCTCCTTCTCCACCGCGACCTCGACGGGCAGGCCGTGGCAGTCCCAGCCGGCCTTGCGGGGCACGTGGTAGCCCTGCATGGTCTTGAAGCGGGGGAAGACGTCCTTGAAGACGCGGGCCTCGACGTGGTGCACGCCGGGCATGCCGTTGGCGGTGGGCGGTCCTTCGTAGAAGACCCACCGGGGGCCGTCGACGTTGCGTTCGAGCGAGCGCTGGAAGATCTTCTCGTCCTGCCAGCGGCGCAGCAGGTCGCGTTCGAGGGCCGGCAGATCGACCTGCGCGGGGAGGGGACGGAAGGACACGGCGGTACGACCTCCAAGACGGTGCGGAACTGTCCTTGAAGGGACGACCCTTGCGGGCCGCGGTACCACCCTTCTTGACCACCCGCCGAAGATCGTGCGCGTGGTCCGCTTCGTTGCCGTCCGGCTGCCGGTTCTACTGGGCTCCCGGTCGCGCTCGACCCGGGGCTGTTCTTCCGGCGGCTCCGAGGTGATGGCCTCATCGCTGCCTTGCCGTGGACTGTCACGATTGTACGGGGCGCGCGGGCTCGCGTTCGACTCGAATTACGGTCAGGAATGTCCCACGGAAGGGTGAAATATGGCGATCAAAGTAGCGATCAGAGTGGGGCCCGGGGCGTCACGGACGAAGGTCGGCGGCGTCCACGGGGACGCGCTGGTCGTCAAGGTCGCCGCCCGCGCGGTGGAGGGGAAGGCGACCGAGGCGGCGCTGGAGGCGGTCGCGAAGGCCCTCGGGGTGCGGCGAAGGGACGTCCGGCTGCTCTCCGGCGCCACGAGCAGGGAGAAGCTGATCGAAATTGAAGGAGATGTGACCCTGCTCACACAGAAGCTCGGCCGACTGCGCGGTTCGTGACGGCTTGTCGTGGGGCATATGCGGGTGGTGACCAATCGGCGTTGTTTGCCGCACTCCGGAGGGAGACCTATGCTGCCCGCACTGCCAGTCGAGAACAAGATCAACGCTAGGGGGACCGACATGGCCGGCACCGCAAGTGTGGCCCAGGAGGCCCAGAAGGCAGAGAAACTCCCGGTTCGCGAAGGAGAGGAACGCTGGACCGCGGAGGAGCTGGAGGCGGTGCGGACCAGGTTGGCCGCCGAGGTCGAGGAACTCGCCGCGGAGATCTCCGCCGCGCTCACCCAGGCCGCCGAGGGGACCGATCTGGGCGAGGGTGCCGGGGACGACCAGGCGGACGCGGGCGCCAAGACCTACGAGCGCGAGCACGAGCTGGCGCTCACCAACAACTCGCGTGATCTCCTGCAGCAGAACGAGCGCGCGATCGCGCGAATAGAGACGGGCACCTATGGTGTCTGTGAGGAATGCGGCAAGGCCATAGGCAAGGCACGCCTTCAGGCCTTTCCGCGTGCGACGCTATGTGTGACATGCAAACAACGCGAGGAACGACGCTGAGCGAGATCCAGAACGAGAGGGACGGGGCCGGGGCCGCCTCCGAGACGGAGACGGGGTCCCGGCCCCGTCGTATCGTCGTCCTGGCGGCGGTGGCCCTCACGGCGCTGCTGGCCGACCAGATCACCAAGATCCTGGCGGTGGCGCGGCTGGAGGGCGAGCGGCCGATCGAGCTGCTGGGCGGCCTGACCACCCTGCGGGTCACCCGCAACAGCGGGGCGGCCTTCTCCATCGGCACGGGCATGACCTGGGTGTTCACCATCATCGCCATCGGCGTGGTGATCGCCATCGTGCGCACCGCGCGCGACCTGCGCAGCCTGCCCTGGGCGCTGAGCCTGGGCCTGCTGCTCGGAGGGGCGCTGGGCAACCTCGGCGACCGGATCTTCCGGGAGCCGGGCGGGTTCCAGGGCCACGTGGTCGACTGGATCGAGTGGCCCAACTGGCCGGTGTTCAACCTGGCGGACTCCGCCATCGTCTGCGGCGGCGTGCTCGCCGTCGTCCTGGCCGCCCGCGGCTACCAGCTCGACGGCACCCGCGACACCGGATCCGGCGGATCCGCAGAGTCCACCGAGGAAACAGTGCCCGACGGGTCCGCCGAGTCCTCCGAAGGAGCCGGCACGAGCGGGGAGGACGCGAAGTGAGCGACCATCGTTCCCTCTACGTACCCGAGGGCCTGGAGGGCGAGCGGGTGGACGCCGCCCTGGCCCGCCTGTTCGGCCTCTCCCGCTCCCGCGCCGCCGAGGTGATCGCCGCCGGCGACGTCCAGGTGGACGGCCGGGACGTCGCCAAGTCCGACCGGGTCACGGCGGGCTCCTGGCTGGAGGTCCTCCTCCCGCCGCCGCCGGCCGCGCCCGTCGCGGTGCCCGAGCCGGTGCCGGGAATGACGATCCTCCACGAGGACGAGCACATCATCGTGGTGAACAAGCCCGTGGGGGTCGCCGCCCACCCCACCACCGGCTGGACCGGGCCCACGGTCATCGGCGGCCTGCTGGGCTCCGGGCACACCGTGGCCACGAGCGGCGCCGCCGAACGCCAGGGCATCGTGCACCGGCTGGACGCCAACACCACCGGCTGCATGGCCGTGGCCAAGAGCGAACTGGCCTACTCGCGGCTGAAGAACGCCTTCCGGGACAGGGAGGTCACCAAGCGCTACCACGCGCTGGTCCAGGGCCACCCCGACCCGTTCCGCGGCACGGTGGACGCCCCGATCGACCGGCACCCCTCGGGCAACGGCAGGTTCGCGGTGGTCGCGGGCGGCCGCCCGTCGGTCACCCACTACGACACGATCGAGGCGTTCCGGGCCGCGTCGCTGCTGGACATCACCCTGGAGACCGGCCGCACCCACCAGATCCGGGTGCACATGTCGGCGCTGCGCCACCCCTGCGTCGGCGACATGCTCTACGGCGCCGACCCGACCCTGGCGGCCCGCCTCGGCGTCACCCGGCAGTGGCTGCACGCCGTCCGCCTGGGCTTCGTCCACCCGGGCACGGACGAGTACGTCGAGTTCACCAGCCCCTACCCCGAGGACCTGCAGAAGGCCCTGGACATCGTCGCCGCCGAGTCCTGAACGGTCCCCGGGCCCGCGGGTCAGTCCTGGATCTCGCCCAGGCTGACCCGGACGGCGTGGACCGCGGCGTCGTACAGGTCGGACTCCACGAACTGGGCGCCGGGGAACCGGGCGAGCTCGTTCTGCAGGTCCACCAGGGACAGGCTGCTGATCAGCAGGGCCAGCGCGGTCGTGCCCGGAGGCACGGCCTCGCGCAGCTCGGCGATCTTCTCGTCCTTGATCCCGGTGTCGATGAGCTTGCCGAGCAGCGCCCCGCCTCCGGCGCTGGCCGCGCCGCCGATGAGGCCGCCGACCGGCCCGCCCAGCAGGGTGCCCAGCAGCAGTCCCCACATCCCGGCGCCCAGGGCGCCCTTGCCGGGGGTGAAGTCCTGGGTCTCCCGGACGACGGACCTGCCGTCCTCGGCGCGCTCGATGAACACGGCGTCGTGCAGGCGCAGCTGCCCGTTCTTCTGCATCCGAAGGGCGGTGAGCATGAACTCGCTCGCCTTCAGCGGATCGTCGAAGCCGATGACCAGGAGTTTCTGCGGCGCTTCCGTCATGCCACCACCCTTCCCTTCCGCCTCTCCCGTGGAACATCGGCACCATGTGATCTCCCGCGCAAGGGGGGCCGGGTCGGGATTAGGGTTTCGTGGTGAGTTCGACGGGGCCGAGGGAGGGATCCTGGTGAAGGAGTCCAAGAGGACGAAGGGGGCGGCCGGCACCCCCGCCACAGTCGCCGCGACCAAGGCCGGGATCGGGTTCACGCTGCACCCGTACGAGGTGGACGCCGCCGCGGAGTCCTACGGGGAGGCGGCGGCGAAGGCGCTGGGCGTTCCTCCGGAGCGGCTGTTCAAGACCCTGCTGGCCGAGGTGGACGGGAATCTGACGGTCGGGGTGGTCCCGGTCTCGGGCCGGCTGGACCTCAAGGCGCTGGCGGCGGCCGTCGGGGGCAAGCGCGCCCGGATGGCCGAGCCCGCCGACGCCGAGCGGGCCACCGGCTACGTGGTGGGCGGGATCAGCCCGCTGGGGCAGCGCAGGCGGCTGCCCGTGGTGGTGGACGAGAGCGCCTCAGGCTTCCCGACGGTGTACGTCTCGGCCGGGCGGCGCGGCCTGCAGATCGAACTCGCCCCCGCGGACCTTCTGCGGCTCACCGGCGCCCGAACCGCCCTGATAGGAGGGGCGTAGCCGTCCGGCGGCGTCCATCGCCTCCAGCATCCCGAAGACGATCACCGAGACCAGCGGCTGCAGCGTCGCCACGGCGGTCGCGCCGAGGTCCAGCGGCCCGGTGATCCGGGTGCCGTCCGCCGCGGTCCGTACGGTGTGCTCGAAGCCGCCCAGGCCGAACTGGTGGCCCAGCCACCAGGCGAGCACGGAGCACAGCAGCCCGCCGGTGAACAGGCCGAGCACGAGCGGCACCTCGTTGGAGCGCCCGGCCCGCCAGTACGCGACGGCGCCCGCCAGCAGCCCGATGGCCACGCAGATCGCGGCCAGCGTGCCGTCGGCGCCGATGAGCACCTCGGATTCGGAGTCGGCCGGGTAGGTGTCCCCGCCGACGATCACGTACTCGGGCCGCTCGGCCAGCCGGGACCACAGCAGCCCGGCGGGCAGGCCCAGGAGCGCGAGCGCCCCGGTGACGACCCCCCAGATCTGCACTTGCCGCCTCAAAACCCACGCTCCTGATACGTCCCGGAAAGCTGATCTCTCGCAGCGTAACGCGGGGGGACGGGTGCCTTGGTGAAGGGAGCGCAAAGTCGGCACCCCCAGGTAGTGTTCCGGTCATGTCAGGATTCAGCTCGGCGTTCGAACGCCTGGGTGCCGCGCTGTCCGCCATCGCCCTGCAGCGGCAGGAGACCCTGGCGGGATACCTGCCCCGCGCCGACTGGAGCGCCGACCTCGGGGCGCGGACCTACACCAGCGGCGGCGTCACCGTCCGGGTGGGGCTGCTGGGCAGTTACGCGGCCGGCGAGCGCACCTGGCTGTGGGGCTGGGCCAACCGGCAGTTCGGACCCGATCATCCCGCGGTCGCCCCCGTCCTGGCCGTCCGGGAACTGGGGGAGCGGCTGTCCATCCCCGAGTTCACCACCCCCGAGCTCGACCTGTCCTGGTACCGGGGGCCCGCCGCGCACGGCGGCGAACTGGTCGCGCTGGCCGCCTCCGGGGCCCTGGGGGGCTCGGGCTACATCGGCGCGGGCTACGACGGGGGTTCGGCCTACCTGCAGGTGGACGACCCCCAGGTGCCCGGGGCCCCCTTCGACCCGATCCCGGTGCCCTCCCTGATCATGAACGCGGTGGCGCTCTTCCCGTCCGACCCCCGGCTGACCCTGATCCGCTTCCTGTCCCACCACCGGGTCCCCTTCCGCCAGACGGGAGCGGTGACCGAGGCGAGGCTGCCCGGCGGCGGCACCGCCCGGGCGATCTTCGACGAGCACGGCAGGTTCAAGAACTGGGAGGCGACCCTGCGGGTCTAGGAATTCGGGGGAGGGCGCCACAAATGTCGTGCATGTCATCTCGGCCCCCGAAACTCGATTGCGGCTCCGGGCGCGGCCTTCCGTAGACTGAGCTGCGTGATTTCCCGAATCGACCTGCGCGGCTCCCTGCCGGACGACCTGCGCTCCGTGATGCCCCGTGCCGACTTCGACGTCGAGGCCGCCCTGGAGAAGGTGCGGCCGATCTGCGAGGACGTGCGGCATCACGGCGTGGACGCGGTGCTGCGCTACACCCGGGACTTCGACGGCGTCGAGCTGTCCACCACGCGGGTGCCCGTCCAGGCGATCGCCGACGCGCTGGAGCACCTCGACCCCGCGGTGCGCGGAGCGCTGGAGGAGGCGATCCGGCGCACCCGCATCGTGCACCGCGCGCAGTGCCGCACCGACGTCACCACCCAGGTGGTGCCCGGCGGCACCGTCACCGAGCGCTGGGTCCCGGTCGACCGCGTCGGCCTCTACGTGCCGGGCGGCAAGGCCGTCTACCCCTCCAGCGTGGTCATGAACGTGGTCCCCGCCCAGGAGGCCGGGGTGCGCTCGCTGGCCGTCACCTCGCCCGCCCAGAAGGAGTTCGGCGGGCTGCCGCACCCGGCCATCCTGGCGGCCTGCGCGCTGCTGGGCGTGGACGAGGTCTACGCCGCGGGCGGCGCGCAGAGCCTGGCGATGTTCGCCTACGGCACCGAGGAGTGCCCGCGGGTCGACCTGATCACCGGGCCCGGCTCGATCTGGGTCGCCGCCGCCAAGCGGCACCTGCGCGGGGTCGTCGGCATCGACGCCGAGGCCGGCCCCACCGAGATCGCGATCCTGGCGGACGCCACCGCAGACCCCGCCTACGTCGCGGCCGACCTGATCAGCCAGGCCGAGCACGACACCATCGCCGCGTCCGTGCTGGTCACCGACTCGCCCGAGCTGGCCGAGGCGGTCACCGCCGAACTGGCCGGGCAGGTGGCGCGCACCAAGCACCGCGAGCGGGTCACCGAGGCCCTGTCGGGCAGGCAGTCGGCGATCATCCTGGTCTCCTCCCTGGACGACGGGCTGGCCGTCGTCGACGCCTACGCCGCCGAGCACCTGGAGATCCACACCGCGGACGCCGCGGCGGTCGCCGCCCGGGTGCGCAACGCCGGCGCGATCTTCGTCGGCGACCACTCCCCGGTCTCCCTGGGCGACTACCTGGCCGGCTCCAACCACGTGCTGCCGACCGGCGGCTGCGCCTGCCACTCCTCCGGCCTGTCGGTGCAGTCCTTCCTGCGCGGCATCCACGTGGTCGACTACGACCGCGCCGCGCTGGCCGAGGCGACGGCCATGGTCGTCGCGCTCGCCGAGTCCGAGGACCTGCCCGCGCACGGCGCCGCGCTCAAGGCCCGCTTCGACTGGGAGGTCCCGTCTTGAGCTCCCTGGAGGACCTGCCGCTGCGCGACGACCTGCGCGGCGAGAAGCCCTACGGGGCGCCGCAGCTGGACGTCCCGGTCCAGCTCAACACCAACGAGAACCCCTACGGCCCGTCGCCGGAGCTGGTGCGGGCCCTGGGCGACGCGGTCGCCGCGGCCGCGGGCGAGCTCAACCGCTACCCCGACCGCGACGCCATGGCGCTGCGCGCCGGCCTGGCCGCCTACCTGAGCGCCGAGTCCGGTGTGGACCTGGACGCCTCGCGGGTGTGGGCCGCCAACGGCTCCAACGAGATCATCCTGCAGATCCTGCAGGCCTTCGGCGGCCCGGGACGCACCGCTTTGGGCTTCGAGCCGTCGTACTCCATGCACCCGACGATCACGAAGGTGTCCAACACCCGCTGGGTGAACGCCTTCCGGGACTCCGACTTCGGCCTGGAGGCCGAGCGGGCCGTCACCGCGATCGCCGAGTACCGGCCCGACGTGGTGTTCCTCACCTCGCCGAACAACCCGACGGGCACCGCGCTGGACCACGACGCGATCAAGGCCGTGCTGGACGTCGCGCCGGGCATGGTGGTGGTCGACGAGGCCTACGGCGAGTTCCGGCGGGAGGGCACCCCCTCGGCGCTGGAGCTGCTGGCCGGGAACCCGCGCCTGATCGTCACGCGTACGATGTCCAAGGCGTTCGCCCTCGCGGGCGCGCGCCTGGGCTACCTGGCGGCCGACCCGGCGGTGCTGGAGGCGCTGCTGCTGGTCCGCATGCCCTACCACCTCTCGACGGTCACCCAGGCCGTCGCCCGCACCGCGCTGTCGTTCTCCGGCGAGCTCCTCGGCTACGTCGGCAGGCTCCGGGAGGAGCGCGACTCCACGGTCGCGTGGCTGCGCGCCGAGGGTTTCAAGGTGGCCGACTCCGACGCCAACTTCGTCCTGTTCGGGGAGTTCCCCGACCGGGACGCGGTGTGGCGGCGGATGCTCGAGGCCGGCGTGCTCATCCGCGTGGTGGGCCCCCCGGCCTGGCTGCGGGTGACGGTGGGGACGCCCGAGGAGATGGCAGCTTTCCGCGACGCTTTGAAGGAGTCAGTGTGAGCCGTGTCGGCCGCGTGGAGCGGGGCACCAAGGAGACCAAGGTCGTCGTCGAGATCGACCTGGACGGCACGGGCAGGGTCGACGTGTCGACCGGGGTCGGGTTCTTCGACCACATGCTGGACCAGCTGGGCAAGCACGGCTCGTTCGACCTGACCGTCCAGACCGACGGCGACCTGCACATCGACAGCCACCACACGATCGAGGACACCTCGATCGCGCTCGGCCAGGCGTTCAAGCAGGCGCTGGGCGACAAGCGCGGCATCCGCCGGTTCGCCGACGCCTCGATCCCGCTGGACGAGTCGCTCGCCCAGGTGACGGTGGACCTGTCGGGCCGCCCGTACCTGGTGCACTCCGAGCCCGAGGGCATGGCCCCGATGATCGGCCGCGAGTACGACACCACGATGACCCGGCACATCTTCGAGTCCTTCGTGGCCAATGCCGAGGTCGCCCTGCACATCCACGTCCCCTACGGGCGCAACGCCCACCACATCGTCGAGGCCCAGTTCAAGGCGCTGGCGCGGGCGCTGCGCTACGCCTCCGAACTCGACCCGAGAGTGCACGGGATCCCCTCGACCAAGGGCGCCCTGTGATGCTCGGCGCCCTGGTGCCCGCCGTGCTGGCCGCCGAGGAGAAGAGCGGGATCGACCTCTTCGGGACGACCTTCACGCCGTTCTCGCTGTTCCTGTTCGCGCTGGCCCTGTTCTTCCTGACCGGGGTCTACAGCTTCCTCAAGCAGGGGCTGAAGGGCGCGTCCGTCGTGATGCTGGTGCTGGCCGTCCTGTCGTTCGCGGCGGGTCTGGGGAGGATGTAGTGAAGAAGGTCGTCGTTCTGGACTACGGCTCGGGCAACCTCAGGTCGGCCGAACGCGCGGTCGCCCGGGTCGGCGCGGACGTCACCGTCACCTCCGACTTCGAGGAGGCGCTGGAGGCCGACGGGCTGGTCGTCCCCGGAGTGGGCGCCTTCGCCGCCTGCATGGAGGGCCTGAAGGCGGTCAAGGGGGAGCGGATCATCGGCCGCCGCCTGGCTGGGGGCCGCCCGGTCCTGGGCATCTGCGTCGGCATGCAGATCCTCTTCGGCAAGGGCGTCGAGCACGGCATCACCACCGAGGGCTGCGGTGAGTGGCCCGGCACCGTCGAGCGCCTGGACGCCCCCGTCCTCCCGCACATGGGCTGGAACACCGTCGAGGCCCCGGCGGAGTCGGTGCTCTTCGCCGGACTCGACCCCGAGACCCGCTTCTACTTCGTGCACTCCTACGGCGTGCGCACCTGGGAACTGGAGGGGAGCGCCCTCCAGCCCCCGCTGGTCACCTGGGCCGAGCACGGTGAGCGCTTCGTGGCCGCCGTCGAGAACGGCCCGCTCAGCGCCGCCCAGTTCCACCCCGAGAAGTCCGGCGACGCCGGCGCCCAGCTGCTGAAGAACTGGCTCGGCACGCTCTGAACGCGCATGTGGACCACGCCCCGGCCGCCCCG
>NZ_BAAATZ010000021.1:78576-99434 GCF_039533685.1 Actinocorallia aurantiaca | reverse complement strand
CCCTTCGTCGTCTCCGGCCCTCCGGAGCGGTGCCCTCCTGGTCAGTGAGAAGCCCCTGCCCGGGTGGCCGCGGTCCTCGCGACACCCGATACTCGGACGGTGAGCAGAGAACGGGCGCGGCGGAGGGCCGAGCGGGAGGCCGAGGCGGCGCGGCTGGCCGAGGAGCGGCGGGTCAGGGCGGAGCGCGAGTCGCGCCGCCGCGAGCGGTGGCGGCGGATCTGCGGGCGGCTGCCGAGGACGGCGCCGGGCGGCGCCGCGCGCGGGAGGCGCAGGCGGGCCTCGGCCGTCGCGGTGTTGTTCCTGGCGGTCCAGGGGGCGGCCTGGCTGCTCGGCCTCGCGTCCATGGCCCGTTTCGGGCTGCTGGTCGTCTCGCTGCTGGTCTTCCCGATCGGAGCCTTCCTCGCGTTCGACCGGCGCTGAGACAGCCTTTTATCTTTGTCTCACTCCTGCTACTTTGTAAGCAGACGCTTGCTTGGTGGAGGTGCCATGATCGCGCCGGGTTCACTGCTGTGGAAGTACGCCGGGGACTTCAGATCTCTGACCCCCGGGGCCAGTGCGGGGCTGATGCAACTGATGTATCCGCCGTTGGGCACGGCGGTCGCCGAGCACTCGGATTTCTTCTCCGACCCGTTCGGGCGCATCTACCGGTCGGTGCCGCAGATCTGGGCGAGCATCTTCGAACCGGACGCCGAGGCGCGGGCCCGGGGGATCCGGGACCTGCACTCCGGGATCAAGGGCGTGGAGCGGGGGCGGCGCTACCACGCGCTGGACCCCGAGACGTTCTGGTGGGCGCACGCCACCTTCACCTGGGAGATCTTCCGGTCGGTGGAGCTGTTCCACCCCGAGACCCTCACCGCCGGCCAGGAGGAGGAGCTCTACGCCGAGACGGTCGAATGGTACGAGCGGTACGGGATGAGCATGAAGCCCGTCCCCGGCGACTACAACGCCTTCCGCGCGAAGTTCCACCGGATCTGCGCGGAGGAGCTGGCCCCCAACCCCGCCGCGGACCGGGCGCTGGACATCGCCCTGCACGGACGGGGCGTCTCGGTGCTGCCGAACGCGCCCGCGCTGATCGGCAGGGCCGCGTCGATGCTGGCCGAGCCGGGCGCCCGGTCGGACGCCCTCGGCTGCCTGCCGGAGATCGTCCGCGAGCGCTTCGGCATCCCGTGGAGCCCCCTGGACCAGATCGTGTTCTCGGCCCGCCGCCAAGCGGTCCTGCGGAGCTGGGAGGTCGTCCCCGACCGGGTCAACCGGGCGGCGCTGCAGGCCCTGCTGCGCTACGTGGGCAGCGCGACCCGGGAGCAGCGCTACCGGCCCGCGGCCTGAGGCCGCCTGAAAGGGACGCCGCGGACGGACGGAAGGCGTCGCGCGCCGCCGCCCCCATCCGTCCGCGACGGGTCTAGGAACGATCCAGCGCGCGGTCCAGGTTGACCGCCGAGCTGATCAGCGCCAGGTGGGTGAAGGCCTGGGGGAAGTTGCCGAGGGCCTCGCCGGAAGGGCCGATCTCCTCGGCGTACAGGCCGACGTGGTTGGCGTAGGTCAGCATCTTCTCGAAGACCATGCGCGACTCCTTCACCCGTCCGGCCTGGGTGAGGGCGTCCACGTACCAGAAGCTGCAGAGGTTGAACGTGCCCTCCTCGCCGTCCAGCCCGTCGTGGCCGGTGTTGGCGTAGCGGTGGACCAGGCTGTCGGAGACCAGTTCGGTGCCGATCCGGTCGAGCGTCATGAGGAAGCGCGGGTCGGTCGGGCCGCTGAACTTCACCATCGGCATGCACAGCACCGAGGCGTCCAGCAGCTTGCTGCCCGGGTGCATGACGTAGGCGCCCAGCTCGGAGTCCCAGCACTCCTGCTGGACGAACCGGTAGGCGCGGGCGGCCAGGCGCTGCCACTTGTTGACCGGGGCGGGCAGGCCGCGGTCGCGGGCCAGGCGTCCGGCGCGCTCGAAGGCCGTCCAGGTCATCAGGGCCGAGTAGGTGAAGCGCTGCCGGCCGCCGCGCACCTCCCAGATGCCCTCGTCGGGCTCCTCCCAGTGGTCGGCGAGCCAGTCCAGCCGCTTGGACAGGCCCTGCCACAGGTCGTAGGAGATCGGCACCTCGCGGTTGTAGAGGTAGACCGCGTCCATGAGCTCGCCGTACACGTCCAGCTGGCGCTGCCCGGCGGCGCCGTTGCCGATCCGCACCGGCCGCGAGCCCCGGTAGCCCTCCAGATGGTCCAGGGTGTGCTCGGGAAGCTTGTCACTGCCGTCCACCGAGTACATGATCATGATGTCGTGTTCCAGCGTCGCCTCCTCGCAGCGGTGCTGGATCCACTCCATGAACGCCGAGGCCTCCTCCAGGAAGCCCAGCGTCATCAGGGAGTAGATGGTGAACGCCGAGTCGCGCAGCCAGGTGTAGCGGTAGTCCCAGTTGCGCACCCCGCCGATGCCCTCGGGCAGCGAGGTGGTCGGGGCGGCCACCAGCGCGCCGGTGGGGTGGTAGACGAGCAGCTTGAGCGCCAGCGCCGAGCGGTGCACCATCTCCCGCCACCGGCCCCGGTAGCGGGACTGGCCGATCCAGTTCTGCCAGTACTCCTGGGTGCGCAGGAACAGCTGGTCGGCCTCGCCCGCCACCAGCGGGTGGACCTGGCCGCCCCACTCCAGCACGACGTCGACGGTCTCGCCCTCGTCCAGGGTGAACGAGGCGTACACGCCGTCCTCGTCCCGCCGGAGCGGCACGCTGGAGCGCAGGACGAACCGCCCGGCCGAGGAGGTGAAGACCGCGCCGACCCCCTCGACGATCTCGACCTCGTGCGGAGTCCTCCCGTAGTCGAACGCCGGGTAGCACGCCAGCTCGAAGGTGGCCCGGCCGCGCACGGCCCGCGCCTGGCGGACCAGCAGGTCGCGGGGCAGGGCCGAGGCGCTGGTCTCCGGGACCATGAAGTCGATGACCTCGCCGACCGCCTCGGCGGTCAGGAACCGGGTCATCAGGATGTTGGTGTCGGGCAGGTAGAGCTGCTTGGGGCGGCTGCCCGTCCGGCAGGACAGCGAGAAGAAGCCGCCCTTCCTGGCGTCCAGCAGCGAGGCGAACAGGGACGGGGCGTCGAACCTGCCGGGGCAGAACCAGTCGATGGTCCCGTCGGTGCCGACGAGTGCGACGGTGCGCAGATCGCCGACGATCGCGTGTTCTTCGATGGGGAGGTAACGGCCGTACTGGACCGATCCATGTCGAGGCACACCTCTGATGGTCCGCGCTGATGTATCCGCTGGATTTCCGAAGTGTTAACAATGTGATCCGGATCACGACCGGAGAGTAACCGCAGGTGCGGGCATGAGGCGTTTCCGCCGGTCAGGGCCCGGCCGGTAGGGTGGTGGGTCATGACCCTGACGCTGCTTCCCGCCGTTGACGTCGCCGATGGCCAGGCCGTGCGCCTGGTGCAGGGCGAGGCCGGCACCGAGACCTCCTACGGCGACCCCCTCGAGGCCGCGCTGGCCTGGCAGAGCGCCGGCGCGGAGTGGATCCACCTCGTCGACCTGGACGCCGCCTTCGGCCGCGGCTCCAACCGCGAACTGCTGCGCGAGGTGACCGGCCGCCTGGACGTCAAGGTCGAGCTGTCCGGCGGCATCCGCGACGACGCGTCGCTGCGAGCCGCCCTGGACACCGGCTGCGCCCGGGTGAACATCGGCACCGCCGCGCTGGAGAACCCCGAGTGGTGCCGCAAGATCATCTCTGAGTTCGGCGACCGCATCGCCGTCGGCCTCGACGTGCGCGGCACGACCCTGGCCGCCCGCGGCTGGACGCAGGAGGGCGGCGACCTCTGGGAGGTGCTGGAGCGCCTGGAGAAGGACGGCTGCCCCCGCTACGTCGTCACCGACGTCACCAAGGACGGCACCCTGCGCGGCCCGAACGTCGAGCTGCTGCGCGAGGTGTGCCGCCGCACCGACAAGCCGGTCGTCGCCTCCGGCGGCGTCTCCTCCCTGGAGGACCTGCGGACGCTGGCCGCGCTGGTGGACGAGGGCGTCGAGGGCGCGATCGTCGGCAAGGCCCTCTACGCGCAGGCCTTCACCCTCCAAGAGGCCCTGGAGGCCGTTCGATGATCGAACGGATCTCGTCGGGCGGCCCGTGGGAGGAGGCGTTCGGCTACTCCCGCGCCGTACTGGCCGGGGACATGGCCTTCGTCTCCGGCTGCACCTCCGTGGTCGACGGCGAGGTCGTCCACGTCGGCGACGCCTACGAACAGGCCCGCACCGCCTTCCAAGTGGCGCTGTGGTCCCTGGAGCGCCTGGGCCTGTCGCCCAAGGACGTGGTGCGCACGCGCATGTACGTGACGGGCGCCGAGCACGTCGAGGCCGTGGGACGCGCCCACGGCTCGCTGTTCGGCGACGTCAGGCCCGCCTCCAGCCTGCTGCTGGTGGCCGGGCTCATCGACCCGCGCATGCTGGTCGAGGTCGAGGTCGACGCCTACGCGGGAGAAGTGATCGCATGACCGTCGCCATCCGAGTGATCCCCTGCCTGGACGTCGACGAGGGCCGCGTCGTCAAGGGCGTCAACTTCCAGAACCTGCGCGACGCGGGCGACCCGGTGGAGCTGGCCCGCCGCTACGACGCCGAGGGCGCGGACGAGCTGACGTTCCTGGACATCACCGCATCGTCCGGGGACAGGTCCACCACCTACGACATGGTCCGGCGCACCGCCGAGCAGGTGTTCATCCCGCTGACGGTGGGCGGCGGCATCCGGACGGTCGAGGACGTCGACAGGCTGCTGCGCGCGGGGGCCGACAAGGTGTCGGTCAACACCGCGGCGATCGCCCGTCCGGAGTTCCTGCGCGAGGCCGCGCACAGGTACGGGTCGCAGTGCATCGTGCTGTCGGTGGACGCCCGGCGCGGCGGGGACACCCCGTCCGGCTTCGAGGTGACCACCCACGGCGGCCGCAAGGGCACCGGCATCGACGCGGTCGAGTGGTCGCGCCGGGCCGAGGAGCTCGGGGTGGGGGAGATCCTGCTCAACTCCATGGACGCCGACGGCACCAAGAGCGGGTTCGACCTGGAGATGCTGGCCCGGGTCCGCGAGGTGGTCGGCGTGCCGGTGATCGCCAGCGGCGGCGCGGGCGCGCTGGAGCACTTCGCCCCGGCCGTCGCGGCCGGTGCCGACGCGGTGCTGGCCGCCTCGGTCTTCCACTTCGGCGAGTTGAAGATCTCCGAGGTCAAGGACGCGATCAGGGTCTCGGGGCACCCGGTGCGCTGAGGACGGTCCCCGGCGGCCCGCGCCGCCGGGGACCGCCCGGTTCGTTATACGAAAAACCGGGATCTACCCTGTCTTTTCGTGAGAATCGCGATTGCCACCTTCGCCGGCCTGCCCGACGGGGACGAAGACTTCCCGGTGCTGCGGGAGGCGCTGGCCGTGCACGGGCACACCGCCGAACCGGTGGTCTGGGACTCCGGCGCGGACTGGACGGCGTTCGACCTCGTGGTCGTCCGCAACACCTGGGACTACATCCTCCGCCTGGAGGAGTTCCTGGCCTGGGCCGACGGGACCGGAAACCTCGCCAACCGGGCCGACGTCCTGCGCTGGAACACCGACAAGCGGTACCTGCGGGACCTGGCCGCGGCCGGCGTCCCGGTCGTCCCCACGCTGTGGGACCCCGACGAGCTGCCCGGATGGCCGGAGTACGTGATCAAACCGGCGGTGTCGGCGGGCTCGCGGGACACCGCCCGCTGGTCGGCCGGCGAGTCGGCGCCGGCCCGCGCCCACCTGGACCGGCTGCGCGCCGAGGGCCGCACCGTCATGGTCCAGCCCTACCTCGACGCCGTGGACAGCGCGGGCGAGACCGCGCTGGTGTTCTTCGACGGGGAGTTCAGCCACGCCGTGCGCAAGGCGCCGATCCTCGCCCCCGGCAGCGGGGTCCAGGAGATCATCACCGCCGAGAAGGACGAACGGGAGCAGATCGTGCCCCGGGACCCCTCGCCCGCCGAGCTGGCGCTCGCCCGGGACGTGCTGGCCGCGGCCCCTCCGGACCTGCTGTACGCCAGGGTCGACCTGCTCCCCGGCCCCGACGGCTCGCCCGTCCTGCTGGAACTGGAGCTGAGCGAGCCGTCGCTGTTCCTGGGCCGGGCCCCCGGCTCGGCCGGACGGCTGGCCGCCGCGATCGCCCGCCGGCTCTCCTGAACCGGCGGGCCCCGGCCGGCTAGTTGGCCGAGATCACGACGATGACCTGCTCCTGGGTGATGGACTGGACCCGGACGTTGAACTCCCCGGAGGCCTCCTCGCCTTCCAGCGGGACGGTGATCTGCTGGCCGCCGATCTTCAGGGTGGCGGCGGTGTCGGTGGCGGAGACGAACTCGGCGTTGACGCCGAGGACCTCGGCCTTGGCGTTGACGCCGCGGTCGAAGGTCACGGTGCACTTGCCCTCGACCACGTTGCAGTCGGTGTTCTCGCTGCTGCACGCCGAGGTGGTGGCCAGGGCCAGCGCCAGCAGGGGGGTGGCGAGGAGAAGACGGGTCTTCGAGGAGATCATGGGAGCAGTGTAGGCGCGGGGAGAGAACCCGGACATCGCCCTGCGGGACCACTTCGGGCCTGCCCCGGGGAGGAGGGATCGCCTTCCGGCCGACACCTGACGACGATTTTCGGGTCAGGGCTCCGTCCGGTCCACCGCGACCGAGACCACACCGGGCTCCTCCGCGGCGCACACGGCCAGCCTGCGCAGCCGCAGCCGGTTGTCCTCGGTGGGCGGCGCGGTGGCGGCGCCGATCCGGCGGGCGTCGTCCTCGCAGTCCCACAGCGCCTCGGTGGCGTAGGCCTCGGCGGTGTGCGGGGCGGTGCGCAGCAGCGCGGTGAGCAGCCTCGGCCGCAGATAGGCGTACTCGGTGGCCGCCCAGGCCTCCTTCAGCAGCGGGACGGCGGCTCCCGCGCGCAGCCGCCCCAGGCCCTCCACCGGGCTGGCGGCGCCGCCCCAGCTCTTGGCGGACAGGGCCTCCCGCAGGTCCTCCAGCAGGATCGGCACGTCCCGGGCGGTGCCGTGCCTGGCGAGGATGTCGATGCCGACCTCGGAGCAGCCGGGCACGCCCCCCGCCCAGGCCCTGGCCCGGGGCAGGGCCTCGGCGCCGTACTCGCGCAGCGCCCGGCAGATGACGCCGCGCCAGCGGCTGGGGCGCTCGGGCAGGAACTCCTCGGCCAGGTCGAGCAGCGCGGGGCTGCGGCGGCGGCCCAGTTCCAGGATGGCCTCGACGGAGGCGTCGGAGCGCTGGTGGACCAGCGCGGCGAGCTCGCCGTCCGATCCGGTGGGGCGGTGCTGCTCCCGGGGGTGCGGGGGAGGACTGGACCGGCGCTTCCGGACCGCGTCGGCGATCACGGAGTGCTCGGAGGCCCACTGCTGGATGACGGGATTGCCGGGATCGTCGACGAGCCAGTGCAGGTCGTCCTCGTCGCAGCGGGCGGCGGCGACCGAACCCAGGCCGTGCACGAGCGCCGGGTCGCCCAGGGAGACCAGGGCGTCCAGCGCCTCGAACCAGTTCGCGCCCTCCTCGGCGTAGTGGCGCAGGGGGGTCGCGGCCTCGCGCCTGCTCAACCGGACGAGGTCGGTCAGGGTGTCGATGGCCAGAGAGACGCGCCAGTCGTCGGCGTCCGTCTCGTCCTCCGGGTCGAACAGGTGTTCCGCGACCGGATGGACCGGCAGCTCGAGATCGACGACCAAACGGGCGTAATAGAGACTGCGCGACTCTATCTGGCGGTCCCAGCGTGGATCCCTGCGTATGCAGTCATAGACGAACTCGCCTGAGCCCGGGATCTCGGCGGCCCGGCGCGCGGCTCGGCCGAGGCCTCGTTGAAGCTGTCCATGCAGCGTGGTGACGGGGTGAATCACGTTGGCATCCACCCAGCCAGCATGCGCAGGCGAGGACTGCGGGGGCAAGTGCCTTTTGGTACGGGAATAACTGTCGGCCGCCGGTGGTAGGCATGGGGGCCGAACGTTGTTAACACTGGGAGATTTTTCGTGCCGGAACGGGTGGACCCCCAAATCCTTCGAGCGGGGCTGCGCGTGCTCGGCGTGGCCGTCCGCGCGGAGCCCTTCGTCTTCGCCCTCTCGGTGCTGGCCAGCGCCCTGTACGGGGGCACGACGGTGGCCAGCGCCTGGGTGCTGGGCCGGGTGACCCAGCAGGTGATCATCCCGGCGTTCGAGGAGGGCAGGACCACCGCGGGCGCCCTGGCCGCGGCGGCCGCCGCGATCGTCGGGGTGTCGGTGCTCAAGGCGCTGGGCGTGGCCGGAAGGCGGTTCTGGGCCGGCCTCATGCAGTACCGGATGCAGGCCGCCTACCGGCGTGAGGTGACCCGCCGGTACCTGCGGCTGCCGCTGGCCTGGCACCAGCGCCACCCCACCGGCCAGCTGCTGTCCAACGCCAGCTCCGACGTCGAGGCGGTGTGGGCGCCGCTGGCGCCGCTGCCGATGGCCGTCGGAGTGGTCTTCATGCTGGTGGCGGCGGCCGGGGCGATCCTGGTGATCGATCTTCCGCTGGCGCTGATCGGCTTCCTGATCTTCCCGACGATCGCCCTGCTCAACCTGGTCTACCAGCGGAGGCTGGGGCCCAGGGCGGCCCTGGCCCAGCAGCTGCGGGCCCGGGTCAGCGAGGTCGCCCACGAGAGCTTCGAGGGCGGCCTGGTGGTCAAGACCCTCGGCCGGGAGGACGCCGAGACCGAGAGGTTCCAGACGCAGGTCCACCGGCTGCGCGACGCCAACATCGAGGTCGGGCGCGTCCGCGGGCTGTTCGACCCGGTGATGGAGACGCTGCCCCGGCTGGGCGTCCTGGCGGTGCTGCTGCTCGGCGCGGTCCGGCTGGACGCCGGGGCCATCGACTCCGGCGAGCTGGTGCAGGTCTGCTACCTGTTCACCCTGCTGTCCTGGCCGATCAGGGCGCTGGGCTGGGTGCTGGCCGAGCTTCCGCGCAGCGTCGTCGGCTGGGAGCGGGTCCGCGCGGTCCTGGACGCCGAGGGCTCGCTGTCCTACGGCACCGCGGAGCTCGCCTCCACCGGGGCGGCCGAGCTCCAGGTCAAGGACGTGCGGTACGGCCACGCCGCGGCCGACGGGGCCGAGGGCGGCGGCCCGGTGCTGGACGGGGTGGACTTCTCCGTCGCCCCCGGCCGCACCGTCGCGATCGTCGGGTCCACCGGCTCCGGCAAGTCGACCCTGGCGTCGCTCCTCGTCCGGCTGATCGACCCCGACGAGGGCGCCGTCCTGATCGACGGGTCGGACGCCCGGGACCTCGCCCCCGGCCAGGTGGCGGGGACGGTCTCCCTCGTCCCGCAGGAGACGTTCCTGTTCGACGACACGGTCCGCGGCAACCTGCTGCTCGGCAGGGACCTGCCCGACGAGGAGCTCCGGCGGGCGCTGGAGCTGGCGCAGGCCGACGGATTCGTCTCCGAGCTCCCCGACGGGCTCGACACCGTGATCGGGGAGCGCGGGGCCACCCTCTCGGGCGGTCAGCGCCAGCGCCTGGCCCTGGCCCGCGCCCTGGCCCGCCGCCCCCGCCTGCTGGTCCTGGACGACGCCACCTCCAGCGTCGACCCCCGGGTGGAGGCCCGCATCCTCCACGGCCTGCGCGACACCCGCGCCAGCGTCGTGGTGATCGCCTACCGCAAGGCCACCATCGCCCTGGCCGACGAGGTCGTCCACCTCGAGCACGGCCGCGTCGCGGACCGGGGCCCCCACACCGAGCTCCTGAGCCGCTCGGCCGGCTACCGCGACCTCGTCAACGCCTACGAGCAGGCGGAGCAGGACGCACTGGAGCAGGACGCCTTGATCGAGCAGGACGCGCTGGACGAGCGGGTCGCGTCGGCAGAACAGGACGCCTTGATCGGGCGGGACGCACCGGCCGGGCGAGACACCTCGGCCGGGCGGGCGGAGAACGGGGAGCGGGCGGCCGGCGCGGTGCCCGCCGGACGGGCGGAGGCCCGCCCCGACGGGCCGACGGAACCGGAGGAGCGCGCGGAACGCGCGGACCTGCTGGAGGCCGGCTCGGCCGGTTTCCCGCGGCCCCCGGGGACGGCGGAGATCGTGGAGTCCGGGGCAGGAGAGCGCGACGAGGACGTGACGGCATGACGATGTTGAACGAGTCGGCACTGCACGAGGGCGCGCTGGCCACGGCGCGGCGCGGGCTGCGGATGACCCCGGAGTTCCGGCGGGGGCTGGTGCTCACGCTGGTGCTGGCGGTGGTGGCCACGGCGGGCCGGGTGGTCATCCCGGTCGCCGTGCAGCAGACGATCGACCACGGGCTGCCCTCGGGCGGGAGCGGGCCCGACATGGGCTACATCCGCGGGGCGGTGGGGATCTGCGCGGTGGCGGTCCTGTTCACGGCGGTGGCCGCCTACCTGATGAACGTGCGGCTGTACCGCAGCACCGAGTCCGGCCTGGCGTCGCTGAGGGTGAAGGCGTTCCGGCACGTGCACGACCTGTCGATGCTCACCCAGAGCGGGGAGCGGCGCGGGGCGCTGGTCTCCCGGGTGACCGGCGACGTCGACCAGATCAGCCAGTTCATGCAGTGGGGCGGGCTGATGCTGCTGGTCTCCACCGCCGAGGTGCTGGTGGTGACCGGGCTGATGGCCGTCTACTCCTGGCAGCTGACCCTGCTGGTGTGGGCCTCGTTCATCCCGCTGGTGCTGGGGCTGCGCCACTTCCAGAAGCGGATCTCCCGGGCGTACATGGTGGTCCGCGAGCGGATGGGCGACCTGCTGTCGGTGGTCGGCGAGGCCGTGGTCGGCGCCGCGGTGATCAAGGCGTACGCGGCCGAGGCCAGGACCTCCGAACGGGTGGACCGGGCGGTCGAGCGGGGAAGGCGGGCGCAGACCAGGGCCCAGGCGCTGGTCGCGATGACGTTCCCGCTGAGCGAGGTCGTCGCGGCCCTGGCCACCGCGGCCGTGGTCGTCTGCGGGGTGCTGCTGGGCGTGGGCGGGGAGCTCACCGCCGGCGAGCTGGTGGCGTTCATGTTCCTGGTCACCCTGTTCGTGAGCCCGATGCAGACCGCCACCGAGATCCTCAACGAGGCGCAGAACGCGATCGCGGGCTGGCGGCGGGTGCTCGGGGTGCTGGACACCGAGCCCGACGTCGCCGACCCCGGCGAGGCGGGCCGGACGCTGGAGCGCGGACCCGTCTCCGTCTCCTTCGAGGGCGTCGGCTTCGCCTACCCGTCGGGCCCTCCGGTGCTGCACGGGGTGGACGTGGACATCGCGCCCCGCACCCGCGTCGCGGTGGTGGGGGAGACGGGCTCGGGCAAGACGACCTTCGCCAAGCTGCTCACCCGGCTGATGGACCCGGCCTCGGGCGCCGTCCGGATCAACGGGGTGCCGCTGCGCGAGATCAGGTTCTCCTCGCTGCGGGAGCGCGTGGTCATCGTCCCGCAGGACGGCTTCCTCTTCGACGCCACCCTGGCGGAGAACATCCGCTACGGGCGTCCGGGGGCCTCCGACGAGGAGCTGGTGGCGGCGCTCGGCGAGCTCGGCCTGGGGGACTGGCTGGAGGGCCTGCCGCGGGGCCTGGCCACCCCGGTCGGCCAGCGCGGCGAGTCGCTGTCGGCGGGGGAGCGCCAGCTGGTCGCGCTGGCCCGCGCCTACCTGGCCGACCCGGACCTGCTGGTGCTGGACGAGGCGACGTCCGCGGTCGACCCGGCCACCGAGGTCAGGCTGCAGCGCGCGCTCGACGGTGCGACCCGGGGGCGGACGGCCGTCTCGATCGCGCACCGGCTGTCCACGGCGCGGGCGGCGGACGAGGTGCTGGTGTTCGACCGGGGCCGGATCGTGCAGCGGGGCCCGCACGCGGAGCTCGTCGCGGTGCCGGGCGTGTACGCCGACCTGTACGCCTCCTGGGTGGCGCAGCGGGGGCACGACGCCGTCCCGAGCGCATCGGTGATGCGGAGCTGAGGCCGTCCCGTGAGCACGGCGTGATCAGGGTTGTGTCATGAAAGGGGAAGTACCGTTGATTCGCCTAGTATTCGCGTGAATACGGTGCGGATTCGCGGTCCTGCGGCCGACGGTCGTGATCAGTGCGAAATCCCTTACCGAGCAGGGGTTTCCCCTCTCGCGGATCTTGGTTCGGCGGTGCTATTGTCCCCTCAGCGGTTGCAGTCGTGGTCCGTGGAAGTGCCTGCCGGTGGTATGCGCGCCCGTGCGGATAGATGACAGCGGGCGTTTTGGCTTTCCCGGGGACGGTACCCGGGGGCGAGGGCTCCCCGCGCAGACCGCGGTGGGGCCACGAGGTGTGGCGCCGTGTTTTGCCGCAAGGAGAAAGACCATGCCCCAGCAGGGCACCGTGAAGTGGTTCAACGCCGAGAAGGGCTACGGCTTCATCGCCGTGGACGGCGGGGGACCCGACGTCTTCGTCCACTACTCGGCCATCCAGTCCTCCGGCTACCGCAGCCTGGACGAAGCTCAGCGCGTCGAGTTCGAGGTGACCCAGGGCACCCGGGGACCGCAGGCCGACCAGGTCCGCCCCCTGTAGTACCCCCTCAGCGCCGGTACATCGAGGAGAGCCCGTCCCGCCACCGCGGGGCGGGCTCTTGACGTCGCCGAACGGCTCGCCGCGGCCCGTTGGCGGCCACCACCGGGGAGGCGGCACAATGGAGGGCATGTCAGCGCAAGGGCCCGCGGCCCCGAACTCCACAGCACTCGACCCGAAGATCGCCGCCCGGCTGAAGCGGACCGACGACGGCCTCGTCCCGGCGATCGTCCAGCAGCACGACACCCACGAGGTGCTCATGATGGGCTGGATGGACGACGAGGCGCTGCACCGCACCCTCACCACGGGACGCTGCACCTTCTGGTCGCGCAGCCGCGAGGAGTACTGGGTCAAGGGCGAGACCTCCGGGCACGCCCAGTGGGTGAAGTCCGCCGCCCTCGACTGCGACGGCGACGTCGTGCTGGTGAAGGTCGACCAGGTCGGCGCGGCCTGCCACACCGGCGACCGCACCTGCTGGGACGCCGACGACCTCGGGGCCGTCGTGGGGAACCGCCCGGAATGACGGAGTCCACGCGGGAGGCCGGCACGGGTTCCGCCTCCCGCGGCCGGGAGGCGCTCCTGGCCGCGCTCGTCTGCGCGGCGGGGGCGATCCTGGCCGTCTACGCCTCGGGCCGCACCTGGGCGGCGGTCGACCCCGCCGCCCAAGGCGCCGAGGACCTCCAGGTGACGGGAGAGGCCCTCACCGGCACCGGCGCCCTGGGCTGGGCCGCCCTCGCCGCCCTGGCCGCCCTGGCCGCCACCAGGGGCCGTGCGCGGATCGCGGTCGGCGCCGTCCTCACCCTGCTGGGCGCGGCGATCTGCGCGCTCTCCCTGACCGCCGCCGACCCCGCGTCGGTGGCGGACGCGGCGGCCGAGGCCTCCGCCCTCTTCAACCCCGGGGACGCGCACTCCACCACCACGACGGCCTGGCCCGCGCTCTCGGCCGCGGGCGGGGTGCTCATCGCCCTGGCGGGAGTGCTCACCGCGGTCCGGGGCGGTCGCTGGCCCGGCATGTCGGCCCGCTACGACCGCAGGCCGCAGCAGGCCGGGCGGACGGCGTCCGACGACCCCACGGCCCTGTGGAAATCGCTGGACCGCGGCGAGGACCCCACCGCCGCCGACCCCGAGGAGCACTGAGATCGGCACCCCCGAGTCCGGCGGCACCGTCCTCGTCTTCGAACACGACCCCGACGTCGCCGCCCTCCAGCAGCTCTACCTGGCCCGCGAGGGCTACCACGTCGTCATCGAGCACGACCGCTCCCGGGCGCTCCCCGTGATCGCCGAGATCCGGCCCGACGTCATCGTCCTGGACCTCTCGGAGCTCCCCCCGCCCATGACCCCCACGGAGCTGCACCGCCGCGTCACCGACGCGGCCAAGCCCGTTCCGGTCATCTGCGTCGTGCCGCCGGGCCCCACCGCGGCCGCCCCGCCGGGCCGGGCCTTCGCCAGGGACCGCACCGTCCCCCGCCCCTTCGGCCCCCGCACCCTCCTCACCGCCATCGCCGAGGCGCTGCGCGCCCGCGCCGACGACACCGCCGCCGACGTCCTCCACGCCGGGGACCTCATCCTCGACCCCCGGACCCGCACCGTCCGCACGGGCGACGCGCCCACCCCCCTCACCGCCACCGAGTTCGACCTCCTCGCCCACCTCCTCCGCCACCCCGGCCGCGTCTTCACCCGCGAACAGCTCCTGGCCTCCTCCTGGCCCTCGGGGGCCAACGCCGGAGTCCGCACCGTGGACGTGCACATAGCCCAGCTGAGAGCGAAACTGGGCCCCGCCAGCCCCATCCGCACCGTCCGGGGCGTCGGCTACGTGGCCGGTTGATCGGCGCTCCTTCGTCGCGGGGCGATTCGGGCCCTCGGTCGCCCGAATCGCGGTGGTGGCCGTTTTCCCGGAGGAGTCTCGGGTTCCGTGGGACTCCTCGGGGGTTCCGTGGAAGTCCTCCGGGGTTTTCTCGGGCGCGGTGGGTAGCTTTGGGGACGTGATGGAGGCTGTGGGAGGACGGAGCCGGTGGCGGGCGCTGGCGGCGCCCCTGGGGGTGCTGGCGGCGGGCGTGGCCGGGGTGGCGGTCGTGGGGCTCGTCAGCCCGTATGAGGCCGGGCACTACCCGGTCTGCCCCTTCCTGGGGATCACGGGGTGGTACTGCCCGGGGTGCGGGGGGCTGCGGATGACGTACGACCTGGCGCACGGGCGGATCGCGCAGGCGTTCTCGCGGAACGCGCTGGTGTTCGTGATGGTGCCCGTGGCGGCCTACCTGTGGGGTCTGTGGACGGTGGCCTCATGGCGGGGGACGGCGGTGCGGACCAGGTTGGGAAGCCGGGTGGCGATCGTTGCGCTGACCGGGTCGATCTTGGTTTTCTGGGTGCTCAGGAATCTGCCGTTCGGACGGGCGCTGGCACCGTAGAGTGTGGGGCTCGTGCTCGCCCGGAGCGTCGGGCGGCTACCATCGGGTACGGACAGGGCACCGTGATGAGGGGACAACCGTGAGCGTTCTCGACGAGATCATCGACGGAGTACTCGCGGATCTCGAAGAACGGCAGAAGGCCGTTTCGCTGGAGGACCTCAAGCAGCGGGCCGCCGCGGCCGCGCCGCCGCGGGACGCGCTCCGGGCGCTGGGAGGCGACGGGGTCTCGGTCATCGCAGAGGTCAAGCGCAGCAGCCCCTCCAAGGGCGCGCTCGCCGCGATCGCCGACCCGGCCGCGCTCGCCCGCGACTACGAGGCCGGCGGCGCGAAGGTCATCAGCGTGCTGACCGAGCGGCGCCGCTTCGGCGGCAGCCTGGAGGACCTCGCGGCCGTCCGGGCGAACGTCGACATCTGCGTCCTGCGCAAGGACTTCATCGTCACCGCCTACCAGCTGTGGGAGGCCCGCGCCCACGGCGCCGACCTCGCGCTGCTCATCGTGGCGGCGCTCGAGCAGGAGGCGCTGGTCTCGCTGATCGAGCGCGCCGAGTCGATCGGGCTGACCCCGCTGGTCGAGGTGCACACCGAGGACGAGGTGGCGCGGGCCGTCGACGCCGGGGCCAAGGTCATCGGCGTCAACGCGCGCAACCTCAAGACCCTCGAGGTCGACCGCGGCACCTTCGCCCGGCTGGCCCCGCTGATCCCCGACGAGGTGATCAAGATCGCCGAGTCCGGGGTAAGAGGTCCGCACGACCTCCTGGCCTACGCCACCGCCGGCGCGGACGCCGTACTGGTCGGGGAGAGCCTCGTCACCGGCAGGGACCCGCGCACCGCGGTCGCCGACCTGGTGGCGGCGGGCACGCACCCGGCGCTCCGTCAGGGCAAATAAGCTCGGGGCATGACCTCCACCGGGCGCGCACCGCGCGAACGATGGCGCAGGGGTCGGCGTCCCAGCTGAACATCCCCTACACCATCGACAGGAAGACCCCATGACCATCGAAAGTTCCCTGCCGGACGCGGCGGGGCGGTTCGGACGTTTCGGCGGCCGGTTCGCGCCCGAGGCCCTGATGGCCGCGCTCGACCAGCTCGAGACCGAGTACGAGAAGGCCAAGCACGACCCGGAGTTCCAGGCCGAGTTCCAGGACCTGCTGACGAACTACGCGGGCCGTCCGAGCCTGCTGACCGAGGCGAAGCGCTTCTCCGAGCACGCCGGCGGGGCCCGGATCCTGCTCAAGCGCGAGGACCTCAACCACACCGGCTCGCACAAGATCAACAATGTGCTGGGCCAGGCGCTGATGACCAGGCGCATGGGCAAGACCCGGGTCATCGCCGAGACCGGCGCCGGCCAGCACGGCGTGGCCACCGCGACCGCCGCCGCCCTGATGGGCCTGGAGTGCACCGTCTACATGGGCGAGGTCGACACCGAGCGCCAGGCGCTGAACGTCGCGCGCATGCGGATGCTCGGCGCCGAGGTGATCCCGGTCAAGAACGGCAGCCGCACCCTCAAGGACGCCGTCAACGAGGCGTTCCGCGACTGGGTGTCGACCGTCGAGAACACCCACTACGTCATCGGCACCGTGATGGGCCCGCACCCGTTCCCGATGATGGTCCGCGACTTCGTCCGCGTCATGGGCGTCGAGGCCCGGCGGCAGGCGCTCGACCTGCTCGGCCGCCTCCCCGACGCGGTCGTCGCGTGCGTCGGCGGCGGCTCCAACGCCATCGGCATCTTCCACGAGTTCATCCCCGACGAGGGCGTGCGGCTGTACGGCTTCGAGGCGGCGGGCGAGGGCGTCGAGACCGAGAAGCACGCCGCGACCATCACCAAGGGCTCCGTCGGCGTCATCCACGGCATGCGCACCTACCTCCTGCAGGACGAGGAGGGCCAGACCGTGGAGTCCCACTCGATCTCCGCGGGCCTGGACTACCCGGGCGTCGGCCCCGAGCACTCGTGGCTGAACGACACCGGCCGCGCGACCTACCGGGCGATCACCGACGCCGAGGCCATGGAGGCCTTCGCGCTGCTGTGCCGCACCGAGGGCATCATCCCGGCGATCGAGTCCTCGCACGCCCTCGCCGGGGCGCTCAAGGTCGGCCGCGAGCTCGGCCCGGACGCCGCCATCGTCGTCAGCCTCTCGGGCCGAGGCGACAAGGACATGCACACCGCGGCCGCCTACTTCGGCCTGATGCCGGAGGAGGGCAAGTGAGCGTCTCGATCGCCTTCGAGAAGGCCAAGGCGGAGAACCGCGCCGCGCTGGTGGGCTACCTGCCGGCCGGCTTCCCCTCGGTCGACGGCGCCGTCGAGGCCGCCAGGGCCATGGTCGACGGCGGCTGCGACGTCATCGAGATCGGCCTGCCCTACACCGACCCGCTGATGGACGGCCCGACCATCCAGGACGCCGTGCACCGCGCCCTGACCGGCGGGGCCCGGCTCGCGGACGTGTTCCGCACCGTCGAGGCCGTCGCCGCCACCGGCGCGCCGACGCTGGTCATGACGTACTGGAACCCGGTCGACCGGTACGGCGTCGAGCGGTTCGCCACCGAGCTGAAGAGCGCGGGCGGCGCCGGCCTGATCACCCCGGACCTCACGCCCGAGGAGGGCGGGGAGTGGCTCGAGGTCGCCGACTCCCTCGACCTCGACAAGGTCTTCCTGGTGGCGCTGAGCTCCACCGAGGAGCGCATCGAGAAGATCGCCTCGGTCTGCCGCGGCTTCGTCTACGCCGCCTCCCTGATGGGCGTGACCGGCGCGCGCACCGCCATCGACACCGGCGCGTCCGGGCTGGTCGAACGCACCCGCAGGCACACCGACCTGCCCGTCGGGCTGGGTCTGGGCGTCGGCAACGGCGCGCAGGCCGCCGAGGTCGCGGGCTTCGCCGACGGCGTCATCGTCGGCTCGGCCTTCATCAAGCGGCTCCTGGACGCCCCGTCGCAGCCGGCCGGGCTCAAGGCCGTGCACGAGCTGGCCGCCGAGCTGGCCGAAGGCGTGCGTTCCGGCAGGTGAGCACGAGCGCGAGACGCCGGTGCCCGGTGGATTCCGGGCACCGGCGTCTTTGCCGCTATCCTCGACGCTCAGTGCCCGAGGCGTCACCGAAGGTGGCTGACGGTGGACTTACGCGCGATGGCCTAGCCTGCTCCGGGCGAAGACGAGAATTGGGTGAGGACCGTGGTGGTCGAAGCGCACGAGACGTCTGAGAACGAAGAGCGGGACGAGCCGGGACGGCTGGTCGCCCGGCCCTGGACGCAGTGGGCGACTCTCGTCGCCCGCCTCGTGCTGGCCGGGGTGCTGTTCTGGGCGGGCTGGGTGAAGTTCCGCGAGCCCCCCGCGCTGCAGCGCCAGGCCGTCGAGGCCTACGAGCTGCTGCCCGACGGGCTGGCCGGCGCGGTCGGCTACGGTCTGCCGGTTCTGGAGATGGTGCTGGCGCTGCTGCTGGTGGTGGGCTTCGCGACCAGGTTCAGCGCGGTGATCTCGGCCCTGCTGATGGCCGTCTTCATCGCGGGCATAGCCTCGGTCTGGGCCCGCGGGCTGAGCATCGACTGCGGCTGCTTCGGAGGAGGCGGCGCGGTCGCCGCAGGGGAGACGAAGTACCCGCAGGAGATCCTGCGGGACCTCGGCTACCTGGCTCTGGCGCTCTGGATCGCGGTGTTCCCCCCGGGGCGGCCGGCGTTGGACCGCCGCCTGGGGCTGTAGACGAGTGAACGGGTTCGAAGGGGGAACCGATGGGCAAGGCCACGCGGGACAGGTCCGCGCGGGAGAAGCTGGCCGAGCAGCGCAGGATCGAGGCCCAGCGGGAGAAGCGCAAGCGCCTGATCGCCACGGTGGGCGGCGCGCTGGCGCTGATCCTGGTCGCGGTCGGCCTGGTCGTCTACGTCAACTCCACCAAGGACCAGAGCGAGGACTACGCCGGAGCGCTCGCTCCCGTCACGCGTGAGGCCGACGGCTCGATCGTCATGGCGCAGGCGGGTGTGACCACTCCGGTCCTGGAGATCTACGAGGACTTCCAGTGCCCCGCGTGCAAGAACCTCGAGGACACCAGCGGCGACACGATCAAGCGCCTGGCCGCCGAGGGCAAGGTGAAGGTCGTCTTCCGGCCGTTCCGGCTGTTCGGCCAGGACCCGCTGAAGTCCAACTCCGAGCGGGCCGCCAACGCCGCGCTGTGCGCCCCCGCGGACAAGTGGGTGCCCTTCCACGACAAGATCTTCGCCAACCAGCCCCGTGAGGGCAGCGTCGGCTTCGAGAACGACGACCTGGTCGCCTGGGGCGGCGACGCCGGGATCACCGGCGCCGAGTTCGAGAACTGCGTGAAGCAGGGCGAGAAGAACACCCAGGTGGCCGCGATGACCGAGTACGCGTTGAAGACCGCGAAGGTCGAGTCCACCCCGACCGTCAAGCTGGACGGCGAAGTCATCACCGACGCGGCCTTCTCCCCGGGCGACCTGGAGAAGGCGGTCGCCTCGGCGAAGTAGGACCTGCGGTACCCGCGACGGGCCGGTCACCCCGACAGGGTGATCGGCTCGTTGTATTCGATGACCCGAGAAGGGGCGGGAAAGCGGTAACGTCATCGCTCATGCACCTCGCCTCGATTCCCAGCCCTTCACAAGGGGTCTGGCATCTCGGCCCCTTCCCGCTGCGTGCCTACGCGCTGATGATCATCATCGGCGTCGTCATCGCGGTCTGGCTGGGGGAGAAGCGCTGGACCGCCAAGGGCGGAAGCCCCGGGACCGTCGTCGACGTCGCCGTGTGGGCGGTGCCGTTCGGCCTGGTCGGCGGCCGCCTCTACCACGTGGTCACCGACTACCAGATGTACTTCGGCGAAGGCCGCGACCCGCTCGACGCCTTCAAGGTGTGGAACGGCGGTCTCGGCATCTGGGGGGCCGTCGCGTTCGGCGCCCTCGGCGCCTGGATCGGCTGCCGCAAGCTGAACGTGCGCCTGGCTCCGTTCGCCGACGCCGTCGCCCCCGGCATCGCGCTGGCCCAGGCCATCGGCCGCTGGGGCAACTGGTGGAACCAGGAGCTGTACGGCAAGCCGACGGACCTGCCGTGGGCGGTGGAGATCGACTACGCGCACCGGCCGAAGGACGCCTACGGCGCGGTGCTGCCGCAGTACGAGACGGTCGGCACCTATCACCCGACGTTCCTGTACGAGTCGCTGTGGTGCCTGGCCCTGGCGATCGTCGTCATCTGGGCCGGCGGCCGCTTCAACCTCAACCACGGCCGCTCGTTCGCGCTGTACGTCGCCGGCTACACCCTGGGCCGCGGCTGGATCGAGGCGCTGCGGATCGACCCCGCGCACGAGTTCCTGGGCCTGCGCCTCAACGACTACACGGCGCTGGTGGTCTTCCTCGGCGCCGTGGCCTACCTCTACCTCAACCGGGGCAAGGCCAGGGTGCCCGAGCCGCTGACCCTCAGGCCCGAGACCGACGAGACCGACGCGGTCGTCGAGCCGGACGGCGAGGCCGGGGCGGACCCGGCCAAGGGCTCTGAGGAGACCGAGGAGACGTCCCCGGCGCCCGCACCCGAGTCCGACGCGAAGCCGGAGCCCGCCGAGACCGACGCGGCGGCCGAGGACGAGCCGGCCACGGAGCCGGAGGGCACCGAACCGGAGCAGGCCGAACCCGAGCACGTCGAACCCGAGCACGTCGAACCCGGGTCCGAGACGGCGGAGGAGGCCCCCGCCGCCGAGGAGGCTCCCGAGCCTGCTTCTGAACCCGAGCCCGTGCCCGCTTCCGAGCCCGCTCCCGTGCCCGTCGCCGAGACGCAGGACGTGCCCGCCGAGGAGTCCGGTGCCGAGGACGTGCCCGGTCCCGCCGAGCCGAAGGACGGCGACGGACCCGCGGTGAAGACCGCCAAGGGCGAGGCATGAGCTCTCCCGAAAGGGGAGCGGGCAGGAGCAGGCCGCCCGAGCGCCACCACCACCGGGACGTGCAGGGCGGCTGGCTGCGCCCCGCCGTGTTCGGGGCGATGGACGGCCTGGTCTCCAACTTCGCGCTGATCGCCGGCCTGGCCGGCGG
>NZ_BAAATZ010000021.1:0-78557 GCF_039533685.1 Actinocorallia aurantiaca | reverse complement strand
AGGTGATCGTCCTGGCGGGGCTGGCCGGTCTCGCCTCGGGCGCGTTCTCGATGGGAGTCGGCGAGTACGTCTCGGTGGCCTCGCAGTCCGAGCTGGCCGAGGCCGAGATCGAGGTGGAGCGCAGGGAGCTGGAGACCCATCCGGCGGCCGAGCGGGCCGAACTCGCGGCGCGCTACGAGGAGCGCGGGCTCAGCCCGGAGCTGGCCGCCGAGGTGGCCGCGGCCCTGCACCGCGATCCGCAGGAGGCCCTGGAGACGCACGCCCGGGACGAGCTGGGCGTGGTGCCGGGTGAGCTGCCCTCGCCGCTGCTGGCCGCCGTCTCCTCGTTCGCGTCCTTCGGCCTCGGGGCGATCCTGCCGGTCCTGCCCTACCTGCTGGGCGCCGGCTCGTTGTGGCCCGCCGCGGTGGTCGCCGCGCTGGGGCTGTTCTCGGCGGGCGCCCTGGTCTCCAGGGTCACCGCCCGCTCGTGGTGGTTCAGCGGCCTGCGCCAGTTGTTCTTCGGGGCGGCCGCGGCTCTTTTGACCTACGGCATAGGGGTCATCATCGGCGTCAGCGGACTATAAGCTCACCCGCGACGGATTCGCATGAAGGAGACGGTGGGCGGCATGAGTTCACAGGCCCGGTCCCGCAGCAAGCCCGGAGGCGGCAAGGCCGGGGGCAAGCGCGGCGAGGACGATCTCTGGCCGGAGAACGAGGCGGCGCAGCCCAAGGGCAAGATCCTGATCGGCGCGCTGCTGGCGCTGCTGCTGCTCGTCGGCGGGGTCGTCTGGTTCTTCGTCCAGAAGGGCGGCGACGAACTGGAGGTCCCGCCCGGGAGCCACCTGCCGGACGTCTACGTGCCGCAGAGCGCCAGCCCGGAGAGCACGGCGCTCTCCCAGCGCGCGTCGGACATCCGCGCCTTCACCGAGGGCGAGGTGTTCGGCGATTTCAAGGAGGTCGCCTACCGCGACTACACCTTCACGCTGGTGAAGAGCGAGATCTCCACCGACTGCGTGCGGGCGGCCTGGGGTGATCTGGTCCTGCAGACGCTGCGGCGCGGGGAGTGCAGCCAGGTGGCGCGGGGCGCCTACCTGTCCAAGGACAAGAAGCACGCGGGCGTGTTCACCGCGATCAACATGGTGGACGCCAAGAGCGCCCAGCAGGTGCTGAACTCCCTGGACCCGGCGCTGAAGGGCGGGTTCATCCGGCCTCCGGAGTTCCCCGGAGTGAAGGACTTCGGCAGCGGCTTCACCGCCGCCTACTCCCAGGCCATCGGCCACTACGTGATCATGAGCTGGGTGGGGCGGGCCGGCGGCGAGCAGCCGCGGGCCATGAACGAGTTGATCGACGGCAGCCTGGCGGTCCAGAAGCCCGAGGAGTTCGCCTGGGGCCGCCTGGTCCAGCTCGAGCCCCGGCGATGACGGCGCGGGAGCGGGACGACCGCCCCGAGGCCTCTCCGGAGCGGGAGAGGCGGCCGGGGACCCAGGGGCGGAAGAAGAGCGGTTCGCAGGGGTTCTTCGTCGCGGCGGGGGTGGGCGCCGTCCTGGTGGTGGCGCTCATCCTGGTGCTGGCGGTCATGTGGCCGAAGGAGACGGCCGACGAGCGCGAGGCCGAGGAGCGGGTCCCGATGAGCCGGCCCGCCGTGACGGGGATGGCGCCGGACAGCTACTCCTCCTCGCCCTCCTCCGCCGTCTTCGACGGGATCGCCACCCGGGAGGAGGACCCCGCGCCGCTGACGGCCAAGGAGATGTTCCCCGCGAAGGACACGCTGCAGGACGACGTCTCCGGCGCGAAGCCCGCGCTGCGCCTCTCGGTGCTGGACGACGACTGCGGCAGGGCGATCTGGGGCGCGGGGCTGGGGGAGGTCCTGCAGGACGGGGGCTGCACCCAGGCGGTCCGGGGCCTGTACAGCGACGAGAAGAAGGGCTTCAGGGTCCTCGTCGCGGTCTACAACCTGCGGGACGAGGAAGCGGCGAACCGCGCCGTGGAGGCTTTTGGTGCGGGTTCGGGTGGGTTTGTAAAGCTTCCCAGTAAGACTCCGGAGGGTTTCGGGGAGGACTTCAGCCTCGCCCGGGGTCTGGCGATGGGCCACTACGCCCTGATCACCTGGGCCGAGCGTGTGGACGGCGAGGGCGAGGGAACGAGCGAATCCCTGCTGTCACTGGTGGTGACGGCCGCGAAGGCGGAAGGCCTCTACGCCCGGGCCGCCGGGTGATCTGTCGGAAACCGTTTTGAAACGGTGAGGTTGATCACCTGTTAACAGACAGGTCTAGACCTGGTAGGTCTGGTTTGTCCCGCTATCATGAGGTAAGCATACGGAACGGTCTTGGTCGGGTTCTCTGATCGAGGTCGGGGAACGGCGTGCCCAGGAGCTGATCGACGATGACAGCTACCTGCCGATCGGCCGATGAAAGCGAAAGTTTCGTCAACCCGGTCAGTCGGGCATGCTTCGGACAGTGATGTAACCTCTAGGTAATACTTCGCAGCAGGGCCAACGCCGTCCCGACCTGCACTGGTCAGTCGACAGTGAGTGAACGAACGGGAGGGTTGATGGCGGCTGCTGCCCTCACACCTGGTCAGCCCGAAGCGCAGGGTCTCTACGACCCCGCCAACGAGCACGACGCCTGTGGCGTCGGTATGGTGGCCGATCTCCATGGACGCAAGAGCCATGAGATCGTGGAACATGCCCTGACCGTTTTGCGTAATCTCGACCACCGCGGAGCGGTGGGTGCCGAACCGGACGACGGCGACGGCGTGGGCATCCTCACGCAGATCCCCGACGCGTTCTTCCGCGAGACCGTCGGCTTCGAGCTGCCGGAGGCCGGCGCCTACGCGGCCGGCCTGGCCTTCCTTCCCGCCGAGGAGGAGGAGCGCGCCGCCGCGATCGAGCACGTCCACGCCGTCATGGCGGAGGAGGGGCTCGCCGTCCTCGGCTGGCGTGAGCCGCCGACCGACCCGAACTTCTGCGGCCCGGCCGCCCGCAGGGTGATGCCCCACTTCGCACAGCTCTTCGTGAGCGCCGCCGAGGGCGGCCCCTTCGCCGGGGCCCGGGGCATCGACCTGGACCGCGTGGTGTTCTGCGCCCGCGAGCGCATCGAGCAGGACGTGCGGGTGTACTTCCCCAGCCTGTCCAGCCGCACCATCGTGTACAAGGGCATGCTGACCACGCCGCAGCTGGAGCCCTTCTACCCGGACCTGTCGGACCGCCGCTTCGCCACCGCCATCGCGCTGGTGCACTCGCGGTTCTCCACCAACACCTTCCCGGCCTGGGAGCTGGCCCACCCGTACCGCTACCTCGCCCACAACGGCGAGATCAACACGGTCAAGGGCAACCGGAACTGGATGCGCGCCCGCGAGGCGCTGCTCGCCTCCGACGTGCTCCCCGGCGACATCTCCCGGATCTTCCCGGTGATCGACATCGAGGCCTCCGACACCGCGTCCTTCGACGAGGCGCTGGAGCTGCTGCACCTGGGCGGCCGGTCGCTGCCGCACGCGGTGCTGATGATGATCCCCGAGGCGTGGGAGAACCACACCGAGATGGACCCGGCCCGCCGGGCCTTCTACGAGTTCCACTCCACCCTCATGGAGGCCTGGGACGGCCCCGCGTCCGTCTCCTTCACCGACGGCACCGTCGTCGGCGCGGTCCTGGACCGCAACGGCCTGCGCCCCGGCCGCTACTGGGTGACCGAGGACGGCCTGGTCGTGCTGTCGTCCGAGTCCGGCGTGCTGGACATCGCGCCGGAGAACGTGGTCCGCAAGGGCCGCCTGCAGCCCGGCAAGATCTTCGTGGTGGACACCGAGGCCGGCCGGATCGTCGAGGACGACGAGGTCAAGGCCGCCCTGGCCGCCGAGCACCCCTACCAGCAGTGGCTGGACGAGGGCCTGGTGCGCTTCGAGGAGCTTCCCCGCCGCGAGCGCGAGGTGCCCACCCACGAGACCCTGGTCAAGCGCCAGCAGACCTTCGGCTACACCAACGAGGAGCTGCGCATCATCCTGGCCCCCATGGCCAGGACGGGCGCCGAGCCGATCGGCTCCATGGGCACCGACACCCCCGTCGCCGCCCTGTCGGAGAAGCCGCGCCTGCTGTTCGACTACTTCACGCAGCAGTTCGCGCAGGTCACCAACCCGCCGCTGGACGCCATCCGCGAAGAGATGATCACTTCGCTGCTGTCCACCCTCGGCCCCGAGGGCAACCTGCTCGCGCCGGGCCCGGACTCCTGCAAGCGGCTGGTGCTGCCCACCCCGATCCTGGACAACGAAGAGCTGGCCAAGATCGTCCACATCGACGACGAGGGCTCCCTGCCGCACCTGCAGGCCCACGTCGTGCACGGCCTGTACAAGGTCTCCGGTGGCGGCGAGGCGCTGCGCAAGCGCCTGGACGAGATCTGCTCGGAGGTGTCGCGCTCCATCGCGGCCGGCGCGCGGATCATCGTGCTGTCCGACCGCGGCGCCGACTCCGGCCTGGCCGCGATCCCGTCGCTGCTGCTCACCGGCACGGTCCACCACCACCTGATCCGGGAGAAGACCCGCACCCAGGTCGGCCTGGTGATCGAGACCGGCGAGGCCCGCGAGTGCCACCACATGGCGCTGCTCATCGGCTACGGCGCCTCCGCGGTCAACCCGTACCTCGCCCTGGAGACCGTCCAGGACCTCGCACGCCGGGGCGAGCTGCCCGGCGTGGACGAGGCGAAGGCCACCCGCAACGCGGTCAAGGCCTACGGCAAGGGCGTCCTGAAGGTCATGTCCAAGATCGGCGTCTCGACCGTCGCGTCCTACACCGGCGCGCAGATCTTCGAGGCGATCGGCCTGGGCCGGGAGGTCATCGACCGGGCCTTCATCGGCACGACCTCCAAGCTCGGCGGCATCGGCTTCGACGTCATCGCCGAGGAGGTGGCCAAGCGGCACGTCCGCGCCTACCCGGCCGTCGGCAACGAGATCCCGCACCGCACCCTCGAGGTCGGCGGCGAGTACCAGTGGCGGCGCGAGGGCGAACCGCACCTGTTCAACCCGCAGACGGTCTTCAAGCTGCAGCACGCCACCCGCACGCGGCAGTACGAGATCTTCAAGGAGTACACGAAGCTGGTGGACGACCAGTCCGCCCAGCTGATGACCCTGCGCGGCCTGTTCTCCTTCGACTCCGGCCGCCCCTCGATCCCGGTCGAGGAGGTCGAGCCGGTCAGCGAGATCGTGAAGAGGTTCTCCACCGGCGCGATGTCCTACGGCTCCATCTCCGCCGAGGCGCACGAGACCCTCGCGATCGCGATGAACCGGCTGGGCGGCAAGTCCAACACCGGTGAGGGCGGCGAGGACCCCGCGCGGTTCACCCCCGACGCCAACGGCGACTCACGCCGCTCGGCGATCAAGCAGGTCGCGTCCGGCAGGTTCGGCGTCACCGCCGAGTACCTGACCAACGCCGACGACATCCAGATCAAGATGGCCCAGGGCGCCAAGCCCGGCGAGGGCGGCCAGCTGCCCGGCCACAAGGTCTACCCGTGGGTGGCCAAGACCCGGCACTCCACGCCGGGCGTCGGCCTCATCTCGCCGCCGCCGCACCACGACATCTACTCGATCGAGGACCTCGCCCAGCTCATCCACGACCTGAAGAACGCCAACCCGTCGGCGCGCGTCCACGTGAAGCTCGTCTCCGAGGTCGGCGTCGGCACGGTCGCGGCGGGCGTGTCCAAGGCGCACGCCGACGTCGTCCTGATCTCCGGGCACGACGGCGGCACCGGCGCCTCGCCGCTCACGTCGCTCAAGCACGCGGGCGCGCCCTGGGAGCTCGGCCTGGCCGAGACCCAGCAGACCCTGCTGCTCAACGGCCTGCGCGACCGGATCGTGGTGCAGGCCGACGGCCAGATGAAGACCGGCCGCGACGTCGTCATCGCCGCCCTGCTGGGCGCCGAGGAGTACGGGTTCGCGACCGCGCCGCTGATCGTCTCCGGCTGCATCATGATGCGGGTCTGCCACCTGGACACCTGCCCGGTGGGCGTGGCGACGCAGAACCCGGTGTTGCGCGAGCGGTTCTCCGGCAAGCCCGAGTTCGTGGTGAGCTTCTTCGAGTTCATCGCGCAGGAGGTCCGCGAGCTGCTGGCCGAGCTGGGCTTCCGCAGCCTCGAGGAGGCCGTCGGCCAGGTCGGCGTGCTGCGGACCCGGGAGGCGGTCGAGCACTGGAAGGCCTCCGGCCTCGACCTGTCGCCGATCTTCCACCGGCCCGAGCTGCCCGAGAGCGCCGCGCTGCGCTGCGTGACCGTCCAGGACCACGGGCTGGAGAAGGCGCTGGACAACACGCTGATCCAGCTCGCCGAGGGCGCCGTCGCCTTCGGCGACAAGGTGAAGCTGGAGCTGCCGATCCGGAACGTCAACCGGACCGTCGGCACCATGCTCGGCCACGAGGTGACCAAGAAGTGGGGCGGCGAGGGCCTTCCCGACGACACCATCGACGTCACCTTCACCGGTTCGGCGGGCAACTCCTTCGGCGCGTTCGTGCCGCGGGGCATCACCCTCCGCCTGGTCGGCGACTCCAACGACTACCTGGGCAAGGGCCTGTCCGGCGGCCGGATCACCGTGCAGCCCGACCCGGCGGCCCGGTTCGCCGCCGAGGAGCAGATCATCGCGGGCAACGTGCTGCTGTACGGCGCGACGTCCGGCGAGGTCTTCCTGCGCGGCCTGGTCGGCGAGCGGTTCTGCGTGCGCAACTCCGGCGCCACCGCGGTCGTGGAGGGCGTGGGCGACCACGCCCTGGAGTACATGACCGGCGGGCGGGTCGCCATCCTCGGCCCGACCGGCCGCAACGTGGCGGCGGGCATGTCCGGCGGCATCGCCTACGTGCTCGACCTCCAGGCGCAGCGGGTCAACCCCGAGATGGTCGAGGTCGAGACGCTGAGCGCCGACGACCGCAGGTTCGTGCACGGCCTGGTGGCCAGGCACGCCGAGGAGACCGGCTCCACGGTCGCCGCGAAGCTGCTCGCCGAGTGGGACACCGCGGTGGAGCGCTTCAGCAAGATCATGCCGCGTGACTACAAGCGGGTGCTGGCGGCCATGGCCGCGGCCGAAGCCGAGGGACGCGACGTCGACGAGGCCGTCATGGCCGCGGCTCAGGGATAGGAGGTACCTCGATGGCTGACCCGAAGGGGTTTTTGAAGGTCACGCGGCGTGAGCTGCCGGCCCGGCGTCCGGTGGACGTGCGGATCCGTGACTGGAAGGAGGTCTACGAGGACTTCCAGAAGCCGGTCCTGGAGCGCCAGGCCAGCCGGTGCATGGACTGCGGCATCCCGTTCTGCCACCAGGGCTGCCCGCTCGGCAACCTCATCCCCGAGTGGAACGACCTGGTCTACAGGCAGGACTGGCAGGGCGGCATCGAGCGCCTGCACGCCACCAACAACTTCCCGGAGTTCACAGGGAAGCTGTGCCCCGCGCCCTGCGAGACCGCCTGCGTCCTGGGGATCAACCAGGATCCGGTGACGATCAAGCGGGTCGAGGCCGAGCTGATCGACCGCGCCTGGCAGGAGGGCTGGGTCAAGCCGCAGCCCCCGGCCGTCAAGACCGGCAAGAAGGTCGCCGTCGTCGGATCCGGGCCCGCGGGCCTGGCCGCCGCACAGCAGCTCACCCGCGCCGGCCACGACGTGGTCGTCTACGAGCGCGCCGAGGTCGCGGGCGGCCTGCTGCGCCGCGGCATCCCCGAGTTCAAGATGGAGAAGCGGCACGTCGAGCGGCGGCTGGACCAGATGCGCGCCGAGGGCACGGTCTTCAAGACCGGCGTCAACGTCGGCGTCGACATCACCGCCGACGAGCTGCGCGCGCGGTACGACGCGGTCGTCCTGGCCGGCGGCGCCACCGCGTGGCGCGACCTGAACGTGCCGGGACGCGAGCACAAGGGCATCTACCAGGCGATGGAGTACCTGCCCATCGCCAACGAGGTCGCCGAGGGCGTTCGGCCCGAGCCGACCATCACGGCCGAGGGCAAGCACGTCGTGGTCATCGGCGGCGGCGACACCGGCGCCGACTGCATCGGCACCGCCCTGCGCCAGGGCGCCGCCTCGGTCACCCAGCTGGAGATCATGCCGCGTCCGCCGGAGTCCCGGCCCGGCGTCCAGCCCTGGCCGACGTACCCGATGCTGTTCAAGGTCGAGAGCGCGCACGAGGAGCTGGAGGCCGCCGGCGGCCCCCGCGTCTACGCCGTGAACACCCTGGGCTTCACCGCGGACGAGGACGGTAACGTCAAGTCGCTGCGGCTGGTGGACGTCGAGGGCCCGCAGACCGGCTTCAAGCCGATCGAGGGCACCGAGCGGGAGATCCCGGCCGAGCTGGTCACCCTGGCCATGGGCTTCCTCGGCCCGCAGCGGGAAGGGCTGATCGAGCAGCTGGAAGTCGAGCTCGACGGCCGCGGCAACGTGGTCCGCGACCTGGACTACCGCACCTCGGTCGACGGCGTCTACGTCGCCGGCGACATGGGCCGCGGCCAGTCGCTGATCGTCTGGGCCATCGCCGAGGGCCGCGCCGCCGCCTCCCGCGTGGACCGGGACCTGCAGGGCGAGACCGCCCTGCCGTACCCGATCCCGCCGACGGCCCGCCCGATCGCCTGACACCGGCCCGCAAGGGCTCCCACCGGGGCGCGTCCTCCCGCAAAGGGGGACGCGCCCCGGCGCTTTTCGCGGCCGGACGCGGCCGACGCGCGCTGAACCATCCACAGGGGACGCGCCCCGGCGTGCTTCGCGGCTTAGGGTGGTGGCATGCGGATCTTCGTGGTGGACGCCTTCACCGACCAGCCGTTCCGGGGCAACCCCGCCGGGGTCTGCCTGCTGGAGGAGGCGGCCGACGAGCGCTGGATGCAGCTTGTGGCCGCCGAGATGAGGCATTCGGAGACGGCGTTCGTGCGCCCGCTGGAGAGCGGCGGGCACGAACTGCGCTGGTTCACGCCAGCCGTGGAGGTGCGGCTGTGCGGCCACGCCACCCTCGCCACCGCGCACGTCCTGTTCACCGAGGGGATCGCGGACCCGGACGAGTCGGCGGAGTTCCACACCAAGAGCGGCGTGCTCACGGTGAAGAGCACGGCGCGGGGCCTGGAGATGGACTTCCCCGCGGTGCCCGCCGCCCGCATGGAGGAGCCTCCCGGGGGCCTGGCCGCCGGTCTGGGCGTCGAACCCGAATGGGTGGCGTGCAACGCCCAGAACGACGTGCTGGCCGTCGTCGCGGACGCCGAGACCGTCCGCGACCTGGAGCCCGACCTGGCCCTCCTGGGCACGATCGACGCGCGCGGCGTGTGCGTGACGGCCCCCGCCGCCGACGCCGACCCCGAGGACTTCGTGTCCCGCTTCTTCGCCCCCGCCGTCGGCATCGAGGAGGACCCGGTCACGGGCTCGGCCCACTGCATGCTCGCCCCCTACTGGGCGAAGCGCCTGGGCAGGACCTCGCTGACCGGCCGCCAGGTCTCCGCCCGCGAGGGTGTCGTCGGCGTGACCCTCCGCGAGGACAGGGTGATCCTGTCCGGCCGGGCCGTCACCCTCCTGAGGGGCGACCTGCTGGTCTGACGGCCCGGCGGGCGGTCAGCCCATCAGCTCGGCCATCCAGGTCTCGAGCTCGTCGGCCTGACGGGGCAGGGACGCCGAGAGGTTGACGGCGCCGTCCTCGGTGACCAGGAGGTCGTCCTCGATGCGGACGCCGATGCCGCGGAGCTCCTCGGGGAGGGTCAGGTCGTCGGGCTGCAGGTAGAGGCCCGGCTCGACGGTGAGGACCTGGCCGGCCTCCAGGACGCCGTCCAGGTACGTCTCGGCCCTCGCCTTGGCGCAGTCGTGCACGTCCATGCCGAGCATGTGGCCTGAGCTGCACAGGGTGTAGCGGCGGTGGAGGCCGGACTCGGGGTCCAGGGAGGACTCGGCGCCGCCGGGCAGCAGGCCCCAGTCGTCCAGGCCCTCGGCGATCACGCGCATTGCGGCCTGGTGGAAGTCGCGGAACCGGGCGCCGGGCCGCACCGCGGCGATGCCGGCCTCCTGCGCGGCGTACACCAGGTCGTAGACGCGCCGCTGGGCGTCGGTGAACCGGCCGCCGACCGGCAGGGTGCGGGTGATGTCGGCGGTGTAGAAGGAGTCGACCTCGACCCCGGCGTCCAGCAGCAGGAGGCCGCCTTCGGGCAGCGGCCCGTCGTTGCGGATCCAGTGCAGCACGCAGGCGTGCGCCCCCGCGGCGGCGATCGTCTCGTAGCCGGGGCCGTTGCCCTCCAGCCGGGCGCGGCGGTTGAAGACGCCCTCGACCCAGCGTTCGCCGCGGGCCAGCCCGGAGGCGTACCGCAGCTCGGAGACCACGTCCTGGAAGCCGGTGACGGTGTGGCCGACCGCGGCGGCGAGCTGGGAGGCCTCCCACTCGTCCTTGACCAGCCGCAGCTCGGCCAGCACCGAGTGCAGCTCGCGGTCGGCGTCGGCGTCGGCGTGCGGGGCGACGAGGGCGTCGACGGCCGGGTCCACGTCGCGGACCACCCGGGTGGGGATCCCGCCGCCCAGCCGCGACTCCAGGGTCTCCAGGTCGGCGGCGGCCAGGCCGAAGGCCTCCTCGGTCTCGGCGAGGGTGCGGCGGCGGCCCACCCACAGCTCGCCGTGCCTGCGGTCCCGGTAGAACTGGGCGCCCAGGGGGCTGCCGTCGCGCGGGGAGCGCGGGTGGGTGAAGAGGACCGCCTCGTGGCCGGAGGGCGTCGGCTCCAGCACCAGCACCGCCTCGGGCACCGCCTCGGTGGCGGTCTCGCCGGTCAGGTGCGCGAAGGCGGTGTGCGGCCGGAACGCGTAGTCGCAGTCGTTGCTGCGCACCTTCAGGCCGCCCGCGGGCAGCACCAGCCGTTCGCCGGGGAAGCGGGCGGACACGGCGGCCCTGCGCTTGGCGGCGTAGGCGGACGCCGGGAGGGGCGCCAGGGAGGTGTTCGTGTCGGCCCAGCCGTGCTTGAAGAACTCGGCGAGCGCGGCAGGGACGGGAAGGTCATGACTGCCGGTGACGAAGCGGTCGTCGCGGTCGGCACCAGTGGAGCCGCTGGAGGGTGTCATCGGCGCATTCTACCTGCGGGAACCCTCAGAGGGCCGTCGCCGGGGCGTTCACCGCCACGTCAGGTCGCGGACGGTGAGGGGCTCGGCCCGGGCGGGGGAGTCTAGGATCGGCCTCCATGGAGACGCGGCGGACCGAGGTGACCACCTGGTACCTGGAGCAGACCGATCCCGGACGGCTGGTCCCGGCCGCGCCCGCGCCGGTGGAGGTGGTCAGGGCGGAGGTCCCCAGCCCCGAGCTCAGCCGCTACCTGTACCTGGCGGTCGGCGGAGACCACCTGTGGACGGACCGGCTGCCGTGGTCCTACCGGGACTGGGCGGAGTGGCTGGCCGGGCCAGGGACGGAGACCTGGCTGGCCTGGGACAGGGGCACCCCGGCGGGCTACGCCGAACTGCGCCCCGGCGCCGGGGGAGAGGTCGAGCTGATCTGCTTCGGGCTGCTGCCGGCCTTCACCGGCCGGGGCATCGGCGGCCACCTGCTCACCGAGGCCACCGCCCGCGCCTGGGACCTGGCCGACCGCTGGGACCTGCCGCCGACCCGGCGGGTCTGGCTGCACACCTGCTCCCTGGACGGCCCGGCCGCCCTGCCCAACTACCTCAAACGAGGCTTCCAGGTCTACGACACGAGGGTCGCCGTCGAGGACGTCTGGGCCCGGCCCCTCGGCCCCTGGCCGGGAGCGCGCGACTGACCGCCCTTGCCTTGACGGGACGTCCCGCGTTGACTTGACGGGGTGATCTGGTCCCTGCTGGCCGGCGCGCTGCCCGTGCTGGCCTTCCCACGGCCCGACCTGGGCTGGCTGGCCTGGGCGGCGCTGATCCCCGGGCTGCTCCTGGTCAGGTCCGCGCCGTCCGCCTCGCAGGCGCTGCGCCGGGGCTGGTGCTTCGGCGCCGGCTACCTGCTGGCCGCGCTCTACTGGACGGTCCCCAACATCGGGCCGGCGCTCCTGCCCGTCGCGGTGGTCTTCGGCGCGCCCTGGGCGGCCTGGGGGGCGGCGGCCCGGGCCTGCCGGGGGTGGGAGGCGCTGCTCGTGCTGCCCGCCGTGTGGGTGGTCGGCGAGTACCTCCGGTCCTGGCACGGGTTCGGCGGCCCGTGGGCGCTGTACGGGACGAGCCAGTGGCGGTACCCGGCCGTGCTCTCGCTGGCGTCGGTCGGCGGCGTGTGGCTGCTGTCGTTCGTCCTCGTGCTGGTCAACACCGCGCTGGCGCTGGCGCTGACCCGGTTCGACCGCAGGGTCCTGCTGGCCGTGCCCGCCGTCGCGCTCTGCCTTCCTCCGGCCTGGTGGGCGGGAGGCGCCGGGAGCGAGGGGCGGCCGTGGCGGGTGGCGCTCGTCCAGCCGGGGGTGGTCCACTCGCCCGCGGAGCGGTTCGCGGCGGGGGAGCGGATCTCGGCCGGGGTCACCGGGGCGGACCTGATCGTGTGGGGCGAGAGCAGCGTCGGCACCGACCTGAGCCGCGCCCCCGAGCTGCGCGGACGGCTGGCGGGCCTGGGCACCGTGCTGGTCAACGAGGACGCCCGCGACGCCCGGGGCAGGATCTCCAAGTCCTCGGTGCTGCTCGTCGACGGCGTGGAGCGGGGCAGGTACGTCAAGACCCGGCTGGTGCCCTTCGGGGAGTACATCCCGCTGCGCCCGGCGCTCGGCTGGCTGGCCGGGATCAGCGAGGCCGCGGCGGAGGACCGCGTGCCGGGGACCGGCGGCACCGTCCTGGACGTGGAGGGCATGCCGGTCGCCCCGGTCATCTGCTTCGAGTCGGCCTTCCCCGACCTGGGGCGCGCCGCGGTCGGCGGCGGCGCGCGGGTGATCGTCGTCCAGTCCGCCACCTCGACCTTCCAGGAGAGCTGGGCGCCGCCCCAGCACGCCGCGCTCGCCGCGGTCCGGGCCGCCGAGACCGGCCGTCCGGTGGTCCAGGCGGCGCTGACCGGGGTCTCCGCGGCCTTCGACTCCAGAGGCCGCCGCCTGGCCTGGGCCGACACCGGAGAGCGGGGCGCGGTGGCCGTCACCCTGAGGCCGCCCGAGGCGGGGAGCCGGACGCCCTACGCGGTCCTCGGCGACGTGGTGCCGCTGCTGTGCGTGCTCCTGGTGGCCGGGCTGGGCGTGCGTCCGCTGGCTGAGAAGTCGATGAGAGTAGACCGAGAAGAGGGTTTCACCGGCTCTGGCTCGTGACGGCGCTGGTTAACGTGAGGACATGAGCAGCCCCGAGGAGACCCGCGCCCACCTGCTGGTAGTCGACGACGAGCCGGCGTTGCGCCAGGCGATCTCCAGCAGCCTGATCTTCGAGGGCTACCGGGTCAGCGAGGCCGCCGACGGCGTCGAGGCGCTGGAGCTGGCCGAGAAGGTCCGGCCCGACCTGATCGTGCTGGACGTGCTCATGCCCCGCATGGACGGGCTGACCGCCTGCCGGAGGCTGCGCACCCAGGGGGACCGGGTGCCGGTTCTCATGCTCACCGCCCGCGACATGGTCGGGGACCGGGTCACCGGCCTGGACGCGGGCGCCGACGACTACCTGGTCAAACCGTTCGAGCTGGACGAACTGCTCGCCCGCATCCGGGCCCTGCTGCGCCGCGGCGCCTACGGCGCCGAACCCCGGCGGGAGGAACCCTGCGAGGCCCTGGAGTTCGCGGGACTGCGCATGAACACCCTCACCCGGGAGGTCGCCCGCGAGGGCCGCCCGCTGGAGCTGACCCGCACCGAGTACATGCTGCTCGAGATGTTCATGAACCACCCGCGCCAGGTGCTCACCCGGGAGCAGATCCTGGAGACCGTCTGGGGCTTCGACTTCGAGCCGGCCTCCAACTCCCTGGACGTGTACGTGATGTACCTGCGCCGCAAGACCGAGATCGACGGCCTGCCCCGGCTGGTCCACACCGTCCGGGGCGTCGGCTACGTCCTGCGCTCCGGATCATGAGACGGCTCACCCTGCGAGGGCGGCTGGCGCTGCTGACCGCCGCGGCCGTCGCGTTCGCGGTCGCCGCCTGTGCCACGGCCAGCTGGTTCCTGGTCCGCGAGGCGCTGTACTCGGAGCTGGACGGGCAGCTGAGCGCCGCGATACAGCGGCCCGAGCCCAGGCTGGTGAACTTCATCTTCGAGGCGCTGAGCGACTGCACCTCGGAGGCGACCACGAGGGGCGTTCCGCGCAAGAACGTGCCGGACACGCCCGGGAAGGGCGAGAAGGACGGGCCGGGGGAGGGCTCGCTGCTGTTGCCCCGCGAGGAACTGCAGCAGGTGGTCAGGGAGAACGGCACGCGCTGCACCGTCCCCGACCAGGGGGTCATCCCGGTGACCCCGGTCGACAAGGCCGTGGCGAGCGGCGAGCGGAAGGAGATCTTCCGCACCGGCACGGGCGTCGACTACACCGGGAAGGAGATCGACGTCCGGGTCCACACCGTCTCCTACGTCCTGAGGACCGGCGAGCGGGGCGCGCTGATGACCGCGCTGCCGCTGGACCGGGTCACCGGGCCCCTCGGCGACCTGGCGCTCATGCTGACGCTGGTCTCCGTCTTCGGCGTGGCCGTCTCGGCCGCGGCGGGGCTGCTCACCGCCCGGGCCTCGCTGCGTCCGGTGGACCGGCTCGCCGAGGCGGTCGAGGAGGTCGCCAGGACCGAGGACCTGTCGGTGCGCATCCCCGAGCGGGGCACCGACGAGATCGCCCGCCTCAGCCGGTCGTTCAACGGCATGACGGCCGCGCTGGAGGCTTCCCGGGAACGGCAGCGCACCCTCATCGCCGACGCGGGGCACGAGCTGCGCACCCCGCTGACCAGCATGAAGACCAACATCGACCTGATGATCAGGAGTGAGGAGACCGGCCGGGAGCTGCCCGCCGAGACCAAGAGCGGGATGCTGGCCAGCCTGCGCGCCCAGATGCGCGAGCTGACCACCCTCCTGGGCGACCTGCTGCAGCTGGGCAGCCCCGCCGCGCAGCCCCGCCAGGCCGGCGAGGTGGCCTTCCACGAGACGGTCGGCAGGGCGGTGGACCGGGCCAGGCTGCGCGGCCCCGGGCTGACCGTCACGACCCGGCTGGATCCCTGGTACGTCCAGGGCGACGCCGACACCCTGGAGCGGGCCGTGGTCAACCTGTGCGACAACGCGGTGAAGTTCAGCCCGCCCGGGGGGACGGTCGAGGTGGTGCTGCGGGGCGGCGAGCTGACGGTCAGGGACCAGGGACCGGGCATCCCCGAGGAGGACCTGCCCCACGTCTTCGAGCGGTTCTGGCGCTCGCCCTCGGCCCGCAGTCTGCCCGGCTCCGGCCTGGGACTGTCGATCGTCGCCCAGGTCGTCCAGGAGGCCGGGGGGACGGTGCGGCTGGAGCGTGCGCCCGGCGGCGGGACGGTGGCCCGGCTCGGGCTGCCCGGAGGCCGCGAGCCCGCCGGAAACGGCGAGGACACACGATGATCTCCGAGGTGCGGGACGAGCGGAGGTGTGGGCTCTAGGCTGTTGCTCCCGTCTCTTCCGGAGAGCTGAGTGCCCACACTTCACAAGTTCGCGGTCCTGGTCATCGGCGCCGCGCTGCTGTTCGGTCTTTTGCTGCCCTCTCAGAAGAAGGAGGGGGACAGAACCACGGTCGTGCAACCGGCCGCCCAGGGCACCGACGCGGTGCCCGCGGGCGTGCCCAGCGGCGGTCCGACCACCTCGGCGACGCCCGGCGGCAAGCCGTCCGCGGCGCCTTCCACGCCACCGCCTCCGCCGCGGCCCGCCGCCGAGGCGGCGATCCAGGCCAAGGCCAACGAGCTCGGCCAGGTACCGGTGATCATGTACCACCGGATCCTGGCGAAGGGCGGCTCGGAGATCGACCGCACCCCGGCCGAGCTGCGGGCCGAGCTGGAGCTGCTCGCCAAGGGGAACTACGTGCCGGTCACGGCCGCCGAGTTCGTGCAGGGCCGGATCGACATCCCGGCCGGCGCGCACCCGGTGGTGCTCACCTTCGACGACGGCAATCCCACCCAGTTCGCGCTGGACGCCTCCGGCAATCCCGCGCCCGACACGGCCGTCGCCGTCCTGATGGAGACGCAGGCCAAGTACCCCGCCTTCCGGCCGGTGGCGACGTTCTTCGTCAACAAGGACCCGTTCCAGCTCGGCGAGGAGGCCAACGCCGGGGTCACCTGGCTGGTCCAGCACGGCTTCGAGATCGCCAACCACACCTACACGCACCCCAACCTGGCGGGCATGCCCAAGAGCAAGGTCGAGTCCGAGCTCGCCAAGGTCGAGGAGGTCGTGAAGAAGGTCTCCGGCTCGCCCTCGGTCACCCTCGCCTACCCGTTCGGCAACGCCCCGCGCAGCAAGGACAAGGACAACGAGTTCGTGCTCAAGGGCGACACCTGGGAGTTCCAGGGGGTCTTCCTGGCCGGCTGGAACCCGTCGGTCTCGGTCTTCTCCAAGGAGTTCGACCGGAGCCGGATCTCCCGGATCCGTTCCGAGGGGAAGGTCAAGAAGGAGGGGTGCGACAAGTTCTGCTCCACGGCGTGGTTGGAATGGCTGGACAAAAATCCGGACAAGAGATACACATCTGATGGAGATCCGGCCGTCGTCACAGCACCTTCCGGATCCATCTCCCAGCTGGCTCCGACATTCGCCGACAGGGCCCGGGTCTACTAGATTCCGGGTGGCCTCCGGCTGCCGAGATTGACCTGAGCCTCTCCGTCTCATATGCTGATCGCTGCGCTGTGGGCCTGCGGTGCCTCGGACGGAGCAGGCGCACGCTCGATCTGGTCGACATCGGTTTTTCCGGGGGCTTCACGCTCCCTTCCGGTCTTGGCGGGGACGAAATCGGCCCTCCGGCGCCTCGAAGACCGACTCATGTCCGTATCCGGAGCCAGCCCACACATGACGAGCAGCACCGAAGCCACCTCGACCACCCCGCAGGTAGCGGTCAACGACATCGGCTCGGCGGAGGACTTCCTCGCCGCGATCGATCTGACCATCAAATACTTCAATGACGGCGACATCGTCGAAGGCGTCGTCGTCAAGGTCGACCGAGACGAGGTCTTGCTCGACATCGGTTACAAGACCGAGGGCGTCATCCCGTCCCGCGAGCTCTCGATCAAGCACGACGTAGACCCCAACGAGGTCGTCTCCGTCGGCGACGAGGTCGAAGCCCTTGTCCTCCAGAAGGAGGACAAGGAAGGCCGCCTGATCCTGTCCAAGAAGCGCGCGCAGTACGAGCGCGCCTGGGGCACGATCGAGAAGATCAAGGACGAGGACGGGATCGTCACCGGTACGGTCATCGAGGTCGTCAAGGGTGGTCTCATCCTCGACATCGGCCTCCGCGGCTTCCTCCCGGCCTCCCTGGTCGAGATGCGCCGGGTCCGCGACCTCCAGCCGTACGTCGGCAAGGAGCTCGAAGCCAAGATCATCGAGCTGGACAAGAACCGCAACAACGTGGTCCTGTCCCGCCGCGCCTGGCTCGAGCAGACCCAGTCCGAGGTCCGCCAGACGTTCCTCAACACCCTGCAGAAGGGCCAGGTCCGCAAGGGCGTCGTGTCCTCGATCGTCAACTTCGGTGCCTTCGTGGACCTGGGCGGCGTCGACGGTCTGGTCCACGTCTCCGAGCTGTCCTGGAAGCACATCGACCACCCCTCCGAGGTCGTCGAGGTCGGCCAGGAGGTCACGGTCGAGGTCCTGGACGTCGACATGGAGCGCGAGCGCGTCTCCCTGTCGCTCAAGGCGACCCAGGAAGACCCGTGGCAGCAGTTCGCCCGGACCCACCAGATCGGCCAGGTCGTGCCCGGCCGGGTCACCAAGCTCGTCCCCTTCGGCGCGTTCGTCCGCGTCGAGGAGGGCATCGAGGGCCTGGTGCACATCTCCGAGCTGGCCGAGCGCCACGTGGAGATCCCCGAGCAGGTCGTCCAGGTCGGCGACGAGATCTTCGTCAAGATCATCGACATCGACCTCGACCGCCGTCGCATCAGCCTCTCGCTGAAGCAGGCGAACGAGGGCGCCATGGAGATCACCGACGAGGAGTTCGACCCGACCCTCTACGGCATGCCGGCCGAGTACGACGCCGAGGGCAACTACAAGTACCCCGAGGGCTTCGACCCGGAGACCGGCGAGTGGCTGTCGGGCTACGACACCCAGCGCGAGACCTGGGAGCGGCAGTACGCCGAGGCCCGGACGCGCTTCGAGGCCCACCGCAAGCAGATCGACGAGGCCCGCAAGGCCGACGCCGAGGCCGCCGGCGGCGAGGGTGGCACGACGACCTACACCGGTGGCTCCGAGGAGCCCACGGGTGGCGCGCTGGCCACCGACGAGGCGCTCGCGGCGCTGCGCGAGAAGCTCTCGGGCAACCAGTGAGCTGAAGACCGGCCCGCTCCCGTGCGGACGGGAGTGAGCCGGTCCCCTCAGCCGATACCATCTTCGGGTGGTCACGACTGACAAAGGCACCTACAGTGAGGGCCCCACCGGATCACCGGCGGGGCCCTCGCTGGTCCCCGGAGGTGCGGCACGGCTGACGCTGATCGGCGTCACCGTGGCACTCCTGGCCGAAACCCTCCGCTACTCCCTTCCCGTCTTCGTCGAGCTGTCCCTCGGGACGGCCCTCGCGGTGGCGCTGCCGGTGGCGCTCGTGCCCTTCCTGGCGCCGCTGCTGCGGCCCCTGGTGGGGCCCCGGGTGCTCACCGCCGCGGGCATCGGCGGGCTGCTGCTGTCCCGGCTGGTCGCCCAGGGGCTCGGTCCGGTCCTGGACCTGGCCGTGGTCGCGACGGCGCTTGGCCTGCTGGCCCTGCCCGCCCTGTACGAGAGCGCCCGCGGCCTCTCCGGAGTGGGCTTCGCCATCGCCGCCACCGCGGGCCTCGCGCTCGACACCAGCCTCCGCATGTTCTTCGGCACCTGGGATCCGGTCTGGCAGAGCGGGCCCGCGGCCTGGACCGTCTGCCTGATCATGGTCGGGGTGGGCGCCGCCGCGCTGGTGCGCGAACTTGCCTCGGGCGTGGTGGAGCCGCCGGGCATCTCCTGGCGCGACGCGATGGGCGCCGCGGCGCTCGGGCCGTTCCTGGCACTGCAGGTGCTGGTGCTCTCCAGCCCCGCCTTCGTCGCCTCCTCCGGCTGGCTGTCGCTGACCTCGGCGCAGCTGACCGTGCTGGCCGGCCAGGCGCTGGCGCTGGCGTTCCTCGCCTCGGGCCTGGCGGTCCGCGCGGTGCCCGGCGGAGTGTGCGTGCTCGGCGGCACCGTGCTGGGCGTCTGCGCGGGAGCCGTCGCCGGCAGCTACGCCCTGGACGGCAAGGTCATCGTCTTCGCGATCGTGCCCGCCCAGGTGCTGGCCGCCTGGCTGCTGGCCGTGGCCTGCCGGGCGCCGCTGCGCCGGGCGGGGGACGGCGGCCCGATCTGGCGGGTGGACATCGGCGCGGCTCTCGGCGGGTTCGTCCTGCTGGCGATCCTCGTCCCGTACACGCTGAACCCGGCGCACCCGCTGCCGTTCCCCAACAACGCGCTGAGCGCCTGCGCGGGCATCCTCATCGGGCTGCTGGCCTCGATCGCCGCCTCCCGGGGCGGCCCGCTGCCGGCCCGCGCCCCCCAGCGGGCGCTGGCCGCGCTGGGGGCGTGCCTGGTCCTGCTGGTCCCGACCGCGGTGTTCGCGGTGTCGGGCGAGGAGGCGACGGCCTCGTCGAGCGAGACGCGGCTGCGGATCGTCTCCTACAACATCCGCCAGGCGATGCACGACGGCAAGCTCGACCCCGAGCGCGTCGCGGCGGCCGTCGAGCGGCAGAAGGCCAACGTGGTGGCGCTGCAGGACGTGGGCCGGGGCGCGCCCGCCTCGGGCACCGCGGACCTGGGCGTGTGGCTGTCGCGGCGGCTCGGGATGACGCTGGTGTGGGGCCCGGCCGCCGACTCCCAGTACGGCAACGCCATCCTCACCTCGCTGAAGGTCGTGTCCTCCGGCGGGGACAGGGTGTTCAGCGGCGAGCAGATCCGCGGCTACCGCTGGGCGAGGCTCGCGATGGCGGACGGCACCGTGGACGTGTGGACGACCCGCCTGGCTCCCGGTGAGGAGGCGGCCGCCCACCGGAGCGCCGAGCTGCTGGAGCTGGTGCGGGCCTGGAGCGGTGCCCCCCGGACGATCCTCGCCGGGGACATGGGCGTCACCCTGGACGGCACCGGCCTGGAGCCGCTGAACGGCACCGGGCTGCGCCGTGCCGCCGGTGCGCGGGAGTCCGGATCGCAGGGCGTGTTCTGCACCGACGACCTGGTGTTCTCCGAGGCGGTCAGCCCGGAGGACGGCATGGTCGCGGTCACCGCGGAAGCCGGATGATCGTCTCTCGGGCCGGGGTCCGGGACGCCGGGGAGATCCTCACCCTGCAGCGGGCCGCCTACGTGACCGAGGCCCAGCTGTACGGGGACCCGTTCCTGGCCCCGCTGGTGGAGCCGCCCGAGCAGGTGCGGGCGCTGCTCGAAGACGGCGACGCCGTCGTCCTCAAGGCGGTGGACGGCGCCCGCGTCATCGGCGCGGTCCGGGCCAGGGTTCAGGGGGAGACGTGCCTGGTCGGCCGGCTGGTGGTGGCCCCCGACCGGCAGGGCGAGGGCGTGGGCGGCGCGCTGATGAAGGCCGTCGAGGCCGAGGTCGCCGGCCGCGCCACCGCCCTGGTGCTGTTCACCGGCCACCTCTCGGAGGGCAACCTGCGGCTGTACCGCCGCCTGGGCTACGCCGAGTTCCGCCGGGAGCGGGTCTCGGACCACCTGGTGCTGGTGCACCTGCGCAAGCCCCTGGGCTAGGGTGCGGTGGTCGTGGTGACCGGAGATCACAGAGGGAGGCTCGGAGATTTGAGCGCGCTGCGGGTGGGCCTGACCGGAGGCATCGGATCGGGCAAGAGCGAGGTCTCGCGGCGGCTGGCGGCGGCGGGGGCGGTGCTCATCGACTCCGACGCGCTGGCGCGCGAGGTGGTCGAGCCGGGAGGCGAGGGGCTGGCCCGGATCGTCGAGGAGTTCGGGGAAGGCGTCCTGACCGGGGAGGGGACCCTGAACCGGGAGAAGCTCGGCTCGATCGTCTTCTCCGACCCCGAGAAGCTGGCGAGGCTCAACGCGATCACCCACCCGCTGATCGGGGCGAGGAGCGCCGAGCTCCAGGAGGCGGCGCCCGAGGACGCGGTGATCGTCTTCGACGTCCCGCTGCTCGCCGAGAACGGCCTCGAATCGCTGTACGCCCTGGTGGTCGTGGTGGACGCCCCGGTGGAGACCCAGCTGGAGCGGCTCACCTCGCTGCGCGGCATGAGCGAGGAGGAGGCGCGCAAGCGCATCGCCGCGCAGGCCACCCGCGAGCAGCGCCTGGCCATCGCCGACCGGGTGATCGACAACTCCGGGACGCTGGAGGAGCTGGCCGGGCAGGTCGACCGGCTGTGGGCGGACCTGCTGGAGCTCCGCTCCTGAGGGCTCAGTCCTGGCGCAGTTCCCAGAGCAGGTCGGGCCGGTTGGTGGTGATGCCGTCCACGCCGTACTCCAGGAGGCGCAGCATCGTGTCCTCGTCGTCGATGGTGTAGGCGTAGATCTCCAGCCACCGCTGGTGCGCGTCCCGGACGTAGGCGGGGGTGATGACCTTCTCGGAGGGGTGGACGGCCTTGGCGTACCAGCGGACCCCGAACAGCTCGTAGGAGTCCGGATGGCCCAGGACGGTCCCGCGGACGGAGGGCAGGGCGTCGTTGACGGCCTTCACGTAGCGCCAGGAGAAGCTCTGCACCGTGAGCCGCTCGTGGCTCGTCCAGTAGGAGTCGTTCTTCACCTGCGAGACCAGGCGCTGGGTGATCCCCGGATACTCCCCGGGGTTCTTCAGCTCCACGAGGGCCTTCGAACGGGCCGCCTTGATCGTCCGCAGCGCCTCGGCGAGCGTCGGCACCCGCTCGCCCCTGTAGCGGCGCGCGAACCAGGAGCCGGCGTCCAGCCGCTTGATCTGCTTGAGGGTGAGGTCCTGCACCCGCCACGGCTTGAGCTTGGGGAAGAGCTTCTCCACGTCGGTGGTGCGGGTGAGGGTCCGGTCGTGGACGACGACGAGGTGGCCGTCCCTGGTCTGCCGGACGTCCAGTTCGATGAGGTCGGCCCGCATCCGCCCGGCCGTCCGGAACGCGGCGAGGGTGTTCTCCGGCGCGTAGGCCGAGGCTCCCCGGTGCGCGATGATCTGGACGTGGGCCCAGGCCCGGCGCTCCCGGTCGGCCGCGGCCGGGCCGGCGACGGCGAGCGGGGCGAGGAGGGCTAGAGCGGTCACTGAGACCGGTGCGCGGAGCCGCGGCATGTGCTGGTCCTCCCCTAGAGGCGGTCAGGGTGGTTCCCGGGTCCATGGTGCGCGTGCGCGGTGACGGCGCGATGAGGATCCGGTGGGCGGACGGTGACCACCGTAGGGCGATCCGGTGACGGGCTGCCAGCAGGCAGGCGGGTCAGATCGGGAAATCTCCGTTCAGCGGTTCTTCCAGGGGGATCCTCCGGACGGAAGGGAGGTGTTCGTCCAGTTCGCCGGGTTCGAACCGGCACAGCCCCACGGCCCACCAGAACTGACCGGAGACGCTTCCGGCGTGCTTGTAGCGCCCGTCCGGGGCGATGGCGGCCCAGCCCTCCGGGAGGCCCAGCAGGGTGCAGTGCCGTTCCGCCCCTTCGCCGGCCATCCGCCACAGGACCGTCGTGCCGTCGTCGCCGCCTCCGGCGAGCAGCCGCCCGTCGGGGGAGAAGGCGACGGACATGACCCGCCGGGTGTGCCCGTGCAGGGCCTGGAGGGGACGTCCGGTGCCGACCTCCCACAGCCGGATCACCGCGTCGTCGCCCGCGGTGGCCAGCAGCCGCCCGTCGGGGGAGAAGCAGGCCGTCCACAGCCGTCCGGAGTGGCCGTCCAGGGTCTGGAGGGCGGCGGCGGAGGACGGGTCCCAGATCCGGGCGGTGCCGTCGTTGCCCGCGCTGGCCAGCAGGGCCCCCGAGCGGTCGAACTGGACCTGGTAGACGCGGTCCTCGTGGCCGGTCAGGGTGGTGAGGAGGGCTCCGGTGGAGGCGCTCCAGATCCGTACCTTCCGGTCGTCGCAGCCGGTGGCGACGAGCGCGCCGTCGGGGGAGAAGTCGATGCACCGCACCCGGCCCCGGTGGCCCGCGAGGTCGACGACCTGGCGTCCGGTCGTGTGGTACCAGAGCCGCACGCTGTCGTCGTCGTTGGCGGTCGCCAGGATCGTCCCGTCGGGGCTGAACGCCTGGGCCCAGACGTGGTCGGTCTCCACCGACAGCTCCCGTTCGAAGGTGCCGCTGGCGGCCTGCCACAGGTGCACGCCGCCGTCGTTGGTGGCGGTGCCCAGCCTGCCGCCCGCCGGGCTGAACGTCGCGGACGTCAGCCGGTCGGAGGTCCCGGTGAGCTCGTGGAGGCGCACGCCGCCGACCGGATCCCAGATCCGCACCACTCCGTCGTTGCCCGCGGTGGCCAGCATCGTCCCGTCGGGGCTGAACCGCACCGAGGTGATGCGCCTGCTGTGGCCGCGCAGGGTGTGGCGGCAGACGCCGGTGGCGGTGTCCCACAGCCGGGCCGTCCCGTCGTTGCTGGAGGTCGCCAGCTGAGCCCCGTCGGGACGGAAGACCGGCGGCCAGACCGCGCCGCGGTGCCCGGACAGGGCGTGCAGCAGCCGTCCGAAGCCGGGACCGGGCTCGCCGCCCGAACGCTCCAGGCTCCACAGCCGGACCGCGCCGTCGCTGTCGGAGGTGACCAGGCGGGTGCCGTCGGGATCGAAGGCGGCGCGGTAGATCGCCCCGGTGTGGCCGGTGAGCTGGCGGGGGGAGTACCGCCCGGTGAGGTCCCACAGCCGGACCGAGCCTTCGGTGTCGCCCGAGACCAGTAGCCCGTCGCGGGCGTCCAGCGCGTAGACCCTGCCGGTGTGGCCGCTCAGCTCGCGCAGCAGCGCCCCGGACGGCGGGTCCCACACCCGGATGCGGCCGTGCTCGTCACCGGTGACGAGCAGCCCGTCCTCGGTGAAGATCAACCGGAAGACGGCGCCCTCCCCCTCCATGGTGTGGAGGAGTTCTCCGTCGCCGGACCAGACGCGGACCGTCCCGGCGGAGTCCCCGGTCACGATGAACCTCCCGGGCCCGCCGCCGGGACTGAAGGCGCAGGTGTAGACGGGCGCGGTGTGCCCGGGGAGGACGGTGTGGAGCTCCGCCGTGGCGGTGCGCCAGATCCGGATCGTGCCGGTGGCGTCCCCCGCTGCGACGAGGGAGCCGTCGGCGTCGGTGACGACCGGCCATACCCCGTCGGGATGGATGTCGATGGACTGCTTCTGCTCCCCGGTGGAGGTGTCCCAGAAGCGCAGCGTGCCGTCGGCGGCCCCCGTGACGAGCAGCCCCTCGCCGGCGTACAGGACGGCGTAGGCGCGGTCCCGGTGCCCCTGCAGGACGCGCAGCGGCAGCCCGGTGCGGGAGTCGCAGAGCAGGACGGATCCGTCCTCGCCGCCGAACGCGATGGTCGCCCCGTCCGGGCTGTAGGCGGCTGGGGAGGGCAGTCGGCTGGACTGGAAGTGGAAACCGTAGGGGACGCCGACCGCCGAGGGCGCGAACTGCGCCTCGACGGCGCTGCCGGGGACCATCGCCGCGCCGCGCAGCTCCGCCCGCCGGGACCCGGCGCCCGCCGTCTCGATCACGGCGGCGCGGGACCAGCGGCTGCCGGTGAGCACCGCGTCGCGCAGGTCGGCGCGGACCAGCCGGGCCCGGCCGAGGTCGGCTCCGGACAGGTCGGCGCCGATGAGCCGGGCCTCGTCCAGCCTGGCCCCGGCCAGCCGTGCGCCGCGCAGGACCGCCCGGCTGAGGTCGGTCCCCACGAGCCGGGCGTCGGTGAGGTCGGCGCCGGTCAGGTCCACCTCGCTGAGATCGCGGTAGGACAGGTCCTCGCCCTGCAGCCGGGCGCCGCGCAGGTCGGTGCGCGCCGGGGTGCGCAGCCTGGTGGTGATCTTGATGGCGTTGGCGCGGACCACGTCGCCGGCCTCGGGGTCCCGCAGGACCCGGGCCGTCCACTCCTGGCAGGCGCGGCTGTCGGCCAGGTCGCACAGGAAGTCGACGGTCAGCTGGGACAGGGGGCGGCGGCCCAGCGCGGCGGGGTCGGCCCCGGAGGTGAGCTCGTCGGCGATGTGCCGGGCCACCAGCCACTCGGAGACCGAGCCGTGGATGAACCCGAACAGGCCCTCGTCCGTGCGGACCAGCAGGCTTCCCGCGCCGACCGCGTGCGCCGTCTGGCCCTGCGACATGGTGGCCACGCCGCCCTCCGCCAGGCCGGCGAGGGCGGCGGCGACCTCGGCCAGGTCGTCCGGACGCAGGTGGGTCTCGCCGGTCTCCCACAGGCGCAGCGCCAGGATCCGGGCGGCCCGCCACAGCTCGTCCAGGGACAGCCCGCCGGGGGAGCCGGGCACCCCGCGCACCCGCTCCTCCTCGTGCCGCAGCCAGGAGGTGAGGATCTCCTGGTACAGGTCGGCGGGACTGACGGTCTGCCGGGCCCGGGAGACCAGGCGCAGCCGTTCCTCGGGCAGGTCGGCGATGAATCCGAGCATGCGCGGGTTCTGGGCCAGGCCGAGCAGGTCCTCCACCCCGCGCAGCAGCGCCATCCGCCGGTCGGCGGCGGACTCGTCCCCGTACCGGTTGACGAGGAACGCCCGGATCTGGGCGGGGGTGAAGTCGTCGACGCCGAGCACCCGCCGGTTCGGCAGCGTCCCGACCCGCTCGCCGAGCGCGGTGAAGACCTGTGAGTGGGACTTGAAGTGCTGGGTGCGCGACGCCACCACGATCTTGGCCTTGCCCTCGGCGGCGGCCAGCAGGGCGTCCAGGTGGTCGGCGGCGCGGTCGTAGGTCACCCGCGTGACCAGCTCGTCGAACCCGTCGAAGAGCAGCACGATGCGGCCCTGGCGGAGCATGTAGTGGAAGGCCCGCAGGTCGATGAGGTCCTCGCCGTGCGCGGCCAGGTGCGCGGCGACCAGCGCGTCCACCGAGTGCGCCTTGTCGAGCTTGCGCAGCTCGATGAGGATCGGGATGAGGCCGGGCAGCTCGGAGGGGATGCGCCGGGCCACCTCCCTCAGCGCGAAGGTCTTCCCCCGGCCGAAGTCGCCGAGCAGCAGCAGGAACCTGCCGTGGTCGGCGGCGAGCAGGTCGAGCATGGTGCCGACGAGGTCGTCCCGGACGGCCGGGGAGTCGCCGTCCAGCTCCCGGTAGCGCTGCTGGACGTACAGGCCGGACGGGTACAGCGGGTCGGCGGACAGCCGGACGGTCTGGTCGGTCACGTAGGACGACAGGTCCAGCAGCCCCTGGAACTCCATGAGGCTGCGCAGCCGCACCCCGCGCCGCAGCGCGTCCTCGCGCAGCGACCTGGGGGGCGCCGGGCCCAGGAAGACCAGTTCCGAGCCGTGGGTGTCGCCTCCGGCGTGCACCTGCCGGAGGAAGGCCGACAGCTCCGCCTCGCCGACCCGCCCGACGTGCGCGCCGACCCGGAACTGCCGGACGAATCCGTCCTCCAGGTGGCTGACGAGGAGGTGCGGGGGCTGGGAGTCCACCCTCCTCGTCCTGGCCCCGGGGAAACGGGTCTCGCACGCCTCGACGATCTGGTCGAGCAGCAGGCTCACCGGGTCGGCGGGGCGGTCGGGCGACTCCCGCTGAGGGGGGACGGGCGGGGCGGGCGGAGCGGGACGGAAGAGGCCGGCGCGGTCGAGGCGTTCGGGCGCGACGCCGCGCCGCAGCAGGGTCAGCCCGCCGGAGTCGACGGTGAGCAGCTGGTGGCGGCCCGGCGCGAGGGCGGGCAGGCAGGGCGTCCCGGAGGGCAGGTCGCCGCGCGCGCCCTGCCGTCCGTGCAGCACCAGGTCGAGCCCGGGCGCGACGAGCCGGTCCAGCAGGTCGGCGTCCCGCAGCCGGTCGGGGTCGCCCTCCAGCGGACTGTGGTTGAGCACCCCGAGGCGCAGCCAGCCGTCGCCGAAGGCCCGCAGCCGCTCGGCGAACCAGGCGGCCTGGGAGGGGCCGATCACCCCGCGCCGGTCGTCGTCGCGGTGGCTGAGCGCCATGGTCGTGTTGAGCCCGGCGACGACCGTCCGCAGTTCGGGGATCGGGAACAGGGTCCACGGCTGGGCGCTGTCGAACACCACGTTGTCCAGGCCCCGGTACAGCTCGGAGAACAGGGTGCTGAAGTGCCGCCATTTGGGCCAGTAGGGAGGTTCGGGCTCCTCGTCGTCGGCCTCGCAGGAGTTGAAGTAGGCGCGGCAGGCCGCCTTGGTGACGTCGCGCGCTCCGGGCACCAGCACGACCCGGTGCGGTTCCAGGCCGAGCAGGGTGCGCATCCCGGTGAGGAAGTCGGCGGCCTCGGCGCACTCGCGGCGGCTGCCGGACTCGGTGAGGTCGCCGGTGACGACCAGCAGGTCGGGGCGCGCGTTCAGTTCGGTGACCTCGGCCCAGATCCGGGCCTGCAGGTCCGCGGCGTCGAACGGCTCGTCGGCCAGCGTCCACCCGAACCGCGGGCCCGCCAGGTGCAGGATCGTGACGTCCTCCCGGCGCGGTTCCCCGCCGGAGGCCTCGGGCGGGTAGGAGGGCTGGACGGCCGGGGAGCGCCGCGCCTGCCGCCCGCCGTTGGAGCCGTTGCGGGCGGGGACGGGCTGCGCCGCCGGCGCGGCGGGAGGGAACGGGGAGGGCGGGCGGTCCTCGGGCTTGGCCCGCCCCGAGAGGGCCTCGCGGACCCGGGTGATCAGCAGGTCCCGCGCGGTCTCCTCGTCGGTGACGCCGACGAGGTCGACGTAGGTGATGGTCGACAGGAGCCCTTCGAGTTCGCAGTCCTCCAGCCGGACCGTCACGAGTTTCGCCGACGGGTTGTCGGGGTTGGCGCGCAGGGCGGCCTGCCATTCCATCCGGCCGTAGCGGGAGCGCATGTAGTTGCGGGACAGGACGGCGATGACGACGGCCGCCTCGCTGACCCCCCGGTCCATGAAGTCGATGAAGTTGGTCCCGGGGACGAAGTCCCAGGCCTGCAGCATCGTCCGGTAGCCCGCGGCCTCCAGCTCCCAGGCGATCCACGCCGCCCAGCGTTCGTCGGCGGGCGAATAGGACACGAAAATCTCAGTCTGCGGCCCCGTCATCCCGCCAGTATCCAAAAGGATCACCCTGCTGCACAGCCTTTGCGAGAAGAGGACGTCGACGCGTCCCGGCTCCATGGGACGATGCTCGGTTGGCCTCCGCTCCGCGCTCCGTGGGAGCATGCCCCGGTGAGCCGAGTGTCGACACTGGACTGGATCCGGTTCGGTCTGCTCCTGCTGGGCGTCGTCTTCGTGCTGACCGGGGTCCTGCCGGCGGAGGAGGCCGAGGCCGGCCTGCGCCGGATAGCCCCGCTGCTGCTCTTCCTGGTCAGCGTGATCGTCCTGGTGGAGCTGACGAAGGAGGCGGGGGTCTTCGACGTCATCGCCGACCGGCTGGCCGTCATCGGCCGCGGCCGCTACGCGGCGCTGTTCCTCCTGTGCGTCGCGTTCGCGTCCCTGACGACGATCTTCCTCAACCTGGACACCACCGCGGTCCTCCTGACGCCCGTCATGCTCGCCCTGGCGATCCGGACGGGCATCGCGGCGCTTCCGCTGGCGATGACCACGGTGTGGCTGGCCAACACCGCGAGCCTGCTGCTGCCGGTGTCGAACCTGACCAACCTGCTGGCCGCCGACCGCGTCATGCTCACCCCCCGGGAGTTCGCCGCGCGCATGTGGCTCCCGCAGCTGGTGGCGATCGCGGTGACCATGGTGCTGCTGTGGGTCTTCTACTGGCGGCGCGGCGCGCGCGGAGCCGACAGGTATGAGCCGCCCTCCCCGATGAAGGTCGGCGACAGGGCGCTGTTCACCGTCGCCTCGGCGGCCTGCCTTCTGTTCATCGTGCTGGTGATGGCGGGGGCCCACGTCGAGTACGCGGCGGCGGGCGCGGCCGTCGTGACCGCGGTCGCCTTCGCGGTGCGCAGACCGCGCTCCCTCACCCCCGCCCTGATCCCGTGGCAGCTGCTGGTCTTCGTCACCGGCCTGTTCCTGGTCATCCCGGCGCTGGTCCTGCACGGCCTGGACGTGGTGATGACCGCCCTGATCGGCGCCGACGGCGGGGCGGGCGGGGCGTTCCGCGCGGCGCTGACCGGCGCGGCGCTGTCCAACCTCATCAACAACCTGCCCGCCTACACCGCGGGGGAGTCCGTCGTCCCTCCCGGTAACGGCGACCAGCTGCTGGCCCTGCTGGCGGGCACCAACGTCGGGCCGCTCATCACCCCCTGGGCATCGCTGGCGACGCTGCTGTGGTTCGAGTGGTGCCGCCGCCACGACCTGCGCATCCCGCTGCGGCGGTTCATGGCGCACGGCGCCGTGCTGGCGGCGCTGGCGCTGCCCGCGGTGGTCGCGGCGCTGCTGATCGGATGATCAGCCGAGCGGCGGCAGGTCCAGGCCGCGGGCGGCCTCCAGCAGCCCGGCCAGGGAGGCGACGGCCTCGGGGCGGGCGGCGATGAAGCTGTGCTCGTCGCGGGCGGTCGACAGCTCGAACGGGCCGCCGTCCAGCGCGGTGAGGACCGCGCCGGCCTCGGTGGCCAGGAGCGCCCCGGCGGGCAGGTCCACCAGGCCGGTCCGGTAGCCGACCACCGCGTCGATGAGGCCCTGTGCCAGCATCACCCAGGTGAGCTGGGGGGACCACAGCTGGAGCAGCCGGCGGCACCTGGCTCCCAGCAGGTGCTTGTAGGCCAGGGCGGTGGGGTCGGTGCGCCCGACGGGATAGCCCTGGACGTAGGAGACGATCGGCGCGGCCCCGGGACGGGCCGGGGTCAGAACCAGCGGCGTCCCGCCGGGGCCGCGGGGGCCGTCGCCGCGGACCGCCGACCAGGTCCGGCGGGTGACCGGGTCGTGGATCACGCCCACGGCGGGCGCGCCGTCCAGGCACAGCGCGATCCCCACGGAGTAGGCGGGCAGCCCGATGGCGAGGTTGTGCGTGCCGTCCAGCGGGTCCACGACCCACAGGGCGGACCGCTCCTCGGATCCGCCGCTGCGGCCCGACTCCTCGGCCAGGACGGCGTGCCCGGGGTAGGCTTCCCGCAGCCGGTCCAGGATGATCCGCTCGGCCCGGTGGTCCAGGTCGGTCACCACGTCGTCCGCCCCCTTGGCCTGGACGACGAAGCGCGCCCCGGGCGCCAGCACCGCGCCCGCCTCCTCGGCGGCGGCGACCGCCACCGACCTGGCCCGTGCGAGATCGATCATCGGTCCTCCTGGAGCAGTTCGGCGGCCCGGCGGGCCAGACGGACGGTCCGTGCGGGGTCGTCGCGGCCGCGGCGCACCCGGTGGCGGCCCAGGCCCGGCGGGCCCAGGGAGAGGTCGTGGCCGCCGGGCCGCTGCGCGCCCAGCACCACCGTCACGGCCTCCCCGGCGACGACCGTCCGGTGGAAGACCCCGGCGGGCAGCGTGTAGACGCCGCCCCGCGTGTAGGTGCCGCCGTCGGCGGCGGACACCCGGACGGTGCGGTCCGTGGGACGCAGCTCGTCGGTGCCGTCTCGGCTGAGCACCTCGAAGACCCGCAGGTCGGCGCCGTCGTCGAGCCTGCCCAGCACGTTGCTCAGCCGGCCGTGGAGCAGCAGGCTGAGCAGGTCCCAGCTGTGGCAGTGCCAGGCGGAGGTGGTGGGGGAGGGGGGCGGCAGCTCCGGCGACCACAGATGGAGGCAGACGCCTCCGTCGCCGCGCTCGACCGGCAGGCACACGAAGCCCAGCGGGTGCAGCACCCCCTCGGCAGGGAGGGAGCCCGAGGCGACCAGCTCCAGCGTCCGCGCGGCCCAGCCGGCCACCTCCCCGGTGCCCGAACCTTCCGTCAGCCTGCGGTGGAGTTCCCGGTAGCGCATCATCCCCGTCCCGTCCCGTCCGCGGCCTACAGCGGCCTCTCCGAGGGGTCCCCGTAGGGGTCGACGGCCCGCAGGGCGCGCCGGGCGATGTCGGCGACGTCCCGGTCGCCGAACGAGCGGGGCAGCGGCAGGTCCAGCACCTGGAACAGGCGGCGGACCTCCTCGACCGTCGGCTCCTCCGAGAGCCGGGCGGTGCGCGCCAGTTCGATCGGCACCCGGCGGGCCTGGTCGAGGCTGTTGAGCAGTTCGGTGTAGCACCAGTCGTAGTAGAACTTGCCCTTGTCGACCCGCAGGGCCGGGGCGGAGGGGTCCTCCCGGGTGATGACGACGCAGGAGGAGGACAGGTCCCAGCGGAAGGTGGTCATCGTGCGGGACAGCCCGATGTCGATGTCCAGGAGCCGGTAGCGGTCGCGCTGGTAGCAGGCGGCGAGGATGGTGGCGTAGGACTCCTTGCGGGTGCGCTCCAGCGTCCAGGGCTCGTGCTCCTCCCCGGCGGGGGCGCCGGCCCTGCGGAACCGCGCGTAGGTGTCGCAGACCTCCTCGTCGGACGGGTCGATGATCTCCAGCCGGAAGAGCAGGGCGCGCCGCTCGCGCTTGGCGTCCTCGACGCACCGGGGCAGGGTGACCGCGCGGATGTAGGTGCCGGTCCCGCCCTTGAAGATCCACCGGTCGGTGCCCCGGCGGGCGGAGGCCAGCGCGGCGGCGACCTCGTCGCCGCCCATCACCTGGACGGCCGAGGACTCGTCGAGCGCGTGCCTGGTGCGCCGGACCAGCCGCTCGAAGCCGTCGATGCGCTCGAGCCGCTCGGGGAGCGCCCCCAGGGAGCGCAGGGAGCCGCGGATCTCCTCCTCCACCGGGGCGCTGCGGTAGCGGTCCCGCAGGATGCCCGCGGCCAGCAGGCCCAGGACGAGCAGGGTGGCGCTGGCGACCAGGCCGGGATCGGGGTCGTCGCTGAGCCCGAAGATCGCCACGACCACCGCGATGACCAGCGCGATCGCGGCGTCGGCGTTCTTGAGGAGCCAGACGAAGAAGCGTGCCAAGGTAATCCCCGTACCTGTAGGCGGTGTGGCCATGGTAAACCGCGCGGGTCCGGCGCGGCCAGACCCGGGTCAGGCCCGGGTCGGCGAGAATTCTGGTTTTCGGGGGAAGAAGGGATAACTAGAGGAAAATCCCGTTTTCCTATGGTTGAAGGATTGCCCAAGAAATGGGCATACGGTGCACTGTGCTCTTTCTCTCAGGGAATGACCGTCCTAGCGTGTCGGTTGGTGGAGATCCCGGCGAAGGAGCAGCGACGTGGCCGAGAAGGGTTCCTGGGACGAAGGGGGCGGCACCGGGCGCGAGCCCGGACCGGACCGTGACCGTGCCGGGCCCGGGACGGACTCGGGCTCCTCCTCGGGGGCGGGGGGGCCGTCCAGGAAGGGGTTCAATCCCGCCTGGCTGCTGGTCCCCGCGCTGGGGCTGCTGCTGGGCGGCATGGGGATAGCGAGCATGAACCGCGGGCCCGCGCCTCAGAGCGCGCCGACCGTGACCGTCACCGGACCCGACGCCACCGTGGTCCGGCCCGTCGCCCCCATCGGGACCTCCACCACGGCGCCGGGCTGCGACCTCGCCTTCGTCAGCACCTCGATCCGGCCGCCCGTCCAGCGGATCCAGAACGACCAGACGGGCGGGTACCTAGACGCGCCGTCCGGTCAGGACTTCGTCGCGGTCGAGACGACCCTGACGAACTCGGGAACGGAGGGCTGTTACGCGACGGCCGGCTACCAGCGTGCCTACACCTCCGGAAACACCTATTACACGGGGAATGGGGAAGCCGGGGGCCAGCTCTCCGGCGGACGCGCGGTGGCTCAGTCCATTCCAGCAGGAAAAAGCGTCAAAGGCGCTTATGTCTTCCAGGTCCCCACGGGCTCCCAGGTGAGTTCGGTAAGGCTGCGCAGCAATGGAAGCGAGCAGTGGACCATTGTCAATGTGGGCTGACGGGGTCTCGATCACGCAATCTCTGGAGAAAAAGTCATGAGCACACCCATGGATATCAAGAAACTGCTCGGCGCACGCATGACCGGACCCGACGGCGAGGAACTCGGCACCATCGAGCAGATCTTCTTCGACGACGTGACGGGCGCCCAGGAGTGGGCACGGCTGCGGATGGGAGGGCTGCTGGGAGGCAAGGACAGGTTCGTTCCGCTCATGGGCAGTTCGCTGTCCGGCAAGGACCTGGCCGTCCCCTACGACAAGACCACGGTGAAGGACTCGCCGGAACTCACGGTGGACCGGCACATCACCCCCGAGCAGGAGTCGCAGCTGCGCTCCCACTACGGGCTGGAGGCCGGAACCCAGTCGCGCACGACCACCACGCCGTCGAGCGGGACGGGCAAGACCTCCGCCGCCGCCTCGGCCGCCGCGGCCGGGGTCGCCGGAGGCCGGACGGAGACGCCCGGTACCACGGGCCCCGAGACGAGGACGGGAGAACCCGGAACGGCCGGCGTGACCTCCGGGGCGGCCGGCGCGGCGGGGCTGGGCCGTGAACGCGAGCGTACGGGCGAGGCGGCCCGTCCCGGGCACCCCCAGGAACTGGCGCTGACCCGCTGCGAGGAGCGCATCGCCTTCCACACCGAGGAGATCGAGCTGGGCCGGGTGCGGCTGCACAAGTACGTGGACGTCGTACCGGTGGAGGAGCGGGTCCGGCTCGTCCACGAGGAGTTCGAGCTGGAACGGCTCCCCGTCACGGAGGGCGCCGCCGACATCCGGGAGGACTCCGTGGAGGTCGTCCTGCGCGGCCAGGAGGCGTTCGCGGTCAAGGAGATCCACCCGGTGGAGAGGGTCCGCCTGAACATCAAGCAGGTACCCCAGGAGCGGGTCATCCGCGACGAGGTCCGCCGGGAGCGGATCGAGATCGAGAGGATCGAGGGGACCCCGGGGGCGCACCCGACCGGGCGCGCCGAAGGCAGGGGCGGCATGGGCGCGGAGAGCTCCGTGGACCGCAGCGACGAGCCCCCCGGCCCCGGCCGGGGAAGGAAGCGGTGACCCTGGGCGTTTCCGGGACCGGCGGCCTCGACGAGGCCGCCGGTCCCGGCGTCTGCGGCCTTCACCGGCGCTGAGGGGATCTTCGGCGCGTCCGGCTGTTCCGCACGGGCCGCCCGTCCCGCCCGTCCGCGAGAGGCGTGGTCTGTCGGTGGGGGGCCGTACGGTGGGGGTGATGGCAGTCAGGGGAGGGCACGTGCGTCAGGAACTCGACCTTCAGCGGATCGACAAGCCGTTCGAGGTCGTCACGGAGATGACGCCCGCCGGCGACCAGCCCGCGGCGATCGCGGCGCTGGCCGAGCGGATCGAACGCGGGGAGAAGGACTCGGTGCTGCTGGGCGCCACCGGCACCGGCAAGACCGCGACCGCGGCATGGCTGATCGAGCGGGTCCAGCGGCCCACGCTCGTCATGCTGCCGAACAAGACCATCGCGGCGCAGTTCGCCAACGAGCTGCGGGAGATGCTGCCGAACAACGCGGTCGAGTACTTCGTGTCCTACTACGACTACTACCAGCCCGAGGCGTACGTCCCGCAGACGGACACCTACATCGAGAAGGACTCCTCGATCAACTCCGAGGTCGAGCGGCTGCGGCACTCGGCGACCTCCTCGCTGGTGACCCGGCGGGACGTCGTGGTGGTGGCCTCGGTCTCCTGCATCTACGGCCTCGGCACGCCCGAGGAGTACGTCAAGCAGATGATCAAGCTCGAGACCGGCATGGAGATCGACCGCGACCGCCTGCTGCGCCGCCTGGTGGACATCCAGTACGCCCGCAACGACCTGGCCTTCACCCGGGGCACCTTCCGGGTGCGCGGCGACACCATCGAGGTGATCCCGCAGTACCAGGAGCTGGCCGTCCGGATCGAGATGTTCGGCGACGAGATCGACAAGCTCTCCACCCTGCACCCGCTCACCGGCGAGGTCCTGGAGGAGCACGAGGCGCTGCACATCCTGCCCGCCACCCACTACGGCGTGGGGGAGGAGCTCATGACGCGGGCGGTCGCCGGGATCGAGGCCGAGCTGGCCGAGCGGCTGGCGGAGCTGGAGGGCCAGGGGAAGCTGCTGGAGGCGCAGCGGCTGCGCATGCGCACCACCTACGACCTGGAGATGATGCGCCAGATCGGCACCTGCTCGGGCATCGAGAACTACTCCCGCCACATGGACGGCCGGCAGGCCGGCTCGGCGCCGCACACCCTCCTGGACTTCTTCCCCGAGGACTTCCTGCTGGTGCTCGACGAGTCCCACCAGACGGTCCCGCAGATCGGCGCCATGTACGAGGGCGACGCCTCCCGCAAGCGCCAGCTCGTCGACCACGGGTTCCGGCTGCCGTCCGCGCTGGACAACCGCCCGCTGAAGTGGGAGGAGTTCCTGGAGCGCATCGGCCAGACGGTCTACCTGTCGGCCACGCCCGGCTCCTACGAGCTGGGCCGGGTGCAGGGCGACGTGGTCGAGCAGGTGATCCGCCCGACCGGCCTGGTCGACCCCGAGGTGGTCGTCAAGCCGACCAGGGGCCAGATCGACGACCTCGTCGAGCAGATCCGCACGCGCACCGAGCGGAACGAGCGGACGCTGGTCACCACCCTCACCAAGAAGATGGCCGAGGACCTCACCGACTACCTGCTGGAGCTCGGCATCCAGGTGCGCTACCTGCACAGCGAGGTCGACACCCTGCGCCGCATCGAGCTGCTGCGCGAGCTGCGCCAGGGCGACTTCGACGTGCTGGTCGGCATCAACCTGCTGCGCGAGGGCCTGGACCTGCCGGAGGTGTCCCTGGTGGCGATCCTGGACGCCGACAAGGAGGGGTTCCTCCGCTCGGAGACGTCCCTGATCCAGACCATCGGCCGGGCCGCCCGCAACGTCTCGGGCGAGGTCCACATGTACGCCGACAGGATCACCCCGTCGATGGAGCGGGCGATCGACGAGACCAACCGGCGCCGCGCCAAGCAGCAGGCCTACAACGCCGAGCACGGCATCGAGCCCCGCGCCCTGCGCAAGAAGATCGCCGACATTCTCGACTCCATCGTCCGCGAGGACGAGGACACCGAGGTCTACCTGGGGGGCTCCGGGCGCGCCCAGTCCCGGGGCAAGGCCCCCGTCCCCGGCTTCGGCAGCCGCGCGGTCGGCGGCCATACCGCCGACCTGGTCACCGACCGCCCCCGCGAAGAGCTGGAGGACCTCGTCCTGTCCCTCACCGAGCAGATGCACCAGGCGGCCAAGGACCTCCAGTTCGAACTGGCGGCCCGCCTCCGCGACGAGATCAAGGAGCTCAAGCGCGAACTCCGCGACCTCAAGGAGGCCGGCATCCGCTGACCGCCCGGTGGAGGGGCGGTTCAGCCGGGGGAGGCGGCACGCCTGCGGCGGCGGACGCGGCGCAGGAGGCGGAAGGCGGCGTACAGGAGGGCCAGCAACAGGAGGAGCGCCAGGACGGGGGCCAGGAGGGCGAGCAGGCTCAGCCCGAGGGAGAGCCCGTCCTCGGCGGTGCTGAGCACCGGGGCGGCGGCGCCGAGGGAGCCGGTGTTGGCGATCGGGCGGACCAGGGTCTTGATCACGTGCACGGCCAGCGCCACGAGGACGCCCGGCACCCAGCTCACCCATGGGTGCTCCTGGAGCGAGGCCGGGTCGGTGCCGAGCCCGGAGTCGAGCTCCCCCGCCGCGAGCGTGGCCGCCGTGGCCGCCCCGCCCGCCGCGGGCCGCACCAGCGTCATGACCGCGTCGTTGATCGAGTCGACCACCGGCACCTTGTCCAGCACCATCTCGGCGAGCAGCAGCACCGAGAGCCCCGCGAGGACCCACCCGTTCCCCATCCAGGAGAACTCCCCGGGGAGGACCACCAGTTCGGTGTACCTCCCCAGCAGCCCGACCACCAGGATCGGGATGTAGGCGTTGAGGCCCGCCGCCCCGGCCAGCCCCAGCCCCGTCAGGAACGCGAACATGATCCTCCCGCCGCCGCGGCGCCCTTCGAGGGCGCCCGTGAATTCCCGCTCGGGCCCGCTGCCCGCACCCGCCTCCGGACCGGAGGAAGGAACGGCCTCTGTCGGCCCCACGGATCAGACGGATCGAACACCCGAACGGACCAGTCGAATCCGTCACGTCCGGCGGCCCCGGAGTTCCGCGGGGCCCGAACGGGACGGACGCTCCGGCAGCACCAGTGGCCGGGCGGGTCGACCGCCCCGAACGGATCGGAGATCTCGGGAGCACCGGTGGCCGACCGGAACGGACCTCCCGGCGGGCGCGGATTCGGGCGGTCAGCGAAGGAGGAGGGGAAGGACGACGGTGTCGAGGAGGCGGTCGGTCAGGGCCGGGTCGGGGGCCGGGTCGCGGAGCATGGTGCGGTAGCTCAGCAGGGAGGGGACGAGGGAGAAGACGAGGCCGGGGTCGGCGTCGGGGCGCAGCTCCCCGCGCAGGACGGCGCGACCGAAGACGCGGCGGACGCACTCGACCCGGGGGTAGATGATCTGCAACCGGAAGGCCCGGTCCAGGTCGGGGTTGGTGGACAGCAGGGCCATCATCCGGACGAGGATCTCGCCGTGCTCGGCGTGCTCGCGGGCCAGGTGCTCGATGAGGACGCGGAGTTCGGCGCGCAGTCCCAGGTCGCCCGGGTCCTCGGGCGCGGGGAGCAGCGCGGCGAGGGACTCCACCAGCAGGTCGTCGAGGCCGGGCCAGCGGCGGCGCAGCGCCTCGCCGTCGACGTCGGCCAGCGCGGCGATCTCCTCGTGGTCGGGTCCGCGGTCGGAGACGTCGCGGAACACGCCGAGGGTGGCGGCATGGATGTCGTCGAGCCGCCGAGAGAGGTCGCTCTCCGTGAGGGTCACTGGACAGCCTTCATGAGGATCGTCGGTCTTCAGGGCAGATTCGGGCACGTACGTCCCTGTCACCGTTCGGTGGCCCTCAGTGTCGCAGGGGGCCGGAGCCGGTGTCAGGAAGTTACACCGAAATATCGAGGATTTATCTCTCAGGAAGAGAATTTTTCTCACTAGATCATCACTTGTGTCGAAAATCGGTTGTCGGGCGGACATCTCGCGGCGTGCCGTCCGGATACCGGATGGTCAGTATGCGAGGAGTCGTGGCGGCATCCCGCCCTTGCCGGACCCTCCTCCTTGAACCGGGACCCTCCTCTAAAGTCGTCAGAAGCCGGATGACAGTGCCTGCGGGGGTGGGATGAAGGTCTGGGCCCGAGGGAGAACGAGCGGCCTGCTCGCCCTGCTTCTGCTCGTGGTGGTGCTCGTCGGCCTGTCCGTGCCGCTCGTCTCCGAGCGGGTGCGCTGCCGGACGTTCGGCGTCGGCTGCGACCGCCCGTCCGGGACGCCCGTGGCGCCGGCCGCGGCTCTTCCCGGAAGGCTGCCGCTCACTCCGCTGGAGGTCGCCTCCCAGGGCGCGTATGTGGCGCTGGGCGACTCCTTCTCCTCCGGCGAGGGAGCCTACGCGCTCCCGGACGACCTGTCTCCGGAGAACCGCTGCCACCGGACGTCCCGCAGCTATGTCCACGCCGTCTCCAGAACGTTCGAGTTCGCCGGGGGCACCCGTTTCTTCGCCTGCTCGGGCGCCCGGACCGAGCACTTCTTCGAGTCCAAGGCGGGCGAGCCTCCCCAGGTGGAGCACGTCGACGCGGGCACCAGCCTGATCACCCTCAGCATCGGCGGCAACGACCTGGGCTTCACCAAGGTCCTGGCCGGCTGCATCCTCACCTTCCCCTGGTCGGGCGGATGCCGTGATCAGGAGGCCGCGCTGGAGGCCCGCAAGCCTGCCCTCCGGCAGGCGCTGGCCGGGATCGTCCGGAAGCTGCAGGAGCGGGCGCCCCGCGCCAGGATCATCGTGCTCGGCTACCCCAGGCTGTTCGGCGAGCGGGAGGGCGAGGCGCTCGACAACCTCGGCGTCGACGACCAGCGCTGGCTCAACGCCGAGGGCAGGGAGCTGAACGACCTCATCCACGAGGTCGTCAGGGCCGCGGACCAGGAGCTGGTCCGGCTCGGCGCTCCCGGCTCGGTGGAGTTCATCGACGTGCACAGCGCCTTCACCGGGCACGAGGTGGGCACCGGCGCCCCCTACGTGAACGGCCTGGACGTCGACCTCAAGGCGTTCAAGGCGGAGTTCCACAGCTACCACCCGAACGCCGCCGGTTACACGGCGCTGGCGGAGCTGGTGACCCGGCAGGTCCAGGCGGGACCGGGCCGCCAGCTCAACCAGTGGCGTTAGCGCTCAGTCGTCGGAGGGCGACAGCGCCGCGAGCCGCTCCAGGGAGTCGGCGAACTCCTCGACCATGTCGTAGACGACCTGCTTGGCGGGCTTGATGCTGTTCATCATGCCGACGCACTGGCCGACGAAGTAGTTGACGAGCTGCTGGGCGCCCTCGTTGCCGGCCTCGGCGTGCTTGGTCAGGTGCCGCATGGCCGCCTCGGCGACGATCATCTGTAGCGGCATGGGCAGCGCGCCGGGGGAGTCGGGGCCCTCCCACTCCTCGGTCCAGGCGGACACCAGCTGCCGGGCGTGCTTGCCGGTGCGCGAGCGCGAGCGGATGGTGTCGCGGGCGGTGGCCTCGAGCATCTTCTGCTTGACGGTCTGCGGGGTCTCGGCCTCCTCGGTGGTGAGCCACACCGAGCCGGTCCACACGCCGGACGCGCCCAGCGCCAGGGACGCGGCGATCTGCCGGCCGGAGGCGATGCCGCCGGCGGCCAGCACCGGGATCGGGGCGACCGCGTCGACGACCTGGGGCACCAGCACCATCGTGGAGATCTCTCCGGTGTGCCCGCCGGCCTCGCCGCCCTGGGCGACGATGAGGTCGACCCCGGCGGCGACCTGGCGCCGCGCGTGCTCGACGGTGCCGACCAGCGCGGCCACGGGCACCCCGGCGGCCTTGGCCTTCTCCACCATGATGGGGGGAGGCGTGCCGAGCGCGCTGGCGATGAGCTTGATCGGATGGGCCAGCGAGACGTCGATGAGCTCCGTGGCCCCGGCCCCGGTGACGCCCCGCGCCCCGCTCCTGGCCGCCCTGGCGGCGTTCTTCCCGGCGAGGTCCGGCACGGGGACGCCGTACTTCTCGAACAGCCGGGCGAGGAACTCCCAGTGCTCCTTGGGGATCGCCGCGATGGGGTCGCCGCCCTCCCGGGCGGAGGCGTCGATCTTGGCGGGCACCAGGACGTCCACCCCGTAGGGGCGGCCGCCGACCTCGCGGTCGATCCAGGCCAGCTCCTCCTCCAGCCGCTCAGGGGTGTAGGCCACGGCGCCGAGCACGCCGAACCCGCCGGCGTTGGTGACGGCCGCGACCACGTCACGGCAGTGGCTGAACGCGAACAACGGGAACTCGATCCCGAGCAGATCACAGACGTCGGTCTTCATACCCCAGACCATACCGAATCTGATTCGGTTTGGCGCGGAGAGCCCCCGCCGTCCGACGAGAACGCCCCCGCCGGTCCCCGAAGGGCGGGCGGGGGCGCGAAACGCGGAGCGGGGATCAGGCCGGGACGAACTCCAGGAGGGGCTCGCCCTCCTCCTGCGGCGTGAAGCGGGCCTTGAGCGCCAGCCCCTCGGCGGGAGCGTCCACGTCCGCCAGCGCCGTCTGCAGCCAGGGCCCCTCGGGGAGCTCCACCAGCCCGATGCGCGCGGCTTCGCCGCCGCCGCGGCTGTGCACCGCCGCCCAGCTCACCAGCTCGCCGGTGCCCTCGGCCGTCGCCCATTCCAGCTTCTGGGCGCCGCAGCCGGTGCAGCCCGTGGCGTCCGGCGCGTACCACCTGCCGCACTCGCCGCACCTGCGGATGACCAGCTCACCTCGCACGGCGCCGTCGAAGAACGCGTCGGAGCGCCCGTCTCGCTTGATGGTCATCGCGTCACCGTCCTGCTTTCGCGCCGGCGCCCGAGCCCGGCCGGGTCGGGCTGAGGATGAGGGTGCTGTGGTGGTCCAGGATGCCGCCGTTGCCGCTGACGAGGACCACCTCGTTGCGCTCGGCCTGGCGTTCGCCGCCCTGGCCCCGGGCCTGGATGATCGCCTCGGAGACCGGGGTCATGCCCCACATGTAGTAGCCCGACAGCTGCCCGCCGCCGGTGTTGGTCGGCAGCCGCCCGCCGGGGCCCAGCGCGCCGGACGCCGCCAGCTCCCCGCCCTCGCCCTTGGCGCAGAACCCGTAGTCCTCCAGGGTCACCAGGGTGGTGAAGGTGTAGCAGTCGTAGATCTGGCACTGGTCGATGTCCGAGACGGTCACCCCGGCCATCTTCATCGCGGTCGGGCCGGAGATCGCCGCGCCGGTGGTCAGCCCGAACCCGCTGCCGCTCTCCATGGCGTTGCCCGGGTGGCCCTGGCCCCAGCCGAGGACGTGCACGGCGGGCTGGGCGAGGTCGGCCGCGCGGTCGGCGCCCGTGACGAGCACCGCGATCGCGCCGTTGGAGACCAGGCAGCAGTCCAGGAGGTGCAGCGGCTCCACGACCCAGCGCGAGTTCTGGTGGTCTTCCAGCGTGATGGGGTCGCGCATCTGGGCCAGGGGGTTCATGGTGGCCCACTGGCGGGTGGACACCGCGACCGCGCCGAGCTGCTCGCTGGTCGTGCCGTAGCGCGCCATGTGCCGCTGGGCGGCCAGCGCGTAGTAGGCGTTGACGCTGCGGAACCCCTGCGAGGCCGTCATGCCCGAGTAGCCGTAGTACTCGCGGGCCGAACGGTCGTAGGCCGCTCCGGCCGACTGCTTGGGCTTCAGCGGCGCGTCGGCGAACACGCACGCGATCGCCGAGGCGGCCCCGCTCTCCACGAGCATCGCCGCGTGGGCGATCATCGCGCCCGCGGTGGCGCCGAAGGCGTGCATCAGGCTGAGCACGCGCAGGTCGCGCAGCCCCAGCACCGAGGCGAGCTCGATTCCGGGGGAGCCGCCCATGCCGTGGCTGACCAGCAGCCCGTCCAGGTCCGTCAGTTCCATCCCGGCGTCGGCCACGGCCAGCCGCACCGCGTCCGCGGCCAGCCGGCGCGGACTGCGCCCGTAAACCTTGCCCAGCTCGGTCATCCCGAGGCCGGCTATCGCCGCTACCACCCGATACCTCCTGATGTGCTTTGCGCACACCATACCGAACGACGTTCGGGAGAAATTGAAGCGCCCTTGAATGATCGGGTATGGACACCGGGAGTTCTCGATGTGCTACCTTGAGCAGTGGTCGTAGCTGTTCTTTCGCCTGATCGAGTGTTCGATTGCCCGCGGAGGTCACTTCCGTGGGCTTTCTTCATTTACGGGGGACTCTCGCGGCGGCCGCAGGTTCACGAAGTGTGGGCCTGGAGTTACAACCCAGGAGTGCAGTATGGCGCAGGGCACCGTCAAGTGGTTCAACGGTGAGAAGGGCTTCGGCTTCATCTCTCAGGATGAGGGCGGCCCGGACGTCTTCGTCCACTTCAGTGCCATCCAGGGAAGCGGTTACCGCAACCTGGAGGAGGCCCAGCGGGTGGAGTTCGACATCACCCAGGGTCCGAAGGGCCCGCAGGCGGAGAACGTCCGCGGGATCTGATCCACTCAAGCGTGCGCAGGACCCCCGCAGCCTTTGGCTGCGGGGGTCTTGTCGGTTTGCGGCCTTTTCGAGATAAGCCTCAGGTCCGGAAAGGCCCGGTCACGCAGTAGGTGATCCCTCCGCTGGAGGAGCCGGACGTCCCGCGCTGGGAGGAGAAGTACAGCCGGTTCCCCGCCGGGTTGAACGCGGGGCCGCACAGTTCCGAGGAGCTCTGCCCGGTCACCCGCAGGAAGGGCGAGATCTCGTCGCCGGCGGTGATGAGGTTGATCTCCATGTTCCCGCCGTCCTCGGCGACGTACAGGTCCCCGTAGGACGAGCCGGTGATGTTGTCCACCCCGGTCAGCGGCGCCGAGCCGCCGGTGACCAGGTTGTCGTCGTAGGCCAGTTCGAAGGTGCTGCTGCCCAGGTTGAACTGCCAGACGCGGTTGTCGCCCTTGGTGGTGATCCACACGGTGTCGTCGGCGTACCAGCAGCCCTCGCCGCCGTTGAAGGACTTGGACCCGGAGACCTGGCCGCGGGTGGCGGTCGGCGAGCCGTCCGGGTCGGGCACGTTCGCCCAGCTGAACGAACCAGAGGTGCCCGAGCCCGCGACCAGCACCTGCAGCGTCCCGGACGACAGGTTCCCCCAGGTGGTGGGGACGAAGCGGTAGAAGCGCCCGTTGGTCTCGTCCTCGGTGAGGTAGACGACCTTCCGGACCGGGTCGGCCGCGGCCGCCTCGTGCTTGAACCGGCCCATCGCCGGCCGGGCCACCGCGGTGCCGCCGAACGGGTAGGTCTCCCAGACCCGTCCGAGGCTGATCTCCTCGCAGGACAGCCAGGTGTTCCAGGGCGTCTTGCCGCCGGCGCAGTTGTTGCTGGTGCCGCCGAGGATGCGCGAGGCGGCGGTCGGCGTCCCGCCGGAGTCGAACCTGATCATGGAGGCGCCGCCCCCGGAGGAGCTGGACGCCTCGGAGTTGGACACGTAGATCCAGCCGCTCCCGTCGGCGAAGCAGGCTCCGCCGTCGGGGGCGCTGTGCCAGGTGTAGGAGGTTCCGGACACCACCTGGCCGGAACGGGCGACGACCCGGCTGGTGAAGCCGGCGGGGAGCTGGATGCCGTTGGCGTCGGCGGCCAGCAGGGATCCGTAGGGGCCGGTGGCGTTCTGCGCGGGGGCGGCGAGCGCGCCCCGCACCAGAGAGCCCGAGAAGGCGGTGATTCCGGCGGCGAGCACGCCGGAGCGCATGAAAGTACGGCGTTCCATCGGGGGGTCTCCCTCGGGAAGGTGATGGGACGCCTCAGTTGTCTCCCCGCCAGGAGTACGCCGGACCGCCGCCGGACCAACGGGTCATGACGGTCCGGTGTCGAGGGGGTCCGTCAGGTGCCGGCGAAGCCGTCCGTCGCGGTGATGAGCCGGTGCAGGATGCCCGGCTCGTCGAACGCGTGCCCCGCGTCGTCCACGATGTGGAACTCCGCCTCGGGCCAGGCCTTGTGCAGGTCCCACGCGGTCGCCATGGGCGTGCACAGGTCGTACCTGCCCTGGACGATCACCGCGGGGATGTGCCGGATCCGGTCGATGTTGTCCAGCAGCCAGTCCTCGGACTCGAAGAACCCGCCGTTCACGAAGTAGTGGTTCTCGATCCGCGCGAAGGGCAGCGCGAACTCCGGCTCGGCGAAGTGGCCGACGAGGTCGGGGTCCGGGCGGAGGGAGGCCGTGCCGCCCTCCCAGGTGGACCAGGCCCGCGCGGCGGGCAGGTGGACGGCCGGGTCCGGGTCGTTCAGGCGGGCGGAGAAGGCCTCGATGAGGTTCTCCCGCTCCTCCTCGGGGATCGGCTCCAGGTAGCGCTCCCACAGGTCGGGGAAGAGCAGGGAGGCGCCGTACTCGTAGAACCAGAACAGCTCGAACGGGCGGAGCAGGAAGATCCCGCGCAGCACCAGCTCGCTCACCCGCTCCGGGTGGGTCTGGGCGTAGGCCAGGGACAGGGTGCTGCCCCAGGACCCGCCGAAGACCTGCCAGCGCTCGATCCCCAGGTGCCCGCGCAGCAGCTCCATGTCCGCCACCAGGTGCCAGGTGGTGTTGTGCTCCAGGGAGACGGCGGGGTCCGCGGCGTGCGGCAGGCTGCGGCCGCAGTTGCGCTGGTCGAAGAGGACGATGCGGTAGCGGGCGGGGTCGAACTGGCGGCGGTGGTCGGGAACGCACCCTCCGCCCGGCCCGCCATGTACCATCACCACAGGCTTGCCCTGTGGATTGCCGCAGACTTCCCAATAAATCCGGTTACCGTCTCCGACCTCGAGCAGGCCTGAATCGTAGGGTTCGATCGGCGGATACAGACTGCGCAGCTCCATGTTCTGACATTCTGTCAGTACCTGGGAGCGCAGGGAGACGGTGTTCGCGTTGTGGCACGGGGGAGACATTCCCCCATGTCGGCAATAGAGTTTTCCCCTAAACGACGTCGTGATGAACCCCCTGATGGAGTCTTTACCGTGAGTGACCTCAACGGATCAGGCGGCCAGCGCACCGCACAGCCCGGTGGCTTGTCATGGTCGCCTTCCCCGGCGCAGGCGCCCCGAGAACTCCTGAACCCCGCCTCGCTGCCGGTCTCCACCGGCGGCCAGCAGCAGGGTCAGCAGGGGCAGCAGCAGGGAGAGGGCCACACCCTTCCCGGATGGGACCTCGTCGACAAGCTCAAGCAGATGGCCGAGCTGCTCGGCGAGGCGCTGTCGATGGGCGAGCGGCGCATCACCGATGTGCAGAGCGAGGCGGCCAACCAGCTCGCCTCCGCCCAGGCCGAGCGCGAGAAGGCCCAGCGGGACGCGGCCACCGCCTGGAGCGAGGTGCAGCGCACCCGCACCCGGGCCGAGCAGGCCGAGCGCCGGGTCGGCGAGACCGAGGCGGCGATGCGCCAGCTCGTCACCCAGCACGACAACGTGCAGGCCGCGCGCGACGAGGCGCTGCGCTCGCTGGAGGAGGCGGGCAACGCGCGCCGCGCCGCCGAGGAGCGCATCGGCGAGCTGACCCGCGCGGTGGAGACCGTCAGGACCGAGCTGGCCTCGGTGCGCGCGGCGCTCAACGACGCGGAGAACACCGCCCAGGCCCTCCAGGTGGCCGCGGGCACCGCCGCCAAGGAGGCGGAGGAGGCGCGCCGCCAGGCGGCGGAGGCCAACCGCCAGGCCGCCGAGTCCGGACGCCAGGCCGAGGAGTCCCGCCGCAGGACCGAAGTGGCCGAGGCGGAGCGGCAGAACGCCGTGGAGGCCGCCCAGCAGGCCATGGAGCAGGCCAAGGCCGCCGACGCGGCCAGGGAGTCGGCGACCCAGGACAAGGCCCGCGCCGAGTCCGAGGCGACGCTGGCGCGCTCGCGCACCGAGCAGCTCACCCGGGAGCGGGACGGGGCGATGGCCGCGGTCCGGCAGATCGCCACCGAGCGCGACGCCGCCCTGGAGAAGATCAAGGAGCGCGACGCCTGGGTCGACCAGCTCGCCGAGGCCGTCACCGAGCAGCGGGCCCAGCTCGGCGCGCTGTCCCAGGAGCGCGACGCCGCCCGCAACGCCGCGGATCAGGCGCGCAGCCTCATCGACGAGCTCACCCGCCAGCTGCGGGTGATCATGCCGTCCTCGCCCCTGCACAACCACGCCGCGCTGAGCGAGGTCGGGGCGACCATGACCGATTCCAGCCGGAACGGTTACCCGGGCTGAACCGAATGAATACCCGGTGATCGGATGATGACGAACGGATACTGAGCTGCTGTTATTCTGGTACCCCGTGGACAGGGCGGCTCCCGCCGCCGCACGACGACCACGGGAGACCGCTCTTGCGCCTCGCAGATTCCAGTAAAACGCGCGCCACCAAACACCTCTTCGTCACCGGGGGGGTCGCGTCCAGTCTGGGCAAGGGCCTCACCGCCTCAAGCCTCGGACGCCTGCTCACGCTGCGCGGGCTGCGGGTCACCATGCAGAAGCTGGACCCGTATCTCAACGTGGACCCGGGCACGATGAACCCGTTCCAGCACGGTGAGGTCTTCGTCACGGACGACGGAGCCGAGACCGACCTGGACATCGGCCACTACGAACGGTTCCTCGACACCGAGCTGCACGGCAGCGCCAACGTCACCACCGGCCAGGTGTACTCCAACGTGATCGCCAAGGAGCGGCGCGGGGAGTACCTGGGCGACACCGTGCAGGTCATCCCGCACATCACCAACGAGATCAAGGACCGGATCCGCGGCATGGCCGGCCCGGACATCGACGTGGTGATCACCGAGGTCGGCGGCACCGTCGGCGACATCGAGTCGCTGCCCTTCCTGGAGGCGGTCCGCCAGATCCGGCACGAGATCGGCCGCGACAACGTGTTCTACCTGCACGTGTCGCTGCTGCCCTACATCGGCCCGTCCGGGGAGCTGAAGACCAAGCCGACCCAGCACTCGGTCGCCGCGCTGCGCAACATCGGCATCCAGCCGGACGCGATCGTGCTGCGCAGCGACCGCCCGGTCTCGCACAGCATCAAGAACAAGATCAGCCTGATGTGCGACGTCGACCGCGAGGCCGTGGTCTCGGCCGTGGACGCCGCCTCCATCTACGACATCCCCAAGGTCCTGCACTCCGAGGGCCTGGACGCCTACGTGGTGCGCCGCCTGGACCTGCCGTTCCGGGACGTCGACTGGGGCGTGTGGGACGACCTGCTGCGCCGGGTCCACGAGCCCGCCCGCGAGGTCGAGATCGCGCTGGTCGGCAAGTACATCGACCTGCCCGACGCCTACCTGTCGGTCACCGAGGCGATGCGCCACGGCGGGTTCGCCAACGACGCCAAGGTCAAGATCCGCTGGGTGAAGTCCGACGACTGCGAGACCCCCGAGGGCGCCCGCGCCCAGCTGGAGGGCGTGGACGGCGTGCTGATCCCCGGCGGGTTCGGGGTGCGCGGCATCGAGGGCAAGGTCGGCGCGATCACCTACGCCCGCGAGAACCGGCTGCCGACCCTGGGCCTGTGCCTGGGCCTGCAGTGCATGGTCATCGAGGCGGCCCGCAACCTCGCCGGGATCGCCGGCGCCGACAGCACCGAGTTCGACGAGAAGGCCGAACATCCGGTGATCTCCACCATGGCCGACCAGCTCGACGTGATCTCCGGCGAGCGGGACCTGGGCGGCACCATGCGCCTGGGCCTGTACCCGGCGGACCTGGCCGAGGGCTCCCTGGTCCGCGAGCTGTACGGCGCCGCCCGGGTCTCCGAGCGCCACCGTCACCGCTTCGAGGTCAACAACGCCTACCGGGCGGACCTGGAGAAGTCCGGAGTGGTCTTCAGCGGCCTGTCCCCGGACGGAAGGCTGGTGGAGTACGTCGAGCTGTCGCGCGACGTGCACCCCTTCTTCGTCGCGACCCAGGCGCACCCCGAGTTCCGGTCCCGGCCCACCAACGCCCACCCGCTCTTCACGGGTCTGGTGGCGGCGGCCCTGGCGCACCAGAGGTGACGGACGCCCCCGGGATGCCCCAGGATGGGCGCATGGACGTCCAGGACATTGCGGAGAGCTGGCAGGTGACCGGCTCGGCCGAGCACTTCAAGGGACGGATCATCACCGTCCGCGAGGACGAGGTGCTCATGCCGGCCGGCGACGGGCTCGAGCCCGTCCGCCGCGAGTACGTGGAGCACCCGGGGGCCGTCGGCACGATCGCCCTCGACGGCAGGGGCCGGATCCTGATGCTGCGCCAGTACCGGCATCCGGTCGGCCACCTACTGTGGGAGCTGCCCGCCGGCCTGCGGGACGTGGCGGGGGAGCCCCTGTGGCGCACCGCCGAGCGGGAGCTGCTGGAGGAGGCCGGGTACCGGGCCTCCACCTGGCACACGCTGATCGACACCTTCCAGACCCCCGGCATGAGCGACGAGCGGGTCCGGGTGTTCCTCGCCCGCGACCTGGAGCGGGTGCCCGACGAGGAGATCGACTTCGTCCGGGTGCACGAGGAGGCCGACATGCCGGTGGTGTGGGTGCCGCTGGAGGATGCGGTCGCCAAGGTGCTGGCGGGGGAGATCCACAACGCCCTCGCCGTGTCGGCGATCCTGGCGCTGCACGCGGCGCGGACCCGGGGATTGGATGATCTACGCGACAAGGAGGCGGCCGAAGCCTAGGCTCGGCCCGACATGAGCACTCTCGAAGCCGCGGTCGGCGCCTACCTGGGGCATCTCGCGGTCGAGCGCGGCCTGGCCGTGAACACGCTCAGCTCCTACCGGCGCGACCTGCGCCGGTACCAGGAGCACCTGCGCGGCAGGGGGGTCGGAGACCTCGCCCTGATCGGCGAGAAGGACGTCCAGGGCTTCCTGGCCTCCCTGCGCGAGGGCGACGCCGACCGGGCCCCGCTGTCGGCCGGTTCGGCGGCCCGCGCGGTGGTGGCGGTCCGGGGCCTGCACCGGTTCGCGCTCCGGGAGGGGCTGGCCGACGCCGACCCCTCCCGCGAGGTGCGGCCGCCGTCGGCGCCCCGGCGGCTGCCCAAGGCGATCTCCCTGGGGGAGGTGGAGCGGCTGCTGGGCGCGGCGGGGGACGAGACGGCCCGCGGCCTGCGCGACCGGGCGCTGCTGGAGCTGCTGTACGGCTCGGGCGCGCGGATCTCCGAGGCGGTCGGCCTCGACCTGGACGACGTCGAGCTGGACGAGGGGACCGTCCGGGTCTCCGGCAAGGGGAGCAAGGTCAGGATCGTCCCGATCGGCGGGTACGCGGTGCGGGCGCTGGAGGCCTACCGCGTCCGGGCCCGTCCCCAGCTGGTCGGGGCGGGCCGCGGCACGCCCGCGCTGTTCCTCAACGCCCGGGGCGGACGGCTGTCCCGGCAGGGCGCCTGGATGGTGCTGGGAGCCGCCGCCGAGCGGGCGGGGCTGAAGGACGTGTCCCCGCACACTTTGCGCCATTCCTTCGCAACCCATCTTCTGGAGCGGGGCGCGGACGTTAGAGTGGTCCAGGAGCTCCTCGGGCACGCCTCGGTGACCACGACACAGGTCTACACGCTCGTGACGGTCCGGCTACTGCGTGAGGTCTACGCCACAGCGCACCCCCGCGCACGTGCTTGAACACCGGTGTTGACCGTGTGTCGTGTTGCCGTGGAGTCCCGACCCGCTTAGAGTCCCCGCATCGACGGTATCTCCTCGCCGTCGGGGAGGTTCGAACATGCCTGACACAGGCGCGGAAAGCGTGCTCTCGGCTGCGATCGCCACCGAGCCCGGAAGCGCGCTGGGTCCGACGAGACGACCCGTCCCCACTTTTCCCGACCCGGATCCCCTGCTCCAGCACGGTCCGGCCCGGATCGTCGCCATCTGCAACCAGAAGGGCGGCGTCGGAAAGACGACCACGACCATCAACCTGGGCGCGGCGCTGGCCGAGCACGGGCGCAGGGTGCTGCTGGTGGACTTCGACCCGCAGGGCGCCCTGTCGGTCGGCCTCGGCCAGGGCGACCCCCGGCAGCTGGACGTCACCGTCCACAACATGCTGCTGGAGAACGACACCGAGTGGGACGACATCCTGCTGGAGACCTCGGTCGAGAACATGCACCTGCTGCCCAGCAACATCGACCTCTCGGGGGCCGAGGTCCAGCTGGTGCACGAGGTCGGCCGCGAGTACATCCTCTCGGGCAAGCTCAAGCCGGCGGTCGAGCACTACGACTACATCCTCATCGACTGCCAGCCGTCCCTCGGCCTGCTGACGATCAACGCGCTGGCCGCGTGCCAGGGCGTCGTCGTGCCCCTGGAGTGCGAGTACTTCGCCATGCGCGGCGTCGCCCTGCTCATGGAGACCATCGAGAAGGTCCAGCAGCGGATCAACCCCACGCTGACCATCGACGGCTTCCTGGGCACCATGTACGACTCGCGGACCCTGCACACCCGCGAGGTGCTGCAGCGCATCGTGCAGGCCTTCGGCGACCAGGTCTTCCACACGGTGATCAACCGCACCGTGCGCTTCCCCGACGCCACCGTCATGGGCGAGCCCATCACCACGTTCGACCCGTCGTCCATGGGCGCCAACCACTACCGCGAGCTGGCCAAGGAAGTCATCCAGCGCTGGAAGGAACTCGGCTGATCCTGCCGATCCCCTAGGCTTTTGACGTGGAGGAAGCGCAGGTACAGGAAGAGGCGCCGCAGGGGTTCCAGGTGCATCTGGACGTCTTCTCGGGGCCGTTCGACCTGCTGCTCGGGCTGATCGCCAAGCACAAGCTGGACATCACCGAGGTCTCCCTGCACCGGGTGACGGACGAGTTCATCTCCTACATCCGCTCGCACGGGCCGGAGTGGGACCTGGACCAGGCCAGCCACTTCCTGCTGGTGGCGGCCACGCTGCTCGACCTCAAGGCGGCGCGGCTGCTGCCCTCCGGGGAGGTCGACGACGAGGAGGACCTCGCGCTGCTGGAGGCGCGGGACCTGCTGTTCGCGCGGCTGCTGCAGTACCGGGCCTACAAGGAGGTCAGCGCCTTCTTCTCCGGCCTGATGGCCGTCGAGGCCCGGCGGTACCCCCGGATGGTGCCGATGGAGCCGCGGTTCGCCAACCTGCTGCCCGAAGTGCTGCTGGGGCTGGGGCCCGAGGAGTTCGCCAGGCTGGCCGCGAAGGTCTTCCAGCCCAAGCCGCCCCCGCCCGGCGTCTCGGTCACTCATATGTACACGCCGCAGGCCAGTGTGGAGGAACAGGGCGCTATCCTCGTGGAGAGGCTGCGCAAGCTCAGGAAGGCCACCTTCCGCGCGCTGACCTCCGACTGCGAGGGCGTCCACGAGATCGTCGCCCGGTTCCTGGCGCTGCTGACCCTCTACCGCGAGCAGGCGGTGTCGTTCGAGCAGATCGAACCTCTGGGCGAGCTGCACGTCGGATGGACGGGCAGCGAGGAGGGCGACATCAGGCTCGCGGACGAGTTCGCCGGGGCCCCGCCCGCCGGCGGACCGGGCGGCGGGGACGGACGAGAAGACGGGGAGGACCGTGGTGAGTGAGGGGCAGCCGCCGCTCAAGGCCTCCCTGGAGGCGATCCTGCTCGTCGTGGACGAGCCGGTCTCCGAGATGACCCTGGCCCAGCTGCTGGAGGAGCCCGTCGCCCGGATCACCGCGGCCCTGGCCGAACTGGCCGGGGAGTACCGCGCGCAGGGCCGCGGCTTCGACCTGAGGAAGATCGCCGGAGGCTGGCGGTACTACACCAGCGAGGCCTGCGCGCCCGTGGTCGAGCGCTTCGTCACCGAGGGCCAGCAGGCCAGGATCACCCAGGCCGCGCTGGAGGCCCTCGCCGTCGTGGCCTACCGGCAGCCGGTCAGCCGCGCCCGGGTCTCGGCGATCCGCGGCGTCAACAGCGACGGGGTGATGCGCACCCTCACCCTGCGCGGCCTGATCGAGGAGGCGGGGCAGGACCCCGAATCCCAGGCGCTGCTCCACCGCACCACCGCCTACTTCCTGGAGCGCCTGGGCCTGAACTCCCTGGAGGAGCTGCCCGAGCTGGCGCCCTACCTGCCCGACGAGATCACCGACATCGAGGACATGCCCGTATGAGCACCACCACCGGTCAGCAGGACGAGCAGGGCGTACGCCTGCAGAAGGTCCTGGCCGACGCCGGAATCGGCTCCCGCCGCGCCTGCGAGCAGATCATCGCCGACGGGCGGGTGAAGGTCAACGGCAGGGTGGTCAGCTGGTTCGGCGAGCGGGTCGACCCGCGCCGGGACGAGATCCAGGTCGACGGCCGCAAGATCGAGACCTGGCACGAGCTGCGCTACTTCGCGCTGAACAAGCCGGTCGGGGTGGAGAGCACCATGGCCCCGGGCAAAGGCGTCCGCACGCTGATCGACTACGTCGAGGACCTCACCGAGCGGATCTACCACGTGGGCCGGCTCGACACCGACACCGAGGGCCTGCTCCTGCTGACCAACGACGGGGAGCTGGCCCACCGGCTGATGCACCCCTCCTTCGGCGTCACCAAGACCTACCTGGCCGACGTCCCCGGACCCATCCCGCGCGACCTGGGCCGCAGGCTGCGCGCGGGCGTCGACCTGGAGGACGGCATCGTCAAGGTCGACGACTTCAAACTGGTCGAGCAGACCGGCAGGCGCGCCCTGGTGGAGGTCACCCTGCACGAGGGCCGCAAGCACATCGTGCGCCGGCTGCTGGCCAAGGCCGGCTTCCCGGTCCGGAAGCTCGCCCGCACGAACTTCGGCCCGATCGCCCTCGGCCGGCTCAAGCCGGGCGGGGTGCGCGCGCTGACCGAGAAGGAAGTCGCGGCGCTGTACGAAGCCGTGGGCCTGTAAGACCAGAAGGAGAGAGACCAGTGGCCGTACGCGCCCTACGGGGAGCCATCCAGGTGGACGCCGACGATCGGGACCAGATCCTGGAGGCGACCGCCGAGCTCGTCTCCGAGCTGATGGCCCGGAACGGGCTGACCACCGACGACGTGATCAGTGTGATCTTCACCGCGACCCCGGATCTCACCGCGGAGTTCCCCGCCCTGGCCGCGCGCAAGCTCGGCTTCACCGACGTGCCGCTGATGTGCGCCAGTGAGCTGAGCGTGCCGCACGCGCTGCCGCGGGTGGTCCGGCTCATGGCCCACGTCGAGACCGACCGGCCGCGGTCGGAGATGCAGCACGTCTACCTGAGGGGCGCGACCGTGCTGCGCCTCGACATCGCCCAGTGACGGCCCGGCATCCCGGTAAGGTCCTCCCGTGACGGAAATCCCGTGCGTCGCCGTGGTCGGCGCCGGCCTCATCGGCACCTCCGTGGCGCTCGCCCTGCGCGAGCGGGGCACCGAGGTGCTGCTGAGCGATCGCGACCCCGCCACGCTGGCGCTGGCGATCGAACTCGGCGCGGGCATCGCGCTTCCCGACGAGCCGGGCGAACCGGTCGACGTGGCGGTCCTGGCGGTCCCCCCGGCCGCGGTGGGCCGCACCCTGCTGGAGGCGCAGAAGCGCGGTCTGGCCAGGTTCTACACCGACGTGGCCAGCGTGAAGGCCCGTCCCGTCCTGGACGCGATGGACCTCGGCTGCGACCTGCGCGGCTACGTGCCCGGCCACCCGCTGGCGGGGCGGGAGCGCTCCGGCCCCACCGCCGCCCGCGCGGACCTCTTCCTCGGCCGCCCCTGGGCGCTGTGCCCCACCGAGGCCTCCGGCGAGGAGGCGGTCGAGACGGTCGCCGCGCTGGTGCGGGCCTGCGGGGCCGAGGTGCACCGGGTCGACCCGGTCGAGCACGACCAGGCCGTCGCGCTGGTCTCCCACGGCCCCCACGTGGTGGCCGCGGCGGTCGCGGCCCGGCTGGAGAACGCCCCCCAGGTGGCGCTCGACCTGGCCGGGCAGGGCGTCCGCGACGTCACCCGGATCGCGGCCAGCGACCCGGGCCTGTGGGTGGACATCCTCACCGCGAACGCCGTGCCGGTCGCCGAGGTGCTCGACGCGGTCGCGGGTGACCTGGCGCTGGCCGCGGCGATGCTGCGGGCCTCCTCCACGGCCCGCTCCGACGTCGCCGAAGTGATCACGCAGAAGGTCGGGGACCTGCTGTCCCGGGGCAACACCGGCCGCGCCCGGATCCCGGGCAAGCACGGCGGCCGCCCCCCGCGGTACGCGCACGTGCAGGTGGTCATCCCCGACAGCCCCGGTGAACTCGCCCGGATCTTCGAGGCGGCGGGCCACGCCGGGGTCAACATCGAGGACGTCTCGATCGAGCACTCGCCGGGCCTCCCGGTGGGTGTGGCCGAGCTCTCGGTCCGGCCCGAGGCCGCCGAGACCCTCACCGCCGCGCTGCGCGACCGCGGCTGGTCCGTTCCGGTTCTTTCCTGAAATTCCCTGAAAGTCGAGAGACATGACTCTGATCATCGCCATGGACGGCCCGTCCGGTTCCGGAAAGTCGAGCGCGGCCAAGGGAGTGGCCCGCGCTCTCGGGTACCGTTATCTGGACACCGGCGCCATGTACCGGGCCATCACCTGGTGGATGCTGGAACAGGGCGTCGACGTCGAGGACGCGGCGGCCGTCGCGGCCCGTGCGGGCGAGGTGCGCATCCAGGTGAGCACCGACCCGGACGCGCCGGGCATCGCCGTCGGGGACCTGGACGTCTCCGGCCCGATCCGGAGCCGGGCGGTGACCGCCGCGGTCAGCGCGGTCAGCCGGGTCCCCGAGGTCCGGCAGGTCCTGGTGGCGCTGCAGCGTGACATCATGGCCGATGGGAGCATCGTGGCCGAGGGCCGCGACATCGGCACCGTGGTCGCGCCGGAGGCGCCCGTCAAGGTCTTCCTCACCGCCAGCGAGGAGGCCAGGGCCCTGCGCCGGGCCAAGGAGATCGCCGATCCCGCCGTCTCGGTCGAGGCCACCCTGGCCGACCAGGCCCGGCGGGACAAGCTGGACTCCACCCGCACCGCCTCCCCCTTGACCAAGGCCGACGACGCCGTGGAGATCGACTCGACCGAGCTGGGGCTCGACGAGGTGATCGACACCGTCGTGCGGCTGGTAAAAGAGCGCGTCAGCACCGGTTGATCCGTCCTCCGGTGCGGACGGGACGCACCAGAGAACGGACGAGAGCATGACACAGCGAGACGACTTCGCGACCGAGGAAGAGTTCGAGACGTTCGACCCGGACGACTTCGACCCCGCGGAGTACGAGTTCCACGACGAGGAGGCCGAGGCCGCCGAGCCGGCGCGACTGCCGCTGGTGGCGGTCGTCGGCCGCCCCAACGTCGGCAAGTCGACCCTGGTCAACCGGATCATCGGCCGGCGTGAGGCCGTGGTCGAGGACGTGCCCGGCGTGACCCGCGACCGGGTGTCCTACCCGGCCTCCTGGAACGGCCGCGAGTTCACCGTCGTGGACACCGGCGGCTGGCTTCCCGAGTCGCGCGGCCTGGCCGCGGCCATCGCCGAGCAGGCGAAGCTCGCGGTCGAGCTGGCCGACGTGGTGCTGTTCGTGGTGGACGCCACCGTCGGGGCGACCGACGTCGACGAGGCCGTCGTGGAGATCCTCCGCAGGTCCAAGAAGCCGGTGGTCCTGGCCGCCAACAAGGCCGACGACCCCCGGGCCGAGCTGGAGGCCACCGCGCTGTGGAGCCTGGGCATCGGCGAGCCGCTCCCGGTCTCGGCGCTGCACGGCCGCTCCAGCGGAGACCTCCTGGACCGGGTGCTGGAGACGCTGCCCGAGCCCGCCCCCCGCGAGCGGATCGGCGAGGCCCCCGGCGGCCCGCGCCGCGTGGCCCTCATGGGCCGTCCCAACGTCGGCAAGTCCAGCCTGCTGAACAAGCTGGCCAAGGAGAACCGCGCCGTCGTCGACTCCGTGGCGGGCACCACCCGCGACCCGGTGGACGAGCTGATCGATCTCGGCGGCAGGACCTGGCGGTTCATCGACACCGCCGGCATCCGCAAGCGCCACCGGGAGAACCAGGGCGCCGACTTCTACGCCATCCTGCGCACCCAGTCCGCGCTGGAGCGCTCGGAGGTCGCCGTCGTCCTGGTGGACGCCAGCGAGTCCCTGGCCGAGCAGGACCTGCGCATCGTCAACAACGTGATCGAGGCGGGCCGCGCCCTGGTCCTGGCCTACAACAAGTGGGACCTGGTGGACGAGGAGCGCCGCTTCTACCTCGACCGGGAGATCGAACGCCAGCTCGTCGGCGCCCGCTGGGCACCCCGGGTCAACATCTCCGCCAAGACCGGCCGCCATGTCGAGAAGCTGGTCCCCGCGATCGACACCGCCCTGGAGAGCTGGGGCCACCGCGTCCCCACCGGCAAGCTCAACCAGTTCTTCACCGACCTGGTCTCCTCCCACCCCCACCCGATCCGCGGCGGAAAGCAGCCCCGCGTCCTGTTCGCCACCCAGGCCAGTGTCCGTCCTCCGAAGTTCGTCCTCTTCACCAGCGGCTTCCTCGAGCCCGGCTACCGCCGCTTCATCGAACGCCGCATCCGCGAGGAGTTCGGCTTCGAGGGCAGCCCCATCTCGGTGACCATGAAGATCCGGGAGAAGCGCAAGGACCGCAACAAGCGCCGCTGAGCTTTCGTGCCAACGGCTTCAGGCAAGCCGTTGGTACAGAGTGGCTTGTCCAAGCTGATACACTCGATGTCTGACCGGCCTGGGGCGTAACTGAGCCCCAGGCGCGCAAGTGGAGCCAGCTCCCACCTGACCGGCCTTCGGACCGGCGGGTCCCGGTCCGGCATCCTCGGGATGTCGAGCAGCCCTGTGCAGGGGATACCTTTGAAGGTGTACCCGCGAGGGCTGACCGGTGGTGGCCTCGCATGCGCGTCGTGCGGGGCTTTCTTCGTCTGGGAGTCCGGGTACGACAGGTCCGACGGACATGAAAGGCCCCAGGGAGGTCCCATCAGCGCCGAAACGCGTTTCACCGAACCGCGCATCAACGACCGAATTCGCGTGCCGGAAGTCCGGCTCGTCGGGCCCAATGGCGAGCAGGTGGGCATCGTCCCCATCGCCAAGGCGCTCGATCTTGCCCGTGAGTCCGACCTCGACCTGGTCGAAGTCGCGCCCACCGCGCGGCCTCCCGTGGCCAAGCTCATGGACTACGGCAAGTTCAAGTACGAGTCCGCGATGAAGGCGCGTGAGGCGCGGCGCAACCAGGCGCACACGATCATCAAGGAGATCAAGCTCCGCCCGAAGATCGACCCGCACGACTACGAGACCAAGAAGGGTCACGTGGTGCGGTTCCTCAAGGGCGGGGACAAGGTCAAGGTGACGATCATGTTCCGCGGTCGCGAGCAGTCCCGGCCGGAGCTCGGCTACCGGCTGCTGCAGCGGCTCGCCCAGGACGTCAGCGAGCTCGGCTTCGTGGAGTCGAACGCCAAGCAGGACGGCCGGAACATGATCATGGTGATCGGGCCGCACAAGAAGAAGGCCGAGGCCAAGGCCGAACTGGCCGAGGCACGGGCCCAGCGCAACGCGGCTTCGCGTGGCGAGCAGGCCGAGGACGAGGCCCCGGTCGACGAGGCCGTGGCCGACGAGGCCCCGGTCGCGGAGGCCCAGGTCGACGAAGCGCCGGCCGCCGAGGAGCCCCGCTCCGAGTGAGACCCGCCTGAACCGGGTCCCCTCGAGGCGGGGGGACCCGGTTCAGGATGTACGCACCTGTCGCTGACCCAGGCGTGCATTCCCCGCACGCCCGGTCAGCCACGCCCAGATGAAGAGGAGACGGCCGCCATGCCGAAGACCAAGACCCACAGTGGTGCCAAGAAGCGCTTCAAGCTGACCGGCTCCGGCAAGGTGGTGCGACGCCGCGCCAACAAGAACCACCTGCTGGAGCACAAGCCGACCAAGCGCACCCGCCGCCTGGACGGCAACGCGGTGGTCTCCGCCGCGGACACCCCCATGATCAAGAAGCTGCTGCGCAAGTAGTAGTCGTCCGACCGACAAGTACGACCGGCCGGAGGGTTGAAAGAGCCCCGGCCCCCACGAAGGAGTTGTGAGACGTGGCACGCGTGAAGCGGGCGGTAAACGCCGCCAAGAAGCGTCGGGTCGTTCTGGAGCGCTCGAGCGGCTACCGCGGCCAGCGGTCCCGCCTGTACCGCAAGGCCAAGGAGCAGCAGCTCCACTCGATGACGTACGCCTTCCGGGACCGCAAGGACCGCAAGGGCCAGTTCCGCCGGCTGTGGATCCAGCGCATCAACGCCGCCGTCCGCCTCAACGGCATGACCTACAACCGGTTCATCCAGGGTCTCAAGGCCGCCGAGGTCGAGGTCGACCGGCGCATGCTGGCCGAGCTCGCGGTGAACGACGCCGCCGCCTTCGCGACGCTGGTCGAGGTCGCCAAGAAGGCGCTCCCGACCGAGCCGGCCAAGGCCTGAGGGCGCGGCAGATGGCGGGCCTCGAGCTGACCAGTATCCGCTCCCCGCGGGTGAAGTCCGCTCGCAGGCTCGCCAAGAGGTCCTTCCGGCAGCAGGACCGGCGGTTCCTCGCGGAGGGGCCGCAGGCCGTCCGGGAGGCGCTGGCCCTCGAAGGAGGGCTGGCGGAGCTGTACACCACGGCCGAAGCCGCCGTCCGGCACGCCGAGCTGATCGCCATGGCCGAGAAGGCGGGCGTACCGGTGCTGCGGGTGAGCGGCGAGGTCATGGCCGAGCTGGCCCAGACCGTGACCCCCCAGGGGCTGCTGGCGGTCTGCGCCTTCCTCGACGTCACCCTGGAGACCGCTCTCGGCGCCCCCGGCGGAGTTCCCAGGCTGGTGACGGTCCTGTCCCACGTACGCGACCCCGGGAACGCGGGGACGGTGCTGCGCGCCTCCGACGCCGCCGGCGCCGACGCGGTGGTCTTCACCGACGCGTCCGTGGACCCCTACAACGGCAAGTGCGTCCGCGCCTCGGCCGGCAGCCTCTTCCACCTTCCGGTGGTGACCGGCCCCCGCTACGACACGCTGATCCCCGCGCTCAAGGACGCCGGCCTGACGGTGCTGGCCGCGGACGGCGCGGGGAAGCACACCCTGGACGACCTGGCCGACGACGGCGCGCTGAGCCGTCCGACGGCCTGGGTGTTCGGCAACGAGGCCTGGGGCCTGCCCGAGGAGGTGCGGGCGCTCGCCGACGACGTGGTCAGGGTGCCCATTCACGGAAAAGCGGAAAGCCTCAATCTGGCGACCGCCGCGGCCGTGTGCCTCTATGCCTCGGCGCGCGCTCACAGAACGGTCAGATAAGTCTTTACCACGCAGTCAGGAATCGAGGGTTGCCTCTTTTCCCTGACCGTTTCAGGACATGTGGCCTGCAGCGTCTTGATCTCCGCTGCTGGGAAGATGGCCGTGTTCCAACGTTCCATCCTTTCGGTGTTCCAGAGTTCCAACGTCAGCCGTTCCGACGTTCCCAGACGTTCGCGGTGTTCTGTAGCGTTCTCAGCGTTCCGGACGAGGCCCGAGCCCGTCCCCTCCGGTTGAGGGGCGGGCGTGCCATGCCGCCCGAAGAAAGGGAGTACATGCTCCGCCGATCGAGGTCCGAGCCGATGCGCACCGGCCCGATCCGCTGCCAGGAGGCGGCGGACGCGGGGGATCTGCGTGTCGAGTTGGCGGGCCTGCACGGCGACACCGCCGTGGTGACCGTGGCCGGGGAGATCGATCTCCGGTCCGCGATGACGCTCCGCGACCACCTCACGGCGGTCGTCGAAGCGGGTTTCGAGTCGATCGTCATCGACTTCGAGCAAGTCCTCTTCTGCGATGCCTCCGGGCTCAACGCGCTGGTGGCACTGGCCAACCGGATGCGGGCCGACGGGGGAGGCGTCTGGCTGGCGGGGGTGCGTCCGGCGCAGCGCCGGCTGTTCCAGATCACCGGTCTCGACCGCCGTTTCCCGCTGTGCGAGCGGGTCGAGGACGCGGTCGCGCAGGCGGGTCCGCACTCGCTCGGCCGTTAGTTTCGAACGACCCGGGAGAAAGGCCGCTATTCCCTTACCCGTAAGGGGTTTCGCGCTCCCAAGGTCCCCTTTCCTGACGCTAGGCTGTGTCCTCAGGCCGTTGGGGAAGGGGCCTCGCCATTGAACGCGGACGGGCAGGGCGCGGAACCGGGCACGCTCGTGCCCGAACCCCGAAGCGCGCCCGCCTACGGAGACGAACTGCCCGATCTCCTGCCCGACGGGCTGCTGATCGCCGACGCCGAGGGCAGGGTGGTCTCCTTCAACCGGATGGCCGAACGCCTCACCGGCCTGCGCCGCGAGCAGGTCCTGGGCCAGGACGCCCGGGACGTCCTGCCGCTGCACGACGCCGACGGGCGGGACTGGTGGAAGTGCACGGACCCGTACGGCGGCCTGTGCACCCGCACCCGTCACCCCGAGCGGAGCCTGTTCCTGCCGAGCGGCCGCGAGGTGCTGGTGACGGCGTCCTACCAGCGCGACCCGCGGCACCGGGTCCGGGGCTTCCACATGGCGCTGCGCGACGCCGAGGCCAGGATGCGCCAGGAGCGCCAGCGCGCCGACCTGGTCTCCACCGTCGCCCACGAGCTGCGCTCGCCCCTGACCAGCGTGAAGGGCTTCACCGCGACGCTGCTGTCCAAGTGGCACCGCTTCAACGACGACCAGAAGCTCGTCATGCTGGAGACGGTCAACGCAGACGCGGACCGGGTCACCCGGCTGATCACCGAGCTGCTGGACGTCTCCCGGATCGAGGCGGGCCGCCTGGAGATGCGCCGCCAGCCGGTGGACCTGGCAGGCCAGGCGCGCCGGACGATCGCGGGCCGCGTCGCCTCCGGGGATCCCGAGGACCGCTTCCGCCTGGACGTGCGCGGACCGCTGCCGGAGTTGTGGCTGGATCCCGACAAGATCGCCCAGATCCTGGGTAACTTGGTGGAAAACGCCGTGCGTCACGGCGCCGGTACTGTCACGATCGTGGTGGAGCCGGACACCGGAAGGGAGGGAGCCGTCGTGTCGGTACGCGACGAGGGCGAAGGCATTCCCCCCGAGGCCGCCAACCGCGTCTTCCGCCAGTTCTGGCGGGGCAACCGCCGCAGGGGCACCGGCCTGGGCCTCTACATCGTGAAGGGCCTCGTGGAGGCCCACGGCGGCGCGATCACCGTGCAGCAGGCCCCCGGCGGCGGCGCCGAGTTCCGATTTACCCTGCCCGCCGGCACCCCGTCCTACGCGTAGGACCCCCGGCGGGCCGTTCCAGCAGTTTCGCAGTGCCCTCAGGTTCTCAGGCCGTCCTGGAGCCGCCTCTCCGCGGGCTCCGGCGCGGAGCCCCGCCGTGGCGGAGGAACGGCCGCCGACCGGCCAACCACTAAACTCTGCGGGTAATCCCGCTAGGAGTCTGATCATGTCTGCACCCAACAAGTCGTACGACCCCGTCGAGGTCGCGGCGCTGGCGCCCGAGGCGCTCGATCGGCATCGTGAGGAGGCCCTGGCAGCGATCAGGGCGGCCTCGTCGCTGGAGGAGCTGAAGGAGACGCGGCTCGCCCACGCGGGGGACAGATCCCCGCTGGCGCTGGCCAACCGGGAGATCGGCGCGCTCCCGCCGCACGCCAAGGCCGACGCGGGAAAGCGGGTCGGGGCCGCCCGAGGCGCCGTCAACCAGGCGCTGAAGGCCCGGCAGGAGGAGCTGGAGGCCGAGCGCGACGCCCGGGTCCTGGTCGAGGAGACCGTGGACGTCACGCTGCCGTGGGACCGGGCGCTGCCCGGGGCGCGGCACCCGCTGACCACGATGGCCGAGCGGATGGCCGACGTGTTCGTCTCGATGGGCTTCGAGATCGCCGAGGGCCCCGAGATCGAGGCCGAGTGGTTCAACTTCGACGCGCTGAACTTCCCGCCGGACCACCCGGCGCGCGCCATGCAGGACACCTTCTTCGTCGAGTCCGAGGACTCCGGGATGGTCCTGCGCACCCACACCTCCCCGGTGCAGGTGCGGGCGCTGCTGTCGCGCGAGCTGCCGGTGTACGTCGTCGCCCCGGGCAAGACGTTCCGCACCGACGAGCTGGACGCCACCCACAGCCCGGTCTTCCACCAGCTGGAGGGCCTGGCGGTGGACGAGGGCCTGACCATGGCCGACCTGAAGGGAGCGATCGCCGCGTTCGTCAACGGCCTGTTCGGCGACCCGCTGCCGGTCCGGCTGCGCCCGTCGTTCTTCCCGTTCACGGAGCCGTCCGCCGAGGTGGACATGCAGTGCTTCGTCTGCCACGGGGAGTCCGTCGGCGACCCCGACCGGCCGTGCCGCACCTGCTCCTCGGAGGGCTGGATCGAGATCGGCGGCTGCGGCATGGTCAACCCGCGGGTGCTGCGGGCGGTCGGCGTGGACACCGAGCGCTACAGCGGCTGGGCGTTCGGCCTGGGCGTCGAGCGGACCCTGATGTTCCGGCACGGGGTCGAGGACATGCATGACATGGTCGAGGGCGACGTGCGGTTCGCCCTCCCGTTCGGGATGGAGATCTGATGCGGGCCCCGCTTTCGTGGCTGCGCGAGTACGCGGCGCTGCCCCCCGAGGTGACCGGCCGCGAGCTGGCCGCCGAGCTGATCGCGGCGGGCCTGGAGGTCGAGACGGTCGAGACCGCCGACATCACCGGGCCGATCGTCACCGGCCGGGTGCTGGAGATCGAGGAGCTCACCGACTTCAAGAAGCCGATCCGCTGGTGCCAGGTCGACGTCGGCAACGACACCCCGCAGAACCTCATCTGCGGCGCGCGCAACTTCGCCGTCGGCGACGTCGTGGTGGTCGTCCTGCCGGGCGCGGTGCTGCCGGGCGGCTTCGCCGTCGGCGCCCGCAAGACCTACGGCAAGCTGTCGGAGGGCATGATCTGCTCGCTGAGCGAGCTGGGCATCGGCGACGACCACAGCGGCATCCTGATCATGCCGCCGGACACCGAGGTGGGCCTGGACGCGGTCGAGCTGCTGGGCCTGCGCGACGACGTCCTGGACATCGCCGTCACCCCGGACCGGGGCTACTGCCTGTCGATCCGGGGCGTGGCGCGAGAGGCCGCCATCGCCTACGGCGTGGAGTTCAGCGACCCGGCGTACACCGAGATCACAGAGCTCGTCGACGAGGGCCCGTCCTACCCGGCCGCGGTCGAGGACCCGTCCGGCTGCGACAGGTTCGTCCTGCGGCGGGTGCGGGGCCTCGACCCGGCGGCCTCCTCGCCGCTGTGGATGCGGACCCGCCTGTACCGGGCCGGGGTGCGCCCGGTCTCGCTGGCCGTCGACATCACCAACTACCTGATGCTGGAGCTGGGCCAGCCCCTGCACGCCTTCGACGCGACCAAGCTCACCGGGACGGTCTCCGTCCGCCGCGCGAAGGCGGGGGAGGGCCTGGAGACCCTCGACCACGTCAAGCGCGTCCTCGACCCCGAGGACCTGCTGATCACCGACGAGTCGGGGCCGATCTCCATCGCCGGCGCGATGGGCGGCCTGCACACCGAGATCGACGGCGCCAGCACCGAGCTGGTGATCGAGGCCGCGCACTTCGACCCGATCGCCGTCGCCCGGACGGTCCGCAGGCACAGGCTGCACAGCGAGGCCTCCTACCGCTTCGAGCGGGGAGTGGACCGGGACCTGCCGCTGCGCGCCTCGCTGCGCGCGGTCCGGCTGCTGGCCGAGCTCGGCGGCGCCGAGATCGTGCCGGGCGCGACGGTCGTGGAGTCCCCGGCCGAGCCGGCGACGATCACGATCCCGGCCTCCCACCCCTCCCGGGTCGCGGGCGTGGAGTACTCCCGCGAGACCGTCGTGCGGCGGCTGGAGCAGGTCGGCTGCGCCATCGAGGGCGACGAGGTGCTCACGGTGACGCCCGCCTCGTGGCGCCCCGACCTCACCGACCCCAACGACCTGGCCGAGGAGGTCATCCGGCTCGAGGGCTACGACGCGATTCCCGAGAGGGCGCCGCGTCCGTCCGCGGGCCGCGGCCTGACCCAGCGCCAGCGGCTGCGCCGCCGGGTCGGCCGGATGCTGGCGGCCACCGGCCACACCGAGACGCTCAGCTACCCGTTCGTCTCGGACAAGGACTGGGAGTCCCTCCAGCTGCCCGCCGACGACGCCAGGCGCCGGGCCCTGCGCCTGGCCAACCCGCTGTCGGAGGACGAGCCGCTGCTGCGCACCACGCTGCTGCCCGGCCTGCTGCGCACCGCGGCCCGCAACCTCGGCCGGGGCCAGACGGACCTGGCGCTGTTCGAGGTCGGCCTGGTCTTCCGGCTCAAGGAGGGGGCGGGGAAGGTCCCGTCCTACCCGGTGGACCGGGCGCCGACCGCCGAGCAGCTCGCCGCCGTCGAGGCGGCCCTGCCGGACCAGCCGCAGCGCGTCGCGGTGCTGCTGACCGGCGAGTCCGAGCGCTCCGGCTGGTGGGGCGGGGGCCGTCAGGCCGGCTGGCAGGAGGCGATCGAGGCGGCCCGGCGGATCGCCGCCGAGGCGGGGGCCGAGGTGCGCGTCAGCGCCGACCGGCACGCCCCCTGGCACCCGGGCCGCTGCGCAGCCCTCCACGTGGACGGCGTCCTGATCGGCCACGCCGGTGAGCTGCACCCGCGGGTGCTGCAGGCCTACGGGCTGCCGCCGCGCACCGCCGCGGTGGAGCTGGAGCTGGACAGGCTGGACGCCGCGCACAACCCCGTTGCGCCGCACGTGTCCACCTACCCGGTGGCGACGCAGGACGTGGCGCTGATCGTCGAGGAGTCCGTGCCGTCCGCCGAGGTCGAGGCGGCGCTGCGCGAGGGCGCGGGCGAGCTGCTGGAGTCCCTGCGGCTGTTCGACGTCTTCACCGGCGACCAGGTGGGGGAGGGGCGCAAGTCCCTGGCCTACGCGCTGCGTTTCCGCGCCTCGGACCGCACGCTGAAGGCCGAGGAGGCCACCGCGGCCCGTGACGCGGCCGTGGCCCGGGCGGCGGAGCTCACCGGGGCGTCCCTGCGGGGCTGATCCGGACACCGTTCAGAACGAAGAGGCCCGCACACGCCGGTGTGCGGGCCTCTTCGTTCTCGAGTTCTCGGACTCTCGGGTGCCCCGGTCAGGGCGAGCTGGTCAGCCGGTAGGCCTCGTCGTCCCGGGTGAGCAGCCACTCGCCCTTGGCGTAGGCCTCGCCGTCGCGGACGCGCGCCTGCCCGCTGCCGGTCTCGTAGACGAGGGACTTCTCGGCGTCCCCGCCGCGGGCGGAGTAGACGACCAGCCCGTCCCCGGCGGTCAGGGACGCCTCGGCGCCCGGGGGGAGCGGTTCGGAGACCTCGCGGGCCTGCCAGGTCCCGGCGTCGTAGACGGTGAGCGTCCGGCCGCGGGCGACGGAGAAGGCGCCGGCCCCCGCCGCGTAGAGCGCGTCCTTGGCCAGGTGCTCGTCGGGCAGCTTCCGGGTCTCCCGGGCGCCGGTCTCGACCTGGACGCGCTGGAGCCTGCCGGTGGGCCGCCCTCCGCCGTCGGTGGACAGCACGTAGGCGTAGGGGTAGGAGAAGCCCGCGGCGTACCCGAGGGTGAGGGGCGCGGGCTCGTCGTCGCAGCCGTGCGCGGTCCAGACGGTGCGCTCGGCCTTGTCGGTCCAGACGGCCACGTCGTGGTCGGCGTGGAAGGCGGCGCCGCCGCCGCGCCGGGCGACCCCGCCGGAGCCGAGCTGGACGGGCTCGTCCTCGCCGGACCGGCACATCAGCTCGTAGGAGCCGCCCCTGCGCTCGGCCCAGACCGTCATGTTCCTGCTGCCAGAGGCCGCGTACAGGCCCTCGGGCTCGGCGATCGGGGCGGGTACGGACAGGAGGCCGCTCACGTCGGCCCGCCACAGCACCCCGTCGCTGCGGCCCCGGGGCCCGACGCCGGTGCCCAGGACCGCCCCGTCGGAGGTGATCCCGAAGGCGTTGAGGACCTTGCCGCTGGGCAGGTCGCGGGCGACGCCGCCGGCCGTCCCCGGCCGGGTGGACCCGGAGGGCCTGCCGTCCGGGCCGGAGGAGGGGGCCGCGGAGCCGTGCTCGTGGGGCGGCGGCGGCTCGGGGAACCCGGCGGCGATGGACGGGTCGGCGGTGGAGGGATCGCCGGAGTCCAGGGCCAGCGGCGTCACGACCGCGGCGGCGACCGCCAGCGAGAGGCCCGCCGCGGACCGGGTGATCCGGCGGCGCCTTCGGCGCGCCTTCACCTGGTGGTTCACCCGTGTCAGGAGGCGTTCGCGCAGTTCGGGGGAGGGCGCCGCATCGTCGAGAGCGCGCAGCCTGCCGGCGACGAGCCGCTCAAGATCTTCCACGTCGGTCCTCCATCAGTGACTGCTCGGCCTCCAGGGGGAGCATGCTGGCGCGGAGCTTGGCCAACGCCCGGGAGGCCTGACTTTTCACCGTTCCGCGGGAGCATCCCAGCACCCGCGCGGTCTCTTCCTCGCTCAGCTGTTCGAAGTAGCGCAGAACGAGCACCGCCCTCATCCGGGGCGGCAGCGCGGCCAGGGCCGTGTCCAGCCCGTCCACCTCGTGGACCCGCTGCAGGCCCGGGTCGTCGGCCGCGTGTTCGGGCACGCCCTCGACCAGGTGCTCCAGCCGGGGCCTTCGCCAGCGGTTGGCCATGATGCGCGCCATCGTGGTGCGTACATAGCCCTCCGGATCGTCCTTGCGCCGGATCCGCCCCCAGGCCACACCCGTGCGGGTGAGCGCCTCCTGGACGAGGTCCTCGGCGTCGTGCTGGTTGCCGGTGAGGACGTACGCGTAGCGGAAGAGCGCCGGGAACCTGTTGGCCACGAACTCCTCGAACTGGCCATTGGCGCCCCGCATCACGTCCCTCCCCTCCAAAGACACCCGCCGGGACCGAAAGGTTGCACGGGTCGTCCGAATCCTCCCACGCTCCCGTCGCGGGGCGTTCCGAGATCGAACTTGAATACTCATCCGATTGGATGCATACTTTTTCTTACGTCGAGCGGAGGAGAGACATGGGTTACCGGGTGGCGGTGGCGGGCGCGAGCGGTTACGCCGGCGGAGAGCTGCTGCGCATTCTGGCCGGTCACCCCGGCTTCGAGATCGGAACGCTGACCGCGGGGAGCAACGCCGGAGCAGTCCTCGGAACCCTCCAGCCCCACCTCCGCTCCCTGGCCGACCGCGTCCTGACCGAGACTACCCCGCAGACCCTCGCCGGTCATGACGTGGTGTTCCTCGCCCTCCCGCACGGCGCCTCGGGACCGCTCGCCGCCGAACTGGGCGAGGACGTCCTGATCGTCGACTGCGGCGCCGACTACCGGCTCGCCGACGCCGCCGAGTGGGAGCACTTCTACGGCACCCCGCACGCCGGAACCTGGCCCTACGGCCTGCCGGAGCTGCCCGGCCACCGGGAAGCCCTGATCGGGACCAAGCGGATCGCGGTGCCCGGCTGCTATCCCACCGTCTCCTCCCTGGCGCTCGTCCCGGCCTTCACCGCCGGGCTCGCCGAACCCGACGTGGTGATCGTCGCGGCCTCCGGGACCTCGGGCGCGGGCAAGGCGCCCAAGACCAACCTGCTGGGCAGCGAGGTCATGGGCGCGATGTCGGCCTACGGCGTCGGCGGCGCGCACCGCCACACCCCGGAGATCACCCAGAACCTGACGGCCGCCGCGGGCGAGCCCGTCACCGTCTCCTTCACCCCCACCCTCGCCCCCATGAGCCGCGGCATCCTGGCCACCTGCACCGCCAAGGCCAAGCCGGGAGTCACCTACGCCGCGCTGCGGGAGGCCTACCTCGCCGCCTACGACGCCGAGCCCTTCGTGGACGTCCTCCCCGAGGGGATGTGGCCGTCCACCGCCATGACGCTCGGCGCGAACACCGCGCTCATGCAGGTCTCCCTGGACGAGCGGTCGGGGCGCGTCGTGGTCGTGGCCGCCATCGACAACCTCACCAAGGGCACCGCGGGCGGGGCGGTCCAGTCGGCCAACCTGGCCCTGGGCATGCCCGAGGACCTGGGCCTGAGCACACTCGCCGTCGCACCCTGACACCTCCCGTCGCAGAGAAGAGGGCACATGAGCGTCACCGCACCACTGGGCTTCCGGGCCTCCGGCATAGCAGCGGGCATCAAGGACAACGGCAACCGAGACCTGGCGCTGGTCGTCAACGACGGGCCCTCGCGCGCGGCCGCGGCGGTGTTCACCGCCAACAGGGTGAAGGCGGCCCCGGTGCTGTGGAGCGAGCAGGTGGTCTCCGGCGGCCGGGTGCGCGCGGTCGTTCTCAACTCCGGCGGCGCCAACGCCTGCACCGGCTCCCCGGGGTTCCAGGACACCCACGCCACCGCGGAGAAGGTCGCCGAGGTGCTGGAGGAGTCCGCCGGCGAGATCGCGGTGTGCTCCACCGGCCTGATCGGCCTGCGGCTGCCGATGGACGAGCTGCTGGCCGGGGTGGAGACCGCCGCCGCCGAGCTGACCCGCGACGGGGGCATGAGCGCCGCGGACGCCATCCGCACCACCGACAGCGTCGCCAAGATCTCCTTCCGGCGGGGCGAGGGCGGCTACATGATCGGCGGCATGGCCAAGGGCGCCGGCATGCTCGCGCCCTCCCTGGCCACCATGCTGGTCGTGCTGACCACCGACGCCGACCTGCCCGCCGGGACGCTCGACCGGGCGCTGCGCGCCGCGACCTCCGTCTCCTTCGATCGCCTCGACGCCGACGGCTGCATGTCCACCAACGACACCGTCCTGCTCATGGCCAGCGGCGCCACCGGCGTCGTCCCCGAGGAGGAGGCCTTCACCGCCCTGCTCACCGAGGTCTGCCTCGACCTGACCCGCCAGCTGCTGGTGGACGCCGAGGGCGCCTCCAAGGCGATCACGATCGAGGTCGTCGGGGCCGACAGCGTCGCCGACGCCGTCACGGTCGGCAAGTCCATCGCCCGCAACAACCTGCTGAAGTGCGCGATCACCGGCGAGGACCCCAACTGGGGCCGGGTCCTGTCGGCGGTCGGCACCACCGACGCGGTCTTCGAGCCCGACCGGCTCAACGTGGCGATCAACGGCATCTGGGTCTGCCGCAACGGCTCGGTGGGCGAGGACCGCGACAAGGTCGACCTGCGGCCCCGCGACGTCTCCATCACCGTGGACCTGTCGGCCGGCAAGCACTCCGCGACGGTCTGGACGACCGACCTGACCGTGGAGTACGTCCGGGAGAACTCGGAGTACAGCTCGTGAACCGGCGCAGCGCGATGGACAAGGCGGCCGTGCTGATCGAGGCGCTGCCCTGGCTCGAGCGGTTCCACGACGCGATCATCGTGATCAAGTACGGCGGCAACGCCATGACCGAGGACCACCTGCGCGAGTCCTTCGCCAACGACATCGTCTTCCTCCGGCTGGCCGGGCTGCGCCCGGTGGTCGTGCACGGCGGCGGCCCGCAGATCAACGCCGCGCTCGAGAAGTTCGGCATCGAGTCGCACTTCACCGCCGGGCTGCGGGTCACCACGCCCGAGGCGATGGACGTGGTGCGCATGGTGCTCACCGGCCAGGTCAACCGCGAGGTCGTCGGGCTGATCAACTCCCACGGCCCGTACGCGGTCGGCATGTCCGGCGAGGACGCCCACCTGTTCACCGCGCGGAAGCTGCACGCGATCGTGGACGGCGAGCCGGTGGACATCGGCCAGGTCGGCGAGATCGTCAAGGTCGACGCCGGCGCGGTGCACAGCCTCATCTCCGACGGCCGCATCCCGGTGATCTCCAGTGTCGCGCGCGGCGAGAACGGCGAGATCTTCAACGTCAACGCCGACACCGCCGCCGCGGCGCTCGCCTCGGAGCTGGGCGCGGCCAAGCTGATCGTCCTCACGGACGTCGAGGGCCTGTACGCCGACTGGCCGAACAGCGACGAGGTCATCCGCGAGCTCACCGCCGCCGAGCTGGAGGAGCTCATGCCGGGCCTGTCCTCGGGCATGGTGCCCAAGATGGGCGCCTGCCTGCACGCGGTCAGCAACGGGGTGCCGCAGGCCCACGTCCTGGACGGGCGCGTGCCGCACTCGCTGCTGCTGGAAGTCTTCACCGATGAAGGGGTCGGAACGATGGTGGTGCCGTCATGAGCTGGCAGGACGACTTCAGGGCCGCGTTCATGCCCAACCGCCCGCTGCCGCCGGTGATGCTCGCCCGCGGCGAGGGCAGCACCGTCTGGGACGTGGACGGCAACGCCTACCTCGACCTGTTCGCCGGGATCGCGGTCTCGGCCCTCGGCCACGCCCACCCCGCGCTGGTGGAGGCGGTGAGCGGGCAGATCGCCAAGATCGCGCACGTCTCCCCGCTGCTGACCACCGAACCTGAGGTGAAGCTGGCCACGCGGCTCCTGGAGCTGCTGGGCCTGCCCGGCAAGGTGTACTTCTGCAACTCCGGGACCGAGGCCAACGAGGCGGCCTTCAAGATGGTCCGCAAGCACGCGGGCGCCTCGAAGTACCTCGTGGCCACCGAGAACGGCTTCCACGGCCGGACGATGGGCGCGCTGGCCCTCACCGGCAAGCAGGCCATCCGCACGCCGTTCGAGCCCTACGGCGCGGACGTCAGGTTCGTGCCCTACGGCGACGCCGAGGCGCTGCGCGCGGCCGTCACCTCCGACTGCGCCGCGGTGTTCCTGGAACCCGCCCAGGGCGAGGCGGGCGTCGTGCCCGCTCCCGACGGCTACCTGAGCGCGGCCCGCGAGGTCTGCGACGCCACCGGCGCCCTGCTCGTCCTGGACGAGATCCAGAGCGGCATCGGCCGGACCGGCACCTGGTTCGCCCATCAGCACGAGGGCGTCCGGCCCGACATCATCACCCTGGCCAAGGGCCTGGGCGGCGGAGTCCCCATCGGCGCGTGCATAGGCGTCGGCGAGGCGGCCGACATCTTCGCCCTCGGAGACCACGGCTGCACCTTCGGCGGCAACCCCCTGTCGTCCTCCGCGGCCCTGGCCGTCCTGGACACCATCGACCGCGACGGGCTGAAGGAGCACGCCGTCAAGATCGGCGAACAGCTCTCCGCCGGGATCGAGGCGCTGGACCACCCGATGCTCGCCGGGGTCAGGGGCCGCGGCCTGTGGCTGGCGATCGTGCTGGCCGAGCCCGTCGCCGCGGCCTTCCGCGACGCCGCCCAGAAGGCCGGTTTCCTGGTCAACAACGTCCAGCCCGACGCGATCCGGCTCGCCCCCGCCCTGACCCTCACCGCCGAGGAGGCGCAGAGCTTCCTCGACGCACTCCCCGCGATCCTCGACGAGGTGGCCGCATGACCCGTCATTTCCTGCGCGACGACGACCTGACCCCGGCCGAGCAGGCCGAGGTCCTGGCCCTGGCCGCCCGGATGAAGGCCGACCGCTACGGCTTCAAGCCCCTGGCGGGCCCGAAGTCGGTGGCGATCCTGTTCGACAAGCACTCCACCCGGACCCGGGTGTCCTTCACCGCGGGCGTCGCCGAGCTCGGCGGCAACCCGCTGGTGGTCGACGCCGGGTCCAGCCAGCTCGGCCGGGGCGAGAGCGTCGCCGACACCGCCCGGGTGCTGGAGCGGGTCTGCGCGGCGATCGTCTGGCGGACCTTCGGCCAGGAGCGCCTCGAGGAGATGGCCGGCGCCTCGTCCGTGCCGGTGGTCAACGCGCTCACCGACCAGTTCCACCCCTGCCAGATCCTCGCCGATCTTCAGACGATCCAGGAGGCGAAGGGTAGACTGGACGGAGTCACGCTCGCCTACTTCGGCGACGGGGCGAACAACATGGCGCACTCCTACCTGCTCGGCGGCGCGACCGCCGGGATGCACGTGCGGATCGCCGCCCCCGAGGGGTACCTTCCGGACCCCGACGTGTGGCACCGCGCGGAGGAGATCGCCAAGACCACCGGCGGTTCGGTCGAGGTGACCACCGACCCCCGGCAGGCGGCGGCGGGGGCGGACGTCCTGGCGACCGACACCTGGGCGTCCATGGGCCAGGAGGACAAGGACCTCTCGGTCTACGTCCCGTACTCGCTGACCGAGGACCTGGTGGCGCTGGCCAAGCCGGACGTCTCCGTCCTGCACTGCCTGCCCGCCTACCGGGACAAGGAGATCGCCGCCTCCGTGCTGGACGGCCCGCACAGCGTCGTCTGGGACGAGGCGGAGAACCGGCTGCACGCGCAGAAGGCGCTCCTGGCCTGGCTGCTGGAGAGATAAGAGAACCGTGACTACCCCGATGACCAAGGCCGCCCGGCAGGCGCGGGTGCTGGAACTGCTGTCCCGGCACAACGTGCACTCGCAGGGCGAACTGGCCCGGCTGCTGCGCCAGGCGGGCATGGAGGTCACCCAGGCGACCCTGTCGCGCGATCTGGTGGAGATCGGGGCGGTCCGCCTGCGGGCCGACGACGGCAGCCTGATCTACGCGGTGCCCGGCGAGGGCGGCGAGCGGATCAAGCTGGCCCGCACCGGCACCGCCGAGACCTTCGACTCCAGGCTGGCCAGGCTGGCCCAGGAGCTGCTGGTCTCGGCCGAGGCCTCCGCGAACCTGGTGATCGTGCGCACCCCCGCGGGCGCCGCCCAGTACCTGGCCTCGGCGATCGACCACGCCGAGTGGCCGCAGATCCTCGGCACCGTCGCGGGAGACGACTCCATCCTGGTCATCTCCCGCGACCCGCTCGGCGGAGAGGAGCTCGCGGCGAGGCTGCTGCGGCTCACCGAGCGACGAAGTCAGGGGTCCCCGGGCCCCGGAAACCCACCCCTTGACCTGAACGACTCCAGATACGAGAAAAAGGACGAAGACATATGACTGAGCGCGTCGTACTGGCGTACTCCGGGGGCCTGGACACTTCGGTCGCCATCCCCTTCCTCGCCGAGCAGATGGGCGCCGAGGTCGTCGCGGTGGCCGTCGACTGCGGCCAGGGCGGCGAGGACATGGGCCAGATCCGCCAGCGGGCCCTGGACTGCGGCGCGGTCGAGTCCGTCGTCGTGGACGCCAAGGAGGAGTTCGCCCGCGACTTCTGCTTCCCCGCGATCCGGGCCAACGCCCTCTACATGGACCGCTACCCGCTGGTCTCGGCGCTGTCCCGGCCGCTGATCGTCAAGCACCTCGCCGCCGCGGCGGCCCGGTTCGGCGGCACGTACGTCGCGCACGGCTGCACCGGCAAGGGCAACGACCAGGTCCGGTTCGAGGCCGGCCTGATGGCGCTCAACCCCGACCTCAAGTGCGTCGCCCCCGCCCGCGACTACGCCTGGACCCGCGACAAGGCCATCGCCTTCGCCGAGGAGAAGGGCCTGCCGATCGAGGTCTCGGGCAAGAACCCCTACTCCATCGACCAGAACCTGTGGGGCCGGGCCGTGGAGACGGGCTTCCTGGAGGACATCTGGAACGCGCCGATCGAGGACCTCTACGCCTACACCGCCGACCCGGCGACCCCGCGCGAGGCCGACGAGCTGATCGTCACCTTCGAGAACGGCGTCCCCACCGCGATCGACGGGCGGGCGCTGACCCCGTTCCAGGTCATCGACGAGCTGAACAAGCGCGCGGGCGCCCAGGGCGTCGGCCGGCTCGACATGGTCGAGGACCGCCTCGTGGGCATCAAGTCCCGCGAGGTCTACGAGGCCCCCGCCGCGATCGCGCTGCTCGCCGCCCACCAGGAGCTGGAGAACGTCACCGTCGAGCGGGACCTCGCCCGGTTCAAGCGTTCGGTCGACCAGCGCTGGGGCGAGCTCGTCTACGACGGCCTGTGGTTCTCCCCGCTGAAGACGGCGCTGGAGTCCTTCATCGCCGAGGCCCAGCAGCACGTGACCGGCGACGTGCGGCTCACCCTGCACGGCGGCCGCGCCGTCGTGACCGGCCGCCGCAGCGGCTCCTCGCTGTACGACTACGATCTGGCCACGTACGACACCGGCGACACCTTCGACCAGAGCCTGGCCAAGGGCTTCGTCGACCTGTGGAGCCTGCCGAGCAAGATCGCCGCTGTGCGGGACCGCCGGAACGGCTCCTGAACGATCCACAGGACGGACGCGCGCCTGACGGTGCGCTCGGACCTGTGGCCGAACGTGCGCTGACGCACTGAACGGTCTACAGGAAGGGCGCTCGCCCCTGGCGGCGCCGGACCTAAGGCCGAACGTGCGCCGAGGCGCGCTGAACGATCCACAGGACGCACGCACACCTGACGGTGCGCGCTATACCCTGTGGCTGAACGTGCGCTGGCGCGCACTGAACGATCCACGGCCCCGCCCCGGGGTACCGCTCCGGGGCGGTGCGGCCGTGTTCGACGCGGGCCATGCCTGACCGGCCCGCTGCCACTGACATATCGGAGATTGGGATCACTGTGAGCAAGGCACCGACCCGGTTGTGGGGCGGACGGTTCGAAGGCGGGCCGTCGGACGCGCTGGCACGCCTGTCCGTGAGCGTCCAGTTCGACTGGCGGCTCGCGCCGTACGACCTGATGGGGTCGCGCGCCCACGCCCGCGTGCTCAACCGCGCGGGCCTGCTGGACGACGACGAGCTCACCCGCATGCTGGACGCCATCGACGACCTGGAGCAGGCCTGCGCGTCCGGCGAGTTCCGGCCCACCGTGGCCGACGAGGACGTGCACACCGCGCTGGAGCGCGGCCTGCTGGAGCGCCTGGGCTCCCTGGGCGGCAAGCTCCGCGCCGGACGCTCCCGCAACGACCAGGTCGCCACCGACCTGCGCCTGTACCTGCGCGACCACGTCCGCCGGATCGTCTCCCGGCTGGTGGAGCTGCAGACCTCGCTGATCGGCCAGGCCGAGGCCAACATGGGCGTCGCCTGCCCCGGCATGACCCACCTGCAGCACGCCCAGCCCGTGCTCTTCTCCCACCAGCTGCTGGCGCACGTCCACGCCATCAGCCGCGACATCGAGCGCTTCCAGGACTGGGACAAGCGCGCCGCGATCTCCCCGCTGGGCTCCGGCGCCCTGGCCGGCTCCTCCCTGCCGCTGGACCCGCAGGCCGTCGCCGAGGAGCTCGGCTTCACCGCCGCCGCGGCCAACTCCATGGACGCCGTCAGCGACCGCGACTTCGTCGCCGAGTTCCTCTTCGCCGCCGCGCTGACGGGTGTGCACCTCTCGCGCCTCGGCGAGGAGGTCTGCCTGTGGGCCTCCCAGGAGTTCCGCTGGATCGAGATGGACGACACCTACGCCACCGGGTCGTCGATCATGCCCCAGAAGAAGAACCCCGACGTGGCCGAGCTGGCCCGCGGCAAGGCCGGCCGGATCATCGGCGCCCTCGTCGGCCTGCTCACCACCCTCAAGGGCCTGCCGCTGACCTACAACCGCGACCTCCAGGAGGACAAGGAGGGTGCCTTCGACGCCGTCGAGACCCTCCTGCTGGTGCTGCCCGCCGTGTCCGGCCTGATCGCCACCATGCGCGTCAACACCGAGCGCATGGAGGAGCTGGCCCCGCAGGGCTTCGCGCTGGCCACCGACCTGGCCGAGCTGCTGGTCCGCCGCGGCGTGGTCTTCCGCGACGCCCACGAGGTCGTCGGCCACCTGGTGGTCTGGTGCCAGGTCAACGACAAGGACTTCGGCGACCTCACCGACGAGGAGCTGGCCAAGGTCTCGCCGCACCTCACCCCGGACGTCCGCGAGGTCCTCAACGTGCCCGGCGCCATCGCCTCCCGCAAGGCTCACGGCGGCACCGCCCCGGAGCGCGTCCAGGAGCAGATCGAGAACCTGCGCGCCTCCTCCGACGCCGCGGCCTCCTGGGCCTCGGAGTCCTGACCTTCCCGAGACGGGCCGGATCTCCTATGATCCGGCCCGTCCGTGTTCCCTCAGCAGCCGCAAGGAGACCGCCCGTGAAGCCCTCCCCTCGCATCACCCACGTCTCGTGGGGCCGGATCGACGTCGAGAGCCTCGGCTCGGGCAAGGACTGGAAGCTCTTTCCCGGCGGCGGCCGCGCCTGGGACTGGAACGAACACGGCACGAGACACGAACCGGGCATCCGCCCAGAGGAGATCGGCGAGCTCCTGGACCGCGGCGCCACCGTCGTGGTGCTCAGCCGGGGCATGGACCTGCGCCTCCAGACGATGCCCGAGACGCTCCGCCTCCTGGAGGAGGCCGGAATCGAGGTCCACACCGCGGAGACGAGGCAGGCCGTCTCCCTGTACAACGAGCTCACGAAGACCCGTCCGGTCGCGGGCCTGTTCCACTCCACCTGCTGACCCGGTGGCGCGCGGGACCAGGGCGGTGTCGGCGGATCCGTCGCCGTCTCCCGATTCCCGGGTCCGCTTGTCAGGAATTCCCTGACGTTTTAGTCTCTGTCAGGTTCATCCTGACGTGTGGAAGGGCGTGATGGAGACGTTGGACGCGCTGGAGGAGCCGGGCAGGTGCTCCTTCTGCGACCGGGCGGAGCACCAGGTGCGCAAGCTGGTCTCCGGGCCGGGGGTGCGCATCTGCGACGAGTGCGTCGACCTGGCCAACAAGATCATCGAAGAGTACCGGGAGAGGCCCGCGGCGGCCGGGTTCCCGGGCTGGGAGGCGCTGACGGACGAGCAGATGCTCGACCGGATCCCACGGATCTCGGCGGCCGTCGACCAGGTCGAGGCCGAGCTGCGGCTGTGGGTGCGGGAACTGCGCCGGCGGGGGGTCACCTGGGCCAGGATCGGAGCGGCGCTGGGCATCACCCGCCAGTCCGCGTGGGAACGCTTCTCCGGCGAGGAGTGACGGATGACCGAGCGAACCGCGGCCGGGGCGCGGACCCCGATGGACCGGGAGTTCTTCGACCGTCCCGTGCTGGAGGTCGCGCCGGACCTGCTGGGGCGCGTCCTGAGCCGGACGACGCCCGAGGGGACGGTGGCCGTCAGGCTCACCGAGGTGGAGGCCTACGCGGGCGAGCAGGACCCGGCCTCCCACTGCTACCGGGGCAGGACCGCACGCAACGAGGTCATGTTCGGGGAACCCGGGCACGCCTACGTGTACTTCACCTACGGGATGCACTTCTGCGTGAACCTGGTCTGCGGTCCGGACGGGACGGCCTCGGCGGTCCTGCTGCGGGCCGGGGAGATCATCGAAGGGGCGGAGCAGGCCCGGATCCGGCGGAACGGCTCCTCCGACCGGGACCTGGCCAGAGGGCCCGCGAGACTGTGCCAGGCCCTGGGAATCGAGCGGGCCCTCAACGGGGCGGACGTCTGCGCCCCGGGGGAGCTGACGATCAGCGCGGGCACTCCCGTACCGGCCGGGCTGGTGCGCTCGGGCCCGCGCACCGGCGTCTCCTCGGCCCATGACACGCCCTGGCGGTTCTGGGCGGAGGGGGAACCGAGCGTGTCGCCCTATCGTAGGCACACGCCCCGACGCCGCGGATGATCGCGGGAAGAGCCGATATCGATTACCGCCGGCGGGGTTTCATCGGGCAACCTTGGGTTGTCATCAGCTTTCGAGAAGTGGGACGACCGTGACCGACATCGTGGACGAACTGCAGTGGCGTGGCCTGCTGGCCCAGACCACCGACGAGGAGTCGCTGCGCGCGGCCCTCTCGGCGGGGCCCGTCACGTATTACTGCGGGTTCGACCCGACCGCGCCCAGCCTGCACGTCGGCAACCTCGTCCAGCTGCTCACCATGCGGCGCATCCAGGACGCCGGGCACAAGCCCCTGGCCCTGGTGGGCGGCGCGACCGGCCTGATCGGCGACCCGAGCGGACGCTCCAGCGAGCGCCAGCTCAACTCCACCGAGGTCGTCGCCGGCTGGGTCAAGCGCATCCAGGAGCAGGTGGCGCGCTTTCTGTCCTTCGAGGGCGAGAACGGCGCCCGGATGGTCGACAATCTCGACTGGACCGGGCCCATGTCCGTGATCGACTTCCTGCGGGACGTCGGCAAGCACTTCCCGGTCAACAAGATGCTGGCCCGCGAGGTGGTGGCCTCCCGGCTGGAGGTCGGCCTGTCGTACACGGAGTTCTCCTACCAGCTCCTGCAGAGCATGGACTTCCTGGAGCTGCACCGCCGCTACGACTGCGTCCTGCAGAGCGGCGGCAGCGACCAGTGGGGCAACCTCACCGCGGGCGCCGATCTCATCCGCAGGGCCACCGGCCACCACGTGCACGCCATCGCGACACCGCTGCTCACCAAACCCGACGGCACCAAGTACGGCAAGACCGCCGGCGGGGCGATCTGGCTGGATCCCGAGCTGACGTCCCCGTACGCGTTCTTCCAGTACTGGGTGAACGTCGAGGACGGCGAGGTCGGCAAGCTCCTGCGCACCTTCAGCTTCCGGAGCCGTGAGGAGATCGAGGAGCTGGAGAAGCAGTCCGCGGAACGGCCCGCCGCGCGCATCGGGCAGAAGGCCCTCGCGAAGGAGCTGACGACCCTCGTCCACGGCGCGGACGAGACGGACAAGGTGATCGCCGCCTCGGCCGCTCTGTTCGGGCAGGGCGGCCTCGACGCCCTGGACGAGCGCACCCTGGCCGCCGCGCTGGCGGAGGCCCCTCAGGGCACCGTGCCGGCCGGGGAACTGCCGTCCGTCGCGGACCTCCTGGTGACGGCGGGTCTGTGCAAGAGCAAGTCCGAGGCCCGGCGCACGATCACCCAGGGCGGCGCCTACCTCAACAACGCCAAGGTGGAGGCGGAGGACTCCGTCCCCGTCTCCGGCGACCTGCTGCACGGCCGTTTTCTCGTGCTGCGCCGCGGCAAGCGCAACATCGGGAGCATCGTCGCCGGCTGAGGTAAGAATCTGCTGGTCAAAGGCCCTTTCGGAGTTTCCTCCGGAGGGGCCTTCCGCATGTTCCGGCAAACATCCCGGAGATCCAGGTCACAAAAGGTTTGGCATAGGGAGAACCGGGACATCAATCTCGTACAGAAGCGGTCTGAGCAGGCGTCGAGTGCTCCAGGAGCGCCGATTTGACGTTGCCCCCCGGCCGTCGTAATGTTCTACCTGCCCCACGGGGGAGCGGGACGCGAGAGCGGCCGGCCCCGAGGGAAGAGAAACCCACTCTGACCCAACAGTCCGATCGGTTCGGTACGAACCACTGAATCGGAACTGCTAAGTTAAAAGGGTCGCAGCGAGAGAAATGCCGAAAGGCACGAAACGAACTGCAAAAGGTCTTCCAGAAAGAATCGGATCGAAAGAGCCGGTTTGACAGGGACAAAAGGCCTGCTAAGTTAGAAGAGTCGCAGAGAGGGAAACGCCGGAAGGC
>NZ_BAAATZ010000020.1:0-130269 GCF_039533685.1 Actinocorallia aurantiaca | reverse complement strand
CCACCCCCACGCCGACTCCCACGCCGACCCCGACCCCTCCGGGCGGCCTGCACTTCGACTTCGCCCTGAAGGGCTCCTCGACCATCAAGGCGGCCAACGGCACGGTGCCGCTGACCGGCGAGGTCAGCGCCGACCTGGTCATGGAGACCGGTGAGGTCACCGCCGACCTGACGCTCGACCCGACCAAGGGCACCTTCCAGATCCTGGGCTTCCTGCCGGTCAACGCGGACGTCGCGTTCGCCCAGGTCGGCCGGACCACCGGCACCTACGAGAACGGGGTGCTGTCCACCACCTCGAAGGCGATCGTGAAGCTGCCGTCGCTCAAGGCGTTCGGCATCCCGCTCGGCGGCGGCGAGAAGTGCCAGACCGCCCAGCCCTCCGAGATCAAGCTGAAGTCGACCGAGGCCTTCTTCAACCCGTCGAAGGGCGGGCCGCTGAAGGCGAACGACTACACGATCTCCAAGCTGAAGGACTGCGGTCTCCTGAACGACGTCCTCGGCCTCTTCACCTCCGGGTCCGGCAACACGATCGACGTGGTCGTGACGCCCAAGACCCAGGGCTGATCCCGCACCGTCCGGCAGGGACGGCCTCCGCCGCCCCCCCCGNNNGCCTCCCGCCCCGAGGCGCGGGACGGCCGGACGACCAGAGCCAGAGAGAGGGGCGCCCGATGGCGAGAGCGGGTTCGCGGCCGGCCGGGATCGTCCTGGTGCTGCTGCTCGCCGTGGGAGCGGTCGCGGCCGAGCCCCTGTCCGGGGCGCGGTCCGCCCGTGCCCAGGCGGCCGAAGCCGACCTGGTCTACACCTGCGCCTTCCCCTCGGGCCCGGTGAAGACCGGCGTCACGGTGTCCGGCACCTTCCCGGACGCCGGTACGGCCGGTCAGCCCCTCGCCCCCGGCCGTATCACCCTGAAGGCCGACGTTCCCCGCGCCGCCCTGCCCGCCGAGGCGGCGACGGTGACGGCGACCGCGGACCTGGCGATGACCCTCGTCCAGGGCACGGTCTCCACCGCGACGAAATGGCCGGCCTTCACTCTCCCGCAGGTTCCCGTCCCCGAGTCCGGAGACCTGGTCCTGACCGGCTCGGCGGCTCCTCCCGCGGTGGTCCCGCCGAAGGAGGGCGCCGCGGTCTTCACCGCGGGCGCCCTGAAGCTGGCGTTGACCTCCCGTCCCGCCGAAGGGGCCGCGGCCGCGCCGCAGATCGTCTCCTGCACCCCGGAGCAGGGTTCCGTCACAGCCGTGGCGACCGTTCCGGTGGCCTCCGGAGCGGTCCCCGGCACACCCCCCGAATGCGGCAAGATCACCATTGACCCCGGCAACCCGGGCAACACTGGCTGCGCCTACATGACGGGTTTCGCGAACGTCGCCAAACTCGGCGCGGCGACCCTCCTGAACGACCCGGCCGCCGCCGGCCACGCCGTCACGAACGTCATCGTCCACCCCCCGAGGGGCGGCCGCCTGCTGGTGGACTTCCAGTTCGCCACCCCGTTGCGCGCCCGCTCGACGTTCCTGACGTTCGGCTTCATGCCGACCACCGCGACGATCGAGATGAGCCAGCCGGAGAAGGGACTGGTCGACCTGTCGATCGCCACCGGGAAACTGACCGTCACCGGGGAAATGGAGATCCGGATCACGGACGCCTCGATCAACGGCACCCCGATGAGGCTCGGACCGAATTGCCGCAGCAGGACTCCGGCGAAGATCGAGGCGGTCGGCGGAAAGGATTATGGAAACCCCCTCGTCGGCGGTTCCATCAATGGTTCCTTCGATATTCCCGAATTCACCGGGTGCGGAGTGGGAGAGGACCTCAGCCGCATTTTCTCCGGCGCGGTCTCCGGCCCCGGAAACCTCCTCAAACTGGTGCAGGGACCCGTCTGCGCGCCCCCGGATCCCGGTGAGTGCCCGCCTCGGCTCCCGGCCCCCCGACGGTGATCCCCGCGAACCCGGCACGAGAAAGGCGTCCAGTGCGGAACAGGATGAGAGCGGCGGCCCTGGCCCTGGCCGCGGCGGGAGCGACGGCAGTGCCCGGCCCCTCCGCGGCGGACCCGGTGGCACTGGACCTGGAGTACCGGTGCGATTTCCCGCTGATGGAGGACGAACCCGTCTCGGTGCGCGTCACCACCGACCTGCCCGCGACCCTCGCGGTGGGCGAACGCATGCCCCCGATCGTGCTGGAGACCGCGGACACCGTCAGCGCCTACGCCGCCAAGGGCCTGCGGACGATGTACTCCGCCACCCTGGAAGGCACCGCGGACGCCTCCGCCACCCTGGTCGCCCCCGACGGCCTGCGGCTTCCCCTGACCGTACCCAACACCCTGGAGAAGACGGAGATCCCCGCAGCCGGCGGGTTCTCGGTGAAGAGCCGGGGCTCGACGCCCGGCCTGGTCTTCGACACCCCGGGCAGGGCCGAGATCCTCGTGGGCGACCTGCTGCTGAAGCTCTCGCCCCGGGACTCCTCCGGTGAGCTCACCGGCCTGGGCGTCTTCGAGTCCGAATGCGTCCAGGTCCCCGGGCAGAACAACGTCCTGGCCGTCATCCGGGTGGGGGAGGAGCCCGGACCCGGCGGCTACACGGCCGAGGGGTCCACCCTGGTCAAGGCGGGCTCCGCGACGCTCCCGCTGACCGGTGCGCTCACCGCGAGGACCACCGGCGGCACGTTCACCGGAGACCTGTCCCTGAACAGGACGAGCGGCACGTTCAAGGCGCTGGGCTTCCTGCCCGTCACGGCCGAGGCCGTCTTCACTTCCGCCGGGGAACTGACCGGCACCCTGTCGGGAACGAAGCTCACCGCGTCCGTCCAGACGGGCCTGGCACTGCCGTCGGCCCGGCTGTTCGGCCTGCCGATCGGCGCGGAGGGCTGCGCGACGTCCGCGCCCGCCCGCCTGGACCTGAAGTCCGACGCTTTCACAGAGGCGGCGGGCGGCACCCTGACCGGCACCTACACGCTGCCCGCCCTCACCGGCTGCGGCCTGTTCACTCCGCTGATCAGCGGTTTCACCGCGGGTCCGGGCAACACGATCACCCTCGCCCTGAAACCCGCCTGACGCGCATACGAAAGGGGGCGCCCGCCCGGCGCCCCCTTTCGTGTTCTTCCGTTCAGCAGGTGCCGGCGGAGTCCCGTCCGTTCATCCGGTCGGTGAGGAACGCCAGTGCTTCGGCGTTGCCCCGGTGCACCCCCGTCAGGTGGCCGGCGTCGAAGGTCTTCCAGGTCAGCTTCACGCCCTTGGCGCAGTAGGTGTTCCGCAGCGTGACGGCCTGCTGGTAGTCGACGAGTTCGTCCCGCGTCACGTGGTACTGGAAGACCGGGACGGTGATGGCGGTCGCGCCCAGCTTGTTGGCGGAGTACGCGCGCTGCCACGCGGCGTCCGCCAGCGGGCTGCGGACGAAGTAGTCGGCGACGCTGCGCCCCTGGTAGTCGGCGAACAGTTCGATCGCGCAGTCGTCCGCCCGCATCGCGTCGAACGTGGTGCGGCCGTTCTCGTTGAGCGCCTCGTCCAGGCCGAGCCCGTAGGCGTTGTCCAGGCCGATGAGCGCGTACATGAGGAAGCCGAACCCGACCTCGCCGTTGAGCGCGAGGGAGACGTTGGCCAGGTCGGCGGGGACGCCGCCGCCCGCCACGCCGACCAGGTTCAGCTCCGGCGCGTAGGACGGCTGGGACTCGCCCGCCCACATCGCCGCGCCGCCGCCCTGGGAGTAGCCGCGGAAGGCGACCTTCGCGTCCGGCGACAACCCCGCCGGGCCGAGGCGCTGGGCGGCGCGGACGGCGTCGATCAGTGCGGGGCCGGTGGAGCGGCCGACGACGTAGGTGGTACGGGGATCGGGGTGGTAGCCCTCGTAGTCGGTCACCGCGACCGCCCAGCCCCTGGCCAGCATGTCGTTCACCGCGGGCTGCTCGTAGAAGGCGCCTCTGTCGATCATCCGGGAGGGCGCGCAGCGGTAGGCCGGGCCGTGGGTGCCGGGCCCGAACCCGACGACCGGCGCCTTGGCCCGGTCGACGTTCTTGGGCACGAGCACCATCCCCGTCACGGCGTTCGGCTCGCCGTTCGCGTCCGTGGACAGGTACATGACCTCCCAGGCGTCGGCCAGCGCGCGGGCTCCCGGCGGGCCCGCCTTGGCCGGCCGCGAGCGGATGAGGTCACCGGGCGTGCCCTGCGGCAGCGGGCTGGGCGGGGTGTAGAAGGCGTCCTCCGCGGCGTCCGCCGCCGCCCGGACGGGCGGTGCCGCCGACGAGCCCGTCACGGCGGCTCCGGCCAGGCCGCACGCGGTGGCGGTGATCGCCGCCAGGGTCAGTACGAGGGAATGGGGGCCGCGGCGCGGCCTCGTCCTGGCATCCAATTGTCGACCTCTTCTACCGCTGGGGGTCCCGGCATTCCAAGGTCGTCAAGCTACCGATCTCCAGATTCCCGTCCTACGGGCGGGCCGATGATTTATGTCCTCCGGACACTCATTTTCCACACATCACGGCCGAGCGATGAACTCAGGGCAAACAAGCAGATTTTAAATGTGCGTTCACTGACAACCGCTGCCGTTCCGGCATTCCTAGTATCTCCTCACCCACCCGAAATAAGGAGTACCACCATGGCACGGCGATGGATCATCGCCGCCCTGCTGACCGCACTGGTCGGCGGAACGGCGGCAGGCTGCTCGTCAGGCGAGGAGAAGGCGGCGGCGGACCAGACCCCGCTGGTCGGCCCCGAGGCCGGCTGGGCGGACAAGGTCTGCACGGCGGTGGCCGGCCAGGGCCTCCAGCTGAAGATGCCCGCGCTGGACACCGCGGACAGCGCCAAGGCCAAGGCCGGCATCGTCGACTTCCTCGCCCAGGTGAGCGGCCAGATGCAGAAGATGGACGAGGGCCTGCGCGCGGCCGGGCCGCCCCCGGTCGACGGCGGGGAGGCCAAGGTCGAGAAGGCGCTCACCCGCCTGGCCGGCGTGCGCAAGACCGTCGACAAGGCGTCCGCCGCCCTGCGCAAGACGAAGGTGACGAACGAGGCGTCCCTGCAGACCGCGCTCGGCTCGGTCGCCAAGGTGATGGTCAAGTACGGCGAGTACCAGGGCCCGCTGCAGGACCTCAAGGCCGCCGACCCCAAGCTGAACATCGCCTTCCTGGCCTCGCCCTCCTGCCGGGGCGTGAGCTAGCGCGTGGCCGCCTCCCTGATCGGCGTCCCGGCCGCCGCGCTGCGCCAGGCGGGACGGCTGTTCGCGCTCGGCGCGACGGTCCTTGCGCTGACGTTCCGGCGGCCGTTCCAGTTCCGCGAGCTGGTCGAGCAGTTCTGGTTCATCGCCGGGGTGACGATCGTGCCGACCGCGCTGGTCACCATCCCGTTCGGCGCGATCATCTCGCTCCAGGTCGGCTCGCTCACCCAGCAGCTGGGCGCGCAGTCCTTCACCGGCGGGGCCAGCGTGCTGGCGATCATCCAGCAGGCGAGCCCGCTGATCGTGGCCCTGCTCATCTCGGGGGTGGCCGGCTCGGCCATCTGCGCGGACATCGGATCCCGGAAGATCAGGGAGGAGATCGACGCCATGGAGGTGCTCGGCGTCTCCCCGGTGCAGCGCCTGGTCGTGCCGCGGGTCTGGGCCTGCGTCGTGGTCGCCGTCCTGCTGAACGGGCTGGTGTCGGTCGTCGGCGTCGCGGGCGGGTACTTCTTCAACGTCCTGATGCAGAACGGCACCCCCGGCGCCTACCTGTCGAGCTTCTCGGCCCTGGCGCAGCTGCCGGACCTGTACGTCAGCGAGTTCAAGGCCCTGCTGTTCGGCTTCATCGCCGGGGTCGTCGCCTCCTACCGGGGCCTGAACCCCGCCAGCGGCCCCAAGGGCGTGGGCGACGCGGTCAACCAGGCCGTCGTCATCACGTTCCTGCTGCTCTTCTTCGTCAACGCCGTGCTCACCGCGATCTACCTGCAGATCGTCCCGCCGAAGGGAGGCTGACCGATGGTCGCTTTCATCAGGCCCGACAGGCTCCGCCGCGTCCGCAACCCGCTGTCCTACCTGGACGGGCCCGGGGACCAGCTGCTCTTCTACGTCCGCGCCCTGCTGTGGACGCCCAGGGCGGTCCGCCGCTACCTCAAGGAGATCCAGCGGCTGCTGGCCGAGGTCTCCTTCGGCAGCGGCGGCCTGGGCGTGGTCGGCGGCACCGTCGGCATCATGATCTCGATCACCCTGTTCACCGGGATCGTGGTCGGCCTGCAGGGCTACGCCGCGCTCCAGCAGATCGGCACCGCCGCGTTCACCGGCTTCACCTCCGCCTACTTCAACACCCGCGAGATCGCCCCCCTCGTCGCGGGACTGGCGCTCAGCGCGACGGTCGGCGCCGGGTTCACCGCCCAGCTCGGCGCGATGCGCATCAACGAGGAGGTGGACGCGCTGGAGGTGATGGGCATCCCCAGCATGCCCTACCTCGTCACCACCCGGATCGTCGCGGGCGCCGTCGCGATCATCCCCCTGTACGGCATAGGACTGCTCAGCTCATATCTGGCGTCGAGACAGGTCACGGTCTGGTTCAACGGCCAGTCGGCCGGAACCTACGACCACTACTTCGCGCTGTTCCTGGCCCCCGTGGACGTGCTCCTGTCGTTCCTCAAGGCCCTGATCTTCAGCGTGCTGGTGATCCTCTCGCACTGCTACTACGGATTCCGCGCGTCCGGCGGCCCGGCCGGGGTGGGCGCCGCCGTCGGGCGCGCGGTCAGAACGTCGATCGTCCTCATCAGCATCACCGACTTCTTCCTCAGCCTCGCCCTGTGGGGGACCACCACCACGGTGAAGGTCGCCGGATGAACAGGCAGAGATGGGCGGGCGTGGTGTTCGTGCTGCTGCCGGTCCTGCTGGTGTGGTTGTCGATCGCGGTGTACGACAAGCGGTTCACCAAGGTCAGCACGGTGACGCTGGAGACCGGCACCGTCGGCAGCGAGATGCACCCCCACGCGGACGTGAAGCTGCGCGGCGTCCGCATCGGCGAGGTGCGGAAGATCGACGCCGACGGGACGGGCGCGCGGCTCACGTTGGCCCTGGAGCCGGACAAGCTGCGGCTGCTGCCCGCCGACGTGAGCGCGCAACTGCTGCCGACCACCCTGTTCGGCACCCGGTACGTGGCGTTGATCCCGCCGGAGCGGCCCGGGCCCGAGCGGCTGCGGCCCGGCGGTGTGATCGGGCAGGACCGGTCGCGGAACTCCATCGAGCTCCAGCAGGTGCTCGACAACGTGCTGCCGCTGCTGCAGGCCGTCCAGCCCGCGAAGCTGTCGGCCACGCTCACCGCGATCGCCCAGGCGCTGGACGGCAGGGGTGAGCAGCTCGGCAGGACGCTGGTCGAGCTGGACGCCTACCTGAAGAAGCTCAACCCGTCCCTGCCCGCCCTCAACCGGGGCATCCGCGAACTGGTCACCCTCACCCGCCACTACGCCGAGGTCACCCCGGACCTGATGGCGGCGCTGTCGGACATGACCGTCACCAGCAGGACCCTCGCCGACCAGAAGGCGAACCTCGCCCTGCTGTACGACACGGTCGCCTCGGCCTCTCAGGACTTCACGGCGTTCCTGAAGGCCAACTCCGAGACGATCATCCGGCTGTCGGCCCGCAGCAAGCCCACCCTGAAGCTGTTCGCGAAGTACTCGCCGGAGTTCCCCTGCACCCTGCGGATGCTCACCGAGTTCGTCCCGAAGATGGACCAGGTGCTCGGCAAGGACACCGGACGTCCCGGCGTCCGCGTCAGGGTCAGGACGGCGCCGAATCCTGGCCCTTACAAGCCCGGCAAGGACACCCCCGCCTACACCGCCAAGGGCGGCCCGGCCTGCTACCCCGTCCCCTACACCACCGCGAAGGTGGCGCGCGGCGGGCTCGGCCTCGCCAACTCCCCGCAGGAGAACTCCCTGGTGAACGAGCTGATCGCCCCCGAGGTCGGGGAACCCGCCCAGGTTCTGCCGGACTGGAGCAGCGTCCTTGTCGGCCCGCTCTACCGGGGCACGGAGGTGACGGTCGAGTGAAACGCCGAGGACTGGCCGCCCCGCTGATCAAGTCGGCGGTGTTCATCGTGGTGACGGTGCTGGCCACCGTCCTGCTGGGCGTGACCATCGCGCAGACGGAGAGCGGCGACACCGTCTCCTACCGCGCCCGCTTCACCGACGCCTCCGGCCTGCGGGCCGGCGACAGCGTCCGGATCGCCGGCGTCCAGGTCGGCCGGGTCGACGGCATGCGGATCGTGGACCGCAGGCTCGCCGAGGTCACCTTCTCCGTCGAGCGGGGCCGCGTCCTGCCCGCCACCGCCACCGCCGGGGTGAAGTGGCTGAACCTCGTCGGCCAGCGCTACCTGGAACTCGGCCAGGGCGCCGGCCAGAGCGGCGTGCTGCCCGCGAACGGGCTCATCCCGTCGGAGCGCACACTGCCCGCGGTGGACCTGACGGAGCTGTTCAACGGCTTCCAGCCGTTGTTCCAGGCATTGTCCCCGCAGGACGTCAACCGGCTCGCCGACTCCCTCATCCAGGTGCTGCAGGGCGAGGGCGGCACCCTGGAGACCCTGCTGTCCACCGTCGGCTCGCTGACCACCTCGATCGCCGCCAAGGACCAGGTGATCGGCCAGGTCATCACCAACCTGAACGGCGTGCTGGAGACCGTCAACTCCCGGGGCGACCGGTTCGGCGACCTCATCTCGACGCTGCGCGCCCTGGTGTCGGGCCTGGCCGCCGACCGCGAGCCCATCGGCGAGGCCGTGGCGGCGCTCGGCGACCTCACCGAGAGCACCACGTCCCTGCTGGAGGACGGCAGGGAACCGCTGCGCGCCGACATCGCCGAACTCGGCAGGCTGTCGAAGAACCTCGAGCGGGAGACGCCGACCGTCGAGCGCTTCCTGGACCTGCTGCCGCGCAAGCTCGAGACGATCGCCCGCCTCGGCTCGTACGGCTCCTGGCTGAACTTCTACGTCTGCGAGGCCACCGTGACCGGCGTCTCCTACAAGCAGTACCCCGACGAGACGCCGCCTCCGCTCACCGCGGTCGCGGGCGACGCCGCGAGGTGCGGCCCGTGATCCGCGTCGGACGGCGGCGCCGAGGGCCGCGCAAACGCGTCGCCGACCGCGATCCCATCATGGTGGCGATCGTCGGCCTGCTGGCGATGAGCCTGGTCGGAGGCCTGGCCTACTATGCCGAGGACCTTCCGGTCATCGGCGGCGGCACCTCCTACAGCGCGGACTTCACCGAGGCGGCGGGCCTGCGCCCCGGCAGCGAGGTGAGGATCGCCGGCATGAAGGTCGGCAAGGTCACCGGGGTCGCCCTCGACGGGGCCAGGGTCCGTGTCGACTTCCGCGTCGAGGACGTGTGGATCGGCGACGCCAGCACGATCGCGATCGCCATCAAGACGGTGCTCGGAGACAAGTACCTGGCGGTCGACCCACTGGGCACCGTCGCCCAGAAGCCCGAGCGGCGCATCCCCTCCACTCGCACCACCTCCCCCTACGACGTGGTGACCGCCTTCCAGGACCTGTCCGGCACCCTCGACCAGCTCGACACCGGCAGGCTCGCCCAGAGCCTGGAGACCATGGCCGACGCCTTCTCCGGCACCGCTCCCAGCGTCCGCAAGGCGCTGTCGGGCCTGTCGGCGCTGTCCCAGACGGTCGCCAGCCGGGACGACGAGCTGGCCGAGCTGTTCCAGGGCACGAAGAAGGTCACCGGACAGCTGGCCGACCGCACCTCCGACTTCGAGGCGCTGCTGCGGGACGGCAACCTGCTGCTCGGCGAGCTCCGGCGCAGGCGCCAGGCCATCCACAGCCTCCTCGTCGGCACCCGCACGATGTCCGAGCAGTTGTCTGGTCTGGTCGACGACAACCGGAAACAGCTGAAGCCGACCCTGGAGGCGTTGGGCGAGGTCGCCGACGTGCTCCAGCGCAACCAAGACAACCTGGACAGGGCGTTGAAGCTGACCGCCCCCTACACCCGCCTCCTGGGCAACGCCCTGGGCAACGGGCGCTGGATGGACGGCTACCTGTGCGGCCTCGTCCCGGACGAGTACCAGGCCGACCCCCCGGCCGCCGGCTGTCTTCCGCCCAAGAAAGAAGGGCAGTGAGATGCTCCGAAGACTCCTGCCCGGAATCGCCTTCGCGGCGCTCGTCGTCGTGGCCGCGGCCGGCGTCCTCGCCGGCCTGCGCGGCCCGGCGGGGACCCGCGTCACCGCCTACTTCCCGCTGGCGATCGGCGTCTACTCCGGTTCGGAGGTCCGGATCCTCGGCGTTAAGGCGGGCACGATCGACTCGGTGCACCCCGAAGGCACCCGGGTCAAGGTGGTCCTGACCGTCGACCACGGCATCCCGGTCCCCGCGGACGCGCACGCGGTCGTCGTCGCCCCCAGCCTGGTCTCCGACCGCTACGTCCAGCTGGCCCCCGCCTACGACGGCGGGCCGAAGATGGCGTCCGGCGCCGTCGTCCCCCAGGAACGCACCTCCACCCCGGTCGAACTCGACCAGCTCTACGACAGCATGAAACGCCTGGCCAAGGCCCTGGGCCCGGAGGGCGCCAACCAGGACGGCGCGGTGAGCCGGGCCCTGGAGGTGGGCGCGGAGAACCTGGAGGGCAACGGCTCGGACCTCCGCCGGATGATCGACGACTTCTCCCAGGCGTCCAAGACCCTCTCCACCTCCCAGGAGGACATGTTCGGCGTCATCGACGACCTGAGCGGGTTCGTCTCCATGCTGTCGGCCGACGACGACCAGGTCCGCCGGGCCGAGCGGCAGCTGGCCGCGGTCTCCGGCTTCCTGGCCGACGACCGGGACGAGCTGGCCGCCGCCCTCACCCACCTCACTCGGGCGATGGCCAAGGTCCAGGCCTTCATCAAGGACAACCGCAAGCTCATCACCCGGGACGTGGAGCGGCTGTCGAAGATCACCAAGGTGCTCGTCACCCAGCGCGAGGCGCTGGCCGAAGCCCTCGACGTGCTGCCCCTCACCGTCCAGAACGTGCTCAACACCTACGATCCGGCCACCCGCTCCCTGCGCGGCCGGGGCAACGTCCTGGAACTCATGCCCTTGGGAGAGGTGCGGTGAAAGGCAAGACACGAGGCACGACGCGAGATCCGGGAAAGCGCCTGCTGGCGGCCGCGCTGCTCGTCTCGACGGCCGGATGCGGGCTGCCCGGGATCCAGGACGTCACCCTGCCGGGCGGCGCGGACCTCGGCGAGCACCCCTACACGGTCCACGCGGAGTTCGCCAACGTGCTGAACCTCGTGCCGCAGGCGGCGGTGAAGGTCAACGACGTGCCCGTCGGCCGGGTCACCGGGGTGGCCCTCGCGCCCGACGGGTGGACCGCCAAGGTGAGCATGGTGGTCAACGGCGAGGTGAAGCTGCCCGCGGACGCCCGCGCCCACGTGGAGCAGTCGAGCCTGCTGGGGGAGAAGTTCATCCAGCTGTCGGCACCGCCCGCCGGGACGGGGGCGCTCGCCGACGGGGCGGTCATCCCCGTCGAGCACACCAACCGCGACACCGAGGTGGAAGAGGTCTTCGGCGCGCTGTCCCTCCTGCTCAACGGCGGCGGCCTCACCCAGCTGCGGACCATCACCACCGAGCTGAACAAGGCGATGAACGGCAACGAGCCCGCCATCAAGAGCATGCTCGGCCAGGTCTCCGAGCTCGTCTCGCGGCTGGACGGGAACAAGAAGGCGATCACCGACGCGATCGACGGGCTGAACCGGCTGTCGCTCACCCTCTCGCAGAGCAAGGAGAAGGCCGGCGACGTGCTGGACGGGCTCGGCCCCGGCCTGAAGGTCCTGGCCGACCAGCGGGCCGCGCTCGTCCGGATGCTGGACGCGCTGGAGGACCTGTCGGGCATCGCGGTGCGCACCATCGACCGCGGCAAGAAGGACATGATCGAGGACCTGAAGGCGCTGGAACCGACCCTGAAGCGCCTCGCCGACTCCGGACGAGACCTGCCGCAGTCCCTCCAGGTGCTGTTCACCTACCCGTTCACCGACGCGGTCCTGCCCGCAGTGAAGGGCGACTACCTCAACTCCTACCTGACGGTCGCCGCGCCGGAGGGCACCGAGCTCATCCCGCCGGTCGGCGCGGAGCCGGAAGCCGAGCCGGAGAAACCGGAGACCCAGCCATGATCACACTCGGCACCCGGCTGAAGAACCTCGCCTTCCTGGTCCTCGGCGTGCTCTCGCTGTCCTTCATCGCGCTGAACCACGCCGACCTCGGCCGCCACGTGGGCCTGAGCGGCACCTACACCGTCCACGTCGAGCTCACCCAGGGGGGCGGACTGCTCACCAACGCCGACGTCACCTACCGGGGAGTGTCGGTCGGGCGGGTGGGCCCGATGCGCCTGACCGCCGACGGCGTCCGGGCGGACCTGCGGCTGAAGGACTCCGCGCCGAAGATCCCGGCCGCCGTCCAGGCCGTCGTGGCAAGCCGCTCGGCGGTCGGCGAGCAGTACCTGGACCTGCGGCCGTCGGCCGGCGCGGGGCCGTACCTGAAGGAGGGGTCGGTCATCCCGCGCACCGCCACGACGCTGCCCGCCCCCGTCACCGACCTGCTGGTCAGCCTGGACGACTTCACCTCCTCGGTGCCGCTGGACGCGCTGCGCACCGTCGTGGAGGAACTCGGCCTGGCCTTCACCGGGCAGGGGCCGGACCTCCAGGCGCTGCTGGACCACGGCGGGGAGTTCGTCGCCGCCGCGGGCGAGCACAGCGACCAGACGATCGCGCTCATCGAGAACGGCGAACTGGTGCTGCGCACCCAGAACCAGGAGGCCGGTGCGCTGAAGGACTTCGCGAAGGGCGCCAGGCTGCTGGCGGCGCAGCTGAGGAAGTCCGATCCCGACCTGCGCGAGCTCATCAAGACCGCGCCCGGGGCCGCGGCCGAGGCCGGAGGGCTCGTCCGGGACCTCGACCCGGAGATTGGCCTGCTCCTGTCACACCTGCTGAACACCTCCGACATGCTGTCCACCCGGCAGGCGGCACTGCGGGAGCTGTTCGTACGGGCCCCCGCCGCGGTCGCCGTGGGGTCGTCTGTCGTCCAGGACGGAAGGCTCGACCTCAGCATGGTCACCACGTTCTTCGACCCGCTGCCCTGCACCCGGGGCTACGGCGGGACCGTCTACCGCAACGGGCTGGACTTCACCGAGATCGACCTGAACCAGGCCGCCCGCTGCGCGATGCCCGTCTCCAGCGGGGTGAACGTCCGCGGCTCGTCCCGCGCGCCCAGGGGCGGCCCGGTCCCGGACCCCTCCGCGACCCGTCCGCCGGGAGCGTTCTCCCAGCCGCCCCTGGGCGACCGGCCGTCCGACCCGGCCACCCTCCTGGGGGTCGGCGAATGAGGAGGCTTTTCAAGCCGGGCGGGCTGGCGGTCGCCGCGTCGGCGGTGTTCCTCGCCTGGTCGGGATGGACGTACCAGAACACCGGCCCCGACCTCGCCGCCGAACGGGACCGGGCGCTGGCCGACGGGCGGGAGCGCGTCGCCGTCCTCAACACCCTCGACCACACCCGGGCCGAGGCGGGACGGCGGGCCTGGCTCGCGGCGTCCACCGGGGACCTGCGCGCCCGGCTGGAAGGCGAGTCCTCGGCCGCCCGGCTCGCCGGCTCCCGCACCTCGGCGACCGGCACCGTGCTGGCCGCCGCGCTCACCGCGTTCGACGGGCGGGCCGGCTCGGCCGAGCTCATCGCGTCCGTGAACATCCAGCTGACCCCCGCCGAGGGCGTCCCGACCGTCCAGCGCAAACGCTTCACCGCGGACCTGACCCGCACCTCCGGCGGCTGGCGGCTGTCCTCGCTCGTCTCACTTCCGGCACAGGGCGGATAGCGCATGAAGAAGCCACGTCTCCTCCAGCCGCTCGCCGCGCTGCTCCTGGCCGCGGCCGGAGCGGCCCTGCTCTCTCTCGCGCAGCCCCCGGAGGTCCGCGACCGGGCCCTCCTGGACCCCGCCGCGACCGGCGAAGTGATCGCCGAGGTCGGCGACGGGCTGACCCGGATCCTCTCCTACGCGCCGGAAGACCTCGACCGGACCGAGCAGGCGGCGGGGGAGGTCCTCGAAGGCCGGGCGGCCGAGCAGTACCGGGGGCTGTTCGCCCGGGTGCGCCAGGAGGCCCCGGCCCAGCGGCTGGCCATGCGCACCCGGGTGGCCGGGGCCGGGGTGGTCGAGCTCACCGGCGACCATGCCGTCCTGCTGGTCTTCCTCGACCAGACCAGCAGCCGGAAGGGGAGGCCGGAAGGGCGGCCGGTCGCCGCGCAGCTCACCGTCACGGCCCGGCGGGACGGCGGGAACTGGCGCATCACCGAGATGAAGGCGGCCTGAGATGCGACACGCCCTTCCCGTGCTCACCCTCGTCGCCGCCCTGTGCGCGGCCTGGTCCGGCTGGTCCTGGTACTCCGCCGCCCACGACGACGAGGCCGCCTTCTCCCGGCTGCGGGAGCACGTGCTGCGCGAGGGCGCCCAGGCCGTGCAGAACCTCAACACCCTCGACTACCGCGAACTGGACGAGGGGCTCGACCTGTGGGAGGACTCCACGACCGGCGAGCTGCACCGGCAGATCACCGGGGGCCGGGCCGACTTCGAGCGGCAGGTCGTCGAGGCCAGGACGGTGACCGGCGCGGAGGTCCTCGACGGCGCGGTCGCCGAGCTCGACGAACGCGCGGGCCGCGCCCGCCTGCTGCTCGCGGTCCGGATGACCCTCTCGCCGCCCGGCTCCCCGCCCGCGGACAGGCGCATGAGGCTGATCGCCGAGCTGGCCCGCACCTCCGGCGGATGGAAGGTCGAGACGTTGACCCGGGCTCCGGGCGGTGCCCGGTGAACCGCCGGCTCTCCCTTCTCCTGAGCGTCCTGATGCTCGCCTCCGGCGCGTTCGCCGGCTGGGGCCTGCACCGGGCCCGGGTCGAAGGGAACTCCCCTGGCGTCCGCAATGTCGCGCTGACCGATAACGGACACACCGCCGAGGTCCTGAGCCAGGTGACCGCGGCGGTGGAGCGGCTCTTCTCCTACGACCATCTTGAACCAGACAAAACACATCAAGCAGCGCGAGAATTGCTCACGGGTGACGCCATCGCCCAGTACGAGCACCTCTTCGGCCCGGTCCGCGAGACCGCGCCGGAACGCCGGCTCGTGCTGACGACCCAGGTGGGGCATGCCGCGGTCCGCTCGCTGGACGGGGGCCGCGCGCACCTCCTGGTGTTCGCCGACCAGGCCGGCACCGCGGCCGACGGTCCCGGGGAGGGCGCCGAGGCGGCGGCCATGCTCGCGGTCGACGCCGTCCGCCGGGACGGCCGCTGGCTCCTGTCCGGCCTCGACCGGCTCGAGGGCTGACTGAAAACCGGGTGAGTGTGACATAACTTGCGTGATAAACGCTTCACCCTTTCAGGGTGGATCAGAACGCCGCTCTGTTGAACCATGTGGACAGCGTGCAAGAACCTGTTCTACTTCAACGAGAGGGGACCTCGAGCGTGGGCCTGCTCCAGGGGATCTTGGACTACGAGTCCCACCAGAAAGCCCTGGACGATCTCGTACGGCACTACCGGCCGCAGCTGTCGCAGATCGCCCGGGAAGGCGCGACCGCGATCGAACAGGCCGTTCCCGACTACGTGCGGCCGCATGACCCGCGTTACGCCGAAGTCGTGCAGCAGGCCGCCGAATACGCCATCGGCCACTGGTTCGACATGGTGGCGGACCCGGCCCTGGAGTCCGACGAGGTCATCGACTTCTTCCGGGAACTGGGAGTGGGCGAGGCCCGGGAGGGCCGCAGCCTGGAGTCGTGGCAGCGGTCGGCGCGGGCCGGCACCAGCGCCGCCATCGCCTACATCACCCGCCGCGACCAGCAGGCGCCGCCGGAGGTCCCCGGCGAGCTCGTCGGGCAGATCACCGCCTCGGTCCTGGCCTACATCGACCGGCTCGCCGAGGCGGTCGCCGCCGGGCACGCCGAGGCCAACGCCCGCGAGATCGGCGAATACCAGGGACGGCGCCGCAGGCTGCTGGAACTGCTCATCGCCGGCCCGGAACCCGACCTGAAGGAGATCCGCGACCTGGCCGCCAAGGCCGAGTGGGCGCTGCCGCAGGCGATCGCCGTCGTCGCGGTGCGGGAACGCGCGGGCCTGACCGTGCGCCGGCCCGCGCTGCCCTCGGAGGTCCTGATGGGGCTGCACCTGGACGACCCCTGCCTGGTCGTGCCCGACCCCGAGGGCCCCGGCCGGCGCAGGATGCTGGAGCACGGGCTGAGCGAGTGGACCGCGGTCGTGGGACCGACCGTCCCGCTCACCTCGGCCGTCCGCTCCCTCGACTGGGCCAGGCGGGGCCTGGAGCTGACCCGCCGCGGCCACATCCCGGGCGACCGGCTGGTCCTGGCGGTCGAGCACCTGCCGTCCCTGATGATCCTCGACCGGCCCGACCTGCTCTGCCAGGTCGCCGAACGCCGCCTCGAACGGCTGCTCGAGCTGCGTCCGCGCCAGCGCCGCGTGCTGGCCGAGACCCTGCTGGCCTGCCTGGAGTCGGGGTTCAACGCCACGGAGGTCGCCCAGCGGCTCCACATGCACGCGCAGACCATCCGCTACCGGGTGCGTCAGCTGGAGGGCCTGCTCGGCGAGGGCATCTACGACCCGGCGGGCCGCCTGGAACTGCACATGGTGCTGCACGGCTGGCTCGCGCTGCACCCCGAGAGCGCCGAGGAGCGGACCGGGCCGGTGCGCACCGGGTGACGCCGGACGGGCCGCGCCACGCACTCGACTCATGAAGCGGGACCCGCCGTTTAGCAGGGCGGGTACTGGAGGATCCCCGTCGCGGGACGCAGACTCTCGCGAGAAGACGAGGAGCCTTCTCATGACAGAGAACCTTTTGGACGTGAGTTCGTTCGAGGCGCTCCCCCCGCGCCTCGTACTGCACCTGCGGGCCGATCTGGACCGGGTGACCGCCGAACTCCTGCGCGAGCTGGACGGGCCGCCCTCCGAACGGGTCCGTGAACGGCTGATGAGCGGCCTGTCGCACTTCACCGACCTGGTGGAGGACCCGCGCGGGGCCTGGAGCAGGATCGCCCCCTGGTACCAGGACCTCGGGCGCAGGCTCGCCCGCGAGGGACGGGTCCCCGAGGAGGTCCACCACGGGCTGCGCCAGACCGGCCGGGCCGTGTGGCGCAGCGTGAAGGGCGTCCTGGAGAGCCTCGACATCGACCGGGCCACGATCGGACGGCTGGCCGAGGCGCAGTTCAGCTACATGGACGCGGTCGCCGCCGCGGTCCGCCAGGGGTACGAGGCCGAAGGCGAGGCCACTCCCGAGGCGATCGACCGCAGGCGTTCGGCGCTGCTGTCGCTGCTGCTGTCGCCGGACGCGGAGGAGACCGCGATCACCGAGGCCGCCGGATGCGCGGGTTGGACGGTGCCCCGGACCGTGGCGGTCGCCGTGCTCTCACCCCGGGATCCGGCCCACCAGCCCGCCCGGCCGCTGCCCGAGGGCATGCTGGTCGACTGGGGCCGCACCAGGCCGCGCGTGCTGCTGCCCGACCCCGACGGGCCGGGCCGCGGCCGGACGCTGGAGCCGCTGCTGGAGCACTGGACCGTGGTCCTCGGCCTGACCGTGCCGCCGGCCGCCGCGGGCGAGTCCCACCGCTGGGCCCAGCGGACCCTGCTCCTGGTGGAGCGGGGCGTCGTGCCGGACGACGGGCTGGTGCGCTGCTCCGATCATGTGCCGACCCTGGTGATGTTCGGCGCCAAGAGCCTGCTCGACACCATGGCGCCCACCCGGCTCGCCCCGCTGGAGGGGCTGCCGCCGATACAGCGGGAGCGTCTCATCGAGACGCTGCTGTCGCTGCTCGCCCACAACTTCAACGCCACCGAGGCGGGACGGCGCATGCACCTCCACCCCCAGACCGTCAGGTACCGTTTCCGGCAGCTGGAGAAGCTGTTCGGCGCGGACCTCACCGATCCCCGGCGGTGCCTGGAGATGGAGATGATCCTGCGTACCCGGGGGTCGGGCGCCCTGACCCCCTGAACGGCTCAGCGGCGGTGCCGCAGCGACCATTCGACGCCGGGACAGCGGTCCATGACCACGTCCAGGCCCGCCGCCAGCGCCCGTTCGGCCGCCGCCTCGTCGATCACGCCGAGCGGCAGCCACACCCCCTTGGCGCCCGCCTTGACCGCCGCGTCGACGACCTCGCCCGCGGCGGCGGAGCGCCGGTAGACGCCGACCACGTCGATCGGCTCGGGGACCTCGGCCAGGCTCGCGTACGCCTGCTCGCCCAGAACGGGCGCCCTGTCCGGATGCACCGGAACGATTTTCTTTCCACGTTCCTGGAGGAGTCGCGCCTGGCCGTGGACGGTACGGGTCGGATCGTCGCTCAAACCGACGAAGGCCCAGGTCCGCGAGTCCCACAACATCCGCCGGATCACCGCCTGGTCCGCGAAGCGCTCGTCCATGCGTCTCCCTCCGTCCCCGTCCGACACAGGTGCTCCTGATCGCCAAAACGCCAAGAAGACCCCCGGTATTTCCTATCCTTGGACCATGCGCGGGGGAGAACTGCCGATCCGCGAGGCACTGCCGCGCCTGAAGGCGGCCGTGGCCTCGGGCACCGCCGTGCTCACCGCCCCGCCGGGCACCGGCAAGACCACCCTGGTCCCGCTCGCCCTGGCCGGGCTGCTCGGCGGCGGGCCCGCCGCCCGCGTCCTGGTCGCCGAGCCCCGGCGGATCGCGGCCCGCGCCGCCGCCCGCCGCATGGCCTGGATGCTGGAGGAGCCGGTCGGCGCCCGCATCGGCTTCACCGTGCGCGGCGAGCACCGGCCAGGCAGCCGCGTCGAGGCCGTCACCACCGGCGTGCTGCTGCAGCGGCTGCAACGCGACCCGGAGCTGGCCGGGATCGACGTGGTCGTGGTCGACGAGTGCCACGAAAGGCATCTGGACGCCGACACCGCCCTGGCGTTCCTGCTGGAGGTCCGCCAGACGCTCCGCCCCGACCTGAAGGTGGTGGCCGCCAGCGCCACCGCCGACGCGGCCCGCTGGTCGGCCCTGCTGGAGGACGCGCCCGTCGTCGAGGCCGCCTCCGTGCCGCACCCGCTGGCCGTGGTCTGGGCCCCGCCCGCCCGGGCCGGCGCGCCCGCCCACGGCACCCGGGTGGAGCCGGCCTTCCTGGACCACGTGGCGCTCACCGTCCGCCGCGCCTGGGACGAGCGGGAAGGCGACGTCCTGTGCTTCCTGCCCGGGGTGGGCGAACTGCGCAGGGTCGCCGGGGCGCTCTCCGGCCTGCCGGTCCTGCAGCTCCACGGCCAGGCGCCCGCCGAGGTCCAGGACGCCGCGCTGAGCGGGTCGGCCGGACGCCGGGTGATCCTGGCGACCTCGGTGGCGGAGTCGAGCCTCACGCTTCCCGGGATCCGGGTGGTCGTCGACTCCGGACTGGCCCGCGAACCCCGCACCGACCACGCCAGGGGCCTCGGCGCGCTCACCACCGTCCGGGCCTCCCGCGCCACCGCCGAGCAGCGGGCCGGACGCGCCGCCCGGGAGGCGCCGGGCACCGTCTACCGCTGCTGGCACGAGTCCGAGCGGCTCGCCCCGTGGCCGCAGCCCGAGATCGCCCTGGCCGACCTCACGCCCTTCGCCCTGCACCTGGCCTGCTGGGGGACGTCGGACCCGGCGGAGCTCGCGCTGCTCACCCGGCCGCCCGAGGCGGCGCTGAGCGCTGCCCGCACGACCCTGCGCGGCCTGGGCGCCCTGGACGGCGACGGCCGCGTCACCGCGCGGGGCCGGCGGCTGAACGGGCTGGGGCTGCACCCCCGGCTGGCGCGGGCCCTGCTCGACGCCTCACCGCGCACCGGCTCCCGCCGCGCCGCCGAGTTCGTCGCGCTGCTCTCCGAGCCGCCGCCCTCCGGCTCGCCCGAGGACCTGGTCGCCGCCTGGCACAGGCTGCGCGGCCAGCCGCGCTGGAAGGCCGAGGCCCGGAGGCTCCGCGCCGCCCTGCCCCGCCATGACGGCCCCGAGCCCTCGGAGGGCCTGCCGGACGAGGCGGCGGCCGGGCTGGTCGTGGCACTGGCCTTCCCCGAGCGGGTGGCCCGCGTGCGGGCCACCGGCGGGCACCTCATGGCCTCGGGGACGGGAGCTACGGTGCCCGGAGCGCTGGCGAGGGCGTCCTGGCTGGCCGTGGCGGTGGCCGACCGCCCGGTGGGCGCGGCCTCGGCCCGGGTGCGGCAGGCGGTGGAGATCGACGAGGCGACGGCTCGGGAGGCCGCGGCGGCGCTGCTGGCCGTCCGGCGGGAGGCCGTGTGGGAGGGCGGCGCGGTCAAGGCCAGGGAGGTGGAGTGCCTCGGCGCGATCGAACTGTCCTCCAGGCCGGTCGAGCCGGACCCGGAGACGGCGCGGGAGGCGGTGCTCGCCGGGTTGCGCGAGTCCGGAGCGGACTTCCTCTCCTGGAGCGAGGAGGCCCGGAGGCTGCGGGAGCGGCTGGAGTTCCTGCGCCGCGAACTGGGTGAGCCGTGGCCGGCGGTGGACGACGCCGCGCTGACGGAGCGGACCGCGGAACGGCTGGCGGAGGCCTTCGCGAACGGCGGGGCCCGCGCGGGCCGTGCCCGGCTCGCGGCCGGGGACCTGCTGCGCGGGATGCTTCCGTGGCCGGAGGCGGCACGGCTGGAGGAGCTGGCCCCCGAGCGGATCACGGTGCCCAGCGGGTCGCGGATCCGGGTCGACTACTCGGGGGAGAATCCGGTGCTGGCGGCCAAGCTCCAGGAGCTCTTCGGCTGGGCGAGGACCCCGGCACTGGCAGGGGGCAGGGTGCCGCTGGGGGTGCACCTGCTGTCCCCGGCGGGCCGCCCCGCCGCGGTGACCTCGGATCTGGAGTCCTTCTGGCGTGAGGGGTACCGGGCGGTGCGGGCGGACCTGAGAGGGCGCTACCCGCGTCACCCGTGGCCGGAGGATCCCGTCTCCGCCGTGCCGACGGCCAGGACCAACCGGGCGCTGAGAGGGCGCTGAGGCGGGAGGGAAGGGCGGGGCCTGTGTGAACTTCCCCTCTTCCCTGTGACAGTGGTGCTTCGGGGGAACGTCGTGACCTTGTTCTTCGTTCTCGGTTATTCCGTTTTCCCGTTCACCGGACATCAAGATGAAGAACAGGAGGTGGAAGGTGAGGATCCCCAAACGGGTCAACGCCGTATGGGACTGGGCGGAACAGCACGGCCGGGCGTTGTCGGCGGGGACGATCCTCCTCATCGTCGTGGTGGGGGCACTGTGGCTGCCGGCGCTGGGGGCGCTGGTGGCCGGGATGGTCGTCGGGGGGGAGGCGGTGCGCCGGCGGTCGAGGAGGCGGCTGGAGCGACTGCAGTCGGACAACGACCAGCTGCTCCGGCAGAACGGGGCGCTGCGCCACAAGGTCGCGCTCCTGGAGCAGGGGATCAGGGAGCAGGCTTCGCTGACGACTCAGCGCCTGCCCGTCATCCCGGGCACCGTCGAGCTGCCCGGGTCCGCCGAACCGGACTGACCGGCCCCCGGATCCTCGGCCGGCGCCGGGCCGTCGAGCCCGGCCAGTACCGTGGCGCAGACATCGGCCAGCGATTCCAGCTGCCGCGGGGTGAGCACGTCGAAGAGCACCCCGCGGACGGTCTCGACATGTGACGGCGCGGCGCCTTCGATCGCGCTCAGCCCTTCGGGGGTGAGCTCGACGAAGGCGCCACGCGCGTCTTCGGGGCAGTCCCGCCGGGCGATGAGCCCGCGCTTCTCCATCCGGGTCAGCTGATGGGAGAGCCTGCTGCGCTCCCACCGCATGGTCTGCGCCAGTTCGGTGACGCGCAGGCGGTGTCCGGCGCTGTCCGTGAGGTGGACGAGTACCTCGAAGTCCCCGGGGGACAGGCCGGATCGGGTCTGCAGGTCGCGGCCGACCACGGCCCAGAGATCGTTGTGCATGCGCAGGAAGTCGCGCCAGAGGCGCTGCTCCCCGTCGGAGAGCCATTTCGTCATGTTCGCCAGTTTACTTGACATGTCACCAATCCCGGCTAAGGTGAGTGTTGAAAGTTCAACTTCTTTGGAGGCAGACATGAGCACCGCCCTTTCCGCGCTGACCGGCACCTACACCATCGACGCGTCCCACACCCGCATCGGCTTCTCCGCCCGGCACGCCATGATCACCAAGGTGCGCGGCGCGTTCAACGAGTTCTCCGGCACCGCGCAGGTCGACGGCGACGACCCGAGCCGCTCCTCCGTCGAGGTGAAGATCGCCACCGCCAGCATCGACACCCGCAACGAGCAGCGCGACGGCCACCTGCGCACCAATGACTTCCTCGAGGTCGAGAAGTACCCGGAGATCACCTTCGCCTCCACCGCCGTCGAGCAGGTCTCCGCGGAGCTCTTCCGGGTCACCGGCGACCTGACCATCAAGGGCGTCACGAAGCCCGTCACCGTCGACTTCGAGTTCCAGGGCGCGGCCAAGGACCCGTTCGGCAACGAGCGCATCGGCTTCGAGGGCTCCACCGCGATCAACCGCAGCGACTTCGGCGTCACCTTCAACGCCGCGCTGGAGACCGGCGGCGTGCTGGTCAGCGAGAAGATCAACCTCGAGTTCGAGATCTCCGCGATCAAGAACGCCTGAGCACGGGCTTTCGAAGACGGGCGGCGGCTCCCTGGAGCGCCGTCCGTCTCGCCGTCTCCAAAACGATTTTCCGGATGCGGGGGCGATACCTAACATGACCGTTGTGAAGCACATCATCTGGGACTGGAACGGCACGCTCTTCGACGACCGGGACACCGTGCTGCGCGCCAGCGCCGTGGTGTTCGAGGGCACCGAGGCCGAGGGCGTCACCGCGGCGGAGATCGTCGCCGCCTACACCCGCCCGATCTGGGTGACCTACGAGAAGCTGCTCGGACGCGCCCTGCGCGAGGGCGAGTGGGAGCGGATGGACCGCCTGTTCCACCTCGCCTACGAAGAACTCATGGAGACCTGCCTGCTGACGGGCGACTGCCTGCCGGCGCTGAACCGGGTGGCCGAGCGCGGACTCGGCCAGTCGATCCTGTCGATGGCCGGACACGAGCACCTGACGAGCACCGTCGGCAAGTTCGGCATCACCCCGTTCTTCTCCCTGGTGGACGGCCTGCGCGACGCCCCTCCCGGAGGAGGCAAGGCCGAGCACATGGTGCGCCACGCCGCGGCGCTGGGCGTGGCCCCGTCCGACCTGGTGGTGGTCGGCGACGCGGCCGACGACGCCCTGGCCGCCGCCCACATCGGCGCGAGCGCCGTCCTCTACACCGGGGGCATGCAGCGCCGCGAGGAGCTGGAGCTGTCCGGGGCGCCGGTGGTCGACAGCCTCCTGGAAGCGCTGGACCTGGCCGGGATCTAAAGGCGCCGGTAGGTCCAGGAGCCGTTGAAGGAGCCGCCGGAGGTGACGAGCTTCTGGTGGAGGCGCAGCGTGCCGGAACCGCACGTGTAGGTCGCCTGGTAGGGGATCCCGCTGAACTCGCCGCGTGCGAGCAGGGAGGCCACCCGCTGGGGAGCGGGATCGTAGTTCAGCGGGCGGGTCTGCCGGATCTTGAGGGTCGCCGGGCCGGACGCGGAGGAGGCCGGTCCGGACAGCCGCGTGGCGGAGATCTTCGCCTTGAGCCGCAGCGTCTTGCGGTACTTCAGCCAGCCCGAGACGGGGCGTCCGTTGGACGTGCCGGTCTGGGTGAATCTGCTGGAGGAGCCGAAGGAGTGGAGGGCGGTGCGCCCGTCCAACCGGAGGAGGGCGCCGTCGCCTCCGGTGAAGCGCAGGTGGGCGGTCGCGGAGTCGGCGTACAGCGTGGCCCGGGTGAGCTTCCAGGTGCCGACCGCGCACCGGGCTCGGGCGGACGCCCCCGGTGCGACGACCGCCGTGCCCGCCAGCGCGAGCACGGCGACCCCGGCCACCATGCGGATCCTCATCAGCCCTCCCGGAAGCCGTGTCCACCAGCTACAGGACTTTACCGGTAGGAATGATGATTTGTCGTAGTGCCCGGCTCAGCCCGGGGTGAAGGCGAGCAGCGCCAGGGCGATCAGGTGGGACACCACGGTCACGGCGAGCAGCGTGATGAAGATGAACTTCGCCGGGCCGTGCTCGAAGGTCTTCCCCTCCTTGGGAGGGCCCAGGGCCCGCTGACGGGCCTGGATCTCCTCGTCGAGGGACAGCCGGTGCAGTCTCATGACCGGTTCAGGTCGGGGTGGTGGACCGCGACGACGACGTCCGCCATGATCCGGACGTAGAGGGCGACGGCTCCGCCGACGGCGATGACGGCCACACCGGCCCAGAACAGGGGCCAGTTGTTCAGCGGAAGGCCCAGCGCGCCGATCACGAAACCGACGAAGATGATCGCGACCGCGACCCAGGACTTGGCCTTGCCCGCGTGGGATCCGCCTGCGCTGCCAGACATGTGATGAGCCTTTCGCCAATGGTGATGCAACGGGACACAGTGTACCGGCGGGTCCGTCAAGCTCCGAGGCACCCCGGGTAGATATTGACCCCGGACGAGAGGGCCACTGTAATCGGCGGATGCACAGGAAGATCCAGGGCGACGGCGTCGAACTCGCGGTTCGGGTAAGAGGGAATCCGGAGGGTCCGGCGCTGGTCCTCCTGCACGGCTACCCCGACACCCACCGGGTGTGGGACGGGGTCGTGGAGCGGCTCGCGCCGAGGTTCCGCGTCGTCACCTACGACATGAGGGGCGCGGGGGAGTCCGGCCGGCCCCGAGACCGCGCCGCCTACCGGTTCGTCCACCTGATGAACGACCTGCGGGCCGTGCTGGACGAGGTGCTGCCCGGCGGGCCGGTGCACCTGGCCGGCCACGACTGGGGCGCCATCCAGGGCTGGGAGGCGGTGACCACCATGCCGGAGCGGTTCTCCTCCTACACCGCGATCTCCGGCCCCTGCCTGGACCACGTGGGCGGCTGGAGCCGCGGCGGGGCGCGGCCCTCCGCCCGGCTGGCCCAGGCGCTGCGCTCCTGGTACATCGGGTTCTTCCAGCTGCCGCTGCTGCCCGAGCTGGCCTGGCGTTCGGGACTGGCGGCGCGGATCCTGACCGGCGCGGACGGGATGCCGAAGGGCGGGCACTTCGCCCCGACCCTGCGGGCCGACGGAGAGGCGGGCGTAGCCCTCTACCGGGCCAACATCCCTTCCCGGCTGCTGCGGCCTCGGGAACGCTCCACGGACGTCCCCGTGCAGGTGGTCATCCCCGTCGAAGACCCGTTCGTGAGCGCGCGCATGGCCGAGTCCGCCGCGGACCACGTCCCCGATCTGCGGTTCGCCAGGCTGCCCGCCCGGCACTGGGCCCCGGTGACCCACCCCGAGGAGGTGGCCCGGCTCGTGGCGGAGCACGCGGACCGGGTGTGACATTCCCCGCCCGACGCCCGGGAACGTCCCGGAACGCCGGAGATCGTGTATGGCTGGAGGCATGGCTGAACACGATGCATACGCGGAATACGCCTACCCGGAGGGCCCCTGGCTGCGCGCCAACATGATCGCCAGCGCCGACGGAGCCGCCAGCCGCGACGGGCTGAGCGGAGGGCTGGGCAACGAGGCCGACCGCGTGCTGTTCCACCGGCTGCGCGAGCTGGCCGACGTGGTACTGGTCGGCGCCGGGACGGTCAGGGCGGAGGGGTACGGGCCCGCGAAGGTCCCGCTGGCCGTCGTGTCCCGCACCCTGGGCTTCGACTACTCCAGCCCGCTGTTCCAGGGCCGTACGATCCTGGTGACCACCGCGACGGCCCCCGGGCTGGCCGAGGCCCGCGAGCACGCCGAGGTGGTCGTCGCGGGCGAGAACTCGGTCGACCACCGCCTGGCGCTGAAGCTGCTGCGCGAGCGCGGTCTCGCCAAGGTGCTGTGCGAGGGCGGCCCCACCCTCCTCGGCCAGCTGGTGGACGCCGACCTGCTGGACGAGCTGTGCCTGACGTTGAGCCCGGTGCTGCTGGGCGGCGACGCGCAGCGCGTCCTGGACGGCCCGAAGGTCGGCCGGGAACTGGCGCTGGCGGGCGTGAGGCAGGATGGAGACCACCTCTTCTTGAGGTACCGCCGCCGCTGAGAGGAGCCACGTGGACTTCCTGGAGCCCGCCAGCCTGGTCGAGCTGGTGACGCGACGGCTCCGGGAGGAGATCCTCAGCGGCGCCCTGGCCCCGGGCGACCGGCTGATCGAGGAGCAGATCACCGCCCGGTTCGGCATCAGCCGCGCCCCGCTGCGCGAGGCGCTGCGGCTGCTGGGCCAGCAGGGCCTGGTGGAGCACCTGCCGCGCAGGGGCGTGCGGGTCGCCGAACTGTCGGCCCGGGACGTGGACGAGTTGTTCGGCCTGCGGGACGTGCTGGAGTGCCACGCCGTCCGCAGCGCGCTGCACGGGCCGGTCCCGCTGGCCGGGCTGGCCGCCGCCCTGGAGGAGATGGACCGGGCGGCCGCGGAGGGCGACGCGCTCGCCGGGAGCAGGGCGCACCACCGCTTCCACCTGGAGTTGGTCGCGTTGGCGGGGCAGCGCCAGATCCAGCTCGTCTACGAGCCGGTCATCTCCAAGCTGCAGCTGTACATGGCGGCGAACCTCCGTCGCGAGGCCGAACTGCGCGCGCCGGAGGAGGGCGTGGTCCGGCACCGCCGGCTGTACGAGGCGATCGCGTCGGGCGATCCCGAGGTCGCCGTCGCGGCTCTGGCGACGCACGGGGCCCGCACCTACATCGGCTGAGGCTCTTCTCCGGGCGGCGCCGGGACGGCGTGAGGCCGTGTTGACAGTGCCGTAACCGGGACGGGCGGCCCCCGACATAAAACTGTCGACAATCGACGGTTAGTGAGATTCGGGGGAGAGACGGAGTCGCCATGACCAGACCTTCCGTCGAGGCCGAGCCGTATCCGTTCGGTTTCGACCTCGCCGCCACCGCGCTGTTGATCATCGACATGCAACGCGACTTCGTCGAGCCGGGAGGCTTCGGCGAGACGCTCGGCAACGACGTGGGCATGCTGCGCCGGGTCATCCCGCCGCTGCGGGAGGTCCTGGCCGCCGCCCGCGCGGCCGGGATGCCCGTGATCCACACCAGGGAGGGGCACCTGCCCGACCTGTCCGACTGCCCGCCCGCCAAGCTGAACCGGGGCGCGCCCAGCCTCCGGATCGGGGACCCCGGGCCCAAGGGCCGCATCCTCGTCAGGGGCGAGTACGGGCACGACATCATCGACGAACTCCGCCCGGTCGCGGGCGAGACCGTCATCGACAAACCGGGCAAAGGCTCGTTCTACGCCACCGGGCTGCAGGAACTGCTGGCCGGAAAGGGCATCACGAGCCTCGTCGTGACGGGCGTGACGACCGAGGTGTGCGTGCACACCACCGTCCGCGAGGCCAACGACCGGGGCTATGAGTGCCTGGTCCTGTCCGACTGCGTGGGCTCCTACTTCGAGGAGTTCCAGCAGGCGGGACTCGCAATGTTCTCGGCGCAGGGCGGCATCTTCGGGTGGGTCGCCTCCGCGAAACAGTTCTTGGAGGCCCTCCCGTGACCACCGCCACCTCCGGCCCCCCGAAGGACGAGCCGGGCGCGCCCGCGTTCAGGCTTCCGTTCTGGGTGGGCGGCGACACCAACGCGTTCTTCGGCCTCGGCTTCAACGTCATGGTCAACGTGCTCACGCTGGCCGGGCTGTGCCTGGGCGTCCTCAACATCCCGGGAAGCGACGTCTACGGCGTCATCCTCCCGGCACTGGGCATCCAGCTGCTGATCGGCAACGTCTACTACACCTACCTGGCACGTCGGCTGGCGGTGAAGGAAGGCCGCACGGACGTCTGCGCGATGCCCTACGGCCCGTCCGTACCGCACATGTTCATCGTCGTCTTCGTCATCATGCTGCCGACGTACCTGGCGACGAAGGACCCCATCAAGGCGTGGGCGGCCGGCCTGGCCTGGTCGTTCATCATCGGCCTCATCGTCCTGCTGGGCGCGTTCGTCGGCCCCTACATCCGCAAGTACACCCCGCAGGCCGCGATGCTCGGCACGCTGGCGGGCATCTCCATCGCCTTCATCTCCATGCGGCCCGCCGGGCAGATGTGGGAGGCGGCCTGGATCGCCCTGCCGGTGATGGTCATCCTGCTCATCGGCTTCTTCACCGACCTGAAGCTGCCGTTCGGCCTGCCGGTCGGCCTGGTCGCGCTGCTGGTCGGCACGGCGATCGGCTGGGCGGGCGGCTACATGGAACCTGCCGACGTCACCTCCGCGGCCAAGGACATCGGCATCGGGCTGCCGACGCTCCAGATCGACATGCTCGTCGACGGGCTGAAGGAGGTCTCGCCGCTGCTGGCCACGGCCATCCCGCTGGGCATCTACAACTTCACCGAGGGCATGACCAACGTGGAGAGCGCGGCGGTCGCGGGAGACGAGTACAACCTGCGGGCGATCCTGCTCGCCGACGGCACCGGCGCGGTCGTCGGCGCCGCTCTCGGTTCGCCGTTCCCGCCCGCCGTCTACATCGGCCACCCCGGCTGGAAGGCGGCCGGAGGCCGGACCGCCTACTCCATGGCGACCGGCGTCGTCATCGCGCTGTTCTGCTTCCTCGGCTTCTTCTCCCTGCTGAACGCGCTGCTGCCGACCCCGGCGATCGTGCCGATCCTGCTCTACATCGGCCTGCTCATCGGCGCGCAGGCCTTCCAGGAGGTGCCCAGGGCGCACGCCGCCGCGGTGGTCCTGGCCCTGCTGCCGAACATCGCCTCCTGGGCGACCGGCCAGATGGACAACGTGCTGAGCGCCGCGGGGACGAGCGCGGCCGAGGTCGGCGACGAGGCGCTGGCCGGGGCGGGCGTCGTCTACCACGGGCTGAAGGCCTTCGGCGGCGGGGCGATCCTCGCCGGCATGATCCTGGGCGCGATCGCGGCGTTCATCATCGACCGCAGGTTCCTGTGGGCGGCGGGGTACGCGGGGGCCGGCGCGGTCCTGTCCTTCATCGGCCTCGTCCACGGCGAGGAGGTCAGGTGGAACGCTGCGGGCCAGGTCTCGCTCGGCTACCTGTTCGCGGGGCTGGTGCTGCTCGGGTTCGGCCTGCGGGAGTACTTCACGACCCGGAACGCGGAGGCGCCGGACCCCGTGGAACCCGGGGAGGCCGCCCCTGCCGTGACGGAGGAACCGGCTCCTGACACGGAAGTAACGGTGGCGAAATGAGCGACGCTTACGGTCCTGTCGTGGCGCAGCCTTACGACTGGCCCTACGACGGGACGTTCACACCCGAGAAGACCGCGCTGATCTGCATCGACTGGCAGGTGGATTTCTGCGGCAAGGGCGGGTACGTGGACGCCATGGGCTACGACCTGGAGCTGACCCGCGCGGGCCTGGAGCCCACCGCCCGGGTGCTGGAGGCCGTGCGCCCGCTCGGGTTCACCGTCGTGCACACCCGCGAGGGGCACCGCCCCGACCTGTCGGACTGCCCGCCGAACAAGCTCTGGCGCTCCCAGGGGATCGGGGCGGGCATCGGAGACGAAGGCCCCCAGGGCCGGATCCTGGTGCGCGGCGAACCCGGCTGGGAGATCGTCCCGGAGGTTGCCCCGCTGCCCGGCGAACCCGTCATCGACAAGCCGGGCAAGGGCTCGTTCTACGCCACGGACCTGGACCTGCTGCTGCGCACGCGGGGCATCACGCACCTCGTCTTCACCGGCATCACGACGGACGTGTGCGTGCACACGACCATGCGGGACGCCAACGACCGGGGATACGAGTGCCTGCTGCTCACCGACTGCACGGGAGCGACCGACGCGGGCAACCACGAGGCCGCGCTGAAGATGATCACCATGCAGGGCGGCGTGTTCGGGGCGATCGCCCCGTCCCGGGCCCTGCTCGAGAGTCTGGGAGGCACATGACCGGCTCGCTGTCGGTGGGGGAGCTGTCCCGGCGCTACGGCGCCGGGACGGCCCGGCCGGAGAAGGTCGTAGAGGAGATCTACGAACGGATCGAGGCGAGGGGGGAGGACAACGTCTGGATCACGTTGCGGCCGCGGGAAGAGGTGCTCGCGGAGGCGGCGGCGCTGCCGGACGGGCCGCTGTACGGCATCCCGTACGCGGTCAAGGACAACATCGACGTGGCGGGCCTGCCGACCACGGCGGGATGCCCCGAGTTCGCCTACGTGCCGGAACGGAGCGCGCCGCTGGTCGAGCGGCTGCGCGCGGCGGGGGCGCTGCTCGTCGGCAAGACCAACCTCGACCAGTTCGCCACGGGCCTGTCGGGCACCCGCAGCCCGTACGGGGCGTGCGAGTCGCCGCTGGTGCCGGGCCTGATCTCGGGCGGCTCCAGTTCCGGCTCGGCCGTCGCGGTCGCGGCGGGCCTGGTGTCCTTCGCGATCGGCACCGACACCGCGGGCTCGGGCAGGGTCCCCGCGGCGCTCACCGGGACGGTCGGCCTCAAGCCGTCCCGCGGCCTGGTGAGCACCCTGGGCATGGTCCCGGCGTGCGCTTCGCTGGACTGCGCGAGCGTGTTCGCGGGCTCGGTCGGCGACGCCTGGACGGTCCTGTCGGCCATCGCGGGCCCGGTGCCCGAAGATCCGTGGTCGCGGGACCTGCCGGTGCCGCCGCCGGAGAGCACGGGCCCGCTGCGGATCGGCGTGCCCCGAAGGCTGGAGTTCTTCGGCGACGCCGCCGCGGCGGTGGCGTTCCAGGGCGTGCTGGCCCGGCTGGAGGAGCTCGGCCACACCCTCGTCCGCATCGACTTCGAGCCGTTCCTGCAGGCGGGCAGGCTGCTCTACGGGGGCGCGTGGCTGGCCGAACGGCTCACCGCGATCGGAGGCTTCCTCGAGCGGCATCCCGAGGCCCTGCACCCGGTGACCGGCCGGGTGCTGCGGCAGGGCGCCTCGCTCACCGCGGCGGACGCCTTCGCCGACCAGCACCGGCTCCAGGAGCTGCGGTCGCGGACGAAGGAGTCGTGGAGGCTCATGGACGCCTTGGCGGTGCCCACGGTGCCGACCACCTTCACCGTCAAGGAGATGGCCGAGGACCCGATCGGCCGCAACCGCACCCTGGGCCACTACACGACGTTCGCCAACCTGCTGGACCTGGCGGCGGTGGCGGTGCCGGCGGGTACGACCGCGATAGGCCGCCCGCACGGGCTGACCCTGCTGGCGCCGGCGGGCCGCGACTCGTTCCTGGCCTCGGCGGCGTCCGCGTTCCTCACTCCGCACGAGCCCCTGCCGCCCCCCTCGGACGGCGCGGTCCTGGCGGTCGTCGGCGCGCACCGGGCCGGGCAGCCCCTGCACGGCAGGCTGCGCGCCCTGGGCGCGCGGCCCCTGGGGACCGCCGTGACCTCGCCCTGCTACCGGCTGTACGCCCTGCCCGGCGGCCGGACCCCGCGTCCGGGGCTGGTCCGGGTCCCCGAAGGGGGAGTGGAGGTGGAGGTGGAGCTCTACCGCCTGGACACGGCGGGGCTGGGCGAGCTGCTCACCGAGACCGCGCCGCCGCTGGGCCTGGGCACGGTCGAGCTGTCCGGCGGCAGGACCGTCCACGGCTTCCTCTGCGAGGCCCACGCGGTCCGGCACGCCCCGGACATCAGCGGGCACCGAAGCTGGCCCGCCTACCTGGAAGAGGCACATGCGCAGAACTGAACTGACACAGGGCCGGACGTTCGGCGTCGTCTTCGACCTCGGAGAGGACTTCTTCACCGCCCTGGCGGACTTCTGCGCGGCCGAGGGGGTGCGCCAGGGGTACATCCCCATGTTCCTGGCCGCCTTCTCCTCGGCCGAGCTGGTGGGCACCTGCGAACGGGTCGAGGACCCGGCGGCGCCCGTCTGGAGCGGAGTCCACGTCTCCAACGTCGAGGCCGTCGGCTGCGGCACGCTGGCCTACGACCCGGCCGAGGGCCGGGTGCTCCCGCATCTGCACGCCTCGGTCGGCCTGAAGGAGCACTCGGCCCGCGCGCACACCAGCCACCTGCTCGGCGCGACCGTGCAGTTCGTGACCGAACTGCTGGTCGTCGAGATCACCGCCCCGCAGATGCTCCGCCCCCGAAAGGCCGGCATGTACGACGTGCCGCTCCTGGAGTTCGGCTGACCGCGCCAGCGGCCGACCCGGCTCCGGAGAGCGGCCCCCGTGGCGGTGTCCTGACCTTCTACGGAGCGGTCTCGTCCGGGGCGTCCGGGGTCGTCGTGGGGGTCGGCTCGGGCGGGATCGTCTCGGTCGGCTGGGTGACGACCCGGGGCTCCCAGGAGACGGAACGGGTGCAGGAGGAGGCGCCGGAGGCGTCCGTCACCGTGATGGTGGAGGCACCCCCCGCGGCCCGTTCCTCCGCGGACAGCGTCAGACCGACGCGAGTGCGCTGACCGGCGGGGAGCTCGCCGCCGGCGAGGCTGACCGACCCGGAGCCGCTGGAGGCCCGCCACGTGACCGGCCCGCCGATGGCGCTGAAGCTGAGACCGGAGGAGGACTCTTCGGGCCCCAGAGCGTGGGGTTCGGTTTCGAAGCACTTCAGCGTCCCGGCGGTCTGCGCGGGAGGAGGCGAACTGGTGGCCGACGGCTGCCGTGTCGCGGTCTTCTGCGGCTTGGAAGAGTCCGGGGACGGCTTGGGCGCGGTGTTCAGGGGATCCCGGGACTCGGAGTCGTCGAGCACGAGGCCGGGGGAGCGGCGCGCCGGCCCGTCCTCGTCCAGCATCTTCGCGGCCAGCAGAGTCCCGCCGCCGACCAGCAGCGCCGCGACCACCGCGGAGGCGACGGCCACGCCGGGCCGGAATCCGGGCCGGGACCCGCGCCGGGACCGGGCGGAGACCGTGGAGAAAGGCACCCCGGCCGGTGTGTTCCCGGAACGTTCAGAAGACAGGGGGACGGTCGGCGGCACCGGTACCGCCCTGTCCTCGCCGAGCTCCAGCAGCGCGGTGGCCGGCGCCTGGACGACGGCGGCGGACGGCTCGGGGCCGCCCAGCAGCCGCAGCAGCAGCTCCTGCGCGGTCGGCCGCGCGCCCGGCTCCTTGGCGAGGGCGGCCTGCACCAGGTCGCGCAGCGGTCCGCTCATCGAGCCGAGGTTGGGGTCGGCGTGCAGGATGCGCCCGATGACCGTGGTGATGCCGTCCAGCCCGAACGGAGGCACCCCGGTCGCGGCGAACACCAGGGTCGCCGCCCACGCCCACACGTCGGCGGGCCGGCCGACCGCCTCGCCCTTGACCTGCTCGGGCGACATGTAGGCGGGGGTGCCGATGACGGCGCTGGGCTGGGTGGCCATGGCCGCGCCGTCCAGCGCCTTGGCGATGCCGAAGTCGATCACCCGCGGCCCGTCGGGGCCCAAGAGCACGTTGCCGGGCTTGAAGTCGCGGTGCACCACCCCGGCCTGGTGGATGGCGGCCAGCGCGGTGAGGGTGCCGGTGGCCAGGCGCTCCAGTGCCCCGTCGGCCAGCACCCCCTCGGCGGCGACCGCTTCGGACAGCGACGGCCCGTCCACGTACTCGCTGACGATGAACGGCCGGTCGCCGTCGAGGTCGGCGTCGAGCACCTGGGCGGTGCAGAACCGCGCGACCCGCTTGGTGGAAGCCAGCTCCCGGACGAACCGCCCGCGCGCGGTGTCGTCCAGGTGGGCCTGGAGCAGCTTCACCGCGACCCGCCGCCCGTCGGCCCCCTCACCCAGGTAGACGACTCCCTGCCCGCCCTCGCCGAGCCGCCCGACCAGCCGGTAGGCGCCGATGGCGTCGGGATCGCCGGGCTGAAGGGGCTGGGCGTCGGGCATGGGCGGGCTCCTAGAGTGGGTTCTGCCCCTTAGGACGCGGCGGTGCCCTCAGAGGTTTGCCCTGAGACCTTACGGTGACCTAGTACCTGTTCCCCGTCACCCGCGCCGCGAGAGGGTCGAGTCGTTCCAGGTCGGACGGGGTGAGTTCCAGGTCGGCGGCGGCGACGTTCTGCTCGAGGTAGGCGGGGCGCTTGGTGCCGGGGATGGGGACGACGTCCTCGCCGCGGGAGTGGACCCAGGCCAGGGCCACCTGGCCGGGGAGCACGCCCTTCTCGTCGGCGATCCGCCTGACGACGTCGACGATCGCCTGGTTGGCGGCGACGGCCTCGGGGGCGAACCGGGGGTTGGTGCGGCGCATGTCGTCGTCGCCGAACTGCGCGCTGGCGACCGTCCCGGTGAGGAAGCCCCGGCCGAGGGGGGAGAACGGCACGATGCCGACGCCCAGTCTCCGCGCGGTCGGCAGCACCGACTCCTCGATCCCGCGGGTCCACAGCGAGTACTCGCTCTGCAGGGCGCTGATCGGGTGGACGGCGTGCGCCTTCTCCAGCTGCTCGGCGGTGACCTCGGACAGGCCGAGGTGGCGCACCTTGCCCTCCCGGACGAGTTCGGCCATCGCGCCGACGGTGTCCTCGATCGGGGTCTCCGGGTCCACGCGGTGCAGGTAGTACAGGTCGATCCGGTCGGTGCGCAGCCGCTTCAGGGAGTCCTCGCAGGCCTTCTTCACGTAGTCCGGGGAGGCGCCGAGGCGGAAGCTGAGACCGTTGGTGACGATGCCCTTGATGCCGCATTTCGTGGCGAGGGTGATGTCGTCGCGCCGGTCGCGGAACGCGTAGCCGAGCAGCTTCTCGTTGGCGCCGAATCCGTAGATGCCGCCCACGCCGTACACGTCGGCGGTGTCGAAGAACGTCACGCCCAGTTCGAGGGCGCGGTCCAGGGTGGCGATGGACACCGAGTCGTCGGCGGGCCCGTACGACTGGCTCATGCCCATGCAGCCCAGCCCCTGCGCGGAGACCGTCAAACCCTGGGAGCCCAGTTGAACCTGCTGCATCTCATGTCCTTCCGAAGATCTTTACGGCCAGCCTAATCACCGGTCCGCGCCGTACGAGCCGTTTCCCGGCGGATGCGCAGGCCGTCGAGGACGAGCCCGGCGGCGAGGCAGGCCCCGGCCCCCTCGCCGGCCCGCAACCGCAGGTCGAGCAGGGGCTCCAGGCCGAGCGCGCGCAGCACGAGCGCGTGGCCGCGCTCCCTGCTGCGCTGGCCCGCCACCAGGTGTGCGGCGATCCCCGGCGACCGGCGCGCCGCGGCGAGCGCCGCGACCGAGGTGGCCAGCCCGTCGAGCACGACGATCCCGCCCGCCTCCGCGGCGCCCAGCACCACGCCGGTGAGCAGCGCGAACTCCGCCCCGCCCGCGACGGCCAGCACCTCCATCGGATCGCGGCGTCCGTCCAGCCGTTCCAGGGCGCGTTCCACCACCCGCTGTTTGCGCTCGACCATGGCGCTGTCGGCTCCCGCTCCGAGCCCCACCGTGTCCTGTGCGGGGACGCCCAGCAGCGCGGCGGCCATGGCGGCGGCTGGAGTGGTGTTGCCGATCCCCGCCTCGCCCAGCACGACGAGTCCGTGCGGGGCCGCCCACGCGCCCACGGCCCTTCCGGCCTCGACGAGTGCGTGCGCGCCTTCCCCGGTGAGAGCGTCCTGTTCCACGAGGTCCCCGCGCTCGGACGCCGTGGCCACCGCCCGCGCGACGAGTTCCTCCAGCCCGTCCGGCAACGGCGGCCTGGGCACGGACTCGGGCGGCAGCACCCCGGCGTCCACCGCGAGCACGCCCAGCCCCGCGGCCCGCGCGGCGACCGCGCCCTGCGAGGTGCCCGCACCGGTCGCGTCGAGGATCTGGCGGGTGACGGACACCGGGTAGGCCGACACCGCGTGCCGGGTCACCGGGTGGTCGGAGGCGGCCAGCACGAGATGGCCGGAGTCCAGCCCCTCGGGGCGCACCGCCAGGATCCGGTCGAGCACGGTGTCCAGCACGCCCAGGGAGGAGGGGACGGCCAGCAGCTCGTCGGCGTCGTCCCGGGCGGCGACGACCGCCGGGGGAGGCGGCGCCGCCAGGTGGGACGGCGGGGGCGAGGGCTCGTCGCCCGGCCAGCGGTCGGTGAGCACGACCTCGTCCAGGGGCAGCCTGCGGGACCAGCCCCTGCGCTGCAGTCCCGGTTCGGGAGGCCGCTCGTCGGGCCAGCCCAGGCACAGCCAGCCCAGGGTGACGACGCCCTCGGGCAGGCCGAGCAGCGCGGCGAGCTCCTCCGGCGGGAACAGGGTCACCCAGCCCATGCCCAGCCCCTCGGCGCGGGCGGCCAGCCACAGGTTCTGGATGGCGCAGGCGCAGGACCAGACGTCGGCGTCGGGGAAGGTGGCGCGTCCCAGGACTCCTTCGGCGGGAGTCCTGCGGTCGCAGCAGACCACCACGCCCAGCGGCGCGGCGCGGATGCCCTCCAGGGACAGGTCGCGCAGCCTCCGGGCGCGGTCCTCCTCCAGGAGGTCGGCCTGGGCGAGCTTCTCCCGTTCGGCCATGAGCGCGGCGGCGTCGCGCAGCGCGCCGTCCCGGACCACCAGGAACCGCCAGGGCTGGCTGTGCCCGACCGAGGGCGCGGCGTGCGCGGCCTCCAGCACGCGGCGCAGCACCTCCTCGGGCACGGGGTCGGGCCGGAACCGGCGGATGTCGCGCCGCGCCGCCGTGATCTCGTAGAAGGCCGCACGCTCTCCCGGGCCGAAGGCCCAAGCGGCCGGATCGGCCGCCCGCTCCGAGGCGGCGGAGGGGTCGCCGATCAGAGGAATCGGACGGGTCCAACGTGACGGTTCCAAACGTGACATGTCACTGAAGATAGGCTCACAGTTTCCCAACTGGGACAGCGGGCACCGCATGAGATATGACGAAGAGAATCCTGATCGTCGGCGGGGGATATGTCGGTCTCTATACCGCTCTCCGGCTGGAGCGGAAGCTCAAGCGCCAGCTGAGACGAGGCGAGCTGGAGATCACCCTCGTCGATCCAGAGTCCTACATGACCTACCAGCCGTTCCTGCCGGAGGCCGCGGCGGGCAACCTCGAGCCCCGGCACGTGACCATCCCGCTCCGGAGGGCCCTCAGGCACACCCGGCTGATCATCGGGAAGATCGTCTCCATCGACCACGCCGAGCACACCGCGCGGGTCGAGATCGTGGAGGGCGAGGACTGGCCCGTGCGCTACGACCTCCTCGTGATGGCGGTGGGCTCGATCTCCCGCACCCTGCCCATCCCGGGGCTGGCCGAGAACGGCATCGGCTTCAAGACCATCGAGGAGGCCATCCACCTGCGCAACCGGGTGCTCGGCCTGCTCGACCGGGCCTCCTCCACCCGTGACGAGACCGCGCGCCGCCGCGACCTGACGTTCGTGTTCGTCGGCGGGGGCTTCGCGGGCGTGGAGGCGCTCGCCGAACTGGCCGACCTCACCGAGGACGCCCTGCGCCACATCCCCGAGCTGTCCGAGCGGCCCCGCTGGGTCCTGGTCGAGGCCAGCGACCACATCCTGCCCGAGGTGGGCCGCGAGATGGGCCGCTACACCGTGGACGAACTGCGCCGCCACGGCATCGAGGTGCTGCTGAACACCCGGCTGGAGTCGGCCGAAGACTGCAGGATCGTCCTGTCGGACGGCCAGGAGTTCGAGGCCTCGACCCTGGTGTGGACGGCGGGCGTCAAACCCCACCCGATGCTGCACGACACCGACCTCCCGCTCGACGAGAAGGGCCGGATCAAGACCAATCCCACCCTCACCGTCGAGGGCCACCGCGACGCCTTCACCGCCGGCGACAACGCCGCGGTCCCCGACCTCACGAACCCCGGCGCGTTCTGCGCCCCCAACGCCCAGCACGCCGTGCGGCAGGCCAAGGTGCTGGCCGACAACGTCGTCGCGACCCTCACCGGCAAGCCGCTGAAGCCCTACCGGCACGCCTACGTCGGCTCGGTCGCCAGCCTCGGCCTGCACCGCGGCGTCGCCCAGGTCTACGGGATCAAGCTGCGCGGCCTGCCCGCCTGGTTCATGCACCGGACCTACCATCTGACCCGGGTCCCGACCTTCAACCGCAAGGTGCGGGTGATGGCCGACTGGACGCTGGCGCTGTTCTTCCACCGGGAGATGGTGGCGCTCGGCCGCCTCCAGAACCCCTACGAGGAGTTCCGGCTGGCGGCCGGCACGCCGCCGAGGCGGGCGGCGGCCGGAAGCCCGCAGGAGGCTCAGCCCAGCGCCGAGGACACCAGGGCCCGCGCCTCGTCCTGAACCCGGGCCAGGTGCTCGGGCCCCCGGAAGGACTCGGCGTAGATCTTGTAGACGTCCTCGGTCCCCGACGGGCGCGCGGCGAACCAGGCGTTCTCGGTGCCGACCTTGAGGCCGCCGATGGCCGCGCCGTTGCCCGGCGCGGCCGTCAGCACCGAGGTGATCGCCTCCCCTGCCAGTTCCGAGGCGGTGACCTGTTCGGGCGACAGCTTCGCCAGCACGGCCTTCTGCTCGCGGGTCGCCGGGGCGTCCACCCGGGCGTAGCTCGGCGCGCCGTACCGCTCGGTGAGCTCGTCGTACAGCACGCTGGGGGACTTCCCGGTCACCGCGGTGATCTCCGCGGCGAGCAGGGCCAGGATGATCCCGTCCTTGTCGGTGGTCCACACCCCGCCGTCGCGGCGCAGGAAGGACGCGCCCGCGCTCTCCTCGCCGCCGAAGCCCAGCGAGCCGTCCAGCAGACCCGGCACGAACCACTTGAACCCGACCGGCACCTCCACCAGCGGCCGGCCCAGGCCCCCGGCGACCCGGTCGATCATGCCGCTGCTCACCAGGGTCTTGCCGACCCCCGCCCCCGCGGGCCACTGCGGCCGGTTGGCGTACAGGTAGGAGATCGCGACGGCCAGGTAGTGGTTGGGGTTCATCAGCCCCGCGTCGGGGGTGACGATGCCGTGCCGGTCGGAGTCCGCGTCGTTGCCGGTGGAGACGTCGTAGGCGTCGCGGTTCCCGATGAGGGAGGCCATGGCGTACGGGGAGGAGCAGTCCATGCGGATCCTGCCGTCCCAGTCCAGGGTCATGAACCGCCAGGTCGGGTCGGCGACCGGGTTGACCACGGTCAGGTCGAGCCGGTGGGTGTCGGCGATCGCGCCCCAGTACTCCAGGCTGGCCCCGCCCAGCGGGTCGGCGCCGATCCGCACGCCGGACGAGCGGATGGCGTCCAGGTCCAGGACCGAGCCGAGGTCGGCCACGTAGGCGCCGAGGAAGTCGTGCTCCTCGGAGGCCCGCAGCGCCCGCTCGTAGGGGACGCGCTTCACCTCCTTCAGGCCGTTCGCGATGATCGCGTTCGCGCGGTCCTGGATCCAGGAGGTGGCGTCGGTGTCGGCGGGCCCGCCGTGCGGCGGGTTGTACTTGAAGCCGCCGTCCTGCGGCGGGTTGTGCGAAGGGGTGACGACGATGCCGTCGGCGAAGTGGGTGGCGCGGGCCTTGTTCCAGGCCAGGATGGCGTGGGAGACGGCCGGGGTGGGGGTGTAGCCGTCCTGGCGGCGCACGGTCACCCCGTTGGCCGCGCAGACCTCCAGCGCGGTGACCCGCGCGGGCTCCGACAGCGCGTGCGTGTCGGCGCCGAGGAACAGCGGCCCGTCGGTGCCCTGGGCCGCCCGGTACTCGCAGATCGCCTGGGTCGTCGCCAGGATGTGCGCCTCGTTGAAGGAGGAGCGCAGCGCCGAGCCCCGGTGCCCGGAGGTGCCGAAGGCCACTCTCTGCGCGGGGTCCTGCGGATCCGGCTGGAGGGCGTAGTAGGCCGTGACCAGCTTCGCGACGTCGACGAGATCCTCGGGGCGGGCCTGCTGCCCGGCGCGCTCGTTCACCATGTACTGATCTTAGGGGGCCGTTCCGCCGCGCCCGTCCCGGCGCGGCGGCTCAGGGCTCCTGGCAGCGGGGGCACCAGAACAGGTTGCGCGCCTGGAGGGCCTCGGTGCGCACCTCCCGGCCGCAGACCAGGCAGGGCAGCCCGGCCCGCCGGTAGACGTAGACCTCGCCGCCGTGCGCGTCCACCCGTTCCGGGCGCCCCATGGCCTCCGGGGTGTGCTCGGGCCGCACCGTGTCGATCCTGCCCGCCTCGACGCCGTCGGCCATGAGCTCCACGAGGTCGGTCCAGATCGCCTTCCACTCCTCGCGGGTCAGGTCCTTTCCCGCCTTCCGGGGATCGATCCGGTGGCGGAAGAGCACCTCGGCGCGGTAGATGTTGCCGACCCCGGAGATGACCTTCTGGTCCATGAGCAGGGTGGAGACGGGCTGCCTGCTCCTGCTGACCATCGTCCAGGCGCGGTCGGGGTCGGCGTCCGGGCGCAGGGGGTCGGGGCCGAGCCGGGCGTGCAGCGCGTCCTTCTCGCCGGGGGTGAGCAGCTCGCAGGCGGCGGGGCCGCGCAGGTCGAAGTAGGTCTCCTCGTTCGCCAGCCGCAGCCGGATCAGGCCGACCGGGGCGGGCGCGGGCGCCTCTCCCCAGGTCACCTTGCCGTAGAGGCCCAGGTGGACGTGCAGCCAGCCGACCGGGAACCCGACGAGCAGGTGCTTGCCGTGGGCCTCGGCCTCGGTCACCGGCTGTCCGTGCAGCCGGGCCGCGCCCTCTTCGAAACGTCCCTGGGGGCTGGCGGCCGCGACCGGACGGCCCGCGAACGCCTCGGTGAACCTGCGGGCGAGGCGGTGGATGACATGACCTTCGGGCACGTGCCGACGATACCGGCATCCGATTGGCGGGGGAGATCGTCCTGCCCGTAACGTTTGCGCCGTGAGCACAGGGAGTACGGGCACGGGCACGGGAGGGCGGGACCCCGACCGCCGCCGCGCGCTGCTCGAGGCCGCGGACGCGGTGATCCAGCGGGAGGGGCCCGAGGCGTCGATGGCGGCCATCGCGGCCGAGGCCGGCGTCAGCAAACCCATCCTCTACCGGCACTTCGGCGCCAAGAGCGGGCTCTACCGGACCCTGGCCGAGCGGCACAGCCGGGTGCTGATCGAGGCGATCAGGGCGCGGATGCTCAGCGCCGAGGAGACCCCCGACCGGGTGCGCGGCGGCATCGACACCTACCTGTCGATGATCTCCGAGAACCTGAACTTCTACCGCTTCCTCATGCACCGGGCCAGGACCGAGGACTCCGCCACGCACAGCGTGATGTCCACGGTGATGCAGAGCCTGGGCCGGGAGATCGCGGAGCTGATGGCGGGCGAGGGCACGCCGGGCGACCGGATCCGGGCCCAGGTGTGGGGCCACGCGATCGTCGGGATGGTCCAGAACGCGGGCGACTGGTGGCTGGACCATCCCGAGGTGCCGCGGGAGAGCGTGGTGGACGCGCTGACCGACCTGGTGCTCAGGGGCCTGCCCGCCGCCGCCTTCTCGGAGGTCTCCCCGTCCTGACTCAGGCCCCGCCGGTGATGTCGTCGGCGATGTCGCGGTCGCCGTACCCCTCGGGGGCCGCCACCTCGGTGATCGCCTCGTCGCGGTCGTCGAACTCCAGGCGCAGGGCCTTGGTCATCACCGCGTGCATGTCGTACAGGCAGGTGGTGTAGGTCAGCTCGAGGATCTGCTCGTCGGGCAGGTGCTTCTTCAGCACGTCGAACACCTCGTCGCGGACCCGGCCGCCGCCCAGGACGAGGGCGTTGGTGTAGGCCAGAACGGCACGTTCCAGCTCGTCGAAGACGTCGCTGACCTCCCAGGAAGGGATCGCCTGGATCTTCTCCTCGGGCACCCCCATCGCGCGCATCTGCTTGCAGTGCTGGGAGAAGACGAACTGGCTGCCCCGCAGGTAGCCGGCGAGGGTCTGGCCCAGTTCGCGCAGCAGCGGGTCGAGCTTGACGCCGCGGTAGAGCTGGAAGCCCTTCACGCAGTGCTTGAAGATGGTGCTGTCCAGGGCGAAGGTGGTCCACCAGTCGCCGGGGGTGCCGGTGGCGGTGCCGGGCTTCTCGACGGGGTCGACGCCCTCGCCGAACAGCCGGTCGTAGAAGAACAGGACCAGCGAGTCGTCGGTCTCGTCTCGCTTGACCTGGCGCAGTCTCGGCATGTCTGGTCCTCTCAGTCGCTGGTGCGGTTGCGGGTGAGGTCGGCGGCGGTCTTCGGGGTGTGCCGGACGTCCTCGGGGCGGTCCAGGGCGCGGGTCCAGCCCGCGAACTCCACGAGGATGCCGTCGGGGTCCTTGAAGTACAGGGACCTGACGAACACGCCCTCGTCCCAGGCGGGGGCGGCGCCGTACTCGCTGTCGTCGTGGTTGAGGATGTTGCCCACCTCGACGCCCTTGGCGATGAGCTTCTCGCGGTACTCCTCGAGCCTCTCCGCGGGGACGTCGATGGCGATGTGGTTCATCGAGCCGACGGCCGAGAGCAGTTCGCCGGAGTCGGGCACGCCCTTGGGCGCGGAGATCCCGGGGACGGCCTCGGGGGCGTCGGCGAACCAGAAGAAGGCCAGGGCGTCGCCCTTGCCCGCGTCGAAGAAGAAGTGCTGCCCGTAGCCGAAGGGCAGTTCGATGGTCTTGATCAGGGGCATGCCCAGCAGCCCCTGGTAGAAGTCCACCGTCTTCTGCATGTCGCTGCACACCAACGCGAGGTGGTTGAAGCCCCGCATCTCGAATTCGACGTTCGCCACGAACCCCACCCACCAAGTAAGCGATTGCTTTTGGTCCTATCCTGGCAGGAACCGTGCCATGACAAAACCCTGTCGGGGGATGGTTCTGCTTGGCCAACGCGCCGGGGACCCGATAGCCTGCTCTCATCATGCGGACCGAAACGATCATCCAGTGGTGGTGGCGTCGCTGAGGCGGCGCCGGTTGAGCATGTTCTGAACCCAGCGACCGCCCTCAGGGCGGTCGTTTCGTGTTTCCGTCCTGAGCCGGCCCGGCCAAGAGGAGACCAGAGGGTGGACAGTCAGACCAGCACGACCTACCGGACCGCGGGTGGCATCACGGTCACCCGGACCGCGGTCCCGGTGGACGCCGACAACGAGGCCGAGCTCCTAGCCCGGCTCGTCTCCGCCGTCGAGGTGCGGCGCGGCGGTGTGCTCAGCTCCGGGATGGAGTATCCGGGCCGCTACAGCCGCTGGGCGATGGGCTACGTCGACCCGTCGCTGGAACTCGTCGCGCGGGGGCGCACCGTCAGCGCCCGGGCCCTGAACGCCAGGGGAGAGGCGCTGCTGCCCGCCGTCGCCGCCGTCATGCGCGGCACCGGCGAGGTGAGGGCGGACGAGCCCGGGTTCGTCGAGGTCCACGTCCCGCGCGGCGAGGAGGTCTTCGCCGAGGAGGAGCGCAGCCGCCAGCCCACGGTCTTCACCGCGCTGCGCGCCGTCGCCGGGCTGTTCCGGCCCGCCGACCCCGCGGACGCCGACCCCCACCTGGGCCTGTACGGCGCGTTCGGCTACGACCTCTCCTTCCAGTTCGAGCCGATCGAGCAGCGCATCCCGCGCTCGCCCGACCACCGCGACCTGGTCCTGCACCTGGCCGACGAGCTGCTGGTCATCGACCGCAAGCGCGAGTCCTACACCCGCTTCTCCTACGACTTCTCCACCGGGGAGGGGGACACGCGGGGCCTGCCCCGGGGCACCGAGCCGACCCCGGTCCCGGTGCCCAAGGAGGTCCCCGGCCAGCCGGAGGCCGGCCACTACGCCGAGGTGGTCCGCCGCGCCAAGGAGAAGTTCATCCGCGGCGACCTCTTCGAGGTGGTCCCGGGCCAGGTCATGTACGGCCCCTGCGACTCCCCGGCCCGGTTCTTCGAGCGGCTCCGGGAGGTCAACCCGGCCCCGTACGAGTTCTTCTTCAACCTCGGAGAGGGCGAGTACCTCGTCGGCGCGTCCCCCGAGATGTTCGTCCGGGTCACCGGCGACCGGGTCGAGACCTGCCCGATCTCCGGCACCATCCAGCGCGGCGGGGACCCGCTCGAGGACGCCGAGAACATCCGCACCCTGCTCAGCTCCCTCAAGGAGGAGTCCGAGCTGACGATGTGCACCGACGTCGACCGCAACGACAAGTCCCGGGTGTGCGTGCCGGGCAGCGTCAAGGTCATCGGCCGCCGCCAGATCGAGATGTACTCCCGCGTCATCCACACCGTCGACCACATCGAGGGGCGGCTGCGGCCCGGCTTCGACGCCCTGGACGCCTTCCTCACCCACATGTGGGCGGTGACGGTCACCGGCGCGCCCAAGACCTGGGCGATGCAGTTCATCGAGGACAACGAGGAGACCCCGCGCCGCTGGTACGGCGGGGCCGTCGGCTACGTGGGCTTCGACGGCTCCATGAACACCGGCCTGACCCTGCGCACCGCGCAGATCCGCGACGGCGTCGCGGCCGTGCGCGCCGGGGCGACCCTGCTGTACGACTCCGACCCCGACGCAGAGGAGCGCGAGACCCTGCTGAAGGCCAGCGCGCTGCTGGAGGCCCTGGCCACCTCGCAGGGTGGCGCCGCCGCGGCCGGGCCCGCCGCCGAACCGGAGGCCGAGCTCGCCGGGCAGGGCCTGAGGGTGCTGCTCGTCGACCACCAGGACTCCTTCGTCAACACCCTGGCCGACTACTTCCGCCAGCAGGGCGCGGAGGTGACGACGCTGCGCTTCGGCTTCCCCGAGCGCGTGCTGGACGAGCTCGACCCCGACCTCGTGGTGCTCTCCCCGGGCCCGGGCCGCCCGGCGGACTTCGACACCGACGCGCTGCTCAAGGCGATCGACGCCCGCGACAAGCCGGCCTTCGGCGTCTGCCTGGGCCTGCAGGCGATGGTCGAGCACGCGGGAGGGCGGCTGGCGGTGCTGTCCTACCCGCAGCACGGCAAGCCGGGCCGGGTCCGCCGCCTGGGCGGCGAGGTCCTGGAGGGCCTGCCGGAGGAGTTCACCGCGGCCCGCTACCACTCGCTGCACACCACCGAGGAACTGCTGGGCGACACCGGATTCGCCATCACCTCGATGACCGAGGACGGCGTCGTCATGTCCATCGAGGCCCCGGCACGCCGCCGCTGGGCCGTGCAGTTCCACCCGGAGTCGATCCTCACCGCCGCCGGAGGCCACGGCCACCGCATCATCGCCAACGTCCTGCGCCAGGTCCGCGAGGCTTAGCGGGAGGGCCGTGGAGCCCGGTTCCGCCGTGTGAGCGGTGGAACCGGGGCCCGGGCATACCGTGCCGGGGCGCTCAGAGGGCCGTCGAGCCGGCGGGGGGCCTGGTCAGGCGGGTGATCAGGGCGTGCAGGTAGGCGCGGAAACCGATCAGGGACCGGGGGTCGTAGGGGGTGCGGTAGCCGGGGTGCGCCGCGGAGGCCGCCGGCTGGACGCCGCTGGTCAGGAAGCCGAAGATGCACCACACGAGCGTCCAGACCAGGTGGTCGAGGTCGATGTCGGGCTCCACGACGTCCTTGATCGCGTCTGCCAGCCGCTGGGACAGCCCGCGGATGTAGATCTCCGGGCCCGGCATGTCGGCGGCGTCCCCCGCCCAGCGGTGCAGCCACAGGGTCAGGAACTGCGGATGGTCGGCGTAGAAGTCCAGCAGGGCGTCGATCAGGTCGATCACCCCCTGGCGGGTGGGGACGAAGGCGTCGAGCGCCGCCTCCACGGCGTGCTCCTCGGCCTCCTGCGACCGCGCCACCACCGCCTGGTACAGCTGAGCCTTGTTCCCGACGAGCTCGACCAGGCGCCCGGCCGGGATGCCGGCGGCGTCGGCGATCAGCTGCGTCGAGGTCCCGTCGTACCCCAGTTCGGCGAACAGCCGCATCGCCAGGTCCATCAGATGACCCGTGTCCACATCCCCCATGTACCTCACTGTAGGTAATCGAGTGCGGGCGGTGCCGAGGGGGAGGCGGGAAGCGGCCCGCCGGCGACGCCGGGCAGCGGGTCGTGGCGGACGCGCTCGTCCGGGACGTCCAGCCGGCGCAGGCGGGCGACCGTCGCGGAGATCATGCCGGGCGGGCCCGCGACGTAGACGTCGTGCTCCGACCAGTCCCGCAGGCCTCCGACGGCCTCGGCCGCGGTGCCCTGCAGCCCCGGGTGGAAGGGTTCGTCCGAGACCGTCGGGATGACCCTGAGCCCGGGGTGGGCGGCCGCCAGCGCGCGCAGGCCGTCCAGGTCGTAGAGCCGTTTCCCGGTGCGGGCCCCGAACACCAGCAGGACGCGCCGTCCCCGTGCCAGCGCCTCCTCGGCGAGCGCCTTGAGCGGGGCGAGGCCGGTGCCCCCGGCCACGCACAGCAGGTCGCGGTCCGAGCCGGGGTCCAGGGTCATGGAGCCCCGGGCGGGGCCGAGCAGCAGCGCCTGCCCGACCTCGGCGCGCCGCACCAGCGCGCCGCTCACCCAGCCGCCGGGCAGCGCCCTGACGTGGAGGCCGATCAGCCCGTCCTCGCGCGGGGGGTTGGCGATGGAGTAGGGCCGCCACTCCCGCGGCCAGTGCGAGGTCTGGACGGTGAGGTACTGGCCCGCGGCGAACGGCAGCGGCTGGTCCGGCCGGACGGTCAGCACGGCCAGGTCGTCGGCCCGCCGCTCGTGCCCGACGATCTCGCCGATCCACCAGGAGGGGGTGCTCTCGGCGGCGTCGCGGGCCGCCTGCTTCATGGTGTCGGCGATGAGGCCGTAGACGGCCGTCCACTCCTGCTGGAGGGCGGGCGTCCAACGCGGGCCGAGGAACCTGCCGAGGGCGGCCAGCAGCGCCTCGCCCACCGCCGTGTAGTGCTCCTCGTTGGTCCCGTACTTGCGGTGGTCGCGGCCCATCTCCGCCAGCCTGGCCCGCAGTCCCGCCGGTTCGTCGAGCATCTCGACCAGTTCGGCGAGGGACCGGAAGAGCCGTCCCCGCTGCCCGTCCATGGCGGGGGGGAACATCGTCCGCAGATCCGGATTCGCGGCGAAGAGCCTGGCGTAGAAATAGGCGGTCAAGGGCTCGATGCGCGGTGCGAGAAGTGCGAAACTCTCCTTGACCAGCGCGGTGTTCACGGCCATGCCGGATTCAGGCCCTCCTGGCGTACGGTTCTCGCCCGCCCCAGCGCGTCGCGGGCCGGGGCGCCCCCTCCCCGGTGTCCCACTACGCGATCACGTGCTGTCGATCACTCACGCAGAGTGTCGCATCCCAGGTGGCAAAGCTCAACATCTTCCCACCAAAAACCTAAAACTCTCGAAATGGGAGAAGTTATGTGATTTTGCGCAGCCTTCTATAGAAATAGAGCTCAAGAGAGTATTTTCTAGTTTCTCCGTACCCAAGGGTTTTACGGGGGCGGCTCCACGGGAATTCCGGGCCGCCCTCCTCCGATCTCGACCTGATCGCAAGAGGGCGCGGAACGGCGGAGGTGCTGCGCCCGCCGTCGAATTGCGGCAAGCTACCCGTGAGACGGAAGGGGTGGGATGACCAGACCTCTGATCGGGATCACGACCTACCAGGAGGCCGCGCGCTGGGGCGTGTGGGTCAGGGAGGCCGCGCTGCTGGCCACCTCCTACCCGCGCTCGGTCGAGCGCGCGGGGGGAGTGCCGGTGCTGCTGCCGCCCCCCGCGGGACTGGACGGGGTCGAACTGCTGATGTCCAGGCTGGACGGGCTGGTGATCGCGGGAGGCCCCGACGTCGAGCCCGCGCGGTACGGGGAGGCCCCCCACGAGCGCACCGGCGTCCCGGACCTGCCGCGCGACCGCTGGGAGTCGGCGCTGCTGCGCGCCGCGATGGAGGCGGACCGGCCGTTCCTCGCCGTCTGCCGGGGCATGCAGCTGCTCAACGTGGTGCAGGGCGGCACCCTCATCCAGCACCTGCCCGACGAGGTGGGGCACGACAGGCACCTGCCGCAGCAGGGGAGGTTCACCCGGCACCGGGTGCGCGTCGCCCCCGACAGCCTGACCGGACGCGTCCTCGGCGAACTCGTCGACGTGCCGACCTACCACCACCAGGCGGTGCGGCACCTGGGCCGCGGCCTCGTCCCCGTCGCCTGGGCGGGGGACCAGGTGGTGGAGGCCGTGGAGGTGCAGGGCCACCGGTTCGGCGTCGGGGTGCAGTGGCACCCCGAGGAGGGCGACGACCTCCGCCTCTTCGAGGCGCTGACGGAGGCCGCCGCGAAGTGAGCCGGGCCCGGTGGTCCGTGCCCGCTCAGCGGCTCTTGCCCCCTCAGTAGCTCTTGGGCAGGCCGAGGTCGTGCTGGGCGATGTGGGCGAGGACGAGCTCCTCGGCCACCGGGATGTTCTTGCCGATGCGGGCGTCGCGGAACATCCGGGCCACCGGGTACTCCAGCGAGTAGGCCATGCCGCCGTGCGCCTGGAAGGTGCGGTCGGCCGCCTGCCAGGCCGCCTCGGAGGCGGTCAGCTTGGCGATGTTGGCCTCGCTGCCGCACGGCTCGGCGCGGTCCCACAGCCAGGCGGCCTTGTAGGTCATCAGCCGGGCCAGTTCGGTCTGCGCTTTGATCTTGGCCAGCGGGAAGGCCACCGCCTGGTTGGCGCCGATCGGCTTGCCGAAGGGGGCGCGCTCGGTGGCGTAGGACACCGCGACCTTCAGCGCGGCCTCGGCGCCGCCGACGCCGGACGCCGCCGCCAGGATGCGCTCGGGGTTGAGGATGTCCCACAGCACCGCGAACCCGCCGTCGACCTGGCCCAGCACGTCGGCCTCGGTGACCCGCAGGTCGTCGAGGAACACCATGCTGGAGGCGACGGTGTTGGTGCCCATCTTCGGGATGGGCTGGTAGGTGAGGGTGCCGGCCTCGACGCCCGCCTTGACGTCCACCAGGAAGACGGTGAAGCCCGCGGTGCGCGGCTTGGCCTCGGCGGCGGGGATGGTGCGGGTGACCAGGAGCATGTGGTCGGCGCGCTCGACGCCGGAGATCCAGATCTTCTGGCCCTTGACCAGCCAGCCGTCGCCGTCGCGGCGGGCGTGGGTGGCGATGTTGACGGCGTTGCTGCCCGCGTCGGGCTCGGTGAGCGCGAAGCAGGTCTCGAACTCGCCGGTGGCCAGCTTGGGGAGGAACCTCTGCTTCTGCTCCTCGGTGCCGTGCCGGTTGACGGTCAGCGCGCCGAAGCCGGGGGTGAGCAGGTAGATGAAGGACGCCGCGGCGCCCGCCCCGGAGGCCGCGAGGGTCTCCAGCGCCACGGCCAGCTCCAGCAGCCCCTGCCCGCCGCCGCCGTACTCCTCGGGGACGGCCAGGCCCAGCCAGCCGCCCTCGGCGAGGTCCCGGAAGACCTCCTCGGGCCAGCGGTGGTCGGCGTCGCACTTGTCCCAGTAGTCGTAGCCGTACTTGGCGGTGACGGCGGAGATGCCGTCGCGGACGGCCTGTGCGCTCTCCGGCAGGGTGAAGTCCACCGGTCGCCTCCTTGATCTAGGTCTTGGCTTCGGTGCACACCCTAACCGATCGCAGTAAGTGGTTACTGACAGACTCTGTCCCCGCCGGTGTAGACGTTGAAGGTGGGCGGGCGCAGGAAGCCCACGAGGGTGAGCCCGGCCTCCTCGGCCAGGGAGGCGGCCAGCGAGGACGGCGCGGAGACCGCGGCCAGCACCGGGATCCCCGCCGTCCAGGCCTTCTGCGTCAGCTCGAACGAGGCGCGCCCGCTGACCAGCAGCACATGGCCGCGCAGCGGCAGCAGGCCCTCCCTCAGGCAGTGGCCCACCACCTTGTCGACCGCGTTGTGCCGGCCCACGTCCTCCCGCAGGCAGAGCAGCTCGCCCGAGGCGGAGAACAGGCCGGCGGCGTGCAGCCCGCCCGTCCGGGAGAACACCCGCTGGGCCTCGCGCAGCGTCCCCGGGAGCCCGCGCAGCGTCTCGGCCGACACCCGCACCTCGTCTTCCGCCAGGTTCCAGCGCACGCGGCAGGACAGTTCCTCGATGCTGCTCTTGCCGCAGACCCCGCAGGCCGAACTGGTGAGGAAGGCGCGCTCCGGACCCTCGTAGGGGACGGCGAGCCGGACGTCCACGACGTTGTAGTCGTCGTCCCCGCAGTGCTTCATCGCCACCAGGTCCCCGGAGGCGCCGATCACGCCTTCGGACAGCAGGAAGCCCGCCACCAGGTCGAAGTCCGCGCCCGGCGTGCGCATCGTGACCGTGAGCGGGCGCCCGTCGACCCGGATCTCCAGCGGCTCCTCCACCGCCAGGGTGTCCACCCGGGCGTCCCGCAGATCGCCGTTCCAGCGCTCGACCCTGCGGCGTTCGGTGATCCTCCCCACGTCAGGCCCGCTCGAGCCGGACGACGACGGACTTGGAGGTGGGGGTGTTGCTGATCCGCGCGGTGCTCTTCAGCGGCACCAGGACGTTGGTCTCGGGGAAGTAGGCGGCGCAGCAGCCCCGCGCGGTGGGGTAGGAGACCACCCGGAACCCGGGCGCCCGGCGCTCGCCGTCCGTCCACTCGCTGACGAGGTCGACGGTCTCGCCGTCGGCCAGGCCCAGGTCCGCCAGGTCGTCGGGGTTGACGAAGACGACCATCCGGCCGCCCTTGATGCCCCGGTAGCGGTCGTCCAGCCCGTAGATGGTGGTGTTGTACTGGTCGTGGCTGCGCACGGTCTGCAGGATGAGCCGCCCTTCGGGGACCCGCAGCACCTCCAGCTCGTTCACCGTGAACAGGGCCCTGCCGGTGGGGGTGATGAACGTCCGGCTGTCGCGCGGCGGGTGCGGGAGGACGAATCCCTCGGGCCGCCGGGCCCTGGCGTTGAAGTCCTCGAAGCCCGGCACCACCCGGGAGACGTGCTCGCGGATGAGGTCGTAGTCGTCGGCCATCTCCGCCCAGCCGAGGTCGGTGTCCAGGGTGGCGCGGGCCAGGTCGCAGACGATCTCGACCTCCGAGCGCAGCAGGGGGGAGGCGGGGGCGAGGCGGCCCCGGGAGGCGTGGACCATGCCCATGGAGTCCTCGACGGTGACGAACCGACCCAGGTCGTCCTCGGTGCGCCCCAGCGCGGGCAGGATGAGCGCCTGCCGCCCGGTCACCGTGTGCGAGTGGTTGAGCTTGGTGGAGACCTGGACGGTCAGCCTGCACGAGCGCAGGGCCGCCTCTGTGACGCGCGAGTCGGGGGTGGCCCGCACGAAGTTGCCGCCCATGGCGAAGAAGACGTGCACGCGCCCGTCCCGCATCGCCTGGATGGCCCGCACGGTGTCGTACCCGTGGGCGCGGGGCACGGTGAAGGCGAACTCCTTCTCCAGCGCGTCGAGGAAGGCCTCGGGGGGCTTCTCGTTGATGCCCATCGTCCGGTCGCCCTGGACGTTGGAGTGGCCGCGCACCGGGCAGACCCCGGCCCCGGGGCGGCCGATGTTGCCGCGCAGCAGCAGGAAGTTCACCACCTCGCGGATCGTCGCGACGGAGTTGCGGTGCTGGGTCAGGCCCATCGCCCAGCACACGATGACGCGCTGCGAGCCGCGGACCAGCTCGTAGAGCTCCTCGATCCGCCCGCGTTCCAGTCCGGTGGCCTCCAGCACGTCCGCCCAGTCGAGTCCGGCGGCGTGCGCGGCGAACTCCTCGAAGCCGGTGGTGTGCTCCCGCACGAACCCGTGGTCGACCTCGTCGTTCCGGAGCAGCAGGTGGTTGAGCGCCTGGAACAGCGCCAGGTCGCCGTTCACCCGGATCTGCAGGAACAGGTCGGACAGCCGGGTGCCCCGGCCCAGCAGCCCCGACGGGCGCTGCGGGTTGTCGAACCGCATCAGCCCGGCCTCCGGCAGCGGGTTGACCGCCACGATCCGCGCCCCGCCGTGTTTGGCGCGCTCCAGCGCCGAGAGCATGCGGGGGTGGTTGGTGCCGGGGTTCTGGCCCACGACGAGGATGAGGTCGGCCTGGTGCAGGTCCTCCAGCAGCACCGAGCCCTTGCCCAGGCCGATCGTCTCGGTGAGCGCGGCGCCCGAGGACTCGTGGCACATGTTCGAGCAGTCGGGCAGGTTGTTGGTGCCGAAGGCCCGGACGAACAGCTGGTAGACGAACGCCGCCTCGTTGCCGGTGCGTCCCGAGGTGTAGAAGACCGCCTCGTCGGGCGAGTCGAGCCCGCGCAGCTCCCGCGCGACCAGCCCGACCGCCTCCTCCCAGGTGATGGGCTCGTAGTGGTCGGAGCCCTCGCGCCTGACCATCGGGGCGGTCAGCCTGCCCCGCTGCCCGAGCCAGTGGTCGGAGCGCGCGGCGAGGTCGGTGACGGAGTGCTCGGCGAAGAACTCCGGCATGACGCGCCGGGTGGTCGCCTCCTCCGCGACGGCCTTGGCCCCGTTCTCGCAGAACTCGGCGCGGTGCCGCCGCTCCCCTTCGGGCCAGGCGCAGCCGGGGCAGTCGAAGCCGTCCTTCTGGTTGACCCGCAGCAGCGCGAGCGCCGTGCGCCGCACTCCCATCTGCGGCAGGGCCGTGCGCAGCGCGTGCGCCACACCTGCGGCTCCCGCCGCGTGCTCCGGTGGCGGGGACACCCGGGACGGGTGCTGCGGGGAGGTCATGGCGGGGCTCCTGACTGGCGGGAAAAGCGCAGGTCCAGCCTAATCAGGGGACGCGGTCCGCGCGGCCCGGGCTGGCCGGATCGTGCCAAGGGGCCTGCCAGGAGGGAAAGGGAAGTGATAGCTGTGAAAATGCGGGCACTTTCATCTCTTCGCCATCTATTGGATCCGGGGTCTTGTGGACCCAGTGTGACGCGCGTTACCGTACCAAGCGCTTGGTCAGTAAACGATCCATTACGCTCGTGGAGGTGGCCTGTGGCGAGTGTGCCGGTGGTGGTCACCAGTAGGGTTCGGGACCTTCTTACCCAGACCGGTGACCTGTTCACCATCGCCCTGGAAGGTTTGAGACGAACCTGGGACGTACGGAACTGGTTCTGGGAGTTCGTCGAGCAGTGCTGGTTCCTGGCGAGGGTCACCACCCTCCCCGTCATCCTCATCGCGATTCCCCTGGGCGCGACCGTCGCCCTCCAGGTCGGTGACCTGGCCGGCCAGCTGGGCGCGCAGTCGGCCACCGGAGGCGCGGTCGTCGTCGGGCTGGTCCGGGAGGTCGCACCCCTCGCCGCGGCCCTCGTCATCGCGGGAGCCGGAGGCTCCGCGATGACCTCGGACATGGGGGCCCGGCGGATCCGCGACGAGCTCTCGGCCATGGAGGTGATGGCCGTCAACCCGATCCACCGACTGGTGACCCCGCGCATGTGGGCGGCGAGCATGGTCTCCACCATGCTGGCCTCCCTGGTCATCCTGTCCGGAGCGATCGGCGGGTTCTTCTTCAACGTCCTCCTGCAGAACGTGACCCCCGGCGCCTACTTCGACGGCGCGCTGGGCCTGCTGCGGATCTCCGACCTCGTGGTCACGCTCTTCAAGGCCTGGTTGTTCGGCCTCATCGCCGCGATGGTCGCCTGCTACAAGGGCATGACCTGCGCGCAGAGCCCCGTCGGCGTGGGCCGGGCGGTCAACCAGGCGACAGTGGTCGCGCTGATGCTCGTCTTCGGCTTCAACTACGTGATCACCACCATCTACGTCATCGCCTTCCCTCCCAAGATCTGAGCCCGAATGCTGATCAACGCCCCCCGCAAGGTCGCGCTCGGCGCGAGCAGGGGCAGCACGGCCGCGGTCGAGAAGTTCGCCGGTCTGTCCGGTTGGCCGATCTTCCTGGGCCGGGTGCTCCTGTACTCGATCCGCGACATCCTCTTCAGGTTCAAGTACGCCAAGACCGTCGCCCAGCACGTCAGCGACATCGTCATCGGCGTCGGCGGCACGGTCGTCGGCGGCGGAATGGTCTTCGTGACCTTCACGATGTCGCTGTTCGTCGGCACCGAGATCGGCCTGCAGGTCTACACCGGCCTGGAGGTCATCGGCGCGGAGTCCTTCATGGGGCTGGTCGGCAGCTTCATGAACGTCCGCGAGATCACCCCGATCATCGCGGGGATCGCGCTGGCGGCGCAGTGCGGCTCGGCCTTCACCGCCGAGCTCGGCGCGATGCGCATCTCCGAGGAGATCGACGCGCTCGAGGTGATGGGCATCAACTCCTTCGCCTACCTCATCAGCACCCGGGTGGTCGCCGCGCTCATCGCGCTGGTCCCGCTCTACCTGATCGCGCTGTTCGCCAGCTTCTTCGCCACGAGGTTCGTCAGCACCGAGTTCTTCGGGCTCGCCCCCGGCGTCTACGACTACTACTTCCACCTCTACCTGCCGCTGGAGGACCTGATCTTCAGCGCGATCAAGGTGGGTGTCTTCGCCTTCGCGGTCATCACGATCCACTGCTACTACGGCTTCCACGCCACCGGCGGTCCGGCCGGCGTGGGCACCGCCGCGGGCCGGGCGATCCGGTTGTCGATGGTCATGATCGTCGTCCTGAACCTGCTGCTGTCCTACGTGTTCTGGGGCCAGGGCGGAACGGTGAGGTTGTCCGGATGACCGAATTCAGCCTCCGCCGCCGGGTCATCATCGCGGCCTCCACCCTGCTGGCCGTCGCGCTGGCGCTGTACGTGTCGATCGCCAAGCCCTTCGAGTCCGAGGGCACCCTGTTCACCGCCGAGTTCGGCCAGGCCGGACAGGGGGTGGGCACCACCACCCCGGTGAAGATCCGGGGCATGCAGGTCGGCCGGGTCGCCGAGGTCAAGCTGCAGGAGAACGGCAGGGCCCGGATCACCCTGCGGGTGGAAGACGGAGTGCGGGTGCCCGACACGGCGGTGGCGTCGTTGGAGCCCGCCTCGGTGTTCGGGCCGAAGTTCGTCAACCTGCTGCCGGGCGCGCACGAGACGAGCGGCCCCTACCTGCCCGCGGGCTCGAAGATCGCGCAGACCTCTGACCCGCGCGACCTGAACGACCTGCTCGACGACGCCAACTCCGCCCTGGCCGCGCTCGACCCCCGGGACATCGCGATCGTGGTCGACGCGCTGGCCCAGGGCCTCGGCGGCCAGGGCGAGGACCTGCGCGAGACCATCGAGAGCCTCGAGACGATCGTGAAGGTGGCGCACGACAACCGGAAGAACGCCCGGACGTTCCTGCACGACTTGAGCCGTCTGGCGAGCATCCGGGGCGCCGGAGAGGACATCGGCTCCCTCGTCGCCGACACCAACGCGGTCATCGACACCGCGGCCAAGGGCGACGGGCGGCTGCGGAACTTCGCCTTGAGCGTCACGGACCTCTCCGCCGTGACCAAGCGGGGCTTCCAGAAGCACGGCGGAGACCTGCGAGAGGGATTCCGCTCCGGCGAACGCCTGGTCGGCGTCATCCACGCCCAGCTCGGGCTGCTCGGCCCCGGCATCCGCTCCGGCGTCAACCTGCTGCCGGTCTACCGCAAGATCAGCTGGCCCGCCACCGGCAGCGCGGACGGCAACCGCATGTTCGCGGTGAAGATCCTCCTGCCCAGCAACCCCTGCCAGATCCTGCTCGGGGTCTGCGAGCAGTCCGGCGGAATCCAGAAGAAGACCAAGAAGGGAGGCGAGTGATGACGCTCAGCTCCCGCAAACGGCTGCGCAGGTCGACGCTGCTGAAACTGGTCGTGTTCTTCGCGATCACCGGCACGCTGACCTTCCTCATCGGCACCCAGATCGCCCGGGTCTCCTTCGGAGGCGGCGGCTACCAGGTCCTCGCGACCTTCGACGACGTCACCGGGCTGATCAAGGGCGACGTCGTCAAGATCGCCGGGGCCCCGGTCGGCCAGGTCGACTCGATCGAGGTGAAACGCGGCAAGGCCGTGGTCACCCTGACCGTCCAGGAGAAGTTCCGGGTGCCCGCCGACAGCGAGGCCGCCATCCGCTGGCGCACCGCGATCGGCCAGCGGGTGGTCTACCTGATCCCCGGCACCAGCGCGGAGAAGATCAAGGACGGCGCGCACATCACGAAGACCCGGTCGGTGGTGGACATCGGCGAGCTGGTCGACCAGATGGCGCCTCTGGCCAGGAGCCTGAAGCCCGAGCAGCTCAACCAGATCCTCACCTCGATCTACCTGGCGATGGACGGCAACAAGGAGAACGTCAGCCAGCTGATCGCCAACGTCGACCAGCTGACCTCGACCATCTCCGCCCGGCGGACCACGCTGAACCAGATCCTGGAGAACTACACGAAGGTCACCGGTGTGATCGCCCGCAGGGACCGGCAGATCCGCCAGATGACCGACAACCTGGTCGAGCTGAGCGACGCCTTCGTGCGCAACCGCAAGCTGATCGACTCCTCCCTGGTCGAGCTCGGAGAGATGTTCCACACCTCCGACAAGCTCATCGGCCAGAACGGCGACCAGCTGGAGAAGGTCGTCGCCGCACTCGCGATCATCACCGCGGGCGTCGACGACAACGTCGGCAGCGTCAAGGAACTGCTGGACCTGACCGGGCCCAAGCTGAAGCGGCTGTTCAGCATGCTCGACGCGGGCGACTACGCCGAGGGCGGGGTCGCCTGCCTCACCCTGGTCGACGGCCCGTGCCCCTACCCGGTCGTCCTCAAGAACTACCAGGGCGACCCGCAGAGCCCGCAGACCCTGCGGAAGATCCTCGTCGGAGGGAACTGATGGCGCTCAAGTCCTTCCGCGACCGCCCGCCGATCGTCGTCGGCGTCGTCTCCCTGACCACCCTCGTCGTCGCCATCGCCGCGACCTTCCTGACCGGCACGATGGGCCTGCTGAAGAACCGCTACGAGATGAGCGGCGTCTTCAGCGACACCGGAGGGCTCAAGGACGGCAACAACGTCCTGGTCGCCGGGGTCCAGGTCGGCGAGGTCACCTCGGTCGAGCCCGACTTCGACAAGGGCCTGGTCCTGGTGAAGTGGAAGGTCGACCACGGCATCGACCTCGGCCCGCAGACCCGTGCCGAGATCCGGATGTCCAACATCCTGGGCGGGCGCTACCTGCGGCTCACCGGCCCGGTCACCACGCCCTACCTGGAGGACCAGTCGGAGTCGCGGCGGCGCATCCCCCTGGAGCGCACCGAGATCCCGACGACGGTCAACGACACTCTGAAGGAGGGCACCGCCGCGCTGAAGGAACTGGACGCCGAGACCTTCGGCAAGGTCCTCGACCAGATCGGCGGGCTGTCGGAGGGGAGCCGCAAGAGACTCTCCAGGTCGATGTCCAACCTCGTCGACATCGCCGAGGAGCTCAACACCGGCGAGGGCCGGATCACCGAGCTGCTCGACAACGGCGACCGGATCCTGACCCTGGTCAAGGAGAAGGACGCGGCGCTGTCCAGCCTGGTGAACAACGCCATGACGCTGATCGAGGTGCTGCGGCAGCGGCGCACCCAGCTCACCCTGCTGCTCGGCGGAGGCAGCTCCGCGGTCCGGGGCGTCAACGACCTGATCTCCGAGCAGCAGAAGCAGCTCAACGCGATCATCGGCGACCTGCAGGACACCATGAACGCGCTCGATCCCAAGACCGATGAGCTGAACACCGCTCTGGCCTGGGCGGGGCCCACGCTGACGGCCTTCTCCTCCATCGGCCAGCACGGCAACTACACCGACGTCATCTTCAGTCAGCTCGGCCAGGTGTCCCCGGGCGATCTGGCCGAACTCGCGCGGAAGCTGAAGGGGACTGAGAAGAAGTGAGAAGGACGTGCGCGGGCCTGCTCGCGCTGACCGTCATGACCAGCGCCGGCGGCTGCTCCGCCCTCGGCGGCTCGGGTTCCTACGAACTCACCGTGTTCTTCGCCAAGACCCCCTCCCTGTACGAGAAGTCCCGGGTGAAGATCATGGGGGCCAACGTCGGCACGATCGAGAAGATCGACGTCGACCGGGCCGAGGAGCGGGTGAAGGTGCGGCTGCGCGTCGACGGCGACGTGCCCGTCGCCGCGAACGCCCGCGCGGCGATCCTGTCGAGCAACACCATCGGTGAGCGGAACATCATCCTGTACCCGGCGTGGAAGCCCGGCGTGGAGCGGATGAAGCCGGGCACCGTCATCCCGGAGGAGCGCACCGACCTTCCGGTGGAGATCGACGACGCGCTGGAGGCGTTCACCAACCTCGCCGAGTCGATCGACCCCGAGAATCTGCGCTCCACCTTCAAGAGCGGCGCCGACCTGGTGCGCGACAACGGCGAGGACATCAACCACGGGCTGCAGACCGTCGGCGACCTCACCAGCGACCTGGCCGCGCAGGACCAGCGGCTGATCTCGATGCTCACCTCGCTGAACGACCTGGCCGGCTCGCTGAACCGCCGGGACGAGAAGCTGAAGGCGTTGTTCAAGGCGTTCAACGACGCGGGCGGGCTGCTCGCCGACGAGCGCGAGCAGCTGCGCGGCTTCCTGTCCGGTCTCGAGGCGGTCATCCGCCAGGGCGACCTGGTCGTCGAGGTCTACCACGAGAAGCTGCCGTCGACCGTGGCCGACCTCTCCGAGGTCGTCATGACGATGAAGGCCAACAGCGAAGCGCTCGCCGAGGCCATCGCCTCCCTGGCGGACTTCTCCGGCGCGGTGGTCAAGGCATGGGATCCCAAACGGCACATGGTCACCGTCCGGCTGCCTCCGGGCGGGATCGCCCGAGCCTGGCTCCAGCCGATCTTCACGGCGATGGGCTGGGGACAGGTGCCGTGCCTGGACCAGCCGCTCGGCGACTGCAACGATCCCACGATCACCAAGAAGAACAAGGACAGCAAGAAAAAGAAGAAGGCGGGAGCGTCATGAGAAAGCTCCTCGTCGTGGCCGTGCTGGCCGCCACGACCAGCGCGTGCTCGGTGCAGACGATCGGCGCCCCGCAGGGCGGGTTCGAGTTCGAGGCGGAGTTCACCGACGTGCAGAGCCTGGTCGTCGGGCACAGCGTGCAGGTCTCCGACGTCGCGGTCGGCACCGTGACCGGGATCGAACTGCAGGAGAGTTTCCGGGCGCACGTGGTCATGGAACTGGAGCCGGGCCTCCGGCTGCCGCAGGGCGTCACCGCCTCGGTGGCCAAGACGTCCCTGCTGGGCGAGAACTACATCAGGATCACGCTGCCGGACGGGAGCACCATGAACAGCGAGCCCTCCCTGCCGGAGGGCGCGCTCATCACCCAGACCCACGTCCAGCCCGACCTGGAGAGCATCTCCGAGAAGGTCGGCCCGGTCCTGGCCGCCGTCGGCGGCCAGGACATCGAGCAGATCATCACCGCGCTCGCCACCGCGCTCCGCGACAAGGGGCCGGAGCTCAACAAGCTCATCAAGCAGATCAGCGAGGTCTCCGACAGCTACGCCGCCGCCGGGAAGGACCTGGAGAACATCATCGACGGGCTGGACAGGCTCGGAGACTCCCTGGCGAAGAAGAGCGGGGAGTTCGACCGGCTGCCCGGACGGCTGACCCTGGCCACCGAACGGATCCACCGCGACCGCAAGGAGCTCAAGGCAGCCGTCCAGGAGCTGGTGAACCTCGGCGGGGAGTTCAACGAGCGGATCCACTCCGAGCACGGGGCCCGGCTGCAGAACCTGCTGAGCAAGCTCGACAGGATGCTCAAGGCGATGGTCCGGGGCCGCAAGGACCTCAAGGCCCTGGTCGAGGGCCTCAACTACGGGCTGCTCGGGGCGCCGTCGCTGACCTACAAGGGGCAGGGCCTCATGCAGGCCTGGCTCGTCGGGTTCATGGGCTTCGACTCCGACGCCAGCCACGTCACCGCCAACAACGGCCGCGGTGAGAACGTCGACCTGAGCATCTCGGCCCGCAAGGCCCTCTCCCCGGTCGGCCAGAAGAAGAAGGAGGACTGATGCAGCGCAGGATCCTTCTCAACCTGGGTGCCTTCGCGGTGCTGGGCGTCGTGTTGTGCGTCTGGGCGCTGACCAGCATCGTGTCCGTCGACGCGATCCGCAGGCCCTTCACCGTCGAGGCCGAGTTCGCCTCCTCGCCCGGGCTGCGCAGCGACCTGGAGGTCGCCTACCTGGGCGTGCGGATCGGCTCCGTGGACACCGTCAGGCTGACCGGCGGCAAGGTCGTCGTGGCCATGCACATGGACCGGGGCGTGGTCGTGCCCTCCAACGCCAAGGCCGCGGTGCTGCGCAAGTCCGCGGTCGGCGAGCCCTACATCGAACTGGAGCCGGACGCCGCCCCGGCCGCGAGGCCGCTGCGCGAAGGCGACCGCATCCCGATAGAGCGGACGAGCGTCGCGGTCGACTACAAGCGGCTCTTCGAGAGCGTCGGCGGGCTGCTGGAGGCCGTCCGCCCCGAGGACGCCAACACGCTGCTGCACGAGCTGGCCGTCGGCCTCGAGGGCAGGGACGACACCCTGCGCGACATGCTCGGCGACGCCAACCAGCTCACCGGCACCCTCGCGGACAACGCGGAACTGCTGGACGAGCTGTCGGTGCGGCTGACCGAGCTCGGCGGGATCCTCGCGGACGGCGGCCCCCAGCTGGCGAACGGGCTCGACGGCATCGCCGCGTTCAGTGACGAGCTGGCCGCCCGGCGCGGAGACCTCGACAGCATCCTGAACCGGGGGCCGCAGTTCCTGGACAACACCGTGCAGATGATCGAGGCGGCCAAACCGGGTATCGGCTGCCTGCTGTCGGCGCTGGGCACTCCGGCCCCGTCGGTGTTCACCCCGAAGGCCAGCTCGCAGATCTCCCAGGCGCTCGGCCTGCTGCACCAGAAGATGCCGAAGATCGTCGACGACGTGATCGTGAAGGAGCCGAGCGGCAACCACTACGTCAGGGTGACGATGGCGATCACCGCGGGCGGTCCCGTGCCGGTCGCCCGGGAGTTCACCGAGCCGCGGCCCAAGCCCTCCGTCCCGCAGCTCTACTACTGCACCAAGGCCTACCAGAAGACCGCGGACATCGAGCGGGAGGCGGGCCGGACCCGGCCCGAGAACGCGCAGAAGCCCGCCGAGAAGGCCGGGCCGTTCACGAAGGTCGAGGCGCCCGTCACCGACGCCGCACCCGCGTCGGACTCCTCGCCGCTCGGCCGCTGGCTGCCCGTCGTCCCGATCGTGCTGGCCGCCGTGATCCTGGCACTGACCGCCCGCCGTTCCCTGCGACTCGTCCGCCGTCGTGCGGGTCGCTGACCACTGGAGAGACATGAGCAACAGCACCGGAATCGAAGAAGAGCTCCAGAACGCGTCGGCGAAGGAGCCGGAGCGGCCCGAACTGGAGAAGTCGGAGCCGGAGCAGCCGGAGTCGAAGAAGGCCGATCCGAAGGGGGCCGAGGAGGCTCCTGAAGAGAAGCCCGAGAAGAACGGGCCGGAGGACGTGGCCGAGGCGGACGCCGGCTCTGAGACGGACACGGACTCCGAGGCGGGCACGGATACCGAGAAGGACGCCGGCTCCGGGCCGGACGAGGAGGACGAGCCCTCCGGGACCGCGCCCGTCGTGGGGAAGAAGACCCCGGCGGAGCCGGACGAGCCGCGCCGGCGGTTCAGCCTGGACGGCAGGCTCGTCCCGGTCCTCGTGCTCTTCGTCCTGACCGCGTCCCTGGTGGGCTCGGCGTTCCTGTGGCGCGCCTGGTCGTCGGCGGAGGAGGAGCTGCAGACCCAGCAGCAGGTGCGGACCCGTTCCGCGGAGTTCGCCCGGGCCTTCCTGCTGTACGAGGACACCGAGCTCGACGGCTGGGAGCAGCGGCTGACCGCGCTGGCGGCGCCGGATTACAGGAGCGCGATCGGCAACGCGGTGAAGATACAGTTCCCGCTCATCACCCAGCTCCAGGCCGACTCCAAGGTCACCGTCCGCGAGACGTTCGTCAACGACTTCGACGGGACCGTCGCCAAGGCCATGGTCGTCGCCGACACCCAGATCACCAGCAAGGAGTTCGTGCGCAACGTCACCGGGATGCGGCTGCTGGTGGAGCTGACCCTGGTGAAGGGCGAGTGGCTGGCCAGCGGGGTGGGCGTACTGGGCATCGACGAGGAGTCGATGACCGACGACAAGGGCAACGAGGTCGACCCCGAGAAGCTGGAGCTCCCGGACGTCGCCCCGTCCACGGCTCCGTCCGGCACGCCGTGACCGGTTCGCCGGAGCACGGCCGGATGTGAGACCTTACGGCCATGAGCGCGGAGGAACTTCAGCAGCGGATCTCGGTGGAGTACGCCCCCTTGGTGGCGCTGTACCAGTTGCTGGAGGACCGCCGAAGAGAGCCGGGGTCGTCCGGGGCCGCCGGCCCCGACTGGAACGCCAGGCTCGCCGTGCTGCGGACGCTGCGGGAGGGCGCCGTCCCGGGTGACCGGGCGGCGCTGGCCGGCGCGCTGCTGGACCCGGAGCGGCGGGACGTCCGGCAGGTCGCGGTCGTCACCTCGTCCGGCCGGCTCGCCGAGCTGGTGGCCGAGGCGGTCCGGCTGGGGGAGCGGGTGCTGCTGTTCGGCGACCCCGCGCGGGTGCCCGCCGACCTCCTGGCGGTCGACGCCGCCCTGCGGCCGGTGGGGCCGGGCTGGGAGGAGGAGCTCCGGGTCCTGCGCCGGGACCTGGTGAAGCTGGAGCAGTGGCCGGGCGACGTGGCCGCGACGGAGGCCGCCGAGGCCGAGCTGGCGCGGCGGGAGAACGCCGTCGCCGAACAGGAGCGGCGGCTGAAGGCGGAGCTGGAGTCCCTGGAGGCCGAGCGGGAGCAGGTGTCCGCGGCGGTGACGCGGGCGCTCGAGGCCCGTGAGGCGGTGGCCGCGTCCGAACAGGAGGCCGCGGCGGAGGCGGCCCGCTGCCTGGAAGCCTTCACCGAGGCCAAGGGCGCAGCGGACACCGCGGCCCGGCAGGCCGCGNNNNGCCGCGGGCGCCGCGGGCGAGGCGGCCGGCAGGATGGCCGAGGTGGAGCAGCGGCTCGCCCGGCTGCGGGACGAGGCGGCCTCGGCCCGGCAGACCCAGGGCGACCTGGGGGAGCGGCTGGAGCGGGCCGGGGCCCAGCTGCCCTCCGTCGCCGAGGAGGCCGAGCGGGTCGGCGGGCTGGCAGCAGAGGCCGAGGCGCTGCGCCACGCGACCTACTACCGGCTGGCAGGCGCGGAGTCCTCGCTGGCCGCCGAACGCAAGCGGCAGAGTTTCGCCCAGCGGCTGCATCTGGCGCCGGGCCGCCCGCAGCTGGCCGAGCTGCGCGCGGTGGTGGCCTCCCGGAGGCTCGAGGCCGAGCAGGCGCTGGCCCGGGCGAACGAGTTGAACGAGGCGCGGCAGCGTGCCGAGGGCGAGCTGGCCGGGCTGAAGGCCTTCCTGGACCAGGGCGGCCGGGAGCTGGAGGCCGCGCAGGAGGTCCAGCGCCGCCTCACCGAGGAGATGCCCCGCCTGGAGGCCGAGCTGGAGCCGTTGCGCGCCGAGCACGAGCAGCGGTCCGCGCTGGCCGCCGAGGCCGCCGAGGAGGCGGCGCGCACCGCCGGGCCCGCCGACCTGGCGAGGACCGAGGGCCTGGCCGCGGAGGAGCGCCTGTCGGAGGCGAAGGCCGCACTGGCCGAGGCCGACGCGGCGATCGCCGCGTCCCGGGAGCGGGAGACGGCGCTGGACGGGCGCCTCGCCGAGACCCGGGCGGAGCTGGAGCGGCACGAGGCCACGGCGGACCAGACCGTGGAAGAGGCCCGCCGGGAGCTGGAGTCGGCCAGGGAGGTCGTCGAGCGGCACCGCGGGGAGATCGACGCCTTCCTCGGCGGGCTCGACGAGCAGACGTGGCGGGAGCGGACGTCCGCCCGGCACGAACTGCTCACCGCGGCCCCGGGAGAGGCGGCGCGGGTGGTCTGCGCGGGTCCCGACGCGCTTCCGCCGGGCGAGTACGACGTGCTGTTCGTCGACGAGGCCGAGACCGTCACCGACGGCGACTTCCTGCTGGGCGCGGTCCGCACCCGGCGGCAGGTGCTGGTGGGCACTCCCGGCGGGGGCGCGCCCCCGGCCATGACCGCGCTGCGCGACCTCCTGGACGCGTTGCACGCCCTGGCGGGCGCGGGCGGGCCGGACGGGCTCACCGCGGGCGCCGCGGCCGAACTGGACAGGCTGCGGGCCTCGGGACTGTGGGAGGGGCACTACGCCGAACGCCACGCCAAGATAACCCGCAGGCTCTCCGGTCTGGGGCTCGATCCGGTCGGGGCGCTCGAGCGCACGATCGCCGAACGGCTGGAGACGAGCCTCTACCGGCGCTGTCTGGACGCGGTGTCCTGAGGGCCGGAGGCTCCTCGCTTCCCGGCCAAAAGTCAGTGAATGGCACACTTAATGGCATGTTTGGCATCACCGACCTCACCACCTACACGGTGGGGGCCTTCCTGATCATTCTGCTGCCCGGCCCCAACTCCCTCTACACGCTGTCCACCGCCGCCGCGAACGGCGCACGGCACGGTTACCGAGCCATGTGCGGGGTGTTCCTCGGCGACTCGGTGCTGATGCTGCTGACGGCGGTCGGAGCGGCGTCCCTGCTGAGGACGAACGCCCTGCTCTTCTCGGTGGTCAAGTACCTCGGCGGGGCCTACCTCGCCTGGATGGCCTTCGGCCTGCTCCGCGCCGCCTGGAACATGTGGCGCGAGCGTTCCCGCGAGCCGGAGCGCGCCGTCCCCGCGGCGGCCTCGCAGGCCGGGGAGAGCCCGTTCCGCAGAGCGCTGGTGATCAGCCTGCTGAACCCGAAGGCGATCCTCTTCTTCATCTCCTTCTTCGTCCAGTTCGTCGACCCGGCCTACCCGTACCCGGCGGTGTCGTTCCTGGTGCTCGCGCTGATCCTGCAGGTCTTCAGCATGCTCTACCTGACCGCGCTCATCTTCGGCGGCACCTGGCTGGCCGACGCGTTCCGGCGGCGCAAGCGGCTGTCGGCGACCGCGACCTCCGCGGTGGGCCTGGGCTTCCTGGGTTTCGCCGCGAAGCTGGCGACCTCCACGGCGGGCTGAGCGAGCCCGAGAGAAAGCCGAAGGGGGTGCGGGCCGATGGCCCGCACCCCCTTCGACGTCCGGCTCCGTCAGTGGCGGCGGCCGGTGAGCTGGGCGTTGGTCTCGGCGGTCTGGGTGACCGCGGTGTGCAGGTCGGTCCAGAAGCCGAGCTCCTCGTCCTCCTTCAGGTGGGCGATCCGGCCCCAGAACTCGCGGTCCTCGACCTCCTGGGCGACCTGGGCCGAGATGGCGGGCATCATCAGGGTGCCGGACTCGGCGTCGTCCAGGTCGTAGTGGGTCATCTCGACGGGCATCGCGACCGGCGGGGCGCCGGAGGTGCGGTGGTGGCGTCCGCGCTTGCGCACCCGGACCTCGGGGGCGGCGGCCACGGCGGCCGGCACCTTCGCCGCGGTCGCCTTGGCCAGGCCGACGGCGAGCACGCTCAGCACGGCCAGGCCGATCACACCGGTGAGCGCGGCCTCCTTGACGGGCAGCTCGTGCGCGTCGCCGGAGGCGGGCTCCGGACGGACCTGGACGCCCGCCTGGGCGTCGGTGACGGGCGCCTGGGTGAGCTGCTCGACGGAGGGCGCGGGGGCGGAGTGCTTGGGCTGGTAGCCCTGGTAGACCTGCCCGGCGACCTTCACCTTGCCCGGATAGCCGTAGCCGACGATGTCGTCGGAGTCGCGCTCGCGCCTGGCCAGGGTGTTGTGGGTGTTGGCCTCGATGGTGTGGATCGTGCCGTCCTCGCCGACCTTCTCGACGATGCCCACGTGCTGGATGGAGTCGATGCTCTTGTAGCCCGCCCAGTTGAAGAAGACCAGCGCGCCCGGCTCGGGGGCGGTGCCCCAGGCGTCGTTCTGGTCGAACCACTCCGCGTGCTTCTGGGTGGAGGCGAACTGGCCCGCGTACTCGGTGAGGCCCGCCTTGTCCGCGGCCCACGCGAGGAACATGTCGCACCAGGGGGCCGTCGTGAAGTACGAGTCGCCGTCCTCATCGATGTTCTTCGTCCACCAGTCGCCGAACTTGGTGTAACCACCGGACTTCTCGGTGTAGCCCAGTTCGCTCTTCGCGATTTCCAGGAGCTTCTGGCCAACCGGATCCACGTGCGTACTCCTTGTTCCGCGACCTTCTAGGTCGATCACGGCTCGATCTCGGAAGAATGTACTCAAGGTAACTGACATGGGCAAGCGGTAGCGATGGATCCGTCGGGTTCGAGTCAAGCAAACCCCTGCGGAGTCAAGAAAAAATTTCCCCCGGTCAAGGTCCCCTGGCAGACTGTCCGACCGGAGGTAAGGAACCAGATGAAGATTGAGCCTTACCGGCAGGTGCTCGCCCTGCCGGGACTGCGGAGCCTCATGCTCGTGGGGACGCTCGCGCGGATCCCGGTGTCGGCCGCCGGGGTGGGCCTGACCCTGCACGTCGCCCTCACTCTCGACCAGGGCTTCTTCCGGGCGGGCCTGGTCGGGGCGCTGTGCACCCTCGGGGTGGCGGTCAGCGCGCCGGTCGCCGGCCGCTTCGTCGACAGGTACAGGATGCGGCCCGTCCTGCTGGTCACGATGCTCGCGCAGCTGTGCTTCTGGCCGCTGGCCGGACGGCTGCCGTTCTGGCCGCTGCTGGCGGGCGCGCTGCTCTCGGGCCTGCTGGCCCTCCCGGTGTACGGCCTGACCCGGCAGTGCCTGACCGCGATGGTCCCCGAGGAGCGGCGGCGCACCGCGTTCTCGCTCGACTCGATGCTGGTCGAGATCTCCTACATGATCGGCCCGGCCCTCTCCACCGCGGCGGTGGCGCTGGTCGGCAGCCGCTGGACGCTCGCGGCGATCGGCCTGGGCATGGCCGGGTCCGGGATCGCGCTCTTCGTGCTGAACCCGCCCACCCGCAGCGAGGAGGAGGCCGCGGCCCCCGCCGGTCCCCGGGTGCCCCGGCGGACCTGGCTCACCGTCCCGATGATGGCGCTGCTGCTGGTCACCTTCTCCGCCACCTTCATCGTGGCCGCCACCGAACTGGGCATCATCGCGCTGCTCACGGCCGGCGGCGCGGTGAGCTGGACGGGCCTGGCCATCGGGTTGTGGTGCCTGTGGTCGCTGGTCGGGGGCTTCGTCTACGGCGGGCTGCCCCGCGGCCTCCCCGCCCCGGTGCTGATCGGGGCGATGGGGCTGCTGACGCTCCCGCTCGTGCTGGTCGCCGACTGGCGGCTGCTGATGCTGGCGCTCATCCCCTCGGGTCTGCTGTGCGCGCCGTCGCTCTCCACGACGGTGGAGACCATGTCCAGGTGGGTCCCGGCACGGGTGCGGGGCGAGGCGATGGGCCTGCACTCGACCGCGATGACGCTCGGCCTCGCGTGCGCCGCCCCGCTCGCGGGACAGGTGATCGACAAGGCGGGCGCCGGCTGGGCGTTCGTCCTGGCCGGGGGAGTGGGGCTGGCCGTCGCGGTGGTGGCGGGGCTGATGTGGCGGGGAAATGCCGGGGCCGTGCAATCCGTGCCGGATAAAACCGAAAAAATGATCATCGTTTAATTCCTCCGGCATAAGGCACAATGCGCGGGGGAGGCGTTTGATGAAGTCGTGTCGTACCGCAGTCACGGGACTCGTGCTGGGTCTCGCCCTGGTCGCCGGATGCAGCGACGACCCTCCGGAGGCCGGGCCCGCACCGGACACCGACCCGTCGTCCCAGAGCGTCCCGCCGGCCACGCCGACCGGCAGCGGCTCGCCGTCGCCCGGCACCGCCTCCCCGGACGTGCGGGGAGGCACGCTCCCCGCCGGCTACCTGCCGCTGTGGCCCTTCAGCGGCCCGGACGAGGTCCGGTCCGTCCGCCCGAACGGGTACGCGTCCTGGAACCTGGACGCAGGCCGCACCGCGCTCTCCTTCACCCGCTCCTACCTCGGCTTCACCAGCATCGACCGGGTCACGAGCAGGTCCGAGAAAGGGAACGAGGCCAGGATCGGCGTCGGCTACAAGGCCGAGGGCGGCGAGCACACCGCCGCCGTCGTGCACCTGTTCCGGATGGGCGAGGGAGGAAGCGGCCCGTGGGAGGTCGTCGGCACCGACGACACCACCCTCAGCCTCACCACCCCCGCCTACGGTGGCCGGCCGGCCACGCCCGTGACGGTGGGGGGCCGGATCACCGGGGTGGACGAGAGCCTCCAGGCCAAGCTCCTGCACCCGCGGGCGGGCGAGCCGCTCGGCGAACACTGCTGCACGCCCGCCGGAGGGCAGGACACGCGCTGGAAGCTGACCCTGCCCTACGAGGGCGAGGTCGAGGAGGTCGCCACCATCGTGGTGTGGACGGGCGGCCATGTGGCCGACGTGGAGCGGTTCGCGGTGACCGGCATCCGCCCCTGACCGCCCGTCCGAACCCCGGTCTTAGGCCAGTCCGGCGCGGCGCAGCGCGTCGGCGAGGGCGCCCGACGGCTGGGACTCTTCCCGGCGCCTGCCGTCGCCCCTGCCCTTGCCGCCCTTGCCGCTCTGAGCCCCCTGGCCCTTCTGGCCGCCTTGACTCTTCTGGCCGCCCTGCCCGCTCTGGGGACGTCCGCGCCGGTCGTCTCCGCCGTTGCTGCCGTTGCTGCCGTTGCTGCCGCGCGGGCCGCGCTGGCCGCGCGGCGACTCCTCGTCCAGGCGCAGGGTGAGGGAGATGCGCTTGCGCTGCAGGTCCACCTCCAGCACCTTGACGCGCACCACGTCGCCGGGCTTGACGACCTCGCGCGGGTCGCTGACGAAGGAGTTCGACAGCTGGCTGACGTGGGCGAGGCCGTCCTGGTGCACGCCGACGTCGATGAACGCGCCGAACGCCGCCACGTTGGTGACCACGCCCTCCAACAGCATCCCGGGCTCGAGGTCGGTGAGCTTCTCGACGCCGTCCTTGAAGGCGGCGGTCTTGAACGCCGGGCGCGGGTCACGTCCCGGCTTCTCCAGTTCGGCGAGGATGTCGGTGACCGTGGGCAGGCCGAAGGTGTCGTCGACGAAGTCCTGCGGCCTGAGCGTGCCCAGGGTCCGGCTGCCGATCAGCGACCTGAGGTCGGAGCCGGTGGACTCCAGGATGCGGCGCACCACCGGGTAGGCCTCGGGATGCACGGCCGAGGAGTCCAGCGGGTCGTCGCCCTGGGGGATGCGCAGGAAGCCCGCGCACTGCTCGAACGCCTTCGGGCCCAGGCGCGGCACCTCCCGCAGCGCCTTGCGGGTGCGGAAGGGGCCGTTGGCGTCGCGGTGGGCGATGATGCTCTCGGCCAGGCCGTTGCTGATGCCCGAGACCCGGGTCAGCAGCGGCACCGACGCGGTGTTGACGTCCACGCCGACGGCGTTCACGCAGTCCTCGACGACCGCGCCGAGGGAGCGGGAGAGCTTGTTCTCGGCGAGGTCGTGCTGGTACTGGCCGACGCCGATGGACTTGGGGTCGATCTTCACGAGCTCGGCCAGCGGGTCCTGGAGGCGGCGGGCGATGGACACCGCGCCGCGCAGCGAGACGTCCAGGTCGGGCAGCTCCTGGGAGGCGAAGGCGGAGGCGGAGTACACCGAGGCGCCCGCCTCCGAGACCATGATCTTGGTGGTCCCGGGCACCAGCTTGACCACCTCGGCCGCGAGCTTGTCGGTCTCCCGGGAGGCGGTGCCGTTGCCGATCGCGATGAGCTCCACGCCGTGCGCCTTGACCAGCCCGGCCAGGGTGGCCAGGGAGGCGTCCCACTGGCGGCGCGGCTCGTGCGGGTAGATCGTCTCGGTGGCGACGACCTTGCCGGTGGCGTCCACCACCGCGACCTTCACGCCGGTGCGCAGGCCGGGGTCCAGGCCCATGGTGGGGCGGGCCCCGGCGGGCGCGGCCAGCAGCAGGTCCCGCAGGTTGGCGGCGAAGACCCGCACGCCCTCCTCCTCGGCGGCCTGCCACAGCCGGGCCCGCAGGTCGATGCCCAGGTGCACCTGGACGCGGGTGCGCCAGGCCCACCGGACGGCGTCCAGCAGCCAGCGGTCGGCGGGGCGGCCCCGGTCGGAGACGGAGAAGCGCTGGGCGATGCGCCGCTCGAAGGAGCTCGGGCCCTCCACCGGCTCCTCGGGCTCCAGGACGAGTTCGAGGACGTCCTCCTTCTCGCCGCGGAACAGCGCCAGGACGCGGTGGGAGGGCAGGGCGGTGAACGGCTCGGAGAAGTCGAAGTAGTCGGAGAACTTGGCCCCGGCCTCCTCCTTGCCCTCCTTGACGCGGGAGATCAGCCGTCCACCGCTCCACATCCGCTCGCGCAGCTCGCCGATGAGGTCGCCGTCCTCGGAGAACCTCTCGACCAGGATGGCCCGGGCGCCCTCCAGCGCGGCGGCCTCGTCGGGGACCTGCTCGCCCGTGAACTCCGAGGCGAACGCCTTCGGGTCCCGGGACGGGTCCTCCAGCAGGGTGAGGGCGAGCGGCTCGAGCCCCGCCTCGCGCGCGATCTGGGCCTTGGTGCGGCGCTTGGGCTTGTAGGGAAGGTAGAGGTCCTCCAGGCGGGCCTTGGAGTCGGCCGTCAGCAGCTGGGCCTCGAGCTCCTCGGTCAGCTTGCCCTGGGAGCGGACGGACTCCAGCACGGCCGTGCGGCGCTCCTCCAGTTCGCGCAGGTAGCGCAGCCGCTCCTCGAGCGCGCGCAGCTGGACGTCGTCGAGGGCGCCGGTGGCCTCCTTGCGGTAGCGGGCGATGAAGGGGACGGTCGAGCCGCCGTCGAGCAGCTCGACCGTGACCTCAACCTGTCGCTCCCGCACACCCAACTCGTCCGCGATACGCCGGTGAATCGTCGGCAGACTGAAGCTCATGGCTGCATTCTTCCGGCTCGGGGGAGTGCTTGTCGCCTTGAACATGGCGACGCGGTTCGTAATGCAGATCGCCCGCCCAGTCGCGGCCGTCCCGGGAGTCCCGGCCGAAGAGGGGGCCGAGGATCGCGAGCAGGATGAAGAAGATCAGGGCGTAGAGCATGGTCCGTCCTCCAGGGAGTGTGGGTTCTCAGGCCGACCGGCCGTGGGCGCGGGCGCGGGAGGCGCGGCGGGGGCCGTCCCGGGAGTCCCGGCCGAAGAGGGGGCCGAGGACGGCGAGCAGGATGAGGAAGATCAGGAAGTAGAGCACGACAGCCTCCGGGGGGGAGTGGTTCTTTTCGGGCCACTTCCCATACTTCAGGCCAATGGCTTGCCCGTTAAGAGCCAATCCGGCAAAGTGGCCTTTATGAGTGATGCGCGGTATGTCAGTGGCCTGCAGCTCGCCCGGCTCCTGGGCGAGCTCCCGGCGGAACGGCCGTTCTACGCGGCGCTCGCGGCGGGCGTCCGGACCCTGATCCGGGACGGGAGGCTGCCCCTGGGAGTGCGCCTGCCCGCCGAGCGGGACCTGGCCTCCGCACTGTCGGTCAGCCGCACCACCGTGACCTCCGCCTACGACTCGCTGCGCGAGGACGGCTACGTCTCCAGCCGGCAGGGCGCGGGGAGCTGGACGACGCTGCCGCCCGTCACGCTGTCGCCCCTGCCCGCCACCCCGTCGTTCACCGCCGACCCCGGCCCCGCGATGCTCCCGGACGCCATCGACCTGGGCTGCGCCGCGCCGGCCGCGCCCGCGGTCTTCACCGAGGCGGTCGAGGCCGCCGTCAGGGAACTGCCCCGCTACACCTGCGTCGCGGGCTACGAACCCGCCGGGCTGCCCGTGCTGCGCGCCGCGATCGCCGACCGCTACACCCAGCGCGGCCTGCCCACCCGGCCTGAGGAGATCATCGTCACCACCGGCGGGCAGCAGGCCTGCGACCTGCTGATCCGCACCCTGGTGGGCCGGGGCGACTCGGTGATGCTGGAACGGCCGACCTACCCGCACGTGCTCACCGCGCTGCGCAACCGGGGCGCCCGGCTCGTCCCCGTGGGCGTCGCCGACGGCTGGGACCTCGACCTGGTCGCCGCCGGGATGCGGCAGACCGCCATCCGGCTCGGCTACTTCATCCCCGACTTCCAGAACCCCACCGGCCACCTGATGTCCGAGCCCGACCGCATCGCCCTGGTCGAGGCCGCCCGCGCCGCCCAGACCCAGCTCATCTCCGACGAGACCTTCTCCGAGCTGGGCATCGACGAACCCGTCCCCTCTCCCGTCGCCGCCTACGACACCGGCGGCCGGGTGATCTCGGTGGGGTCGGCCTCCAAGCTGTTCTGGGGAGGCCTGCGCATCGGCTGGATCCGCGCCTCCGTCCCGCTCATCCGGAAGCTCGCCTCCGCCCGGGAGCCGCTGGACATCGCCTCCCCGGTCCTGGAGCAGCTGATCACCGCGGAGCTCTTCCAGCGCCTGGAGGAGGTGCGCGCCGAGAGGTCCGCGCGGCTGGCCGCCTCCCGCGACGCGCTGGTGGAGGCGCTGCGCACCCGGCTGCCCGACTGGAGGTTCACCGTGCCCTCCGGCGGCATGTCGCTGTGGGTGCGGCTGCCCTCGCCCGTGGCCACGGCGTTCTGCGAGGTGGCCCTGCGGCGCGGCGTCCGGGTCGTGCCCGGCCCGGTCTTCGGCGCCGACGGGGTGCTGGAGGACGCAGTCCGGGTGCCCTACGTGCTGCGGCCCGACGTCATGCGCGAGGCGGTGGAGCGCATGGCGACGGCCTACGCCGAGGCCGAGAACCTGCCCGCGGCCCGCTCCGTGCCCGCCTGCGTCTGACCCGGGTCGGCCCCGCCTGCCCGCGGTTGTACGGTGGGTCCGCCGGAACGAGGATGTGGAGGAAGCCGATGGTCGGCTGGCTCGCGGGGACCCTGATCGCGCTGTCCCTGGTGGGGGCGGTGTGGTTCCTGGTGCTGGCGGCCCGGGACAAGCCGATCCAGGCGGTGCACCTGCTGTCCATGGCCGTGCTGGAGGCGGGGCTGCTGATCCAGGTGATCGTGGCGGCCGTCCTCCTGGCGGGCGGACACGAGGCGCAGGAGCAGGGCACGTTCATCGGCTACCTGGCGGGTTCGCTGGTGGTGCTCCCGGTCGGCGCGTTCCTCGCCGTCGGCGAGCGCAGCAAGTGGGGGTCGGTGGCGGCGGGCGTGGCCTGCCTGACGGTCCCGGTGGTCATCCTCCGGATGCAGGACCTGTGGAGCGGTACCGGTGTCTGAGCTCTCCCGCGGGCCGGGACGCGTCCTGGTCGCGGTCTACGCGATCTTCACCCTGGCGGCGGGCGCCCGCTCGGGCTACCAGCTGGCCACCGAGTTCGACCGGGCTCCCGTGGCCTACCTGCTCTCCGCGCTCGCCGCGGTGATCTACCTGCTGGCCACCGCCGCGCTGTGGACCTCCCGGCGGGGGATCGCGCTGGCGGCCATCGGCATCGAGCTCGCCGGAGTCCTGGGCGTCGGCCTGTACAGCGTGCTCGACGGCGAGGCCTTCCCCGAGCCGACCGTATGGTCGGATTTCGGGGCCGGATACGGGTACGTCCCGCTGGTCCTGCCCGTCCTGGGGCTGTTGTGGCTGCGCCGGAGCTCCAGGGAGCCGGTCTCCCCGGAGAGGTGAGACGGGCGGGAGCCTGGGCCCCCGCCCGTTCTGGTGTGTCGGGCGGAAGGTCAGCCGCCCGCCTTGCGGCGGAAGGTGCGCTTGCCACCGCTCTGGTTCTGGGTCCCATGGATCTTGGACCCGCCCCGGCCGCCCGCGGCGCCGGCGTGGTGCGCGTTCTGCTTGCGCTCCAGCGCCTCCCGGAACTGGCGCTTGGCGGCCTCCTCCGGCGTCTCCTCGGGGGCCTGCCCCTCGGGAGCGCCGGTCTGCTCGTTCTGTTCTTGGTCAGCCATGCGTCCAGCTTGCCACGCCGGTCAAGCGTCGAACCACGTGAGGAACTCGGTGTGGCCGAACATACGTGCCGCGTCACGGGCCGACGGCTGCCCCGAGTCGGGGGAGGCCCCGGCGTCCAGCAGGGCCCGGACGACCTCCGGCTCCTTCTTGAACACCGCTCCGGCCAGCGGGCGCTGCCCCTTGTCGTTCGGCTGCTCCGGGTCCGCGCCCAGCTCCAGCAGCGTTCGGACGGTCTCGGCGTGCCCGTGGTAGGCGGCGAGCATCAGCAGCGTGTCGCCGGTGCCGTTCATCAGGTTCACGGGCAGCCCCGCCTCCACGTAGGCGCGCAGCCGCTCCGTCTCCCCGGTCCTGGCCAGCTGGAACATCCTGGTCGCGAACTCCTCGAGTTCGGCGTCGCTCTCATCGTTCGTCATGGACACGACCTTTCCCGGCCTCGGAGTCGAGCACTTCCCTGGAACTGATTCAATCAGTGACATGACGACGCAGCACGATCTGGAGACCCTGCGGTTCGCTCCCGGACAGGTCATCCTGCACCGACAGTTCACCGGGGACCGGCTGGTCTTCGTCCGGGCCGTCCGGGTCGTCGAGCACGACGAGCAGGGTCTGCGCCTGTGGATCCCGCGGAACACCGCGATGTCCGCGACGATGACCGCGGACGGGCGGGGGCTGCGGGACATGCCGTTCTCGGAGTGGGTGACGGTGGAGCGGGAGCTCACCGAGATGCGCTGGCGCGGGCCGAACGTCTTCATGTTCATGCCGCCGGGCGCGGCGCACTCCGTGCTCTTCTTCTGGTACCCCGAGGACAGCTTCTACGGCTGGTACGTGAACCTGGAGGAGCCCGGCGTCCTGTGGCGGGACGAGACCGCCGCGGGCATCGACATCTGCGACCAGGACCTCGACATCTGGGTCGACCGGGACCGCACCTGGTCGTGGAAGGACGAGCACGAGCTGGCGGAGCGGCTCGGCTTCCCCGAGCACTACTGGGTCGACGACGAGCAGGCGGTGCGGGCCGAGGGGATGCGGGTGGCCGAGCGGATCGAGAAGGGGGAGTTCCCCTTCGACGGCACCTGGTGCGACTTCCGGCCCGAGCCGGACTGGCCGGTGCCCGAGGAGCTGCCGCCCGGCTGGGACAGGCCGCGCGCCCGCCGCTGAGCCCTGCGGCCCGGGGCGGCTCCGGCCGGGCCGGAACCGCCCCGTCCCCGGTCAGGGGGTGAGGACCAGGGAGACGTTGTGGCCGCCGAAGCCGAAGCTGTTGGCGACCGCCGCGCGCACGGGCAGCCGCCGGGCGGCGCCCCGGGCCACCTCGATCTTGATCTCGGGGTCGATCTCGTCGAGGTTGAGCACGCCGGGGACGATCCCGTCGCGGACCGACAGCAGCGCGCTGATCGCGCCCAGCGCCCCGCTCGCGCCGATGAGGTGGCCGGTCATCGACTTGGTGGCGGTGACCAGCGGGTGCGAGCCGAGCGCCGCGGAGATGGCCTCGGCCTCGGCGACGTCGCCCTGGGGCGTGGAGGTGGCGTGCGCGTGCACGTGGTCGATGTCCAGCGGCGACAGGCCGGCGTCCGCCAGGGCCGCGCTGATCGCGCGGGCCTGCCCCTCGGGGTCGGAGGCGGTGATGTGGTCGGCGCTGGAGGTGATGCCGGAGCCCGCGATGCGGCCGTGGACCGTCGCGCCGCGCGCCGCGGCGAACTCGGCGCTCTCCAGGACCATGATCGCCGCGCCCTCGCCCATGACGAACCCGTCGCGGGTGACGTCGAAGGGCCGCGAGGCGGTCTCCGGCGAGTCGTTGCGGGTGGAGAGGGCGCGCATCTGGGCGAAGGCGGCCATGGTCAGCTGGTGGAGGCAGGCCTCGGCGCCGCCGGTGACGACGACGTCGGCGCGGCCCATCCGGATCAGGTCGGCGGCCATCGCGATGGCCTCGGCGCCCGCCGCGCAGGCGCTGACCGGGGTGCGGGCGCCGCCCTTGGCGCCGATGTCCATGCTCACGTAGGCGGACGGCCCGTTGGGCATGAGCATCGGGATGGTGTTGGGGGACACCCGCCTGGGCCCGCTGTTGGTGATGAGCTCGTACTGGCCCAGCAGGGTGGTGGCGCCGCCGATGCCGGTGCCGATGACCACGGCCAGCCGCAGCGGGTCGACCTCGGGCCGTCCGGCGGACTCCCAGGCCTCGCGGCCGGCGACCAGCGCCATCTGCTCGACCCGGTCGAGGCGGCGGGCCTCCACCCGGCTGAGCACCTCGGAGGGGTCGACCCTGAGCCGTCCCGCTATCCGGGAGGGGAGCTCCCGGGCCCACTCGTCCTCGATCAGGCCGACTCCGGACCGCCCCGCGAGCAGCGCCTCCCAGGTGCCGGGCAGGTCACCGCTCAGAGGGGTGGTCGCGCCCAGGCCGGTGACGACTGCTTCACGCATGGTGTTCTCCCGTCTAGATCAAACAAACCGCTTCCATCTCGAGAGTCGAGAACGGTTCACCGGATCCTCAGTCTGCCAGTGCGGACCGGGATTCTCTGTGGGGATCTTGGACCAAGCTGACCGCCGGGCTGTTGTAGGGAACCTATAACTTGATCTTGTCCCGGCCCGGCTTTCGCGGCGATCCTAGGATGAGGGGGTGAGCATCGAGGCGATCGCGCTGCTGAACGATCCGGTCCGGCGCGGGCTGTACGGGTACGTGGTCTCCCAGGGGCACGACGTGGGGCGGAACGAGGCGGCGGAGGCGGTCGGCGTCCAGCGCACCCTGGCGGCCTTCCACCTGGACAAGCTCGTGGAGGCGGGGCTGCTCGACGCGGTCTTCCGCCGGGCGGAGGGGCGCGGCGGCCCGGGCGCGGGGCGTCCGGCCAAGTACTACCGGCGGGCCTCGGGGGAGTTCGCGGTGAGCGTGCCTCCCCGCGACTACCGGACGGCCGCGTCGCTGCTGGCCGAGGTCGTCGACCGGGCCGGCCTGGACGAGAGGGCGGAGGACGCGGCCCGCGCGTACGGGCGGAAGCATGGCGGGGATCCCGAACGGCTGCTGGGGGAGCGCGGTTACGAGCCATACGAGGAGGACGGCGTGCTGCGCATGCGCAACTGCCCGTTCCACGCGCTCGCCGAGGAGTTCCCCGCGCTGGTGTGCTCGATGAACCTCGCCCTGCTGGAGGGGCTCGCCGAGGAGGCGGGCTGGTGCGCGCGGATGGACCCCGCGCCGGGCCGATGCTGTGTGGCGCTTTCTAAAACTAACGAGATTTGACATATTGGTCCCATGCATCTCGCCCAGTTCAACCTCGCCCGGCTGCGCGCGCCCCTCGACGACCCGGCCACCGAGGGCTTCACCGCCAACCTGGACCGCATCAACCACCTCGCCGACGCCTCGCCCGGGTTCGTCTGGAGGCTGGTAGAGAAGGACGACGCCGTCTTCAACCCCTTCGAAGACGAGATGGTCATCGTCACGATGAGCGTCTGGGAGTCCCACCAGGCCCTCTTCGACTTCACCTACCGCACCACCCACCTGGAGTTCCTCCGCGGCCGCCGCCAGTGGTTCGAGCACACGGAGGAGCAGACGGTCGTGCTGTGGTGGGTTCCCGAAGGCCACCGGCCCACCGTCCAGGAGGGCCGGGAACGGCTCGAGCTGCTGCGGGCCGAGGGCCCCGGTCCCAAGGCGTTCACCTTCCGCGAGCGCTTCGAGCCGGAGCCCGCCCGCTAAACTCCCGGTTCCATGGCCGATGAGCAGCCCCGCGACCCCGACGTCGACCTGCGGATCCCGGCCCAGCGCCGGGAGCTCGAAAGGGCTCCCCGGCGGCTGCTCGGCGCCATCGCGTTGGGCGGAGCGCTGGGCGCCCTGGCCAGGTACGGGCTGACGGTCCTGCTTCCGTCACCGCCGGGGGAGTTCGTCCGCGCGATCTTCCTCGTCAACGTGACGGGGTGCCTGCTCATCGGCGTCCTGATGGCCGCGATCGCGGCCCTGCCCTCCCTCCCCGCTCTGACCCGGCCCTTCCTGGGAGTGGGCTTCCTCGGCGGCTTCACCACGTTCTCCACCTACGCGGTGGACGTCTACGGATCCGGCGACCCCGCCACCGCCCTGCTCGTCCTGCTGGCGACTCCGCTGGCGGCCCTGCCCGCCGTCTGGCTGGGCCTGGCCGCGACCCGCGCCCTGCTGCGCCGCACCGGGGCGGCGCGTTGACCCCCCGGGCGTTCCGCCGTTCCTCCAGGGACGCGTCGTGAACGTTCTGCTCGTCGCGTTGGGAGCGGCGGTGGGAGCGCCGCTTCGGTACCTGGCGGACCGGTGGGTCCAGGAGCGGTGGGGAACGGGGTTCCCGTGGGGGACGCTCGCGGTGAACGTCGCCGGATCCGGACTGCTGGGACTGCTCGCGGGAGCGCCCGTGGAGGGCGGTGCGGCGGCGCTGGCGGGGGTCGGGTTCTGCGGCGCGCTGACGACCTACTCGACGTTCGGGTACGAGACCGTCCGGCTGGCGGAGGAGGGATTCGGGGGACGTGCCCTGGCCAACGTGCTCCTGAGCACCGGGGCCGGGCTCGGGGCGGCGGGTCTGGGGTCGGCCGTGGGACGGCTGTTTTGACGCGGCGGGAGACAAGGCCGGACGATTGCCCCGAAACGGTCTACAAGCCTAGGGTGGCCACCATGATCACGCAAAGAGGCGGCGAGTGAGCTCCGTCCCGGTCGGCCGGGGCCTTCGCCGGCGCGCCGAGGAGGCGGTGCCGAGACTGCTCGACGCGGGCATCGAGGCACTGCTGGAACTGGGGCCGGTCCGCTGCACCCCGCAGGCCGTCGGCATGCGCGCCGGGCTGGCGCCGGCCGCGCTGTTCCACCACTTCGGCACCCTGGAGGACTTCTACATCGCGGTGGCCGAAGAGGTCGCCTGCCGCCAGCTCGTGGCGATGCAGGGCCTCCTGGACGCCGCGCCCCGGGACGAGGATCCCCTGGAAGCGGCCCTGCGCATGCTGGCGGAGCTGAGCTCCAACCGCGTCAGCGAGGTCTTCCTCGACCTGATGGCCGCGGCCCGCACCGATCCGGCCCTCGCGGCCAGGCTCGACCCGCTGCTGGACGCCTACCGGCGCGACATCCAAGAGATCGCGGGGCAGCTGCCAGGCCTGGACGCCCTGCCGCCGGACCTGTTCGCCGACCTCGTCCAACTCGCCCTCGACCTGTTCCGCGGCACCCGCCTGCGCGGAGGGGACCAGCGGAAGCGACTCCCGCTGATCATGTCCATCCTGCGAGGACGGCTCACCGTCCTCACGGACGATTGAGCTGCGGGGAGCGGTCCTCCCGTGCGGGGGCGGGCGCGGGCTCCCGGCGGCGCGGCCCGTAGCGGGGGGCGACGCTGGGCCGGGGCATCTCGTGCCGGGGGAACAGCACGATCGCCAGCAGGGTGAGGACGAAGCCGCCGGTGCGCAGCACGGTGGGGACGAGGCCGTCCGGCCAGGGCTCGTCGAAGAGCACCGGGCTGCACAGGACGAGCATCGTCCGCCCGGTGACGGTGATGAGGGTGGCCACGATGGTGATCCGGCAGCGCTGCAGGGCGATCTGCAGCTGGGCGAGCGCGATGGCGGCCATGCCCAGGGTGAGGTAGGGGAAGGGCGAGGTCACCAGCGCCCAGACGGTGCCCTCGCTCGCCCACACCGCCGCGATGCCGCGGATGCCCGTCTCCGCGACGCCCGAGCAGACGCCCGCCCCGATGCCGTAGGCGACGCCCGCCAGGGGCCGCGCGTGCCGTCCGCCGCGCCTGCGGTCGCCGACCAGCCAGACCAGGCCCGCGATCAGCAGCGGGGGGATGGTCACCAGCATCAGTTCGGGCGCGGTGGGGGAGCGGGAGGCCAGGTCGGTCCCGTCGGTCTCGGCGGCGGACAGCCCCAGCATGACCGTCGCGACGCCGAACATCGCGACGCTGGTCCACTCCCGCGCGCTGAGCCGTTCGCCGAGGAAGAGCGTCGCGTAGGCCAGCAGCAGCACGAGGCTCACCGTGAAGACCGGCTGGGCGACGCCGAGCGGCAGCGAGGAGAAGGCGATGACCTCGTAGGCCAGGCCGATGAACAGCAGGATCCCGCCGGTGAACCAGACCCCGTCGGTGAGCATGTTCCAGGCGGCGTGGAACGGGCGGCTGCCGCGCAGGGGAGGCATGCGGGAGGCCGCCTGGCGGAAGAAGAGGAACGCCACGTAGTACACGCTCGTCCCGAGAAGCGCCGCACCGACCGAACCCAGGTTGACTCCGTCCAAGTCGGTGCTCCTCATCTGAAAGTGTGATCTGGCTCTCTCCGTCGCACACCTTAGAGGACGGCTGTCGGGATTGTTATCTCGGCCAGATATCACCTAATGCGACTTGATCACCCTATGTGGCACAATCCTCACTCTCTACCCGATCTCTCAGGGAGGCGCGCCCCATGAGACTGCTGAACGGTCCGGGAGCGGTGCTCCTGGCCGCGGCGGTGGTCCTCTGCACCCCCGGTGCGGTCCATGCCTCGGCACGTGCGGACAAGACCCTCCGGCTCCGCCAGGACACCCCCCTCAACGCCGCGGCCAGGGCCGGAGGTGCGTGCCCCGTGCCCGCGGACAAGGACGGCTGGCACTTCACGCTCGAAGAGGCGCCGAGGAACGTCACCTTCGAGTCGGTGACCGCCACCTTCGACATCGGCGGCGCCCAGACCGTCGGAGCGGGCGGCCGCGACGCCTACGTGGCGTCCGAACGGGGCGCCAACCTCACCGGCGCCACCGCCGTCGTGGACGGCTCGCTGCTCGTGCTGCCGCTCGTCCGCTACTTCGACCTGGCCAACACCTGCCCGGGCCAGGCCCCCGCCCCCCAGCCCCCGCCGGAGGCCCCTCCCGCGGAGCAGCCGCCTGCGGACCAGCCCGTCCAGGACCAGCCGCAGCAGCCGGACGGCGGGAACAACGGCCAGGGGAGCGGTCCGGGAGACCAGCAGAAGCCGAAGCCCGGCGCCACCCCCTCGTCGGCGAGCCCCTCCGCCACCCCGACGGGCACCGCGACGCCCGCCACGACGAAGCTGCCGAAGGTCCCCGGCGGGATCGACCAGCCGGAACTCCAGGTCAACGCCGAGGACGGCAGCACCCCCGTGCCCGTCGCGGCGGACGAGCCCTCCGACGGCCTGGGCATCCAGGGGTTCGCCCTGATCGCGGCGGGCGTCTTCCTGCTGATCTTCGGCTGCGCCGCCGCCTACATCAACATCCGCCGCCGCAGCGTCTGAACGCCGGCCGGGAGTGCCCCGCCTATCGGGGTACTCCCGGCGTTCCGGTACATTAAGCGCGCGCTTAATGGACGGGCGCCCAGCGGACTGGAGGACGACGTGCGGCGGACGCTGTTCAACGAGGACCATGAGGCTTTCCGGGAGACCGTGCGCGGCTTCGTCGAGCGCCTGCTGATCCCGAACCACGAACGTTTCATGGAGCAGCGCTCCATCGACCGCGAGGTCTGGCTGGAGGCCGGCAAGCTCGGCCTGCTGGGCCTGGAGATCCCCGAGGAGTACGGCGGCTCCGGCGCCCACGACTTCCGCTTCAACGTCGTGGTGAACGAGGAGTTCTCGAAGGTCGCCCTGGCCTTCGCCTCCTGCATGAGCATCCACGCCGACATCTGCGCCCCCTACCTGGTGAAGCTCACCACCGAGGAGCAGAAGAGGCGCTGGCTGCCGAAGTTCTGCACCGGCGAGTTGTGGACCGCCATCGCGATGACCGAGCCCGGCGGCGGCTCCGACCTCGGCGCCCTGAAGACCACGGCGGTCCGCGACGGCGACGAGTGGGTCATCAACGGCAGCAAGACCTTCATCACCAACGGCTACTCCGCCGACCTGGTCATCGTCGCCGCCCGCACCGACCCTTCGAAGGGCTCCAAGGGCATCTCCCTGTTCGCCGTGGAGACGGGCACCCCCGGCTTCGAACGCGGCCGCAAACTCGAGAAGCTGGGCCAGCACGAGTCCGACACCGCCGAACTCTTCTTCAGCGACGTCCGCGTCCCCGCCGACAACATGATCGGCGAAGAGGGCATGGGCTTCGTCAACATGATGAAGCTCCTCCCGCAGGAACGCCTCGGCACCGCCGTGACGAACCTCGCCCACGCCACCCAGATCTTCAACGAGACCCTGGACTATGTGAAGGAGCGCAAGGCCTTCGGCCAGCCCATCGGCTCCTTCCAGCACAACGCCTTCCAGCTGGCCGACCTCGCCACCAGCCTCGACGTGGCCCAGGCCTACGTCGACAAGTGCACCGAGGCCCACGTCCTTGGCGAAGCCACCACCGTAGACGTCTCCAAGGCCAAGCTCTGGTCCTCCGAGATCCAGAACCAGGTCATCGACACCTGCGTGCAACTCCACGGCGGCTACGGCTACATGAACGAATACCGAGCCGCCCGAGCCTGGGCCGACGCCCGCGTCACCAAGATCTGGGCCGGCTCGAACGAGATCATGAAGCTGATCATCTCCAGAGACCTCGGCCTCTAGCCTGACCAGCACCTTCATGAACTCGTTGGAGTCGTACGCTAACACAAAGTTAGAAGAAAAGTTAGACGGGTGAACCCCGTGTGTCCCCGTAGCCACCCCTCGCAGCTTGTGGCACCCCCTGCCATCCCGTCCAGAGTGCTCGTTCTCGGGCGAGGTGGCAGGCGAGGGATGATGAGTCGGATGTGCTCGCCATGCCGGTCGGGCACCGGGTGGTCGACCACCCGGACGATGACCGCTGTCGTCTCCGTGTGGTCTGTCCGCGGTTACTGTCGCCTGCTTCTTTTGATCATGGAGCGATCGCCGTTGAGTCCTCGCGGCTCAACGGCCAGTGATTCAGTTTGGTCCCACAGACGAAACCGCCTGCGAGTGCGGTGCTCTCGATCGTCCTCTCATGCCGATGTCCGGATGTTCCTATGTGAGATGGGAACGTCACCGGATGCCTGCTCAACGTGCTACGTGCAGTTCATCGGTCCGTGCGCCGGGGGCGCGATGCGATCTGGTTGGTGACCATGCTCCGTCCAGGTTTACGGGCATCGAAGGTGACGTCGTCAGGCAGCGATATATTGGACACTGCGCAAGCCGTCTTGATTGCTTGAAAGACGTGAGGAATGTACTGCGCGAGCGTGCGATAGTCTAGCGATTCGGGGCGATTGTTCACTTCGTCCAGAAGCGCTGTCACATAGTCCCAAAGCTCCATGGGGAATGCCTCCGGCGGCAGATTATGGGATTGCCGGATTCTGATGATGTCCGCCAGTGACGTGCCGAGGTGCCGGAGCGTCAGGGGGATCGGTCGCTCGTCGGATGGCTGTTCGCGGAGGTTCTCCCGCAGCGGCCGAAGAAATCGCAGCGCGCTGTAGAAGACTGCTTGCGCCTCCACAATCTGGTTGGCTGACGGGTCCTGTTCGTCGAGACCAGGCATCAGCCTGCAGCCAACGCCCCGGTAACGAGGGCAGCGGCGTAGGAACTCCCCACCATCCGAACTGCGCCATGACCTGGGTCGGCCGTCACACCGATAGGATCGGACTCCTCGCCCCCATAGGCGTCGACTATGTCGACTCTTTGATCACGCGGGAGACGGCAGTTATAAGGGAGAACATTTCCGCTCCACCCGATGGCGCGGGCCGTCACGACGCCCGGCATTATCGCGGGCAGCGCCATGAGTTCGCGCCCTCCAGGCGAGTTCCCTGCCGCGCAGACGACGATCGGCGCAGTTAGTTTATGGGCGACGGCATGCCCCAGGATCCTTTCGAGGACCTCGACGTGCGAAGCGTGCGGCTCGGTGATCACGGCCCGCTGAGCTACACAAACGACGTCTGCTCCGGCGAAGTGATGAAGTGCCCAGGTCAGAGCTGCCAGCAGCGTCGCGCTTGCGCAGTAGCGAGCTTCCGGTTCATAGATCCTCAACGCCGTAACGATGGCCTTGGGCGCGCGGAGCCGGATCACATCACCTAGGGAGGTGCCGTGACCGTGCCAATCAGGCGGCGGGTCGTCGGGACGGTCACTCTGTCCAAGAAGAAAGATCTCCTGCCGGACGGCACGTAGATCACCGGTGTCGAGAAGAAGGACCCGAGTTGGCTGTTTTAGACTCTCTGCGCCGTGTGCACCAGCTACCGAGACGGGGAGCCTTGGCCGTGGAAAACCGCGAACCACGGCTTGCCGCTCTTCGTTCCAAAGCGTTGTCCACTTCGGCACTGGTGGGTTCACGGCAGACCGGGCGACACGCGCTGCCGGTTCGAGCCAGTAGCCAGGATCAACGTCGACCCTCGACGTGGCAATGCGGGCGACATAAGTGCGGAGTGTGCGGGCGAGGGCACCACTGATGCCTGCGGGATGCTCCACGACGGCGACCCTCAAGTCCGTTGGCTCCCCAAGCGGACGGCCCGTCTCGCCAGGATGGGGCAAGACCCGCGGAGGCGGTAGGCCGCCGAAGAGCGCAGTCGCACGATCCCATCCGTCAATGACGGCAGACAGGTCGGAGAGTGTGCCGACGATGCTGGTGAACCCGACCCGGGGCGGACGAGAGCCTGCATCCCCGACACCGCGCCGGGGCACACTGGTGGCCTGTCGCGCACTTACCAGTCCTGGCCGAGTCGCGCTCAACTGCCCTCCAGAAATCCATGCAAGGATAATTCTTAGCGACCGTCCCGACCAGCCGCTCTACGAGGTGACGAATGAACGTTCCCGCGTATCAGGCCGCACAACTTTTTCCCACGAGCACGGACCTCGCCTCATGGCGCGTCGACCAGGCACATGGCGAGTTTCGCCTCGTCGGACGGTGCTTTCATTGCCACGATTCTTGCCTGACCGAAATACAACCGCGCGTCCTGCTGGGCGGCTCTCCTGCCGGAATCGGACACGATGATGGCTTCGTCGAAGGAATCCCCCGGAAGATCCTCTGTAACTGCGAGAATGGCCACCCAGATCGCCCGGAAGACGTGCTGGCCGGATGCGGCCGGTTTTGGATGGTGCTCGTTCGGCAGTTGTCGGATCGGACGTGGTCAATCGAGCCTTGCACTGACCCGACACTCTTTCCAGCCCTACATCGGCTCTCTGTCGACGAGCGTACGGAGGAACATCGGCTTCGAGCTGCGGCGGAGAAATGGATCGGGGCGGTGACCGCGCTCTGCGGGCTGTTCTCCGTGGCTGGACTAGTCGCCGTGAAAGATGCACTCGCGGGCATCGGCACGCTGGGCCGGATCATGGTGGCGCTGCTCTACCTGAGCGCTCTCGGCGTAGCAGCAGCCGCTCTTATCAACGGCTACACCGCCGCATACGGCTGGCCCACCGAAGTGGAGACGACGACCATCGGCAAGGTCCGTGCCTACGACCGCATACGTCGCGAGCAAGCCGGTGGTACCGCCCGACGCCTGCGGAGAGCAGTGCTCCTTTCAAGTATTGCCTTGGGGTTGCTGTCGGTGATGGTCCTTATACTCTGGTTGCTGCCACGCGGCGGACCCACTGTCACACCGCCCTCTTCACCTCCCGCGACGAGCGCCCCCGCGATCCTCCCTAGCCCTTAAGAAGGCGCACTCATCTGCCGCGGACCGTGCGTTGTTCGGCTTCAGGGGCAGAACCTGTTCTGCCGCGATGCGGCTCTTGTCGTGGCGGCGGATCAGTCGGCCGCACCTGGGCTGCTCGCTGTGATTGGAATCGCTGCGGTGCAACTTTGAAGACCGTTGGGATTCAGGCCGTTAGCTGCCAGGAAATGATCGAGTGAAGGCTGGCGAAGACGAGTCGTGGTCTGACTCGGAACAGGAGCGCGACCGTGTTGTCGCGGGCGGCCACGGCGAGCGGATTGCGTACGCAGTGCACGCAGTTGGCCCGGGCGCTGAGGGTGACCACGCGAGAGGTGCGGCGCAGCCGGGCATCGGTGTAGGTGGCGGGGTTCCCGGATCGGCGGCCAGGACGCCGGCGTCCTCGATGGCCTGGCAGCCGCCCTGGCCCGGGTTGGGGGTCATGGGGTGGACCGTGTCGCCGAGCAGTACGACCTGCCACGGCTGACGGATCTGCACCAGCAGCTATCCAGCACCAGTTACGTACGGCAGCAATTACATAGGGCGTCGATAGGTAACGGGTGGTTGCATCGGTCCGATGTATTTGGAGACGTGATTGTGTGCCGTGCGGGGCGCCACGCTGCCGTCCGCGCACACCGACTGCCGTTTTAGTGAAGGTCGCTTGGTCGAGTAGCGGTATCTCTAAGGAGAATGCCAGTTGGACAAGATGGCTACCGCTGCAGAGTCTGCAGGTACAGAGGGTCGCCCTGCCGCGACGCGGACCCAGCACGCCATTCGATTGCTTGCTCTGCTGGATGGATGCGGTGCATCGACAGCGGATGGAGATCCCCCAAGAACGGTCAAGGCTGTTCGAAGCGAGCTGCGGCTCCAGGCGATGGACTTCTGGCTGCGAAACCCGGACTACCTCGCCGACGAGCTGGTGTCGATGGTGGAAGCGGGTACGGCGGACCCCAGCTACTTGATCATGGCGCGGTCGCTATTGGACGATCCGGAGCCTGACCTGCGCTGGTACCCGATGCCGCGGTGGTTCTTCGGCGCGTACGAGCAGCTCGATGACGCGTTTTCCCTCCTTGAGACGTATGGCCTTGCCACGCTGCGCCGTACTGGGCAGCCAGGTAAAAAGAGCAAACGCAACCAGTTCTTCCTGACGCAGCACGGAGCCGCTGCGGTCGCCGAGCTCGCGAAGGATCCAACTCTGGGGTGGTATCACCAGCAGGTGAAGTTGGTCGCGTTGGTCGCCGCCGACGACGGTGGACAGGCGCTGAAGGACCGGCAATACCGGCAGGCCGCGTACGCGGGGACCGAATTGGGGGTGGACATCGCGCCCATCGCGTCGCGGGTGCGCGAACGGCTCGACGCGCTGAGCGCAGCCGCGCCCGAATCTGCTGCTGGATACGTCGAATAGAAGGGGGATTGGACATGAGCGCTCTGAGCGCGGAGGTCGTTAACGTCCTGGCCAAGCGTCGAGCCGGCGGTCCACTCAGCCTCACCGTCGACGAGGTCGACAAGATCCTTAGCGAGCTCGGCGTGCCGCTCCGCGGTACCAAGGCGGTTCCCGTGCCCCTGCGCGCGACCCGGATTCACTTTAGGGGGACGAAGTGGCTTAAACCGGATCACCCTGATGCCGCAGGGCACCGGCTGGTCGATGCGGCAGACCTCCCTGAGTGGGTCCGGCCAGTCGCTGACAAGAATTCCCCCGCGGTTGGCTCGGTCGGGGCTGGTGCGGCACCGGAGGTTGACGAGCAGCCAGGACCGAAAGCGCAGGTCCCCTTTCAGTTCGAGTGGTCGCCGCAGCCCGGTGTTAACGGGATTGGCTCGGGGAGGAACCTGCGTGGCAAGTCGACCATCCTGAACGTTCTCATGTGGTCGCTGACCGGTAGGTGTCCGCAATTCCAGAACGACGTCCGCAGCTGGATTGAGCATGTCGAGGTCGATTGGCAGGTAGGTACCGAGCAGCTTCGGGTTGGCTTTGACGCGGTAGACGGGGTGGCCACCGGGCAGGTGGTCAGCGTCACGGAGGTCGACTCTGACACCAGGTCGACGGTCATCGGGCAGTTCATCGGCGCAGACTTCGAGGGCGTTATGGGTTCGCTGATGATGGCTCGATTGCGGTTGGAGAACATCCCCGTCTGGACAGACGCCACGGCGCGGGTGCACGCGTGGCCCGCGTACTCCAGCTCGTTCGTGGTCCGCGCGAACCAGCTCGATCCGATCGTTGGCAACGAGCAGACTATCGGCGTGCGGATGATGCAGATGTTCATCGGTACGGATTGGGCACCGGTGCAGGCTGCCGCGATGACGGCGCGGCGCGGTATGGATACGGCGCGAGCCACCGCAAAGGACAAGGCGCAGGCGGCGGGTGAAGTGGTGGAGGCGAGCCGGAGTGCGGCGGAGAAGCACCTCCAGGACCTTCGCGCGAAACTTGGGAAGCTGCCCGCCGCGACGCTGGACGTGCAGGGGATGTTCGACGCTGCGGCCCGCGCCTCTGACCTCGCACGACAGATTCACAGGCTTGAGGTGAGGCTGATCGAGCAGGCTTCGTTTGCCGAAACAGCACGTCAGCAGCTCAAGGCGGTGAAGGCCCGCGTGCACACCAAGTACGAGGACGCGCTCGCGGCCAGGTTCTTCCATCACATGCGTCCGTCGGTTTGCCCGCGCTGCGCCGCGCAGGTCACTCCGGAGCGGCAGGCGGCGGAACCGGACAAACATGAGTGTTCGGTATGCGCCAGTGAACTGAATCTTGAAGCGCTCCAGTCCGATGTCATCGTGGCGGCGTCAGTGCCAGACCAGCTCGTGGGCGACTTGGTCACAGGGACGTCCGGGGGTAATGGCGAGGACGGGAATGCCGAAGAAGGCCCCGTGGACGAGGTCGGAGCGGCCCAAACCGCGGTGAGTGCCGCTGAAGCCGCGGTGGCAAAGCTGACTGGCAAGATCGCGGAGTTGACCAGGGAGCGGGGCGAGTTGGCTGCACGCGTCGAGGTAGGGGGTGAACTGCTTACGGCCGCGAGTGAACGACGTACGCTCGAATTGGACTTGGCTCGCGCTGAAGGCGCTCTAGGGGCGCTGACTCGGTCAAGTGACCCGAGGACGGTTGACCCGGTAGACCCGGTACAGCTCGCCGTCGTGGAAGCAGCCGAGCAGGTGCTGAAGAAGTGGGTGAAGAACGATCAGGACCCGATGCTGGTTCAGATCTCCGCCGACATCGAACGCCTGACGCAGAGCTTCGGTGCCGACAACCTCAGTGCCTTCGCGCTCAGTGGCGCTGCCTCCATGGCGCTCCGCGAGAACGGCGTCAAGCAGATCTATTCCGGTCTGACGGCTGGCGAGAAGCTGAGGGTCAAGATCGCGACCGCCATCGCCCTCATCCGGCACGGCTACGTTGAGGGGATCGGGCGTCACCCGGGTTTCCTCGTCCTCGACTCGCCTTCCGCCGAGGAGATGCCGGAGGAAGACCTCGCCACCATGGTCAAGGCATTGAAGGGTGTCGCGGGTGAGGCCGAGATGCAAATCTTCGTCGCTACCCGCAATGCTGCACCGCTCGTCGAACTCCTTCCGGAAGCTAACCGGGTCGTCGCAGAGGGTAATTCCTATGTGTGGTGAGAAGCTGCACGATACGTGCTGACGAGAGGAACACCATGAGGAGCGGTATAGCCGGCGAGTTGGAAGGGGACCTCACGGCACTCCTTCGAGCACGCGCGGGAGAACCGCTGGTTGAGGGCGCTTTCGCCACGCTCGGCGGCTGGGATCGACTAGCTCGGGACGCCGCTGACCTCGCCGACAGCCCGGTGCTTCCCCCGCTGGCGTACCTGGTCGCGCAAGAGGCCGCCAACTCCGGTGGCCGAACAGACAGTTACTCCGAAGCCATGCGCCGCGTGTCGACTGCAGTCACCTCCACCATGAGCCCGGCCATCCTGATCGACAGTTTGGAAGCTCTGCTCACCAGCGGACCCGCGCTGAAGGAAGTCGGCACAGTCCTGGCCAAAGCTCTGGAGAACGCTGTTCAAGAGTTCCTCGACTTGCCGGATCCGGACAGCCGTGCCGCACTGCGAACAGCAGGCGCGCTGGAGGCCCGCACCCGGCTTGCTCTGAGTGGAATTGGATCGCCGTTCGCTTTGCTGGCTCTTCTGGAGCGCTTCGACACGCCGCTTCCCAAGCCGCTCGGCATCGCAGTTGTCCGCGCCGTCGGTGTCGCTGTTGACCACTGGCCGCACGCCGCGAGGCTTGCCACGGTCGTACGCCTTGTCGCTGGGATCGACCCTCCAGCTGGCCAGCCGCGTCCAGATGCCGCCCCCGAGGACATCGCCTCCGATGCCGCGTGGGTGCTGGCGGGAATCGAGCTGGTCAGCGCGCTCCGCGCCGCAAATCTTCCCCTTATGCTCCGCAACCTCGAAGCCTCCGCGGAGTACTTGCAGGTCGCATGGGACACCTACGAACGCGAGGACGCCAGCATCCTCCTGACAGTGGTCGAAGTTCTGTGTGCGCTGCTCGACGAGTCCTCGCTGAGGACGAATGTGGACGCCCTGTCGACCTCTCGGCTCGAACCACACGCACTGGCCGACCTGGCAGAGCGGGTTCGCCGCATCAACGTAACGTCCATGGGCCTGAACCACTGGTACGGAGATCCGAAGCGAGCAACGCTGCTGGCATGGACTCAACTGGCCGACGACCTAGGCCGGCTCCGGGAAGAGTTCAAACGGGACAGCTTCTACAAGGCCGAGGTCGTAGTCGACGACCTGCTCCAGATCTACATGGGCTCACGCTCAACCGCAGTGGTCTCCCACGAGGAGGACATCGACGGCCTACTCAGGCTTGTCCAGCCAGTCATCGAATCGGGGTTCGCCAGGACGGCAGGCCTGCTTAGCAATCTTGAAGATCACACCCACGCCTTGGAGCAGGAACTCGCAACCGCGGTAGGCGACCGTGAACGCGAGGTCACCGAGAAGCTCTCGGTTGCACAAGCGGTCCTTCAAGCGGCGAAAGCGCAAGCATTGGCCGGTGCAGAACCGGGAAAAGGCGGTAGCGGCACGGCTACCGCGTCGCTGCCGCAGCCCCTCAACCAGCTCGTTTCACCAGGATCCGCAGCGGCGATCGAACTCGCCGAGAAAATGTCACCCGAGGCCCTCGCTGAACTTGCCAAAGCAGTCAGCGACGCAACCATCGGCAGGCACAGCCTCAACCTGGTCGAGGCTGGCCTGTACTCCGCGATCCAAAGCTGCTTGGGTGCCAGCCCCGATTACATCGGAGAGCCGAAGAATGCCGTGAATGACGTTCTTCGGTTGATCATCCAGTTCGTCAGCTCACGGACCAATGCTCAATCGGACCTATACCCATACCTGTTCGATCCGAAGGCCGTCGAGGATGACATCCACAAGGATCTCCTTGACTATTTGAAGTCCGGCAGCCACGGCGCGATCACCGAGTACGAGAGTCAGCACGTCGGTGGTGGCCGGATCGACCTGCGACTCAAGTTCGGCGTATTTAGCATCTGCATCGAGATGAAGGTCGACTCGACAAAGAAGTCCTTGAGCGACAAGCAGGCGTACATCAAGCAGGCGGTCACATATCAGACCACGGACATCCGAATCGGATTCCTGGTCGCGCTCCGCCACAAGGCATTTGACCCCACCGGACCGCCGCCACACCTGAGCGCGCTCGTCGGACACACAGTGTTCGACGTGCCCGGCGATCCGGTCCCAAGGCACATCGTCACCGTAAGCGTTCCTGGCAGTCGGACCAAACCGTCGGACATGAAGTAGGTCGCGCCGGATTCGCGACCCCACCCAAGATCCCTCGAACACCCGTCTAGCTTCGAGCACCTGAACGACCACAGCGGAACATCCGCTCATGCCGCAGGCAGAGCGTGGTCGGCCGAGGACCGGTTGGACGTCATCGGGGGGGCAAGTGCTCTACCTGTAGTTTCGCAGGAGAGGTAACTGCTTAAGGTGATTGATGAACATCGGAACTCGACTGGGGGTCAAGGGGTCGCAGGTTCAAATCCTGTCGTCCCGACCATAAAGTAGCAGGTCAGAGGCCTCATCTCCCTTCGGGGAGGTGGGGCCTTTGATCATCCGTCCGCGATTCGTCCGCGGGATTGAACGTGATCACCTGGCCTGGGCCGCTCTCGGTTGGTCCGCGCTGCTACGCCTCGGACACTGCCGCCGGTTCGTTTGAACATGACTGTCCCCGCCGGTAGGGGTGGTTTGTGATCAACGGGGTGTTGCCGGTCTTCGGGCCTGGACGGTTTTGGGTCTCGTCGCTCTGGCGGAGGTCGTCGATCTGAGGCTTGGGTCGACTTGTGAATCTACGGCGTAAAGGCAAACGCTGAGGGTGCCTTCGTTGTTTCCTGGGTGATGGCGGATGCCAGGCAGGTGGAACCTGCTGCGATCAGGGGATGCGGACCGCTTCGCTCAGGCGGCATCATGCCTTCGCTCTTCGGCTCAGGCTCGGCCTATGTGGGTACTGCGCGTATGTCTTCCCAGGCTGGCGGCGCGGATTTGATTCCCGTCATCCGCTCCGCGTGTCCCTTCTGCGCCCAGTTCGGCTTCCACATCTTTGAGGAAGAGACCTCACTTGACTTCGATGGCCACCTGGGCTTGCCCTTCAAGGTCTTCTCCGAAGAGGAAGTCCGGGTCTTCTGCTGCCTCGACAACAGATGAATCCGATGTTCGGGATTGGGCTCACGGGTATTTTCGCGCTGGACGGAAGGATTCTGCCGTGAGCGGGAGGGCGGGAAGGGCGGGGTGGGGCTTCGTCGTGTTGTGTGCGGTGGTGTCGTCAGTCGCCTGCCAGCCGAATGGCCATCGCATCAACGTGTTCAACGACACCGGCGAGGACGTCGTCGTCACGGTGGTGAAGCATGACGGCGAGGCGGTTGATGTGGAGGTGCCTCCGGACCTCATTCGGCTGATCGTTCTGGACAGGGAGTGCGAGCGGGATCTGGTGGCCAGGACTGCGGGTGGGCGGGAGCTCGCGCGGTTGGGCCGTGAGATCTGCCAGGACCACACCTGGGTCTTCGATCCCGATGGTGGTGCGCGGTTGATCAAGGGATATGTGTTCGAGAGACATCAGCCGACTCCGACTCCGACGGTGACCGGGAGGTCTTGAGGGTTGTCGGGGCTGATGGATGCCACCGGGGAACGGGACGCCGGCGAAGAAGGCGGTGGTGACAGCCTCTGCGAAAGGGGAGGCCAGGATCTCGTCGAGAGGTGCCGTCGGCAGAACAGGTCTGCCGGGGCACCTGGCCGGACGGTTCGGGGCCGGCCTCGGGGGGCGGCGAGGCGGTCGGCGGCTGTGCGGATTGCGGGCAAGGGCCGGAGGAAGGAGGCGCAGCCAGGTGGAGGGCAAGGTTCAGCGACAGGCGCAGCAGCGCTTCGAAGAGCTGGCTGAGTCTTTTCAGCGGGCGGCCGTGGGGGTGCTGGTCATGGGCTGGCGGCAGGTGCGCGGTTTGGCTGAGGAGATGGCAAATCCTCACTGGGGCGGACGCTCTTTATTCCTGCGGGGCGAACAGAGGCGCGCGGTATGTCATGGAATGCCCGAAATGCTCTCTTGGTCTCGTGAGCGCGGAGGGGATTGGGTAAAGTCTGCGGGTGGAAGCTGCATCCTGCATTTTCTGCTTGACCTTGACCGTGAAAATAGCGAAGGTGTGGTTTCTGTATCGGATGCCAGGCTCCCTGGGTAGGAGCCGTAGTCGCAGAGGTCGGTTCACTTGCTAGATCTCGCCCGGCGAGAACAATGCCAGGATCTCGTTAGGGATCTTGAAATCCCTAATCCATGGGATTTCGAGGTTTTCTGTGAACTTCTACAGGAACGGCGTGGCCGTCCCCTGGAGATCCTCCCTATTCTGACATTTCATACCGGTTCCCCCAATGGCTTGTTTCTACCGTCCGATACCGTCGACCGTATTTACACGGTGGAGGGAACGAGTCCCTACCATCGTGAGCACATCGCCTTGCACGAGATCGGGCATCTGCTGTTGAAGCACCAGGAGTGCGGGTTGAGCATCGCGGAGTTGGCTCCCGCCCTCTTTCCCGATCTTGATCCGTCCCTCGTGAAGATGGTCCTCGGCCGTAGTGAATACGGCGATCCGCAGGAGCGGCAGGCGGAGTACTTCGCGAGTCTCGTGCTGGCTCGGGTTGATGAGCGCCGGGTGTCTCGGCCGGTCGAGGATCCGGATGTTGTGGAGGTGCTCGGCCGGTTGGAGGCGAGCTGGGGTTCTGCTTCGTGGCAGAGGCGGGGGTCTTCATGATCGATGTCGTCTTCTTCTCGATCGCGGCCGTGGCCTTCTGTGCTGCCGTGCTGAAGGCGCGCGGACTGCGTAGGGGGCCGCGCCGGCCTGGACAGCTCGCCTTGTGTTTTCTGCTGGCGACGCTGGGCTTGGCCTTCGTGCTGTTGTCGGACTCCGCGCAGGAGGTCGAGAGCCGGATCTTCCCCAACCTGGGGCGGTTGCTGTCCAACGTGTGCACGCTGCTGGCCGCGTTGGGAATCGTGTCGCACTTGCTGGGCCTGAGCTATCCACCGGAGCAGGCCAGGTCGATGACCCGCAGAAAGGTGGTCGGGTATGCGGTTGCCATCGCGGTGATGGCGGGGATGTTCCTGAGCAGTCCGATGCCCGCCAGGGTGGGCGACTTCGGGGAGCTTTACGGAGAGAACCCTGCGCTCGTCGTCTACGTCGACATCTATGTCGTTCTCCTCGGCAAGGCGATGGTCGATCTTCTGCTCGTCAGCGTTCGGTACGCGCGTTACGCCCGCAGGCCGACCTTGCGTCTGGGGTTGGGGATCGTCGCTGTCGGCAGCGTGGTCGCGTTGGCCTACCTCTTTGAGAAGGCGGTCTTCGTCCAGTCGCAGGCGTTCGGGTTCGCCTTGCCCTTGAGTGGCCATGGTGCTCCCTGTCCCGCGGTGGTCTCACCTGTGGGCTGTCTGTTCTCGGTGGCGTTCCCCGTGGTGGCCGTGCTGCTCATCGCGGTGGCCGACGTGGGGTCCGGTCCTGGCGGCTCCTGTGCGCTCGTCCAAGGACCGGCGGCTGTACCACAGGCTCGGCCCCTTGTGGCGCATGTTGCACGAGGAGTTTCCCCAGATCGCCATGCCGAGCACTGCAGACCTCGGCTCGCGATGGAAGCTGCAGCGCAGAGTGATCGAAATTCGTGACGGGCTGCTTGCTCTCTCGCCCTACCGGCTTTCGGGTCTGAAGGAAGCCGTGAACGCGGCAGCAGAACGAGAGGGCCTCACCGGTAGGGACCGGGCCGCGGCCGTCGAGGCGGCGTTGATCGCCTTGGCCCTGGACGCTTACCGGAAGAGAGTTCCTGCCGAGATGCGCGAGGAGAGCACCTCGCTGGGTGAAGACGCGGCTGATCTGACGGGGGAGGCTTCCTGGCTCGCCAGGGTCGCAGAAGCGATGCCCTCGGCGCTCAGGCTTCAGGGCTGGGTTCATGCCTGAGAAGAGCTTCTTCGTGGCCGCTACCCGATAGGGGACCTCGACGGGTCCTTGCTCGCGGAGCTTCGATGCCCGGTGCTATCGGCTCAGTTTGAAGGAGTGGCGATGGTGCCATGCACGGTTCTCGAAAGCGACCAGGTCGACGGAGGCGACGGTGGCGGAGAACGGCAGGTGGTTTGTGAGGTTCTTGTCGACCTGGTCAAGGATGGGATCGGGTTGATGGATCGCTACGGTCAGGTGCGGGGAGGTGTCGGCGTACTTGCCGCCATAGGGCGGGCAGTCGGGCCAGCGTGTGACGACGTCGGCGGTCAGGCGGCTGAACGGGTCGGCGGGCTCCGGCGGCAGGTACAGCATCTGGGGCCAGCGTGCGGTGCGGCGGAACTCGGTGACGAATTCCCGATGGGCGGCGAAGATCCGCGTGAGTTCGCCGACGACCGCGGTGTCGATCCGGTCTGTGTCGAGGAACGGGATGAGCACGGTGATGTGAGCGTAGACGCCGGCAGAGGCCGAGCGGTCGTATCGATTCCGCCAGCGCCCCACGACGGGTTCGGCTTCGGGAACGGCCACGATCAACGCGGTCATTCCGGTCCGGTAAGGAGACGGCTCATCTGCCACGTCGGTGCACTCCGTGTCGGTTCAGGGTCTTGTACGGCAACGAACGGTGTATCCAGATGCCTTGGGCGTCAACTTTCGTGAGGTGATGACCTGCGCTGGTAGTTCTCGATGCGGGCAGCCTTGACGATCAAATCGGCCACCATCTCCTGTCCTTCGGGTGAGAGTTCGAAGAAAGTGCGAAGTTGGGCGCCGCGGATGCCGGTGTCGCGCAGGACGGAGAGCAGCTCAATCTGGTGTCTGATTTCTTCAGATACGTTCTCTTGGAAGAAATAAGCCGGACTCACCCCAAAAAACTTAGCCAGCCCCTCTAGTACGCGCTTGGTGGGATTATCGGATTTTCCGGTGCGAAGCTTCCACAGGGTGTTGTGCGAGACCTTCTCTCCGGTGAGCTGCTCTATGCCTTCCGCGGCTTCCTGTAGTGAGTAGGGGCCCCGGTCGGCCGGGTACACGGTTCTGAAGAGGAGATCAATCTTCTCTGACAAATCAGACTTGTCACTTGATTTCATTTCCTTTGCGGGTGGCACGCCACTTGTCCTCTATGTGTTTTCATCTGGAGTGCAAGACACACATGATGGTCTCTCGATCAGGTGATTGACAACCTTGCCCGGCTGTTTCTAGCCTCTCGATCATCGGCATCACTCAAAGGTGATTTCGCTGGATCGATTCTCGCGTCAAGATGATGCGAGTTCAACGGTGGCCAATGGGGGAAATAGGGTGATTCGGGGAAATGGTTCACGGTCGATGGCCTTGGCCGACAGAAGCGATGTGCTTCCGAGGGGCAACGTGTCAGAGAGGAAGGTCGGCGGGTGCGCTGAGACATGGGAGGAGACCTCAGGCGTCAGGAGAGCCCTCCTGACGCGTCTCCTCGTCGACGGTTCAGAGCGGACGCAGGTGGTCGTCGACCGGAGAGAGCTGGGGTTTCTGTTCGGGAGACGTCGAGATGACATCGCCTGGGAGCTCTTCGCACCCCGTCTCAGGGTCTGCGACTTCTTGGAGGACGCGATCGAGTACCTGGAGGGCGAGATGGCGGAAGCCGAAGCCGAGCCGACAGGGAAGAGCGGCAGGAAGTCTTACACCTGCTGGTTCACGACTCCGGGTGTCGATTTCGATGTGGTCTTTCAGACCCTTCAGCGCGCGCGGAACCACCACTTCGTTGGCTTGATGTTCGGGCCCTGGCCGCACGGATCGGCTGTCTATGCCTTCGGGGACGCTATGAGCCTGTGCGGCTTCGAGTCCCCCCGCGAGCTGCTGCGCGAGAGCTCGACGATGACCGAGGAGAAGGCGTTCCGCGCGTTGGCCTCATGCCGCATCTGATCTCTTCCGTCCTCACCAGCGGAGACGGACCCGACCAAGGAGTGTTCGATTTGACGAACAGCACGACGAGAGAGCTCCGCAGCGAGCTCAGCATCGCAGCCGGCCTGCTCAAAAAGTTGCAGGCGATGGCTCGCACGGAGTTGAAGACTCCGGGCAATTCGATGCGGTGGGGGCCGGTGGATCTCGAGGCCACGAATGCGCTCGATTCGTTGAGTACAGCGCCTACGTTCTCGAAGAGCGTGGAGCAGGAGCAGGAGCAGGAGCGGGAGTGCAGAGCCGGAGCCGGGGGACTGGCTGCCGAAGTGGCGGCTTCTGTGGAGAAGGCCGTGGACTTGGCACAGGACCCCGAAGACAAGCTCGCCTGTTTGGACGCGGCTGTACACGTGAGCAGACTGCAGAGGGCGCTGCTGTAGATGGGAGCGACCTTCGGGGATTTGATTGCCGTCGCTGACGTCCACTGGGCGGAGACGATGGAGTGGCTCGAGCCGCTGGAGCTGTCATGGCAGGCAGGAGAACGATCGACGATCAGCGAGCTGGGCCAAACGGCACTGGTGCTGGCGAGGTACGCCGAGCGAGTCGGAACAGGCTTCGGAGCTCAGGAACGAGAGACTGCGGCGGCGCGGAGGGCCCGGCTCTGCGCGGCTTCTTTGCGGGAGACCGCTTCGGTTCTTCAAGGAGATGAAGAGAGCGTCCCGGAGCGCTGCGAGCTGGCTCGAAGCCTGTTCATGGCCCGCCAGGCGCTCGGTTGCGGGCTGGACCTGCTGTCGGCGCATTTCGAAGTGGGCGAGAGAGGCCTGCTCCCGACCACTGCCCAGAGCGAGGTCATCGCCAGCCCGTCGAGTACGGAATGGCTGCTGACAGCAGTGGACGGTTATGCCAGTCAGCTGCTGAGGGTCGTCGAGAAGGCCGGCAGAACCGACGCGGTAGCCAAGCTGAGTGAAGCGATCCTGCACGCGAAGCCCAAGAGAAGCCCGGAGGACCAAGGGCTGCGGGCCACGACCATGCCCGAACCCAGAGCCGCACTCGAGGCAGGCGCTGACGAAATCGAGCTGCTCCCTGAACGAATACCGCTCAGAGGAGGTGAAGGGAGGGAGCGAGCTCTTACCGGGATAAGGGCGAACGTCCAGTGGCTGGAGGCCTCGGGCGTGCCGCAGAGCGCGCGGACGTGGAGGTCGTTGGCGACGTCGACGCTGATGACCAGCGAGATCAGCGGACAGATTCTGCGCCTGCTGATGGCACGCTGTCGTCGGCTCGACCTGCCGGAAGCGACCGATGCCTTGGCCGAGGCGGAGATGGCGGTCGGAGAGCTGGCCGACAAATGGACCGGGGTCACAGCCGTGTGGCGGGAGGTCTCCTGCGACCGAAGATCCCAGCTGGACCAGATGATGAGCGACGCAGGCGAACTGGTGGTCAGACTCGGCCGGCTGGTGTACGCGGATCGAGAATGGAGACCGAGCGCCAATGCTGTGACCAAGCTGGTCAGACCGCAGGTGCTCGCTCCCGAAGCCGTCGACGTGTACATGATCACGAGGGCGGTGGAGGATGCCATCAAGGCTCCCGTAGCGGTGGCGTCGAACGCCTTGGCCGGCTTGAAGTCAGGCCAGCCGACCGGATTGACCCCGCAAGGTGAGAACCAGATGAAGCTACGTCACGAGCGGCTCTACCGAGGCTATCTCCAAGCGAGGAACACCGCCGCTGAAGCTCAGCAGGCTCTCGGACGAGCGACACAGTTCTTGGTCTCGGCCGACGAGCGACGCCCTGGCCGCCTGGCCGCAGAGAGCTTCCCTTTCCAGGCCCGGGAAGCACTCGGTCTCACTGGTCCAGAAGCGACTCGAACGCGGAGCAGAGGTCCTGGAAAGGGCGCCCGCTTGACGCCCGGCTGAGCTTGCCCACAGAGCGCGGCTGCGCCGAGCAAGAGATACACAAGTATGACTTGTGCCTGGACCGGGCGCGGTCCAGCGGGGGAGGGACCGAGCGCGGTCCCAGAAGGAGGTCGTGTTCGCCAGGCCCGGTGCACCACGTCGACGCAGTCCACGCCAGGGCGCAGGTCGGCGGCGGTTGGTTCAGATGCGATTCAACGAGGAGGAGTACGCGGCGTTCTCCTCGGCCGCCGAACGGCAGGGCTTGTCGAAGGGGGCCTATGCGGCGCAGGTGTGCATGACGCACGTGCGAGGCCTGGACTCGGTAGAGCAGGAGACGATGCGTGACCTGCTGAAGGCGCTGATGCTGACGACAGGGCAGGTCCGGAAAATCGGCGTGCTGTTCAACCAAGTGGTGGCCAGGCTGAACGCGACGGGCGAGCAGGCGGAACGATTCGTCGTGTATGCGGCGGCGGCTGACCGGACCTTGCGGAGGGTGGACGAGCTGACCGCTCGGGTAAGGGCTCACCTGTCGTGGTCGGGAAGGTGATCCGAGGGAAGCGGGTTCAGGGCTTGATCCGCTACGTGCTCGGCCCCGACAACCACGGGAAGCACCACGACCCGCATGTCATCGCTGGATTCCGCCCGGTCGAGGACTTGGAGCCCGCGCGTAGGAGTGACGGAAGCCCGGACTTCCGAACACTGGACGAGCTGATGATGCAACCGCTGGCGTTGCTCGGAGAGTTCGGGCTGACCAGGCCGGTCTGGCATTACCCGATCCGCGCTCATCCGGACGATCCGATCCTCACGGATGAACAGTGGGCAGAGATCGCCCGAGAGATCATGCATGCCACCGGCCTGGCCAAAAAAGGAGACGACGACGGCTGCCGCTGGTTCGCGGTCCGTCACGCCGACGACCACATCCATCTGGTGGCGACCCTCGCCAGGCAGGATGGTCAACGGCCCGATATCCGCAATGACGCGATCAAAGGACGGGCGGCGCTGCGCCGGATCGAGCGGAAGAACGGCTTCGTGCAGACGGCCCCAGCGGACAGGACCGCAGCAAAGAGACCGACCAGAGGAGAGACGGAACAGGCAAGACGCCACCACCGTCCAGAGGCTCCACGGGTCTCATTGCGACGGCACGTCATCACCTGCGCCGCAGGAGCACGCAGCGAGAAGGAGTTCTTCTCCCGGCTGCAGGACGAAGGCGTTCTGGTCAAGTTCCGCCACAGCCGCCAGAATCCGGACCAGATCACCGGTTACGCCGTCGCCCTCCCAGCCGACACCGGCCGCGGCAACCAACCGATCTACTTCAGCGGCGGACGGCTCGCCCCGGATCTGACCTTGCCGAAGCTCCGGGCCCGCTGGTCATCCGCGCCATCCGGACACGATCCGAACGGCCCGTCCCGGCATCCGCTCTCAGGCGCCCAACTCTCCGTCGGCACCGCCAAGGCCGTGCTCCGGCAGACCGTTCGAACCTGCGCAGCCGAAGCCACCGGAACCACGGACTTCCTGACCCGCCTCGACCAAGCGGGCCTGCTCCTGCGTGTCCGTCACAGCGACCGGACCCCAGGCCAGGTCACCGGTTACGCCGTGACGCTCCCTGGCCACCGCGACCGCGATGACCAGCCGCGCTGGTACAGCGGAGGACAGCTGGCCGACGACCTGACACTGCCCAGGTTGACTCGCCTTTTCAACCAGACCGAGCAGGAACCCGACTTCACCCACGAGGAGCTCCAAGCGATCTACAACGACGCAGCCCGAGCCGCTGACCACGCCAGCGACCAGATTCGCCGCTGCATCACCCTCAACCCTCAAGCCGCCCGTGACGCCGCCTGGGCCGCTTCCGACGTCCTGCACGTCGCAGCCCAGACCACCGGCAACCCGCACCTGCACCGAGCCGCCCGCGCCTACGACCGTGCGGCCCGAGCCCCGGACGGTCGCACTCCCAAGCCCACCAGAGCAGGGGAGGGCCTGCGCACGGCTGCCCGCGTCATGGCCATGGCCGGCCTCATCCAAGACAAGACGACCGTGGACCTCCTCGTCCTGGTCGCCGGCCTCACCGCTCTCACCGGCACCGTCGCTCAGCTCCGAGCGGCAGAGGGCCGCCGTGCCCAAGCCGAAGCCGCTGCTCGATCGTCCGCCCACCTCCGCTACCCCGACGAAACGAGCCGCGCTAGGGCGACCACGGCCGCCGTCCCGCTCTCCGTGCCCGAGCCCAGGGCGAAGTTCAGTCCTCGGCCCGCCGGTCGGCGGCAGCCGCGGCGAGGATGAGCTCGTCCATCAGCCACCGTGACTTCGGAGACAGGTCGACCAGCGCCCGCAGTACTTCCGGTTTGATCTCCCCGCTGCGCAGCTTCCGCAGCAGCACCTTGAACGTGAGGTCCTCGTCGATGGATGAGGCTTCTTCGGCGAACCCGAAGTAGCCGATCGGCACCCCGAAGAAGGTCGCCAGAGCCGTCAGGGTCTTGAACTGCGGGTTGTCCTGCCGACCCGTGCGCAGCTTCCACACGGTGGTGGAGGACATGTCCTCGCCCGTCCGACCTGAGATCGCTCGGGCGATTTCGATGTTGGTGCCCGCAGGCGGTAGGTCATCCGGCCATGAGTGGTGGATGAGCCACTCGATCTTGTCGGCCAGGCTGGCCGCCGGTGCCACCGTCTCCACCACGCTAACTCCTCAAAGATGACAACACGCCGAGTGGTTGCTTTTGGTTGACGAGATCGCATCTGATCATGCAAAGTTCTCTGCGCCAAGAACCTTAGTTGACGAGCTCTCATCTCGTCAGCTTTCGACACTCAGGGGGAGTCGACGGTGGCGACAGCCGAGAACGATCTGGAGACGAGGCAGCGCCTGCTGCTCGACCTGCACCGGCACCTGGTGGGCAACGGCCTGCACGTGACGATCCGCAGACCGCACAACGGCATTTGGAAACTCAAGATCAGACGCGGCCTGTGGACCGAGACTGTCATGTGCGCCGGAGCCGAAGGCGCCTACGCCTTCGTCACCCCGCACGGACGCCTACTCGGCAGCACCGACGACCTCCACGGTGTCATCGACCTGGTCCAGTTCATGGTCAACCGGAGGCAGCGGTGACCACCGCCAAGACGATCCTGTGGTGCCAGTGCGCGCTCATCCCGATGATCGCGGCCCTCGCCGTCCTTGGCGCGATCGGCTCTTTCACCACCGTCCGGGACGCCTCAGTGCCGTACTTCGGTGAAGAGCTCGCCTGGATCGTCCCCATCGGCTTGGACCTGGGCATTCTCGTCCTGCTCGCCTGGGACCTGCTGCTGGAACTGCAGAACCTCGCTTGGCCGATTCTGCGCTGGATCGCTTGGGCCTACATCGCCGGCACCGTCATCGTGAACGTCACCGCGGCCGCTGGAGACCTCGCAGGCATGATCACCCACGCGGCCATGCCCGTCCTGTTCATCACCGTGACCGAAGGAGTCCGGCACCAGATCCGGCAGCGTGCCGGCCTCGCAGCAGGGACCCGCAGGGAGAAGATTCCCGCCTCCCGGTGGCTGCTCGCCCCAGTCTCCACCCTGCTGCTCTGGCGACGGATGGTGCTGTGGCAGATCACCTCCTACCCCAAAGGCTTGGTCTTGGAGCAGGAACGGCTCGTCGCGGTCTCCAGGCTTCAGCAGACTCACGGCCGGTTCCGCTGGCGCTGGAAGGCGCCGCTCAACGACCGACTGGCCCTCTGCATCCAGCCCACCGACGACGCCCACCAGGACGACGACCTCGACGAACTCGTCACCGCCGCCCAGCAGGTGCTCTCCGTCGAGGAGACCGACGGCATGCGACTGAGCAACGTCAATCTCGGACGTCGTCTGCGAGCCCAGGGCTATGCGGTGGCCAACGACAAGCTCGCCACCATCGGCAAAGCCGCTCGGGCCCGGCTGGACGGAGCGCAACCGTGAGAGACGACCTCGCCGAATTGCTGGAGATCATCGCTCGACAAGAACTCGGACGCCTACACCGAGGAGAACTGCCCTGGTCGACCGTCCTCGAACGAGCGACCTCCTACGGACAGTACGGCTTCACGAACGTCCTGCTGATCGGCGCTCAACGTGAAGCGACACAGGTCAAGTCCTTCGAGGAATGGCAGCAGGCCGGACGACGGATCCGCAAAGGAGAACACGCGATCCGAATCCTGTCCCGACAGGGCAAGCCACGTTCGGTCTTCGACCTCGCCCAGACCACCGGGCCATCGCTGGAACCGGCCCCTCCGCTCAGTCCTGCCCAAGCATGGGAGCAGCTTCGCCGAGTCGCAGTCACCCGTCGGCTCTACGTCGACAGGGGGCATCAGTGGAACTACCTCGGCGACCCACGGCTGCGCATCACCATCGATCCGGATGCCGACGACACCGAAGCGTCCTTCGCTCTCGCCCACCAACTCGCCCATCAGGTCCTTCACCGAAGCGAGTTCGATCAGATGGGACGTGAATGCGTCGGTGTCGGCCGCGTTGAAGCCGATGCGGTGGCCTTCCTCGTCACGCGTTCCCTCGGCCTTGCCCCCAGCCGAACCGGAAATCGCGATGTCTCTTCCTGGGCGGGGAACGACCAGCGAGCCAGGCCCCTTTTGGCCATCAAAGAGGTCGGGTCCCGCATCCTCCGTGCGGCTTCCCTCCTTCAGAGACAGCTCCACGAGCAATCGAAGGCCACAGCGCAGAAGACAGAAACCGCAGAGAGACGACCGGAAGCCTCTCCCAGAGAACAACAGTCGGAAGGCGCCAGCACGGAAGTACACGACGCGCTCGAGGCCGCCCACGCATTCTTCCGCTCGCAGCTTCCATCCTCATGGGCTCCCGAGTACCTGGCCGACAGGGGGTTCCCCGTCAAGGTCCAGGAGCAGTGGCAGGCAGGCTACGCCCCCGCAGGCTGGCGCAACCTGCTCAACACGTTGACCGGCCAAGGCCACACCCCTGACGTGCTCCTTGCTGCGGGTCTCGTCCGCGCCAAGAACGGCCGCCTCTACGACCTCTTCCGAGACCGCATCACCCTTCCCGTCCGAGACCCGCAGGGTCGCGTGGTCGGCTTCATCGGCAGGGCCGCACCGGGCAGTGAGGCCCCCAAATACCTCAACAGCCCGGAGACCGCCCTGTTCAAGAAAGGCCACCTCCTCTACGGGCTGCACGAAGTCCAAGAGAAGCTCACCTCCGGGGCGCGCCCCGTCATCGTCGAAGGCGCCTTCGACGTCTGGGCCGTCAACCTCGCCTCCGACGCGCACGCCGCCATAGCCCCCAGTGGCGTCGCCTTCACCGCCGAACAACTCGACCTCCTGGCCCACGCCGTAGACCTCACCGGAGCAGGACCCCTCATCGCTCTAGATGGCGATCCTGCTGGTCGTAGGGGAGCGGCGCGGGCATGGAAGGTGCTGTCGCAGCTCAAGGGAACTGTCGGTGCCGTGTGTTTTCCTGAACAACAGGACCCCGCAGAGATCCTGATCCGCCAAGGTCATGCAGGCGTACGTGAAGCGTTGAAGGCCGAACGACCCTTGGCCGACCTCGCCATCGACGTTGCGATCGAACACGCCGAGGCCCTGGCCACGTCGATGGAAGCCCGGCTGGCCGCGGCCCGAGTCGCCGCCGAGATCATCGCCCGTCTGCCCCCCGCCCAGGTCTCCCAGCGGGTGGCCAGAGTTTGCGACCGCCTCGGACTCGATCACCGCGACATGACCGGTTACGTGGTGGCAGCGGTCTCTCCAGTGGCCCAGGCCTCAGAGACGTTCCCCTTACCCCCGGACCCGACGACCGCACGACCCGCTACGCCTTTCCGCCCCGTCCGCCAGCCGAGAACACCTAGGAGGTCCCCATGACCGAGCAGAACATCGACCCGTTCCAGGAAGCCCTCGCCCAAGGAGGCCAGCGCCTTGTCCAACTGGTCGCAGTCGGCTCGCTCACCACCCGAGGAATCCTCAACTTCCAGGAAAGGCGAAGAGCCGCCCGTCAAGCCGAAGACGAAGCCTCTCAACGAGAGGCCGAAGCGGAGATCGCGGCGGCCTACTCCCAGGCCTACACCCGCTTTGCCAGGGCGCTGGACCCCACCTGGTTGAAGAAGGCTCCCTTCCTCGAAGTCCTCGAAATGTGGACCGAGGCTGTGCCCTTCGCCAACGACCGCCCGGATGCCACTCGCGCCGTCATCCGCTGCGAAGAACGCCTACGCGGCCTGCACCCTCACGGCATGTCCCATTACGACCGCTTCCGAGAGGCCGGCAACGAACGCCTCGACGCCATGCGTGAGTCCCTGCCCTACCTTGCCCGCGACCCCGGAGTCCGCACAGGCCAGCCCGGCAGGCAACGCCCAGAGTTGACGGCCAACGCCGCAGACCTGGCAGCCGAAAACTTTCCCTACGACATCGCCGAAGCCGTCACCATCAGCTCCCGGCTCGCCGACCCTGGTACATACCGAGGCCCCAGGCTCGAGAGGACTCGACGTCCGACCCGCTGAAAGGAAGGGACCATGCACGACCTGCTCAGCCGAGACGAGGGCATCGCGCTGCTCGTCAGTGCGGTGATCTTCCTCTTCATCGGCCCCACAGTGATCGTGGCACTCCGAAGAGGGGAAGAACTCTCCTACTTCGTACTCCTGAACGCCCTGGCTTTCATCATGCCCGTGGCCCTGCTCGCTCTTTGGCCAGCCGCTTTCCTCTGGCCGAAGCGCGAGGACGAGCTTGAAAAGCCTCTTACGAGAGCACCGAGACCGGCCACGCCGCCGAACCATCTGGGCGGTGGAGTGAAGCTCATCCGGTCCAGGCAGCTGTCTGACTGACCGAGCGGCTACAGCCTGAACTGATGGGTCGGTCACGGTGTAATGCGCTCTTTCGTGATGCGCGTGCGGTTCAAGAGCCGAGGGCAGTGGATCGTCCCAGCACCATTGCGCCGGGACGATCCAGACAACCGAGACCTACACGAGGTGGCACCGTCTACTGGTAGCTCCCTCGGGTCGTGCCGTGTTCGTTGAGGAAGGCGGAGAGGGCAGCCAGGTCGAGTCCGGTGATCCTGGCCAGGGCCTGTTCGATGAGGTCGCACGCGGTGGCGTAGGCCAGGGACATCCCGCGGTTGAGGAGGCACAGGTCCTCGGCGTCGGTGTCCTTCCAGCCGTTGGCCTCGGCGTTGAAGCTCGCGGCCAGCGAGGCGAGGTGATCGCGTTTGGCGTACAGCACCTCAAGGACTTCCTCCGAGACCTCTACATCGGAGGCCGGCAACCTAGGTCGGTACAGCGGGGCGCCGGCGTGTACCGGGTCGCCGGGGAGCGGTTCGCAGGCGTCGAGTTGGTCGTGGAGGTCGAACTGGTCGCAGAGCTCCCTGACCAGGAAGTCCTGGGAGTCGCTGTAGGCGGCGAGGCTGCCCCACCAGTAATCCCGTTCCTTCTCGTCTACCTTTTCGATGGCTTTGACGGAGGCCTCGATGCTCTGACGCAACGCGGTGTGCGTCTGACGGACCGCGCGGGCCATCGCCCTCAGCGTGGCAGCTTCATCCAGACCCGCAGGAAGGGCGAGTAGAAGGAGAGGCGGGATCGGCCGCGGATCGTAGGTTCCGGCCGTAGGCGGCTGCTCGCTCACTGCCTCGCCTCCGTCGGGCGTGCAGCCGTGGGAACGCCGGGCAGGTTCCAGGCCGCGTAGACGACCTTCCCTTCGGGGTCGCCGGGGTACCAGCCCCAGCAGTCAGCCAGCGCCTCGATGAGGATTAGGCCGCGTCCGTTCTCGTCCTGCTCGGCGGCGGTCTGCGGCCTGGGCGGTTCAGAGGAAGCATCGCCGACCTCGATGAACAGGCGGGTAGGGGTGCGGGACAGGTGGACGGTGAACGTCCCGGATGCGCGCCCGTGCGGCTTGGAGGTTCGCTCCGCGTCAGCCGCGGCAACGGAGTTGGCGGCCAATTCGGTGACCACCTGGGTGCAGGGGAGGACGAGGTCGTCCAAGCCCCAAGCGGAGAGACATTTGGCGACCGCGCGTCGGACGAACGGGACCGACACGGCGAGCGCCAGAAGGCACAAGCGTTCGGCCTCGAGCGGTTCCCCGCCTTTGTCGGGGCGGAAGACGTCAGGTGACATAGGTGAAGTCCGTTCTGGAATCGGAACCCAGCCTGGGCGGGCGTTCCGGACGGATGGTCGGGCGGCGCAGAGAGCCCGCCTAGGTGGTTTGCGTCATTCAGTGGCTGAGGCACCCGGTTTCGGTGCGACGAGCCAAGGCTTTGTTGATTGGACCAGGTCCAATGTCACATCTAAGCGAAGCCGCTGTCAATGGACCTGGTCCATACTTGTTTGATATGGGTGAGCGTGAACGAGTCGGAAGATCGAGGAAGGACGTCCATGACAGCCCGCTATCAGGAGATCGCCGCCGACCTGCGCGAACGCATCGAGGTCGGCGAGTACCCGGTGGGCGGTCGTCTGCCCGGCTACCGGGACCTGGCCCAGACCTACCAGGCGAGCAAGGACGTCATCCGCCGGGCGATCGCCGAACTGGAGTCCGAAGGACTCGTCGAGGCCGCCCAGCGCCGGGGCATCGTCGTGCGACCGCGCACCCCTCGACGCCGCATCACGCGGGACACCACCGTCAGACGCTCCCGCTCCGGATACGTCTTCCCCGGAGCCAGCACACCCGAGGAGCAGTGGCTGCCGGTGATCCCGCCCCGCCGCAGCATGCAACCGGCTCCTGCCGACATCGCCGAACTGCTGGGGGTGGCGTCAGGAGAACCGGTGCTGCGTCGCCGTCGGGTGATGGCCCCAGCAGGCGAGCCTCCGTTCGACATCACCGACTCCTGGATCCATCCCCAGGCCCTCGCCGACGCCCCTCAAGCAGGTGAGATCTCCACTGGTCCGGGCGGGTACCTCGACCGGCTGGAGGAAGCCGGCCACGGACCGCTGGCCTGGACCGAACGCGTCCGCGCCCGCATGCCCACCGCCGAGGAGGCCCGGTTGCTGGCCATGCCCCGCTCCGGCATGCCGGTACTGGAATTGACCCGCACCGGTTTCTCAGCCCGCACCGACCACCCTGTGGAGGTCACGGTCGTGCTCGTCCCCGCCGACCGGGGAGAGATCATCACGGCACTGCGACGCGACGACACCGCCTCATGGCCTGTCTCTTCGGCCGATCCGTCCTGATCTCGGGACAATGGCATCGCCCGGAGACTCCGGGCCGATCGGCTTCCGGCCTGAGTGAGGTTAGGAGGCCGACAGCAGGCCTAGGAGCGCGGCGAAGGAATTGGTGAGGGATTCCAAGACGGCTTTGCCTTTGTCGGCCGAGGCAAGGGAGCGCCGATCGACGACGCCGGTGATGGTGTGGTGCGCCAGGCCGGTGGTCAGCATGTGGTAGCGGTCCTCAATGACGGTGTCATCTGCCGAGGTGATGGGATCGACGAGGTCGGGATAGGCGTGGAGGAGCAGGGAGGTCTCCAGTTTGCCCGCGTGCATGTTCTCATAGCTGGAAGAAACCAGATCCGCGGCGTTGCGGGCGTCATGTCAGTCCTCAAGGGCGGGGAAAAGCGCTATGTGGTGGCCGTCGGCATTGGCCTCCTGGACGACTTTCAACAGTGGGTAATTCCCGCCGTGCCCGTTCACCAGGACGAGCTTCGGAACTCCTGCCCTGTCCAAGGAATGGTGGGCGTCCAAATGGCCCGGCTCAACGTCTTGGAGGAGATGCTGACGGTACCAGCCCATGCGTTGTTCTCACGGGAGTAGAAGATGGGCCTGCCGCCGGTTGGATACACAACTTTTACGGGTGGGGTGCGTCCGATCACCGGTCCGCAGGGCAGGTCTGGCGGTAGAGCTCGGTATCGGGGATGTAGCGGGTCCATTCCTCCTTGGTCAGGGACCGTCCGGCCATTTGGCAGACCGCGCCTGGCAGATCCTTCGGGATGTTGGGGATCTGCCAGGAACGCACGACTCCTTGTTCGTCGACGGTGAGGAGGTCGCGGTCGCGTTCAGTGAAGGACAGGGCCCTAACGCCTGGTTCCGGGTGGAAACTAAGACGTCGCCTGCTCGCCATGTCCCATAGTTCGATGCCCTTTTCTCCGGCTACTGAGAATAGGGAACCATCAGCGCTTACCGAGATATCTGACGACAGAAATTTGAGATTGATGGGGGTAAATGTTTCCAGGCCGGTGGCTGTGTCCCAAAATTCCACCCGGGAGGTATTATTGGAGTCTTGGGGTTGGAGGGCCAAGACAGTTCGGCCGTCAGGAGTGAAAGTGAGGCCGCTGCCATCCCCACTTGACTGCGCGCGGTCCTCATTTCCAGTTCGCCAGTGAATTCTGTTTCCGTTTTCTGTGAACCACACGCTGTGTCCTTTGGCTGCGATAGTACGGCCGTCGTGGCTGAACGCAGCGCTCATGGCTATGAGTCCGCCCCAGGCTCGATCGCTTGTCGGCTGCTGAATGGGATTCCCTGAGGTAATGTCATAAAGAGCAATGTTCGTATCAGGGCGATTATTCCTGCGGTTTGTAATGGTCAGGATCTGTGAGCCATCAGGACTGAGTGCCCATCCGAACAGCATTCCCGGCCCCTCCAGGAGCTCGGTAAAAATCGCCTTATTGCCCGCGAGTGCATCGAATTTCTGTAGGCGATATGTTTGCTCGGGTCGGTTGACGTAATAAAATGTTGTTAGGGATCCATCTCGGTTGAGTCGTACTTCACTGAGGCCTTTATCTGACCATCCCTCGGGAACCTTCGATATTTTTTCATTTTTCCATGTATTCGTTTTAATTGTTCGGACAGTTCGGAAACTCATGCCGATGAGGAGCTCCCCATCAGGGCTGAAAGACAGATGGCTTGGCTCTTGGCCAGCTCCGTTCTGAAAAGAAATCCGTTCTGACAGGGATCGGCCGGTAGCCGTGCTCCACATCTGCACCGTTCCGTCTCCGGCAGAAGAAGCCGCCATGGCCCCGTCCAGGCTGAAAGTCAGGATTTGCGTGGCGAAAGGGAAGGTGCCGTGCTTGGTCGTGGAAAGCCTGCGGCCAGTGCGGGTGTTCCAGAAAGAGATCACTCCGTCCGAGCCAGCTGCGGCCAGCAATCGACCATCGGTTGTGACACCGACAGTGTCAGGGTTGCGGCCGTCCTCCCAGCGGATGATAGGTCCCAGTGGGCGCCCTTCTCGCCATGATCGGGCATTGGTGATCCCCCGGATGTTTTGGGAGACCTTCAGGTAGGAGGATCGGTCGCCTCCGATGATCCTGCTGCCCTGCCATGAACTGCCGGGACTAGGCGGCTCCGTTGACAGATTCCAGGAGTGGATCTCGCCATGGCTGACAGCAGTGAGGACTTGCCCGGTCTTGTCGAAGGCCAGACTCGAGACCCTGCTGCGAGTCTTGAGCGGGGAGCCAATGCGGCGCCCCGTCGAGATGTCCCATCTTTGGATGTGGTTTCTGCTGCCCGAGGTGATCGCTCCGGCCAGGGTCGTGCTGTCGGGGCTGTAGGCCAGTGCTTGAATTGGGCCGTCAGCTTCTTCAAATGTCTGTGGTCTCTGTTGGGTGAGGGTCGGGTCCCAGGTCTCGAGGCTGCCGTCGGCTTTTGCTATGACGACCGTCTTACTGTCAGGGCTGAAGGTTGCCGTCGTGAAATTCGGACCTGCAGAGTGCAGTGCTCCTTGCAGCCCTGAGGCCACTGAGACCGCCATCCCGTGGTGGGCTTCTGCTGTCGGTGCGTATCCCCAGGCTTCGGTCGACAGCAGCGCGGCAAGCATGGGGTCGCTCGCGCGCACGTTATCGGCTTGGGTCGACAGCAGCGAAGATATGGCGGATCTGCGCTGGACGTCGGCTGTCCGCTGCGCACTGGCCGCTCGGTGTTCTGCTCGAATCGCGAGTACCGCGGTCACCGTCGCGGCCAAGGACAGAACAACCAGGGCGGCGGTGAAGGCACGGCGGCGGGTCTGGGCGCGGGAGTGCAGACGGGAGCCTTCCGCCAGGTAGCCGCGCTCGAAGGCGTTGAGTGCGGGGTGGGTGTGCTGATGCGGCCAGAGAAGGGCACGCTGCAGGCGGCTGCCAGTGAGCACATCTGTGGGGCGGCGGCCGTGGTCGGCCCAAGTCGCGGCGGCTTCGCGGATCTCCCGGTGAATGCCCAGGCCGTCTTGGTAGTCGGAGATCCATGCGCGCAGCCGCGGCCATGCCCGTAGGATCGCGGGCCGGGTCAGCCGGACCTGGCCGTCGCCACGTGCGAGGACCGTGACGAAAGCAGCCAGGACGCGTTCGGTCGCCTCGGCGTGAACGTCGGGAAGTTCGGCAGCGGACAGAATGCGGGCGATCGGCGGCCCGCCGTCGGGGAGCGCGACCATGCGGAGGAACACGTCCCGGGCGACGTCCCGGTCTTGCGGGTCGAGGGCTTGGTAGGCGTCCTCGGCCACGTCGGCGAGGATCGGATCATCAGCCCGCCAGATGAGGCCCGCAGCATGCAACGATCCGGCGGCGAGCAGTTCCCGAGAAGCGGAGGCAGGATCGCCGGTGAGAGCTGACAAGAGGTCGCGAGCGGTGGGCCGGTCAAGGGGACTCTTGGCCAGGGCCGCAGCGACGAGCGGCTGCAAAGCCTCAGGCAGCACGGTGAGGTCGGGTTCTGCGGTGAGGACCCGGTGCATCACCGCGGGCAGCGCGTCAGCGTGGAACGCGTGTCGGCCCGTGGCGGCGAACAGCAGAACCGCGCCCCAGGCGAAGACGTCGGCCGGCTCCCGGGCGCGGCCATTGCGGAAGACCTCGGGCGCCATGTACAAGGGGGTGCCGGCCCCCATCCGGCTGGTGACCGACAGGTCTTGTGAACGCGCGAGGCCGAAGTCGATCACTCGAGGCCCGTCCGGACCGATTAGGACGTTGTCGGGTTTGAGGTCGCGGTGCACCACCCCAGCGTCATGGATTGCGGCGAGCGCGGTCGTCATACCGACCGCCAGCCGGTGCAGGTCGTCTCCGGTGAACCGCTTCCCGTCTCGAACCACACGACCCAGGCTCGGCCCCTCGACGAGTTCGCTCACCAGGAACGGACGCGGACCGTCCATCTGTGCGTACAGCAGCTTCGCTGTGCAGAACGAAGCGACCCTCCCGGCGGCGGCCACCTCCCTGCGCATCTCCCGCGCGATCCCGTCGGCCTCGGGGAAGACCTTGACCGCGACCCGCACCCCATCCCCGTTGACCGCCTCGTACACCACGCCCTGACCGCCGGCGCCCAGCCGGCCCTCCAATACGTAGTCACCGATCCGCTCAGGATCGCCCATCCGCAAAGGACCCGGCATGCCGCGCCTCCACCAGTCCGCCTACTCCGCCAGAAGCACCAGCGTGTACCACGCAGCGCAAGCACGCCGACACAATCAACAAATGTCCGGGAATGTCGAGAAGCGCATCCGGCGAGGCAGGCCGTGCACCAGCGAGGTACCGGTACGGTGCTCTACCTGAAGCGCCCGAAGGTTCCAGATATTAACTCCACTAGAATGGGGCTGTCCGGAACCTTCGGGGCGCTTCATTGACCTGGGCAAACCTGAAGAGAAGACACGGTTGTCCGGCCGTCGTGGCGTGTTCTGTTCATGCAGGTTAGAGGCAGGATCGTTGGATTCACGGCCGTTGCTATCGCGACCACGTCTACTTCAGGGGAGTCCAGCGCCAGGGCCGGTCGCCGTGTCTACCTCGTAGGCAGTCCACACGCAGCCGGACCTCGTCGTGGAAGCCGGGGTGTTCGGCGGAGTGCTGGGCTAGATAGCAGGTCATGCGCAACTCGCGTAGATCTCGCATGATTGGGAAACCGGGCCAGGCCGTCACATCGCTGCCGACGGCCTGGCTGAACTCTTCGTATTCCTGACGGGTAATCCACTCGAACGAGGTATGTTTGATCGCGGTTGAGGCGAGGTCCCAGTTCGGGGAGCCGATGGAAAAGCGCTCCAAGTCGAGGAAGAACGCGGTCGATTCGCCGAGGACGACGGGCACATTGCCGGCCCATGCGTCGCCGTGGACGACACGAGGTGTCCCCTCATCGAGCAGGCCCGCCCATGCGGTTCGAAGTTCGGCGAGACGAACTACGAGCCAGGCCCGGTCATCGTCGGGCAGAGTGGTCGCTGCTGCGATACGTTCGGGAAGGCGAACGAACGGATCAAGATGGCCCAGACCGAGGTGCGTGGGTACCGGCTGGTGGTGCAGCTTCTTGAGTAGCGCGCCGATCTCGCCGGGTCTGCCCTGGCGGTGTGGGGGCAGGAGCTGCCAGAAGGTGATCGGGCGCTCGTCGATGAGCAGGGGCTGCTCCATGTGCGCCCAGACGCGAACGGCTGGAATGCCGCTGTCGGTGAGCCACCGTGACACGGCGATCTCGCGGGAAGCGGCGCCCCACTGTCCGGGGCGACCGATCCGCAGCACAGTGTCACCGACGCGGAAAAGGACGTTCTCTCCCCGCCTGATCAGCTCGGCTCGGGAGGCGTCGAGGCCGGCCTGATAGCAGGCTTGCCCGAGGACGTGGTCGATGCCGGAGGTGTTCACGCGTCGTGGACCATCTTGTTAATGCGGACTCTCAATTCCGGGACACCGTGCTCGCGGTGATGGGGAGCGGAAGCGGATGAAAGTTCGGCCAAGTCAGTAGCGGCGCGCCGGGAACGGACCTGACCTGCGTCACGTAGCGCTGAACGTGCGACGGCTATGGCTTCGGAGGGATCCCCTGTCATCATGATTAGTGTGGCGAGTTTCGTCCCGGAGATCGCTCGTGATCGTGCGTACTGGTCGGAGTGTCCCTTGACGGCGAAGGCCAGCCTTCGGGCGGCGCGAGGTTCGCGGAGCCCTGCGGCAGCCAGATCGAACAAGGCATGTCCGGTGTCTCCCAGATGCTGGGCCTCGTCGTAGTAGCCCATCCAGGGCGGATCCGCAGTGGGATCGGAATCGGAGAAGGCCGCGTCCGCCAGGCCGACCGCGCGGAGGGCGTCCTCTGCCTTGCTACGATTTCCTAGCCTCACCATCTTGGCCAGCGCCCGTGCCCGTGCGGTGTGCAGCATCGCCTGCTCAGTGGCCGTCAGCCGGTCTGAGCGCACCAGCGCCAGCTCGATGTAGGTGAGTCCAGTATCGGGATCCTGGAGCCAGACCGCTTGTCGGCCGAGGTGGGACAGGGCTTTGGCACGCAGATGCCAGTCGTCGGCTTCTTCGGCGCATTTACGAGCGAGCTCCAGCATGGCGCGGGCGTCTTCGTGCGCGTAGTCGTCGAAGGCCATCCAACCGCAGGTGGCCGCGAGGGCTCCGACCGCTGAGAGCAGACGTGTCCGCAGCTTCTCGGGACATTTGCTGCTCAGCAGCTGTACCGACCAACGCAGTTGAGCGGTGACCGCCTCCCGCACCAGCGCGCCGCCGTAGGCATGGTCGAGTCCACTGAACAGCTGAGCGGCCTGCCTGATCTGACTGATCTCCGCTGCCGTGACCCGCGCCGGTGGGGTAGATGGGACCAGAGCGGAGAGCAGGCCGGAGGAAGGCGCACCGATGGCGGCGGCCCCCGCGAGGATCATGAACTCACGTCGTTCCACTGGTCCCTCATCATGAGCTCGACTCGAATCCATGATGGCTTTCCGGCCGCCGAAGACGGCAGCCTGCTTCTCAGAGCTGTCCCCTTCGGCGTCGTAGCTGTCCCCTTCAGCATCGCGGATGGGGGAGAGCCTTTCGTTCAGAAGCGAGACCAGAGCACCTCCGGTCTCCAAGATCTCGTCCAGCCGCTCGGCCAGCTCCGGCAGGCAACGACGCACGCCCCGTTCGATTTTGCTGATCAATGCGCTGCTGACCTGCACACGAGCGGCGAGGGCGGGCTGCTTGAGCTTCCGCTCCACACGCCACCGGCGGAGTTCAGCGCCGAATCGTTCCTCGGGGGAACGTTCAGGATGCAGCTTCGCGAGCGGATAGGGCATCGATGATCCCGGGAGCGATGGACGCGTACGGAAGAGGACAACTTCGCGGTCCTCTTCACGATGTGGACCACGGTTGCTGACGGCGACTTCAATCGTGGCACGTCACGTGATCGCGGTCTAGCTGTTCGGAGTCACCCGGAAAGCGAAGACCAGCCCGCCGCAGAAAGGAGCCCGGATGCCCCCGACGACCGTGCCCGGCACCGCTGAAACCGAGGACCTTGAAGCGCTCAAGACCGAGTTCGGCAGCACCCACAGTGTGTGGCGCAGCAAGGTGGGAGGACAAGCGGTGGGCAGTTGGTACGCGACCCTTCGCCGTGATCCTCGACCGGAAGAAGCCGGGCTGGTCTTCCCCACGATCAGTGGAGACACCCACCAGGATCTTCGCGAGTTCCTTTCAAAGCAGGTGGAGATCATTCGGCAGCTGGCCGAGCAGGCCTGAAGCATCCGCTCATCACCGATATCCAACGATCAGGGGAGATCTGCATGACGACGGTCGACAGTTTCGCCGGCTCCGATGAGGCGAGCCGTGCCCGCCGGGAGATGGTCGACAAGCTCGTCGCCTCCGGGGCGATCACGTCCGGCGGCGTTAAGCGCGCTTTCCGGTCCGTTCCCCGCGAGGCGTTCATGCCGGAAGGGACCGACCTGGCGACCGCTTACAACCCCAACGACGCGGTCGCCGCCAAGACCGACCAGCACGGCCGGACCGTCTCCTCGCTGAGCGCCCCGTTCATCCAGGCCTACATGATCGAGCAGGCCGAACTCGCCCCGGGCATGTCCGTGCTGGAGATCGGCTCTGGAGGTCTCAACGCGGCGCTGCTCGCCGAAGTGGTCGGGCCCGGCGGCAGGGTCGTCACCGTCGACATCGACCCCGACATCACCACCAACGCCAGCGCGGCCCTGGATGCCGCCGGATACGGAAGCCGAGTCGAGGTACTGCTCGCCGACGCCGAGCACCCCATCCCCGGCCTGGGCGAGGTGGACGCGGTGATCGTCACCGTCGGCTCCTGGGACATTCCTCCGGCCTGGACCGACCACCTCACGCCGGACGGCCGACTGGTGGTCCCCCTGCGGATGAACAACATCACCCGCAGCGTCGCCTTCCGCCGTGTTGGCGGTCATCTGGAGAGCACATCGTTGGTGGTGTGCGGGTTCGTGCCGATGCAGGGCGACGGCGAGCACCACGAGCGCATCTTCGAACTACCCGACCCTCACGACGGGACCGTCAAACTCCAGTTCGACGTCACGCCGAAGGACCTGAGCCCGCTTGACGGCGTGCTGGGCAAGGCCCGCACCGAACTGCGGTCGGGTGTCGACATCCCTCGGGGTGCCTCGTTCGCCGACCTCCACTTGTGGTTCGCGTCCTTCCTGCCGGGCTTCTGCCGCATCGCCGCAGGCGAGGGCACGGAGCTGGCTGAGGAACGCCGCTGGTTCCCTTTCGGCGCGGTGGCCGACGACGGCTCCTTCGCCTACCTGGCGATCGGACCCACCCTCGACGGCACCGGGGACGAGTTCCTCGCACGCGGCTGGGGCGAAGGCGACGCAGGACCGGCCATGGTCACCCAGATCCAGGCCTGGGCCGCCGCCGGACGCCCCCAGCCCGACAGCGTCGCGTTCTGGCCGAACGGCAGCGACCACGACTTCCCCCAGGGCGCCGCGGTCCTGGAGAAACGGCACGGCCTGGTCACGATCTCCTGGCCCACGACGCCGTAGTGCCGCGGGCCAGGGAAACCCCGAATCCGAATCTAAGGAGCAGGAAATGAGTGTCCTGACCCCCGAGAGCTCCACCGCCGTCCTGGAGGACGACGACTTCGTGCTGGACATGCGCGTCGTGGAGACTCTGACCCCGCTGATGGGCAACTGCGCCACCGACGACGGCTGCGGCACTTCCTGCCAGACCAGCGCCTGCAACACCGGGGCCGCCAACCCCGTCTGATCGTTCCGCCGCACCAGACCCCTCCGCCGTCCCGCACCTCGTAGTCGGACGGGACGGCGGAGGGCCCTTCACCTTCCGGGAGTTCGATGTGAAGACGGCTCGCTCGGCCCCGTCCCCCTCGTTCCCTTCGCCCATGACGGCGTGGTCCTGGTCCGTGCGACCACCGACCCGGGCGGGTTCGGCCTTCCCGACCTCGACCCTGCTGACCATGCCGCGCTGGAGACCCACGGGCGTGCCTGGCTGACCAAGACGTGGGAGCACCCGCAGGTCAGATCCGCGGTCAGAGTGGCCAGCCCCGACCTGGCGGCCAGCCTGGACCGATGGGTGATCGCCGGTGGCCCGGCGACCATCCGGGATGTGCGCCGCGCGGTTCTGTCCCTGGCCAGCTACGTGAAGCGGTGGCAGGGCCGCGCCACGCCCTTCGGCTCGTTCGCCGGGGTCACCGCAGCTCGGATCGGCCCGGCCGCCGTCCGGATCGGTACCGGGCACCGCTCGATCGCCCGGGTGGATGCCGAGTGGCTGACCGACGTCGTCGCTTGGCTCGATGCGCACCGGCTGCTGCGGTCGCGGGTGGCGGTCGTCGCTGCCAGTACCGCCCGCGTGCGTGACGGCCGCCTCATCGTGCCGCGCCGCACCGGAACCGGTGAGCATCTGCCGGGCCCGCTGCGCGACGCAACAGTCCGCTACACCCGCCCGGTTCGTACTGCACTGGCTGCCGCCCGCGCACCGATTCCCTTCGCCCAGCTGGAAGCCGACCTGACGCACGCTTACCCGACAGCGTCGCGCGAAGCGATCTGCAACGTGCTGCACGGGCTCATAGACCAAGGCGCGCTCATCACGAGCCTGCGACCGGCGATGACGGCCGTCGATGGGCTCGCACACCTCATCACCGTCCTGCGCTACGCGCTCGACAGCGAGATCCTGCCGGGCCTGGCCGACGTCGCTGATCTCCTCACCCGGCTGGAACGCATCGGCACCGACATCACCGCGCACAACGCCGGAGACACTGCGGCAGCTGACCGCGCGGCCGCGACGATGGCAGAAGTCGTCGGCGTCGCCTCACGACCGTGCATGGCCCACGATGTGCGGCTGGACGCCGACGTGTCGGTTCCCGCTCAAGTGTTGGCCGAGGCCGAACGCGCCGCCGGAGTTCTGCTGCGGATGGTGACCCAGCCGTTCGGGACCGGCGCATGGCTGGACTACCACGCCGAGTTCCGCCGCCGATACGGGCCCGGCGCGATCGTTCCGGTGACCGAGCTGGTCTCGGAGGCCGGGCTTGGCTACCCATCCGGGTTCCTCGGGTCGACGAAAGCCCGCCCCGGCTGGCGGATGATCACCGAACGGGATGTGGCGCTGCTGCGGCTGATCGAGCAGGCCTACATGGACCAGGCCGAAGAGATCGTGCTGACCGATGCCGACGTCAACGCCCTCACGTTCGGCGACGCCGCCGCGATGGTGCCACCCGACCGGATCGAGCTGGGCTTCGCTCTGCACGCCACCGACACCGCGGCGATCGACCGAGGCGATTACCGGCTGTGCGTAACCGGAGCGCCCGCCGTCCCCACCAGCATGGCCGGACGATTCGGCTATCTGCTGGATGACGAGGACCGCGACCGGCTCGCCGCCGGCTATGCCGATGCGTCCGGCGAAGCGCTGGCAGTACAGGTTGCCTTCCCGCCGCGCCGCCCCCGCAACGAGAACGTCACCCGCACCTTGGCCTACCTGCCGCACATCGTGTCGGTCGGCGACCATCCCGACGGCACGGCCGGGCCGGTGATCGGGGTAGAGGACCTGGCGGTCACCGCCGACGCCGAGCAGATGTACCTGGTGCAGGCCTCCACAGGCCGGAGGATCGTGCCGAGGATCTCGCACGCCCTCGAACTCACGGTGCAGACGCCGCCGCTCGCGAGATTCCTGGCCGAGGTAGCCGACGCCCGCACCGCCGCATTCAGTCCCTTCGACGTCGGAGCGGCCCGCAACCTGACGTACATCCCACGCATCCGCTACCGGCGGACGGTCTTGGCACCGGCCCGCTGGGTCCTGGAGGCCGCCGATCTGCCCGAGCTGGGGGAGTGGCTGCGTAGGTGGCGGGTCCCGGCTCGGATCGTGGCGAGTACCGGAGTGCTACGGCTGCCACTCGATCTCGACCAGCCGCTCGACCGGGCCATGCTCACGGTCCAACTGAAGAAGACGCCCCGCATAGAGCTACTGGAGGGCGCGCCAGCCGACGGATTCGGGTGGTCGCAGGGCCGACCGGTCGAGTTCCTCCTCCCGATGCGCGTAGCCGTGTCCCGTCCCTTGCCGGTAACGACGCCGCCAGGCAGGACCCATCCGCCGGGCACCGACCTCGTGCTGGCTGCGCAACTGGCCGGCGACCCGGCCCGATTTGACGACGTCCTGACCGGCCACCTGCCCGGCTTCGTGGACGGCCTGGACGGGTTGGTCGACCGGTGGTGGGTGACCAGGACCCGCGACTTGATCCGGGTCGAGGCCGATCAACACCTGACGGTGATCGTCCGCCTCCATGGCCTGGACGGGTGGGCTCCGGTCGCACGCGCTTTCGGGGAATTCGCCGAGTCCCTGACCCGAGCCGCACTACCCGGCCAGCTCACGTTCACCTCCTACAACGAACACCCCGGCCGATACGGACATGGAGGCGCGCTGGAAGCCGCTGAGAGGGTGTTCGCCGCGGACACAGTCGCGGCCATCGCTCAGCTGCGGGTGGCCGGATCCAGCGGAATCCCCCCGCAGGCGGTGGCCGCAGCATCGATGGCGCACCTGGCCGCCGCGTTCGCCCCCGACCCTGTCACCGGCTACCGCGCGCTGCTCACCCGGCTGCCCCAGGGGAGTGGGCAGGTCGACCGGACGTTGGCCGCTCACGTCCACCGGCTCGCCGACCCCACCGACGGCTACCGGGCCGTCCGGGAACTGCCCGATGGGCAGGCACTCGCGGAAGCGTGGTCGGACCGAGACGCCGCCCTGGCCGGCTACTACCGGGCGGTGTCGGAGCAGCGGGAGGCAGACAGCGTGCTGCGCAGCCTGCTGCACGAGCACCACCGACGAGCCGTCATCATCGACACCGAGGCCGAACGCGACACCGGCAGACTTGCCCGCGCCGCCGCGATGCGTCGTCTCGCACTGGCAGGAGCCGCTCGATGACCTCGCAGTCAGCGGGCCAGTCCCTCGCCGACGGCGCTGCCGGTCGCGCTCTCCTGCACGTCGAACGCGCACTGCAGGACGGTGAGTGGAGCGAAGCCCAGACCGTCATCCGGCAAGCCGTCGCCGACCCGGTCGACAGCGGTCCAAATGCTGGTCTGTACTACGGCGCCCCAGCCGTGGCGTTCGTCCTGACCGCAGCCTCCGCCGACGGACGCCCTCGCTACCTCGACGCCAGCCGCACCCTGGAGAAGCATGTCAAGGCGGTAACCGAACGAAGGCTCACGCAGGCGATCATGACCGTGCGAACCGGGCGGCCGACTGTGTTTGCCGACTACGACCTGTTTAAAGGGCTGACCGGCCTCGGGGCGCTCCTGCTGGTCCGCACCCCGGGCAGCGAAGTGTTCGGCGGCATCCTGACCTACCTCACCCGCTTGACCCGCCCGCGGACGCTCGACGGGCTCCAAGTGCCGGGGTGGTGGGTTGACCACCATCCAGACACCGCCCTGCCGACTCCGGGAGGCCACGCCAACCTGGGAATGGCGCACGGAGCCGCCGGGATTCTGGCGCTGCTCGCACTCGCCGCCCGCGCCGGGCACACCGTCAACGGGCAGCGGGAGGCGATCGAGAGCCTGACGGACTTCTTTGACCGGTGGCGGCAGGACTCCGCTGATGGGCCTTGGTGGCCGCAGTGGCTGACCCGCGACGACCTCCGCACCGGGCTTCTTACCTCCCACACGCGCTCAGGACGGCCGTCCTGGTGCTACGGCGCCATCGGGATCGCTCGCGCCCTCCAACTCGCTGCTGAAGCGACCGGCCAGGAATCCAACCGGAAGACCGCCGAGACCGCGTTGGCCGCGAACCTGGCAGACCGCCACCTCGACCGGCTCGATACACCAGGGCTGTGCCACGGCCTCGCCGGCGTCTACCAGACCGCCTACCGCGCAGCCCGCGATGCCCGGCACCCCTCCATCGCCGAGCGGCTACCCGCGCTCGCTGCCCGTCTGGCCGCTCTACCCGAGGGCGGTTCAGACGGGATGTTGACCGGTGCCGCAGGTATCGCCCTGGTTACTGAGACCGCACGCCATAACGCTCCTCCTGTTTCGGACTGGGACCGATGCCTGCTGATCACCTAACCTCACCTACTCGGCTCACCGACGCGGTCCGAGCCGTCCTCGCCGGCACTGACACCGCTTCAGCTGCCATCCGCTACGGGACCGATGACGCCGATCTTGACGACGCCGTCGCCGCCTACCATGCGGCAGGGACAGCGGCTTTGGAGCAGCACGCCAGCGACGACTGGTTCCAGGTCCGGGCCGAACTCGCCGACTGGACGGCAGCCGAAACGGTCGGCGCCTTCCAACTCGGGCCACGCCTGGACGAGCTGACCGCGGCCGGAGCAATCACCGGATGGTGGTTCCTGCGCAAACACCCTTGCTGGCGGCTTCGACTCCACCACGCCGACCCTCAACCCGTCACCGAAGTCCTGGACGAGCTGACCGAGGCCGGGGCACTCGCCGGATGGCAGCCGAGCTTGTACGAACCGGAAACTGCCGCGTTCGGCGGGCCGACCGCCATGAGCATCGTCCATGACCTGTTCTGCGGTGATACCGCCGGAGTCCTGGACTACTTGCGGCAGTCCGCCCCAGCCGTCGGCCGACGGGAGCTGTCGCTGCTGTTGCTGAACGGTCTGCTTCACGCGGCCGGGCTGGACGGCTTCGAGCGAGGCGACGTATTCGCGCGTACCGCCCGCCTCCGTCCGTCACCCGACCCCGCCGCGCTCGTACCGCTCATCGACAATGTGCGAGCCTTCTTGTCGATCCCCAACTCAGCCGGTAACCCCTTGTTCTCGGCCGAAGGCGACGTTGGCCATGCGGCCGGATGGCTCACCGCCCACACCGATGCAGGCCGTCGACTACGCGATGCCGCTGCCCAAGGCCATCTCGAACGCGGCCTGCGCGCCGTGCTCACCCACATCGTGATCTTCCATTGGAACCGGTTGGGGCTGTCCGCTGACCGGCAAGGCATCCTCGCCTCCGCCGCAGCCGCCGCGCTCCTGCCACCCGACTGACCAGGACCAGCACATGCACCCTGAAGCCGTCTCCCTCGCGCTGCGCCACTTCCCCCTGATCGGATGGGCCAAGCCCGCCTGCCCCACCCTCGCCGAACGCATCGACAAGGTCGCCCAGACCGCTCACGCCGCCCAACGCGCCGACACCGACCCCCTCCACGAAGGCGCTCACGCCCTCAACATGGCTGCCCTGATCGCCTCCGACTGCGGCCTGCCCGACCTCGCCACAGACCTGTGCCACAAGCACATCGACGCTTACCGGAACGCAGGGACTCACTTCACCGTCACCCAGGCTCGCTATCAACTGGAGCCCGTCATTAACCTCGTACGGCTTCGGCTGCGCGCCACCGACGGGCAAGCCGCACTCGATCTACTCAACGCCATGTACGAGGCCGCTGTCTCGCGCGCGGACTTGGACGTCGACGGCCGGACCATCCGGCTGAGCGGCCTGGCTGGCACCCGTGAGGAGTACCGCCGACTGGTGGAATCAGTGTGGCTCCAACTCCTCGGCGATGGTGTCCGCGCACTGGCGCTCGCAGGACGGTGGGACGACGCCGTCGCCCACGCTCGCACGCACAACGGCATCGGCACACGGCTCATGGAAGGACGGCAGGCACTGGTGATCGCCCGGATGCTGGCCGACGACCACGTCCAGGCACAAGCCGCGCTCGACGAATCCGACCCGACTGACCCGTGGGAGAAGATCGCCGCAGGCTGCCTGGCAGTCCTGTGCGCCGAACCCGACGTACGGAACGGTGGCTCGGCTCTCGAACGAATGCTGGAAGCGTTCTGGAACGACCGGCTCAGGACCGAGTACATCGTCTTCCACACCCGCGCGGGCCTGGCTGTCGCAGCTCTGGTGCAGCCGACCGATCTGGAGGCCGCCGCACTTGTTCTGGAACATGTCGTAGATAGGGCTCTGCGGATCGGTGACGGCTATGCCGCCCGCGAGATCCTTCGCCACCACCGGGCCGCGCCTTTCCTGCACCTGGACCGCCAGCCCATGCTGAATGCGCTGATGGAGGGCGCAGGCCTTGGAGCAGGGGAGATCCCGGATCGGCTGCGCCGCGTGCTTCTGGCTTCGGCAGAGACGGCTGCAGCGACTGTGCAGTCTGCGGTCGCCGCCGCGCTCAACAAGCAGACGAATGGAAAGTTCCGCTAACCCGAAATCATCGACTGTCTAGGTTCGGGCCCGCAGTTCACTCGGTCACGTCCAGCGGAGTGGTGTATGAAACGATCTCCGCGTGATCCTGTTTGTGCAGGTTAAGCGGTCAGCGCCGCTGGTTGATGGTCTTCTTGCCCCGACTGGCCGGTGATCATTCTCAGCCGGGATTTGGCGAGGATCTCCGGGCCCATATAGCGGCGGGATTCGGTCCATTCATCGGTCTGCTCCATCAGCACGGCGCCGATGAGGCGGACGATGGAGGGCCGGTCGGGGAAGATGCCGACCACGTCGGTGCGGCAGCGGATCTCCTTGTTCAGCCGCTCTTGGGGGTTGTTCGACCAGATCTGCTTCCAGATCTCGCGCGGGAACGCCGAGAACGCCAGCAGGTCCGCCGCCGCCTCATCGAGATGCTCGGAGGCGGCCGGATACTTGGCCTCCAGCGCGGCGACCGCCCGGGCGTGGGCGGCCGCGACTTCCGAGGCGTCGGGCTGGTCGAAGACGGTGCGCACCAGCGTGGCGACCCACGGCTGGGCGGACTTGGGGACCTTCGTCAGAAGATTGCGCAGGTAGTGGGTGCGGCAGCGCTGCCAGCACGCGCCCGGCAGCGTGGAGCCGATCGCGTCGATGAGCCCGCGGTGGGCGTCGGAGACGACCAGCTGCACTCCGTTCAGGCCGCGGGCGGTCAGGCCGCGGGCGGTCAGGCCGCGCAGGAAGGCGAGCCAGCCGGCGCCGTCCTCGGCGGAGGTGACGTCCAGGCCGAGGATCTTCCGGCGGCCGTCGGCGTTGACCGCGGTCGCCACGAGCACGTGGATGTTGATGATCCGGCCGCCCTCGCGGACCTTCTGGGTCAGGGCGTCGATCCACACGAACGTGTAAGGACCTGAGTCCAGCGGCCTGCTGCGGAACGCCTCGACCTGGGCGTCCAGGGACTTGGAAAGCTCCGAGACCTGGCTTTTGGAGATGCCCTTGATGCCGAGCTGCTCCACCAGCTTGTCGACCCGCCGGGTGCTCACCCCGAGCAGATAGGCGGTCGCCACCACCGAGACCAGGGCCTGCTCGGCCCGCCTGCGGCGGTCCAGCAGCCACTCGGGGAAGTAGGAGCCCGACCGCAGTTTCGGGATCGCCAGCTCCACCGTTCCCGCCCGCGTGTCCCACTCCCTCGCCCGGTAGCCGTTGCGGGAGTTGACCCGCTCGCCGGAGCGCTCCCCGTAGTCGGCCCCGCAGGCGGCGTCGGCCTCGGCCGACATCAAAGCGTTCGCCATGGTCTGCACCATGGCCCGCAACAGATCCGGCTCACACGCCCCGAACTGCTCGGCCAACCACCGGCCGGGGTCCACACTGTTGTTCACGGCCACCGCGTTTCCTCTCTTCGAGATCTTGGTCGATTCGAAGAATCACGCGGTGGCCGTCTCACGTCACGCAGGCACGTCCTCACCTGCGGAAACTCTTACACCACCTCCGTGGACGCAACCCTGTGCACTGATTCCTGAAGTCCTCTGCGCTGGTGATGTGGAACGCCCCCTCCGCGCTTCGCGCGGGGGGTTGGGAGGAGGCTGCGGCGCGGTCGCGGTTCCTGGTTGCCGGCCCCCTCCCCACAGTCCGGTAAGGAGAGCGGGACAAACCGTGGGAAGAGCAGGGACTCCAACTCATAAGAGACCGGTCTGAGTGGGCACGAGGATGCCAGGCCCCTCGGTACTCACCCGCCGAGCAAGCTACTGACCAGGTGTTCCCACGGTTTGTCCCGGTCTCCATGAATCGGGGCTTGAGCAGCAACCCTGCGAGGAGTGGCGTTAGCGAGCCGACGGGGCGTCGCTTATCGCCACCGGTCGGACCGGTACAGGTGGGCGCGGGTCCTGTCGGATCTTGTAACGGTTCGGTAGCTGTGGGTTGGTTACTGGCTGGTCGGTCCTACTTTGCCGCGTATGCCGGTAGTGGATTTTCTGACCGATGATGAGGCGGCTGCGTACGGGCGGTTCGCGGGGCCGCCGTCGCGGGTGGATCTGGAGCGGGTGTTCTTCCTCGATGATGAGGATCGGGCTCTGGTGGGGCAGAAGCGGGGCGTCCACAGCAGGCTCGGGTTCGCCCTTCAGCTGGTGACGGTCCGCTGGCTCGGGACGTTTCTGGAGGATCCCTTGGAGGTGCCGGGGGTGGTGCTGGAGTTCGTGGCCGAGCAGCTCGGTGTCGAGGATCCGTCGCAGGTGAAGCGGTACACCGAGCGGCGAGAGACGCCGTTCGATCATCAGCGGGAGATCCGGCGGACCTATGGATGGAACGACTTCGTCTCGGTCGAGCCGGAGTTCGTCGCGTGGGTCGCGGCCCGTTCCTGGACCTCGGGTGACGGCCCGAAGGCGATCTTCACAGATGGGGTCGGGTGGTTGCGGGAGCGCAAGGTGCTGCTGCCGGGCGTGACGACGCTGGCGCGGCTGGTCGCGAGTGTTCGCGATGACACGACGAAGCGCCTGTGGGGTGTGCTGGAGGGGCTGCTGACGATCGGGCAGCGGTACGTCCTGGACCAGCTGCTGGAGGTGCCGCCGGGGTCGCGGGTGTCGGATCTGGAGCGGTGGCGCAAGGGCGTGCCGCCGCGGGCGTCCGGCCCGACGATCATCAAGGCGCTGGACCAGGTGTCGGAGATCCTCGGCTTGGAGCTCGCGGAGCTGGGCGCCGAGGCGCTGGTGCCGTCGCGCCGACTGGGTGAGCTCGCGAAGTACGGGATGCGGGCGGACGCCTCGGCGCTCAAGCGGCATCCGGACGGTCGCCGGCTGGCGACGCTGCTGGCGACGGTCCGGTTCCTGGAGGGCAAGTCGGTCGACGACACCCTGGAGCTGCTGGACCTGCTGATGGCCACCGAGCTGATCAACAAGGCGCAGAACGCCTCCAACAAGGAGAAGGTCCGCAAGCATCCGAAGCTCGCGAAGTCCGCGGCCCGGCTGGCGATCGCGGTGGAGGCGTTGTTCGAGTCCGAGGGGTGGGGCGGTCCGGATGAGGAACCGCGGGTCGCCGAGGTGTGGGAGGCGATCGAGAACGTCATCTCCCGCGCCGAGCTGCGCGCCGCGCTGGTGCTGGTGAACGAGAACGTGCTGCCGGCGGACGCGACCGACCCCGACGACTGGCGCAAGGAACTCCTCGGCAGATACACGACGGTGTCGGGGTTCGCGAAGCTGCTGTCCGAGGTGATCGAGTTCGGCGCGAACGCCGAGGGCGCGAAGGTGCTGGCCGCGATGAAGGCGCTGCCAGACGTGCTCACCTACCGCGGCCGCTTGGCGGCGCCGCTGATCCCGGGGCGGCTGATCGAGGCGGAGGTGGTGAACAGGGCGTGGAAGCAGTTGGTGTTCGGCCACCCGGCTCATGAGGGCGGCGCGGTGAACCGGCACGCCTATGCCTTCTGCGTGCTGGAGCGGTTCTGGCGCGGTCTTAAGCGCCGCGAGATCTTCGCCGACGCCTCGACCAAGTGGCGCAACCCGCAGGCCGAGCTGCTGGAAGGCGACCAGTGGGAGGAGCTCCGGCCCGACGTGCTGACCGCGCTCAGCCTGCCCGATAGCCCGGACGCGCTGCTGGCCGATCACGCCTGCACCCTGGACGCCGCCTACAAGGAGGTCGGCGGCCGGTTGATCGCCAACCCCGACGTCCGGGTGGATGCGTCGGGGAAGATCCACCTGACCGGGGTGAAGGCCGTCGACGAGCCGCCGTCCCTGGTGGACCTGCGGGCCCGCGCCACCGCGATGCTGCCGCGCGTGGAGCTGCCGGAGATGATCCTGGAGGTCATGTCGTGGGTGCCGGAGATGACCGAGGCGTTCACCGCGGTATCGGGTGGTCGGTCGCGGTTGAAGGACCTGGCGGTCTCGATCGCGGCGTGCCTGACGGCGCACTCGCTGAACGTCGGCTACCGGCCGATCGCCAAGAACGGCGTCGAGGCACTGGAGCGCTCACGGTTGTCGCACGTCTACCAGAACTACTTTCGGCCCGAGACCCTCAGCCTGGCGAACGCGCCGCTGGTCGCGATGCAGGCAGGCGTGCCGCTGGCCCAAGCTTGGGGCGGCGGCCTGGTCGCCGCGGTCGACGGGATGCGGTTCGTCGTCCCGGTCCCGGCCGCGTTCGCCCGCCCCAACCGCAAGTACTTCGGATCGAAACGCGGCATGACCTGGCTGAACGCCATGAACGACCGGGGCATGGGGCGCGGCGCGAAGGTCGTGTCGGGGACGATCCGCGACTCCCTGCACATGGTCGACGTCATCTTCGGCCTGGACGGCGGCGACCTCCCCGAGATCGTCGTCTCCGACACCGGCTCCTACAGCGACGTCGTCTTCGGCCTCCTGGAACTCCTCGGGATCTCCTACCGGCCGGCGTTGGCGGACTTGCCCGACCAGAAGGGCTGGCTAATCAACGCCTCCGCCGACTACGGGCCCTTGAACACCTTCGCCCGCGGCAAGATCGACCTGCGGAAGGTGAAGAAGAACTGGCAGGACATCCTCCGCGTGGTCGCCTCGATCTACACCGGGACGGTGCGGGCCTACGACGTCGTCACCATGCTCCAGCGCGACGGCCACCCCACCGCGCTCGGCGAGGCCATCGCCTCCTACGGCCGGATCTTCAAGTCCCTGCACATCCTCCAGTTCATCGACGTCGACGAGACCTACCGCCGCGACATCAAGGGCATCCGCAACCTCCAAGAGAACCGCCACTCCCTGGCCCGCAAGATCTGCCACGGCAAGAAGGGCGAGCTCTACCACCGCTACGAACGCGGCATCGAGAACCAGCTCGGCGCCCTGGGCCTGGTCTTGAACTGCGTCACGCTGTGGACGACGGTCTACCTCGACGCCGCGATCCGCCAGCTCAAGGCCCAGGGCTACCCCGTCCAGGACGAGGACATGGCCCGGCTGTCGCCGTTCGTTCACTCCCACCTCGGCGTCCACGGCACCTACACCTTCGCCCTGCCCGACCTGGCGCCCGGCGCCATCCGCGACCTACGCGATCCCGACGGCGCCGAGGACGACGACGAGATCTGACCGATCAGGTCGACGCGGGGAGAGTCTCGATCAGCCGGTCGGATTCCTCCTCGCCGGTGTGGGCGATGTAGCCGGTCGCGCCGAGAACGCGGGTGCGTGTCGAAATGTCGTGTGTGGGTGATATTTGTGCGTCGTGACCGAAGAAGAGATCATCACTCGGATCCGCGAGTTCCATTTCGTTGCGGGGACCGACCTTCCTGCGCCCGCCACGGAGGCGGTGGTGGAAGAGCTGGAGGCGGTTGTCGGGTTGGCGATGCCGCCCCTGCTCAAGCGCCTCTATCTGGAGGTCTCTGACGGAGGCTTCAACGACTGGGGGAACGCCTATCCGCTGACGCGGGAGGATGAGCGCTGCTGCTACGGGCACGGGCCGGTGCTGCAGGAGTACCTGTGGTCGGTCAAGGGGAAGGTCGACCCCGACGAGACACTTCCCGTCCCCGGTTTCCTCGTCCCGTTCGCGCACATGGGATGCTCGATCTACCACTTCGTGGACTGGAGCACCCCGGAGGGCCGCGTCTGGGCGATCGACGCCGACGCAGGGCACTACCAGCTCCCGCTGCCATGGCCCACGCTCGGCGAGCAACTGGTCAACGATATGGACAAGGTGGCATCGGGCAGCGGGCAGCGCCGCGGCAGGCTCGTCCATGTCCTCGCCGATCCCAACGGAAATCCGATCGAGATCCAGAGCGCGCACGATGGGAAGTCATGGACGGTGATCGACCTGCGCAGACATCCCACCGCTGGAAGCCCGTGGCCGGCATGGTCGGTGCGCGTCAACGGGCCAGCCCCGCGATCCACCGAATACACCGAACACACCGTGACGATTACCCCGCACAGCCGCGGCCGATGGTGGATGGACCTCGCCTCCCCCGACTCCTGGCTCTGAAGGTGTGGGCCCGCGCCCCCTCGTGATCGTCAGGAAATCCCGACGATCCGGCGTGTCCGGGCAGGGACTTTTCGGATGGGACTTTCTGGACGGCATCGTGCCTGGTCGCTACGGTGTCCAGAAAGGTAGACGTTCTCAGCCGACGTGCTCAACTGCGCGAACGCCGTCCAAAAACCCACGTCCAGGAAGTTGACGGCCCGTCCCAGCCACATTCCGGTGGTATCCCTCCAAGGTCTACGCCTGACATCTGATGGTCTGTCGGGTCCTGGGAGGGTTCGTTATCATCGCCTGATGATCACCAGGGGTCGGTTCGGGCCGGGAGCGTGGAAGGTATTGCGAAGGGCCGGGGTGCCTTTCGCCGTGCTGGCCGTCGTTTTCGTGATGGTCCTCGTGGTGGCGTCGGCGTATCCGGAGATGGAAGGGACGCCCGTCTGGGCCAACGCCCTGTTCGGGGTGCTCCTGCTGGTGGGCGTGGTGGCCGTGCTCTTCGTGCCGGTCCGGCTCTGGCAGTTGCTGCGTTACGCGCTTTATGCGGCGGGACGGCTGCCCCGGGAGGTGCGGAGCGCCGTCGAGAGGGACGAGCCCGACATGGTCGAAGGTGACGCGGCCGGGTGGGCGAACGGGCAGAGGCTGATCCGGCAGATCGAGACCGGGGAGACGCTGCAGGAGAACTTGGTGTGGAACGGGGTCGGCAGGTTCGGCGAGCGGGTCCGGTTCGACTTGTGGGCCGAACGCTTCAGCGTGGGAAAGGCGGGGAGCTGGACCGACCGTCCCGGGGCGCGGATCGCCTTCACCGACGAGAGGCTGCTCTGCAAGGTCGGCCGGCGATGGGAGAGCTATCCCTTCAGGGCGCTCACGGAGATGCGGGCCGACCTGGGCGCGAAGACCGTTGTCCTGCGGTTCTCCCGGAAACGGGAGATCGCCGTAGGCGGGTCGGTCGTGCCCCTGCTCGCGGTGTACGCGACGTGGAGGCGCCATGGCGCGGGTGCTGTCCGGCGGGAGCCCGCGCTGGCCGAGCTGGCCTCGGCGGTTCCGCCGCCGCGCGTCCCACTCCGGCCAGACACTGCATGAAGGCTGCGCCAGCCGCCCATTCCCACGGTTTGTCCCGGTCTCCGTCTCACCTGCCGCGGCATCAACGCTCCGAGGAGAAGATCCGCCCCCGAAATGGCACAACTGACGTCACCGACCCGCAGAACTCACCGGAGGAAAAATCGATGAGCGAACCCGAGCCCCCACCGACGACGAGCCACGCCGCGACCAGCGCGCAGGACTCGACCGACAGCGAGCCCGCTGAAATAGGCACAGGCGAATGCAGTCACTGCGGACATCCACAGAACTCCCGTCAATCCATGTGGAACTCGCCGCTCTTCACCGTGATCGTCGCGGGAATTCTGGCGATCGCGAGCACGCTCGGAGGCGCCCAGTTCACAGCACGCGACAATCAATCAACAACCCGCCTATCAGCCCAGCTCGAAGCCGCTCAGAACAACCGTGACAAGCGGCTCGCGGTCTACATGAACATCGAAAGAATTTCATCTCGCGCCCTCGCCATCCACGGCCTGACGTCCGGCCACGACGTTGACCTCGACAGACGAAGCATCCGCGAACTCAGCTCACTGATCAAGGCCATGGACAAGCTCTGGAGCCAGGCAAGAGCGTACGGCGTCCCCATCGCCGTCTCGGATATTCGCTACTTCCGCAGCCTCTTGTACGCCGCAACAGACTGGAATGACATTCCCATCAACAGCCATCAGCGAGGACTCATCCGCGAAGAACTTGTCTTGGCGTCAATGGACATCAGCGACCTGGTATGTACCGACCCATACTCAAGTTGCCCGGCCGAGCGCGACATCTTCCCTTATACGACGAAGGATGGCATTCAGCAATCTATAAGATCATGACGGCCGCCATGCCGACCGGCAGGAGCACTGAGGCAAAAGTCACAGCGAAGGACCCCTGGACCGGGCGGGATCCCGGGACCTGGCGGCGGGCCGCGGTGAGGCCAGCGGGGTGGCTACTCGTCTTCGCCGTCCGCCAGGAGCGGGACGTCAACGCCCAGGTGGGTGGCGATCGCGGTGAGCAGGACGTCGGCGCGCTCGGCCTTGCGCTCCAGGCGCTTGGCCCGGGTGAGGGTGTCCGAGGCGGTGCCGATCAAGGCGTCCTGGTCTTCTTCGGCACGGGTCTCGGAGTTACCGGACTTCGCCGGTCCCGCCGTACACCGAGGTGTCCGCCAGGCGGGGATGCTCCTCATAGAGGGCGTCCTCCAGCATCCGGCGGGCCTTGCGGATGGTCTCGGACGCCTCGGCCAGCAGCTGCGCCGGTTCCCCCGGCGGCCCCGACCGGGGGTAGGCGTTCGCGAGAACGACCGATCGCTCTAGGAGTTCATAGTCCAGGGACCGGAGGGCCACGCCCATCTCAACGTGCTCTTCGAAGGTCAACCGAGGTTTCATCCGATGATGATCCCGGACTGGGCACCACCCCTGTGGAGGATTCGCCCTTCCTGACCATCCACCACATCATCAACGGACCAGAGATCCCCAGGTAGAAGACGGGCTCAACCACTACTTTGCGGCTCGTCGTAGCTGTAGGAGTTCACGGCCTGCTCGGATGCCTCCACCACTGCCTCCAAACCCGGCAGCCCTATGACGAGAACGCCGCCTTCGGCCCCCGTCTCCAGGCCGCAGCTTGACTCCTTAGACCGTGTCCTACGTGGATTTTCGGGTGATCTACGGCGATGATCCTGAACCGTGCTG
>NZ_BAAATZ010000019.1:147522-296479 GCF_039533685.1 Actinocorallia aurantiaca | reverse complement strand
CATCATGCGCACCGTCATCGCCAAAGCCCTCACCAGCGGCAAGAACACCATCGGATGAGCGCCCGCTCCGCCCTCTACGTCCCCGGCGACGCGGCCGACAAGCTCGCCAAGGCCCTCACCAAGGGTGCCGACGAGCTCATCGTCGACCTCGAGGACGCCGTGCCCCAGTCCGGCAAGGAGGCGGCCCGCGCCACGGTCGCCTCCTGGCTGGACGGCCTCGCGCCCGGGACCGCCCGTCCCCGCCTGTGGCTGCGGATCAACCCCGGCGCGCAGGGCCACGAGGACCTGCGCGCGGTAGTCGCCCCCGGACTGACCGGCGTCTGCGTCGCCAAGGCCGAGGACCCCGCCGACCTGGCCGAACTCGACGCCCTCCTGACCTCGCTGGAGAAGGAGCGTTCCCTCCCCGAACCCTTGCAGCTCATCCCGCTGCTGGAGTCCGGCGAGGCCCTCTTCCGCGCCCGTGAACTGGCCCGCTCCGCCCGCGTCACCCGCCTCCAGCTGGGCGAGGCCGACCTGGCCGCCGACCTGGGCGTCACCCCCTCCCCGGACGGACGCGAACTCCTGTGGGCCCGCTCCCAGGTCGTCGCCGCCAGCGCCGCCGCCCGGATCAGCCCGCCGATCGCCCCGGTGAGCACGGACTTCCGCGACCTGGACGCGCTGCGCGAGTCCACGGAGTCCCTGCGCCGCCTGGGCTTCTGGGGCCGGGCCTGCATCCACCCGGCCCAGATCCCGGTCGTCCACGAGGTCTTCACCCCCTCGGAGGAGGAACTCGCCAAGGCCCGCGACATCGTCGCCCGCTACGACGAGGCCCTCTCCACCGGCTCCGGCGTCTGCCTCGACGCCTCGGGCCGACTCATAGACGAGGCGGTGGTCCGCTCCGCTCGCCGCCTCCTCTCCTGACCTGACCCGTCGGGAGAACCCGGAGTCCGCCGACCCCGCGTCGGCGGGCTCCTCCTTCGGCGATCCCCGGCCCGCCGGACACCTTCCTGCGAGAATCGCCCGAGGAGGTGTGAATGAACGCCGAGGTCCTGAGGCACTGGGCGGAGCGCCTGTGCGAGATCCCTTCCTCCCGGTCGACGACCGTCCTGTCCGTCCTGGGAATCCAGGGAAGCCTCGTCGCCCACTTCAACGATTTCCTCGTGGAACCACCCCCTCCCGGCACCGGTTCCCTGCGGGTCTCCGAACGCTCCGGAGAGCTGTTCATCCTGGAACTGATCCCGGCCGGGACGGCCCCCGTCACCCCCGCGGACCTGACCCCTCACTTCGGCCCGGGAAGAGACGTCGTCCGCGTGCACTGGCAGGACCCCTTCCCCCTCTGCTACCGCGTGGAGCTCCCCGGATCCCCTCACTACTGCGACCTGTTCGCCTACTTCCCCTCGCCCCCCGCCGCGACGACCCCGGCCCTCCGCCTCACGCTGCGCCGCCAGCCCTCCCGTCCCGCCTGACTCGCCGAAGCGGCAGCCGTTCCCCTGGGTGGGTGGTCCAGGGCGTCTACGAACCGGTCTGTCTTCCAGCCCCAGGTCAGGGATTTCTCCGGCCCGGCGGAGCAGTGGCTCCGCCGGGGGAGGGCATCACAGGGGGCGGGTCACCAGGGCGTGGTCCAGGCGTTCCTTGGCGCGGGCGGCCTCGCGGGCACGGTAGGCGATGGGCATGTAGCGGAGGCGCTCGGGGAGGAGGGGGGTGGTTCGGGCGATGGTCTGGCCGATGATGCGCAGGTTGCGGTCGTCCCGGGAGGTCCAGGTCAGGCCCAGTTTTTCGCGGGCGGCCGGGGGGAGGGTGCCGGTGGTGATGAAGCGGCCCAGGTTGCCGACCACCGCCATCATGGGGGCCAGAGCCGGACGCAGCTGGGCGGGGATACCGGGCGGGACCTTGTCCATCGCGTCCAGGACCTCGAGCGCCACCTTGTGGGGGACGAGGGTGTCGGCGACCATCGCGTCGAAGTAGCGCCAGTAGTCCGGGATCGTCGCCGGGAGCATGCGCTCGGGCACCCGCAGGATGCGTCCCAGCCGCATGAACTCGTCGAAGATCTGCTGTTCCTTCTGCGGGGTCATCGGTTCCGTCGAGAAGTAGCGGGGCGCGGTGACGGCGGCGTAGAAGCCGGTCAGGTGGACCCAGGCCCACGGCTCGGCCGACAGGGCGTGGTGGCTCACGCCGTGCTCGTCCACGGCGCTGAGGGGCTTGTGCATCTCCCGGAGGCGCCTGCCCTCCTCGATCGCGGTCTCGCCGCCGTAGATCCAGGTCTGCACCGAGGCGAAGCTGCGCCTCGCGCGTCCGACGGGGTCGGTGCGGAAGCTGGACAGCTGGTCGACGACGGTGCCGATCGCCGGGTGCATGGCCTGGAGGATGAACACGCTGTTCCCGGCGAGCGCCGAGGTGTACAGGCCGAACTGGTCCCACAGCAGGGAGCCCGGGCCGAACGGTTCGACTTCCCCCTCCGCCTTCCGGACGGTCGCCGGACCGCCGGAGAGCGGCCGCGTGGCGGCCTCGGGAGAATCGCCTTCCTCGAGCAGACTCATCGCTCGTCCTTCCGGTGACGGGGTTCTTTCCCGTTAAGCTAAACGCGAATAAGCAGTCGCTTACAAGTCGCATTCGGAAAGCGGGCCGCAATGCCCTCCCCGCCTGGGAACTCACCCCGGAAAATCCCCCGCCAGGAGCGTTCACGTCGCACCGTGGAGCGGATCCTGGACGCCGCTACTCGCGTTCTGTCCGAGCGCGGATACGACGGCGCGTCCACCAACCGCATCGCGGCCGCCGCCGGCATCAGCAACGGCTCGCTCTACCAGTACTTCCCGAACAAGGACGCGATCGTGGTGGCGGTCCTGGACCGCTTCGCCGACCGCCTCGCCGAGAGGCTCGGCGAGGAGATCGAGGCCGCCGTGTCCGAACCGTGGCAGGCCGGCGGCCGGGCCCTGCTGGAGGCCCAGCTCCGGCTCCTGGAAGAGGACGCCGACCTGCTGCGCATCGTCGTCGAGCAGGTCCCCCGACTGGGCCCCTTCGACAAACTCGCCGCGCTCCAGCAGCGCCTTGCCGACATGGTCCGCATCTACCTGCTGCTCAACCGCGACCGCTTCCGCCCCGGCCTGGACGTGAACACCGCCCTCTGGATCCTCACCGAGACCGTGGGCCAGCTGTCGATCCGCTACGTCCTGGACCGCCCGCCCATCCCCCACGACCGCATGGTCGACGAACTGACCGAACTGATCATCCGCTACATCGGCCGATGACCGCTCAGCGCCGCGGCTCCGCGACGACGCGGAAGACCGGAAAGTCTCCGGCGACGGCCGCGAACTCCTCCAGCGGGGCCTTGCGGTCCACCGGCACGTGAGGCCGGGCGCCCGGCGCGAGATCGAGGTAACGGCGCAGGATCGGCGGACGGGCCGAGACCTCGACCTCCTCCAGGCGCACGGGTTCGCGGCGGCCGTGGCGCAGGACGGCACGGTCTCGCGCCGCGCGGACGTTGCGCACCCAGTGCGCCTGCTCGCCGAGCATCGACACCAGGTAGCGCTCTCCCTCGTGGTCGGCCACGACGACCGGGAAGGAGAGGAGCCTGCCGGTGCGGCGCCCCCGCACCTCGAGTGTCATCCAGTTGCGGGGGACGAGGATCCCGCGGGAGTACTGGAGAGCCGACAACTTGTTCAGCAGCCGGGCGAGGAGGTTCGGACGGCCCGCCGGATACATCCACCTTTTGAACCGGTAGAGCAGACCGCCGTGGCGGGCCTGTCCTTTCGCTCCGCGTGCCATACCGCACCTCCTTTCCCCGATGGTCGCACTGTACGCCTCCGGAGGACAGGGGCGTTGGTCCGGCGGGACGGGGACCTCCGCCTCCTCCGGAGTGCGTCGTCGATCACTCCGGGACCTTTTCGCGACTACCGGCCACCGGGCCGGGGTAACAGTGCGGCATCTGATCACCCGATATGTCAGGAGATACAGTGCAGCACTTCACCATCGCCACCGTCGCCGAGGAGAGTGCCGACTTCCGCCGCGTCCTGTGGACCGGGCAGCACAGCCAGCTGGTCATCATGACCATCCCGCCGGGCGGCGAGATCGGGGACGAGGTCCACGAGGAGAACGACCAGATCCTGACGTTCGTCTCCGGAACCGGCGAGGCCCGCGTCGACGGCGAGGTCCGCGAGGTCGCCCAGGGGGACCTCGTCGCCGTCCCCGCCGGAACCCGGCACAACTTCGTCAACACCGGCGTCAACCCCCTGATCCTCTACACGGTGTACGGCCCGCCCGAGCACTCGGACGGCACCGTCCACCACACCAAGAAGGAAGCCGACCTCGCGGAGGAGCACAGCTGAGAAGATCTCAGCCGAGAGTCAGGGGCAGCGACGGGTCCGCCGACCATTCGGCGAGGGAGCCGTCATAGAGGCGGACGTCGTCGCGCCCCAGGAGCGACAGGGCGAAGACGACGATGGTGGCCGAGATGCCGCCGCCGCAGTAGGCCACCAGGGAGGGTTCTTCCAGGGGGTCGGCCAGGCGGGCGGCGAGTTCTTCCCGAGGCAGGAAGCACCCGTTCTCGTCGAGCAGGTTCTTGGCCGGGCTGTTGAGGCTCCCGGGGATTCTGCCGGGACGGCTGTAGGACGTCGTGCCCTCTCCTCGGAAGACCTCCGGTGCCAGGGCGTTCAGAAGGCAGGAGGAGCCGGAGGCGACGATCTGTTCCACGTCGGAGCGCCGGGCCAGGAGTTCCGGGCGGGGGGCCGCGGTGAACGACGTGCCGGGGTACGCCCGAGGGGTCGAGTCGAGGGGCAGGCCGGCGGCGCGCCAGGCGGGCAGGCCGCCGTCGAGGACGCTCACGTCGTCGAAGCCGAAGTAGCGCAGCAGCCACCACAGGCGGGTCGCCCACATCGGTGACTCCTGGGTGTAGACCACGACCTTCGTTCCGGGGCCGATGCCCAGCCTGCCCGCGGACTCGGCGAAGCGGGAGGCCGCAGGCAGAGCGAAAGGCAGCGGGGCGGGGGCCGCCAGGTCGCCCACGAGATCGGCGAAGGATGCTCCCGGGACGTGTGCCTCCTTGTACGTGGCGCGGCCGCTTTCCGGAGTGTACGGACCGCCGCCGGGCGGGCGGACGAGCCGGACGGTGGCGTCGAAGACCCGGAGGGAGGGGTCGGAGAGTCGGCCCGCGAGTTCGGACGGGGAGATCAGGCTGATGCGTTCGCTCATTGCTCCTCCCCCAGGAGGGTTTCCAGGAGTTCGGTCTCGATCCGGGTGAAGGCCGGGTCGCTGAACGTCGCCAGGGTGCGGGGGCGCGGGAGGTCCACCTCCACGGACTTGACCACGGTAGCGGGGCGTGGTGAGAACACGTAGATCCGGTCCGACAGGAAGATCGATTCGCGGACGTCGTGGGTGATGAGCAGGACGGTCCAGCGGTGCTTCTCCCAGATCCGCTCGATCCACTGCTGCATGCGGGCCCGGGTCAGCGCGTCCAGGGCGCCGAACGGCTCGTCGAGCAGGAGGACCTCGCGTTCCTGGACGACGGTGCGCAGCAGGGCGGTGCGCTGGCGCATCCCTCCGGACAGCTGGGCGGGGTACGAACGCTCGTATCCGGCCAGGCCGAAGGTCTCCAGCAGTGGCTCGACCCGTCGGCGAGCCTCCTTCCGGCGGACGCCGGCGACCTCCAAGCCGAGTGTCGCGTTGTCCATGACCCGGCGCCAGGGCAGCAGCGCGTCCTTCTGGGGCATGTAGGCGAAGCGTCCGGGCTGCTGGGCGAGCGGCTTGCCGTCCACCAGGACCTCTCCGGACGACGGAGGCAGCGCCCCGGTCAGCACGGAGAAGGTGGTGGACTTCCCGCTGCCGCTCGGCCCGAGGATGGAGACGAACTCGCCCTCCCCCACGTCGAGGGAGAGGTCTTTCAGGACGGGCACCCCGTCGAAGGAACGGTTCAGGTTCCGGATCTCGACCTTGCTCATGTCCGCTTCCCCGCCCTGTTCCACGGTGTGACGATCCGTTCGACGAGGAAGGTGAGCGCGAACAGCGCGAGGGTCAGCGCGGCGCTGACTCCCACGGCGGCCAGCACCAGGTCGGTCCGGAAGGAGTTCTTCGCGTTCTGGATGTAGATGCCGAGCCCGGCCGTCGCCCCGGCGTACTCGGCGAAGATCGCTCCGACGACGGCGTAGGTGATCGAGATCCGCAGCCCGGCGAAGAAGAACGGCAGCGCGGTCGGCAGCCGCAGGCTCCAGAAGACCCGCCGCCGTCCGGCGCCCATCGTGCGGAGCAGGACTTCGCTGTCCCGGTCGGTCGCCGCGTAGCCCTCGACTAGGCTCACGGTGATCGAGAAGAAGGTCACGAAGGCCACCAGCAGGATCTTCGGCAGCAGGTCGAACCCGAACCAGAGCACCACCAGCGGCGCGATCGCGACGAGCGGCAGGGTCTGGGTGACGATCAGCACCGGCATCAGGGCGCGGCGCAGGATCTTCGACAGGTCGATCAGCACCGAGAGCGCGAAGGCGACCACCAGGGACAGCGAGAAGCCCAGAAGCGTGGCGCGCAGCGTGGGCAAGGTGTTCTCCCACAGGGCTTCGCGCTGCTCCCAGCCCTGGGCCAGGATGCGGGTGGGGCCCGGCAGCACGCTGGGGCCGAGGCCGCCGTGGTCGGCGTACAGCTGCCAAGCGACGAGCAGCAGCGCGATCAGCCCCGCCGGGGGAAGCCAGCGTCCGGCTCTCATGGCTTCACCACCGCGTCCGCGCGTTCGGGGGTCCGCTCACGGGCGAGCATCGCCGTCTCCTGCGCCGCCCACCGTTCCCAGTGCGGGCCGTAGATGTCCCCGTCACGCTCCAAGGCGCGCTGTTTGCGGTCCTCCTCGGACAGCTCCATCCAGACGAGGAGGCTGATGTAGCGGGCCGCGCGTGCGCAGCCCGCGCCGACACCCTCCACGACGAGTTCCTCCAGCGGGTCCAGCGGGACCGGTTCCTTCCACGTCCCGTCGATCCAGTCGTAGTGCGGGACGAGCGCCCGCCGCCCTTCGGACAGGGGGGCCAGCACGTCGGCGACGAGCCGGTCGACCCCGTCCTCGAGTCCGTCCCAGCCGCCGTAGAGGTCCTCAAGGCTGACGACGGGCGCGTTCAGGTCGCGGGCGAGCTCGGCGGCCAGCGTCGACTTGCCGGAACCGGACCGGCCGTCGACGGCGATCACCCGGGTCCGTCCCGCTTTGGGAGGTGTGCTCCTGAGGCGTACGGCGAGTTCGTTCACGAGGGGCTCCCGTAGACCAGCACCCGTTCGGGCCGGATCCGCAGCACGGTCCGTGAAGCCTCCTCGGCGGGGTTCGTCACGACGTGCGGCTCGCCGGTGTAGGTGCGCGCGAGCCGGTCCATCAGTTCGGCCGCGCCGTCGGTCTCGACCATGGCGGCGCCCTCCACCCGGACGTAGTGCTGCGGCCGGGCCCGGTCGTAGACGAGCACGCTGACGCCGGGGTCGGCGAGGACGTCGCGGACCTGGCGCCGGAAGTCCTTGCTCACCATGAACAGCTCGTCGCCGTCCCTGCCGACCCACATCACGCACTGGTGCCGCTCCCCCGTCGCCAGGACCGCGAACTCGGGCGCGTCGAACAGCCGACGCGCCGCCTCGGGCAGCACGGTCATGCCGTCTCCAGGAACTCGTCGGTCGTCGCGTCCTTCCAGACGGAGGCGTCCGGAACGATCCCGTTGGCCGCGAGCCACTCGGCGTAGGGCTTGTGGAGTTCTTCCCGCTGCGTGCCCCACCGTCCCTCGTGCGTCCAGCTCCCCGAGATCAGGGTGAGGGAACGTTCCAGAACCGGCTTGGGGAAATAGGGGATGTAGTGCTCGAAGGCCTCCAGCGCCAGTTCCGGGGACTCGACCGCGGCCAGGTAGCCCCTGCGGACGGCGCCGAGGAACGCCCGCACCAGTTCGGGGTCGTTCTCCAGCGTCTCGTCGGACGTCCCCAGCAGGTAGCTGTGGAAGGGCGGCGCGCCGATCTCGTCGACGGGCCAGTACACGCCGGGCTTGCCGAGCAGGACGTCCCAGGCCCAGTAGTTGCCGAACGTGGCGTCGGCGAGCCCCGCCTCCAGGTCCTCGACGCGCAGTTCCCGCAGGTGGCTGTCGACGGTGATCATACGGTCGGGGTCTCCCCCGTCGGCGGCGACCAGGTGCCGGACCATCGCGACGCCCCGCGGTGTCGGGTTGAAGGCGATGCGGCGGCCTTCGAGGTCGCGGGGACGGGTGATGCCGGACCCTTCGTGGGTCTGGATCGTCTCCATGCCCCGCTGGTTGATCGCCGCGAGGCCGGTGAGCCGCTCGCCCCTGGCGCGGCGCACGAACAGCCGGTTGGTGGGGAACACCGCGAAGGCGGCCTCCCCCCTGGCGAGGTATTCCAGCGAGTCTCCGCGCGACGGGTCCGCCGACGACAGCTCGACGTCCAGCCCTGCCTCTCGGAACCAGCCCTGCTGCGCGGCCACGAACAGGCCGCCGGAGTTCGTCCAGGGGTGCAGGTACTCCACCATCACTCGTACATGGCGGCTCATTCCGCAGCCTCCGGCAGGTAGTCGTTGGTGTAGTAGGCGGACCAGTCCGGCTTGGCGTTCAGCTTCTTGCCGTCGCCGTCGACCAGGAGGCCGTTGCCGTACAGGAAGTCGCCGTAGGCGCTCCAGTGGTCCGCGCTCTGGTAGCCGACCCGCCCCTTGTCGTCGCGCAGGTAGCCTCCGTCGACGAGCGCCTGCTGGCTCTGGATCACCAGTTCGGGGTCGGGGAAGACGGACTTGTTGGCGTCGATGAGGATCTCGGCCGCTTCCTTCGGGTGGTCGGCGGCGTAGGCGTAGCCCTTCTGCACCGCGGAGAGGAACTTGCGCGCCTCGTCTCCGTTGCCCTTCAGGTACTTCTGGCTGGTCGCGAGCAGGTTGGAGTACTGGTCGGGGAAGCCGTAGTCGGTGAGTTCGAAGGTCTTCAGGGGCTTGCCGACGAGCTTGGCCTGGACGACCTCCCAGGTGACGACGGAGATGGTGAAGTCCGCCTTGCCGTTGTAGACCGCCTCGTAGGCGGCGGTGTCGAGGGTGACGTTCTTGAACGTGCCCTTTCCGCCGTCCTGCTTGATGACGTACTCGAGCTCGGGGCCCTCGTCGGGCGTGCCGAACCCGGCGTACGTCCTGCCGTCGAGGTCCTTGGGCGACTTGATGTCGTCGCGGTCGGCGCGCACGCCGATCACGTAGGTGCCCTTCTGGTTGGGGGCGAAGACGCTGACGACGTCGTTGCCGCCGGCCTGGGCGTAGGCCACACCCGCCTGGTAGGAGAAGCCGAAGTCGGCGGTGCCCTGGGCGACCAGCGTCTCGGGCGCGGTCGAGGCGTACGGGATGATCTTCAGCTCGAGGCCCTGCTCGGCGAAGTAGCCGAGCTTGTCGGCCACGTAGACGCCGGTGTGGTCGGTGTTGGGCGTCCAGGCCAGCGCGACCGACACCTCGGCGCCCTTCTCGTCTTTCCCGTCGCCGGACGAGCCGCAGGCCGCGACCGACAGCAGGGCGGTGATCGCCAGGGCGGCCAGCCGTGCGGTTCGTGTTCTCATCTTCATCCCCTTTGAACTGGGCATACGCGACATTCGGCGACGTACAGGGCTGTACTATACAGATCTAGTAGGAAATGTAAAGTCTTTCTGTATACACGCGGATCCAGTAGTGTCCACAGACGTGACGTACGAACGTTTGCGAGAGGACGTCCTCGCCGGACGGTTCCCCGCCGGAAGCCGGCTCCTGGAGACGACCCTCGCCGCCGAGTACGGCGTTTCCCGCACCCCCATACGGGAGGCCCTCACCCGCCTGACCCAGGACGGCCTGCTCGAGCGCGCGTCCCGCGGCTACCGGGTCAGGGCAGGAACCGCCCAGGACATCCTGGAGATCTACGAGGCGCGCATCGCCCTGGAGGGCCAGGCCTCCGCCTCGGCCGCCGAGCGCCGCACCGACCTGGACCTGGCCCGCCTCCACCACCTCCACGACACCGCGACCGACCCCGCCGCCGACCCCGCGACGGCCCGCGCCGCGAACAGCCAGTGGCACCACGCCCTCTGGCAGGCCGCCCACAACGGGACGATCGAAGCGCTCCTGACCCGCCTCACCGCCCAGCTGCGCATCTACGACCACGGCCGCCACGAGACCCCCGAGGACCTCGCCCTCACCCGCGACGAGCACTCCCGCATGCTCCACGCGATCGAGGCCCGCGACCCCGCCGAAGCCCGCGCCGCCAGCGACCAGCACCTGGGCCGCTCCCGCGAGATCCGCCTCGCGGCCTTCGCCCGCACCACCCCCGTCGAACCAGCCTGGTGAACCGGCCCGCCGGAAGACTGCGATCACAGCACCGCCACAAAACCTAGATTCCGCCATGAACAACAACGAGTTATGACAAACAAGATGGGTGGACTTCCCTGCGGAGACGTGGAAGCTGTTCACCTCGGCCGGCACCGAGGTGAGGTTCGGTACCGGGGAGAGCCTGCTGCGGCAGGGCGATCCACCGACGCACGTCTCGGTCCTGCTGTCCGGCCGGGTGAAGGTGCTGACCGGCTCCGCGGACGGAACGGTGCTGCTGCTGGCGGTGCGCGGGCCGGGCGAGCTGCTCGGGTCGATGGGCGTGGTCGGAGGGCACGGCCGGTCGGCGACCGTCGTCGCCTTGGAACCCTGCGTCACGCGGGTGCTGGGCGCCGAACGTTTTCGGGAGCTCATCCGGGCGCACGGGCTGGAGGAGATGCTCCTGCGGCGCACGATGCTGCGGATGCTCGAGGGAGAGACATGGCGGGCGGAGCTGGCGGCTCTGCCCGCGGAGCCGCGGGTCGCCCGGGCGCTGGAACGGCTCGCGACACCCGGCGCGGACGGACTGCCGGAGGTCGACCTCGACCAGACGGAGATCGGGCAGGCGGTGGGGCTGTCCCGCGGCATGGTCGCCGCCGCGCTGGCCCGCTTCCGGAAGCGGGGCCTCGTCCGCACCGAACGGCGCAGAGTCGTCATCCGTGACCTTCCCGGGCTGCGGGACCTGGCCGGTTCGGGCCAACGGGACGTCTGATTTTCGACATTCCCACCAAGATCGTCTTAGCAGAGTGGTGTCACCTCACGACTCCGGGAGACACCATGGAAGATTTCCACGCGCTGCTCGTCGTCGACGTCGAGCGGTTCAGCAGCCACCGCGACAGCGACCTGCCCGACCTCCACCTGGAGATCCGCGCCGCCGTCGCCTCCGCCTTCGAGGCGAGCGGGCTCGGGGAGGTCTGGAAGGCGGTCCGGTTCCTGGAGAGCACCGGTGACGGGCTCCTCGCCGCGCTGCCCCACCGAACGCTCCCCGCGCTCATCGACCCGTTCCCGCTGTGGCTCCAGGAAGCACTGGCCCAGGCCGCGCCCCGGCTGCGGGCGCGCGGGATGCGCCTGCGACTGCGGGCGGCACTGCACGTCGGCCTGCTCGACGAGGAGCGCCTGGACACGCCCGGCATCTCCACCGCGGTCATCGACGTCAACCGGCTCCTCGACGCCGACCCTCTACGGGACGCACTGAAGAACAGCGACCCGGACTCCACCTTCACCGCTTTCCTGCTGTCGGAGGAGGTCTTCACCACCTATGTGCGCGGCGGCCGGACCGAACTCCGCGCCAGCCGGTTCACCGAGGTGCGGGTCAAGGTCAAGCAGTTCGACCGCCCCGCCCACCTCTACGTGCCGGTCCCCTCCCGGATCGAGACACCCGCCGAAGCGGCCCCCGCCGCGTCGCCCCCGGTCCGACGACCCGGCGGAACACCGGCCGGTGGAGTGACGATCAACGGGGATCGCAACCAGAACGTCTTCGGAAACGAGATCGGCGGCGACTTCCGGATGGGACGGCCATGACGGCGACCGAGGACGTCACGATCAACGGGGACGGCAACCAGAACGTCTTCGGGAACGAGATCGGCGGCGATCTCATCCTCCAGCAGCTCAGCTTCGTGCGCCGCCGCGCCTCGATGGTCCTGTCCTCGGACGAGGTCGACGAGCGGGTCGAGGAGTACGTGCCCTCCTTCAACCACGCCCAGATCGTCGAGGCCCTCCGGCACTTCCGCGTCGTGGCGCTCGCGGGGCCGGACGGCTCCGGGGTGAAGACCACCGCCATCGCGGCCCTGCGGGAGCTTCACCCCGGCCTGGCGATCCGGTTGTTCTCCACCGGTGAGGACGACGTCGAAGAGGTGGGGATCGGCGGTGTCCGCGGGTATCTGGTGCGCGCGGCCGACGAGGACGGGTCTCGGCTCCGGACCTGCGTCGAAGCGGTTCTCTCGTCCGGCGGCTACCTGGTGGTCATGGGCACGGAGGCCGAGCAGCGGCGGTTCGCCGATCACCTCCATGTGATCCCGGTCGAGCCGCCTCCGGCCGAGGCCGTCTACCGCCGTCGGCTGGATCGCCGTGGTCACGGCTCCACCCGTTGGTACGACTGGCCGAAAGCCCGCGCTCTTCTGAAGGGCTCGCCCCCCGGCGACGGACGCCGCCTCGCCGATCTCGTGCGGGACGCCGCCCAGCGGGGCGGCGACGAGTACCAGGTGGAGCAGGCCTACCTCGGGTGGGATGAGGAGCTGCGCGGCTGGTTCGTCCGGCACGAGCTGCTGGAACGGATCCTGATGATCGCCGCCGCGACGATCGCCCCGGCCGACGAGGACAGCGTGTACGGCGCAGCGCTGACCCTGGCCAGACGGCTGGACGTCCCCCTGGAAGGCGGCGGTCTGGCGTGGCACCCGTCCGCCGCGCTGGACGGGCTGCTGGACGCCGACCGCGAGGACGACGACCGGCTCGTGTTCCGCCGCCTCGGCTACGCCGAATCGGTCCTGCGGCACGTCTGCACCCAGTACCCGCTGGCCCGGCTGGATCTGGTGTCCTGGCTGTCGGAGCTGCCCACCGACCCCGTCATCACCCTGGCACCCGAGCTCCGGTACAAGCTCGTCGAGTCGTTCGCCGATCTGGCGGCCGAATACGACCTGCCGGAGAAGATCGCTCAGCGGGCGGAGCACTGGGCGGACGGCCGGCGGCGGACCGCGGACCTGGCCTACATCGTGCTCGCCCGGACCTGCCTTCACCCCCGTGTCGGCGGCCGGGTGCGCACAAGGCTCTACACGTGGTCCCGGGAGCGGAACGCGCCCCGGTCCCTCAAGCTGACGGTCGTCCAGGTCTGCGAGATCCTGGGGCAGACCCACCTTTCGATCGCGCTGACCCGCCTCAAGCATCTGGCGACCTACGGGGACGCGGAGGTGCGGAACAAGGTCTTCGAGGTGGCCCGTTCCCTCGCGGAGAACAATCCCCCGGCGGTCTTCCGGACGGCGCTGCAGTGGTGCCGGACCGGGGCCCAGATGTCCGACCGAGCCAACATCAACAGAATCGAGGTGGGGCTGCGGCTGCTGCGCACCCTGCTGCCCCGGGGCGGTCCGGCCGAACTCCGCGACGTCCTCGGCGTCATCGACTTCCTGGCCGCACAGGGCGATCCCCGATTCCGCCCCCTCCTCCTGGAGAACCTGCTGAGCCTGGCGGCCGAGCACCCGGCGGCCGTACTCGGCATGATGCTGGCCTGGACGGGGAACACCAGCGACCCCCGTACGGAAGCCGTCGTGCTCCGGACGTCCCTGGGCGCCGAAGTCTTCCTAGCCCTGGCCGGAAGACGGGACGGCTCGGGCCTGCCGCTGCTCCTGTCCGGCCGTGCCCCCATCGACCTCGCAGCCCTCACCCCCACCTGGTCCGTGGCGTTCGGCATCGCCTCAGGCCCGGACCGCTGGCTCCCCGAGTTCGAAGAGGTGCTCCGCCTCTGGCTGGAAACAGCCGTCGCCCGGCCCGCCCTGCGCCCCGACGTCCTGCCACCGCTCCTCAACGCGGCGGAGAGCACACCGGGCGGAGCGAATCTGCTGCTGAACCTCGTCGCGTCGTGGTCGAACGGCAGGCCGGAGTGGCGCGCAGTCAGGGAGGCAGTACTCGTCCGGCTGCTCCAACCCGAGTGGCAGAGATGGGTGCTGATCCTCTGGATCCGGTTCCGGGGACTCTTCGAAAACCGCTAGAACCCTGATGTTCGTGAAGTGAGATCTGTGCGGGAGAACACGATCGGTACTGTGCGGTCGAAGATCACCGAAAAAAGACGCGCTGGGAGCGGAATGACCACCTGGCCGACCGCAGGGCATCTGGACGGCGGGGAAGCGGCCGACGAAGTCGACTCCTGGAAACCCGCGCGGAAATTCCCCGAGCACTATCCCGGCGAGTGCCCGGCCGGGGACTACCTGCTGTGGAACCGGCACGTCCACGCGCTCGAGCACCGGGCGGCCACGGGGTTGTCGCTCAGAGGGGAGGAATCCCGCTCCCTTGATGCGTTGCTGGCCTCCCTGGGCCTTCCCGGTCTGGCGGAACGTGTCCCCGTGCTCGCTTACGGGGCGAACCGGAACCCGGCGACGCTGCACCTCAAACTTCTCAACTACGGTTACCGTCCGCCCAACGGCAGGGACCACTGCCTCCCGGTCCTGCGCGGAGAGCTCCACGGCGCGGACGTCGCCGCCTCCGGACTGCACGGTCACGGCTACCTCTACGGTGAACTACTGCTGAACAGCGAGCACACCCGCGATTCCGTTCTCCGCTCCCGCATCTGCATGGCCGACGAGGATCAGCTCCGGGCGCTGAACGAGAGCGAAGAAGTCCGGCAGGGCCGCTACCACTTGGCGTGGATACCGGGGGTCAGGCTCCCCGGGACAGGACGGCCGATCCCGGCGCTCGGGTACGTCGCCAACGCCCGGACCTGGCTGTCACCCGTGTTCCAGACACCCGTAGGGTTCACCTCGGTGCAGGCGGCCGGCCGTACGTACCCCTCGATGACGGCCACCGAAGGGCTGGCGCACGCGCTCGACTCGCTCGGTATCCGGAGCGAGGCCAGCAGGCTGTCCGGACTCGCCGACGACGAGGCCCTCGCCGCCGAGCTGGCCAAGTACCTCAACGGCCAGTGGTGGTACCACTTCCACACCGGCCAGTCCCCCATCTCCGGTTACCACGGCGTCCTCGATCTCTTCCGTTCCAGAATCGCCGAAAGCAGCATGCCCGTGCGCACCTACGACCACCTGGTCGAGCAGGGTCGGGTCCTCTCCGTCGACGACGCCTACTCCCATGCCCGGCTCCTCCGCCGTGTCCGCGCGGAGGGCGGGGCGTTCTCGTCCGACTGCTCCGACCCAAGTGGCGGAGATGGGTGCTGATCTTCTGGGTCTGGTTCCAGGGGGACTCTCCGAGACCGTTCATAGGTTCTCGGGGCAGACCAGAGCCTCCACCAGACCCGGAGCGCTTCACTTGCAGCCCGAAAAGATACCCAGGCGAGTCATGTGGAAGAAGAACTCACAGACCAAACGGGTTGAGAACAAGGGAGAGCGCCACCAAGAGCGCTGAAATCGGGATGAGGACGTCCACTGTTACTGATCCGACAGACCGTGCCGGAGTCTCTGGGAGCGAGATCCCGTGGTGTCCGGAGGCCCGCTCCCGGATCGGGGCCAAGTCCAGCCAGCGGCCTCGCGGATGGCGGAGTCTGATCGGCTTCCCTTGATGACGGGTGAGCAGCACATGCTCGGTCAGCAGACCGGTCCGGACTCTGACCGAGGAGATCTCGCGCCAGAGAAAGAAACGTCGCGTGTCCCAGACTCCCCGATCAGTGACGGTCGTGTGGAAGTTGCGCCGGAGGTAGGCGCCCGCAAGCGCACTCAAGCTCAGGTTCATGGTGGTGGCGGCGAATCCGGCAGCCACGATGGTCTGGTTGAGAGGGCCGTGCATGAACCGGGAAGCCGCCGTGAAGAAGAAAGCCAAGAACATCAGGTTATAGACGATCAACGGACGGATGAAATGGAGCGTCCATCCGTGCCCCGAATGCAGCCGGAACGGCGGAGTCTGCGGCCCTTCCTTGGAGTTCTCCTGCACGATCGGTCGCAGAACACCCCCCGGGACGAACCCGTCCGGGACGGGCCCGACCCTCAGGTCGGTATCCGCAGGGAGGCCGAGCCGGTCGATGCCAGGCCTCAGGAAGCGGTCGTTGAACCAGTAGTACACAGCGTACGGGAGGGCCAGCCGATGGAGTCTGCGGCGGTGGCGAGCGCTCTCAGGCGGGAGAATGCGGTCGAACGTCTCCAGCGTGGGTTTCAGCACCGAGCGGGCGCGAAGCACTTGTCCGCGGTGCAGGAGCGCGATCGCCAGAAAATATCGGATATCCGCGAGATGGCCGGCGCTGGAGGGTGCGGTTCGGTCCGCGCGGGCCTCGTCGAGCAGCCTGGTGCACATCTCGATCGCATGGGTGAAGTCGCCGACTACCCGGGCCAGCTGGAAGACCGATCCCGTCAGGCCGCGGCGCTGGGCCATCGTATGAAGGAAGGGGAGGGTCTCGATGAGGTCGACGACCTCGGCTTCGAGGGTTCGCGCCTGAGCGAGGATCTCGGCCGCCGCAGCAGGGAAGGTCCTGGCGTCGAGGTTCCCCAGGGCGCAGGCGTAGACGTACATGAGATCTGTGTACAGCCGGACTCGCAGGCTCGGCTGAAGCGGGGCGCCGGCGCGGAGCTGGGCGTATGCCTCCTCGAGATACTCGCAGGCTTCCTGCGCGTCCAGATCGCGGAGGGCGCCACCGATGACCAGCAGAGCCGTCAGCCTCGCGGTTCGTACCTCCTCATTCTCCTGATCAAGATCCTCGGTGAGCTCGAGTGCTTTTCTGCCGAGGGCGATGGCGGCCTCAGGTGGGTCGAAGACGACTGCGGCGAGGCTGGTCAGCCAGGTCGCGGCGGAGGCCGGGTCCGGTGTCCTGTCCAGGATCGTGTTCGTTTGCTGCTCCACCGTCGCAGGGTCGATCCGGCCGAAGCCCGCGATCGCCGTGTGTATGTCGGCGATCAGCCGGAGCTCCCATGCGTCCTCTGCCGTGTACTCGGCGCCGAGGGTCTGTGCGGCCTCGTGTTCGCCCATCCGGACCAGGATCGGAATCAGCTCTGAGGCGAACAGCCTGAAATAGGCATCGGACGTACCGAACGAGCGGCGCTGGATGTCCAGGGCGTCTTCGAGGACCGAGCGCATGCGCAGGTCATCGCGGCCCTCCTCGAAGGCCTTGAGGCCGTCTTGCGCCCCGAGGATGTTGGTCGCATCAGTGGCAAGGCCGAGCAGGGAGAATCGTGCGAGTTCCTCTGGTGGTGCCCAGTCCGCGATACGCCTGAGATGTTCCAGGTTGGCCTGCCAGCGGTCGGCGCTGTCGCGTGGGTCGGGTTCGCGCATATAGCGCTGGACGAGGTCATGGACCTCAAGGGCGAGCCTGGACGCGGCTCCCGGATACTCGACCTTGCTCATCCTCGCGACCAAGGTGAGGGTCTGTACGACCAAATACCGGGCGGACTCCTCATGGGTCAGGTCGGCCATGGCGAACAACCGCACTTGGAACTGGGCGGGGGCTTCCTCGGGTTTCACGCCGGCGAAATAGCACTCACAGAGCCAGCGGAGGACGCCGCGGAGCGGCGCGGAAGAGGCCCTCTCCTCAAGCGTCATGGCAACCCATGCCGCGATCCGGAACTCACCCAGATCCGCGAGAAACTCGGGGATCAGGAGGCTCCAGAAGTCCTCATCCTCCTCGGTGTATTCGTGATGGACCCTAACGGCGGTGAAGACCGCCTCTTCCTCAAGGTCCGGGTCCTGACCGGCGAGCTGGAGAAGACTCAGAACGCACCCATCACGGTCTACGTGCCGGTCTTTGACGATTTCTCGGATTGGATCAGACAGATCGTCCCAGCCGTCGAACTCGTCGCTCATGTCAGACGACCGCCTGATGCCTGGACACCTCTCGGCGGTGTGCGATGAGTGCCGTCCGTAGCTCAGGATCCTTCCGGCCGGTCAAGTTGAGTGCCTCGGCGGCTTTGAACAACCACCGGCCACGGTGACCTGGCGGAATGCGTTCGCGGGTGATCTGCTGGACCAGACGGTGCACGCCGAGGACGCCGCCTTCCTGGCGTCGGATCAGCGAATAGTCGGCGAGCAGACCGTACAGGTTCAGCCTGGCCAGTTCGTTGGCGGCCACCGCGCGCAGCGGCTGGGGCAGGACGGGTGCCGCGTGCTCAAGCAATGACTCGGGAATACCGTCGGGTGCGAGGAACGAGCACAGCCACAGGAACTGAAGAGCGGCCTGGGACTTCTCTCTCAGCTCGGCCAGGGCCATCGCGTAAGTGACGAGCACGCTGCGCGGATAGTTAGCTACATCTCCAGAATCTAGGACATCTGCAGGATTTGACTTATACAGCCGTAGATAGGTCTCGATGGTGATGTCGCGTCGGCGGATGAAGCTCGAAGCCTGGTCGAGTGCGAGGGGCAGGCGTCCTAGTTCTTCGGCCAGCGCGTCGAGATCGTCGTCTATCTGACCGGGGATCGACTTGTCGAGGAAGTCACGAGCCTCGTCGGCGGTGAAGACGTCCACGCGCAGCGCGTTGGTCGACGGGCTCCAGGAGGCGTTACGCGAGGTCAGCACCAGATGCCCGCGCGACGACCCGGGGAGGTAACGCGCTATCTCCTGCTCACTGCGCACGTTGTCGTAGACGAGCAGCCACCGCTCCCGCCGGTCGAGCACAGAGAACGCGGCCGAGACCTTGTCCTCAGCGTCTCCGACGGGAAGGTCCAGCTTCCAACAGAGCGTTCCGAGCTGCCGCGGAATCTGCTCCGAGTCCTCCGCCGCGATCCACCAGACGATGTCATAGTCGCCTGCCGCGTAGTGCCGGTGGGCGTATTCAAGGGCCACCTCGGTCTTGCCGATGCCCGGCATGCCGTGCAGTGCCTGTTTGGGCTGCGCCACCAGCGCCACGACCCCGCGCCCCAGACTGGCGCGCAGATCGTCGAGCAGTTCGGCCCGTCCACTGAAATGCGGGTTACGGTCGCGCAGATTGCTCGCGTGCGGGATGAGAGCCTCTTCGGAACGCCCGGCCTTCCAGTCGGTCGCGATCTGCACCGCGATGACCAGAGGGACGACCACCGCGACCGCCACCCAGGGCAACACCTCGGGGAGGAGAGTACCGCCGGTCACGATGTTGATCAGCGCGGGCAGAACAGCCACGCTGATCAGGCCGTAACTTACTTTCCCCGAAATCCGCAGAAATCGCACGAATTCACCTTAGCGGCGGCCATTCCCAAAGGCGAGGAACCTGGGCTTCCCTAGAACACGACCTGCAACCGCCTGCTGGTGTGGTGCGTAGGTAGAAAGCGGCCCACCAGTTTATGATGACGAGCGACGCGCGAAATCGCTACTTGCCGAGCACCTGGACGATGGTGCTGATGATGCTCGCCGTCGCGGCGATGAAGCTCCGGCCATGAGCCAGATTTGAGCGCTGCGGTGGTGGCGTGTTTCGCTCTCCAGGCGAGCCTGTTCGCTCACGAAGCCTAGAAGCGACTGGAGTTGTTCCGGTGCCAGCTCTTCGCCTTCTCCGTTCGCAGGTGGCTGGCTCCTGCGTCTCGCGTACCGCGCGTGGAGGGTGTAGGTGTACTGCCGGCCTGATGCCGTGTTAGCTGTAAGTTGCTCGCTTCTACGGAAGAGGCCAGGAAACCCCGAGAGCGTCACCGCGACCTCGGACTCTTCCAGTCCAAGATCTCGTGCCGGCCCGAAGGGCGAGCGCGAACGCTCTTTCACGAGGGCTAGGTAGGTGGTCAGAGCTATGAGTGTGTCCAGGTGATCGCTGTACCGATGCGCTCGCTCACGCTGCCTCAGTTCGCCAGAAGCCCTTTGCGATTCGACGCCGATACAGTCCGTCCGAACCGGTCCACAGATGGGACCGAAACCGGTCCACCACGTGGACCCGAATCAACGGATGCCGCAGGCCGCGCTAACCATGAGGGCAGGGCCCTTTCGGAAGCGGGACCAGACGATCCGATCTGATCTCCATTCTCGTGGCGGCGGCCGACGTCTGTGTCGCCGCACGGCCGAGCTCGGCGGGCGGGAGGCCACCCGGCGGATCCGACCTCGCGTTCGTTCGGGGTCAGCGGGGGCGGGCATGGCGGAGTTGGTGGAGGGTGTAGCCGTGACCTGAGGGATCCAGGTGCTTCGTCTTCTGTTTGAAGATGTATTCGGCGCGTTCGTACGAGAGGCGGCGGCGGCCGGTCTCCGGGCACAGGTCCGCGGCGGAGGGGGTGCGGGAGGGGGCTGGCCTGCGGTCGGAGAGGAACACCGGGCCCCGGGTACGGGGCGCGACGAGGCTCAGGAGCAGGTCCGCGGTGTCGGAGTCCCGGTTCAGGCCGGGGGCGGTGCGGGTGTGCGGGTCGAGGTCTTCGATGTCGAGGGCGAGGGCCTCGGCGATCGTCGTGGAGGACTCGTACAGGAGGGACCACAGGGCGCGTTCCCTCGGGGAGACGTCAGGGCGGGACAGCAGGCGGGCGAACTCGTCCGGGTGGAGAGGGCGGCGGGGGGCGCGGGATTCGTGGTGGCGGGGCAGGGATGACGCGAGATCCGTCTTCGGCCAGGCGCGGGGTGGGGCGGCGGCCCAGGTGGAGAAGGAGCGGAGGGCCGCGCGGTGGCGGTTCCAGGTCTTGGGGGACGCGTCGGGCCAGACGGTGGTGAAGGTGCGGGCCACGTGGTCGGGGGTGAGGGACTCCAGGGGGGTGCGGGCGCCCAGGGCGCGGGTCAGGCGGTGGAGGGTCTGGGTGTAGGAGCGGCGGGTGGCCGGGGTCAGGTCGTCTCGGGCGAGGAAGGCCTCGGCGGCTTCGGCGAGGGTGACGCCCGGATCGGGCGGGGAGGCGGGGAGGGCGGCCGCGCGGTTGAGGAGGAAAGTGCGTTCGGCGGTGTTGCGGGCCAGGGAGGCGGCGCGTTCGAACTCGGTGCGGGCCTCGGCAGGGCGGTCCAGCTGCGCCAGGAGGTCGGCGCGGACGCTGGGGAGCAGGTGGTAGTCCTTCAGGGCCGGGTCGCCGGTCAGCTCGTCGACGACGGCCAGGGCCGCTTCGGGGCCGTGGACCTTGCCGACGGCGACGGCGCGGTTGAGCCGGACGACGGGGGTCGGCAGGACTTGGACCAGCGCGTCGTAGAGGGCGGCGATCTGCGGCCAATCGGTCTCCTCGGCGGTGCGGGCGCGGGCGTGCGTCACCGCGATGGCCGCTTGGAGGACGTACGGGCCGGGCGGGCGGGGGTGCTCGCGGGCGCGTAGGAGGGCGGCCATGCCGCGGCGGATGAGCAGCGGGTCCCAGCGGCCGCGGTTCTGCTCGTGGAGGCGGAGGGGCTCGCCGGACGGACCGGTACGGGCCGCCGTGCGGGAGGCCTGGATCTCCATGAGGGCGACCAGGCCGTGGACTTCGGGTTCGGCAGGGGCCAGTTCGGCCAGCAGCCTGCCCAGGCGCAGGGCCTCCAGGCAGAGGGTGGGGCGGATCAAGTCGTCGCCCGAAGTCGCCGAGTAGCCCTCGTTGAAGATCAGGTAGACGACCTCGAGCACGGACGCCAGCCGGTCGGCGAGCTCGGCTCCGGGGGGCAGCTCGAAGGGGATCGCGGCGTCGGCGAGGGTCTGTTTGGCCCGAGCGACGCGCTGGACGACCGTCTGCTCGGAGACGAGGAACGCGCGGGCGATCTCCTTGGCGGTGAGGCCGCCCAGGAGGCGGAGGGTCATCGCCACCCGTTCCTCGGTGGGCAGGACGGGGTGGCAGGAGACGAACATCAGGCGCAGGACGTCGTCGCCCGCCTCGGTCTCCCCGGCGTCGGAGTCCTGCTCCAGTTCGCGGGCGAGCTGCTCCTGCCTGCGCTCCAGGCGTTCGTTGCGGCGCAGGTGGTCGATGGCGCGGCGTTTGGCCGCCGTCATGAGCCACGCGGCGGGGTTGTCGGGGACGCCCTGGCCGGGCCACTGCTCCAGGGCGGCGACCAGCGCGTCCTGGGCGAGCTCCTCGGCCAGGCCCACCTCGCGGACGATCCGGGTGAGCGCGGCGATGATCTTCGCCGACTCGAGTTTCCAGACCGCGTCGACCGCGCGGTGGGCGTCCCTGGCCGTCACGGACACGATCAGAGCACCGCCCCCGCGCGGACGCAAACGGGGGCGGTGCTCCGGGGCCGGCTTCGGCGGTTCAGCCGAAGACCTGCCAGATCTGGCTCTCGCCGTCGCCGACGATCTTCCGGAAGCGCCTGGCCACCTCGAGCGCCTCCTCCTTGGAGCGGACCTCGACCAGCGCGAAGCCGCCGACCACGTCCTTGGCCTCCAGGAACGGCCCGTCCGTGACGGTGATGTCGTCGCCTTCGGAGGTCATGACGAGGCCGCGCGGCTCCAGGCCGCCGGTCGCCAGCAGGATGCCGGCCTTGGTCATCTCCTCGACGAAAGCGCCCATCTCGGCGAAGAGCTTCTCGTCCGCTTCGGACCCGCCCTTGGTGGTCATCAGGTAGCGCATGTTCATGTCCTTTTCTTTGGGGTTCGTTCCGTCCTACGCCCACTCGTCGAACGGGACGATGTGACAGGGAACGCGTTCCCTGTCACATCACTGAAGCGACGTGACAGCATGACGACCCTTCAGCACGCAGCCCCCGCCACCGCCGCTTCCCCGTCCACCCGGACGCTGCTGGCCCTCGCCGCCGTCGCCGCTCCCCTGTGGGCCGTGGTCTCGCTGGTCCAGGCGTTCACCCGCGAGGGCTACGACCTGATGCGCCACCCGCTGAGCATGCTGAGCACCGGCGCCCTCGGCTGGCTCCAGATCTCCAACTTCCTGTTCTGCGGCGCCCTGACCGTCGCCGGGGCGGTCGGCCTGCGCCGCGCCATGCGCGGCACACCGGGCGGTACCTGGACGCCCCGGCTCGTCGCCGTCAACGGCCTCGGCATGATGGCCGCGGGCGTGTTCTCCATGGACCCCGCCGACGGCTTCCCCGCTGGCACCCCGGCCGGAGCCCCCGAAGCGATGAGCTGGCACGCCGTCCTGCACCTGGTCTCCGGTTCGGTGGCCTTCACCGCACTCATCGCCGCGTGCTTCGTCCTCGGCCGCCACTTCGCCCGCACCGGCGACCGCGGCCGCGCCGTCGTCTCCCGCGTGGCCGGCGTCGTCTTCATCCTCGGCGACGGCTGGGCCATGAGCGGCGGCCCGGCGGGCTCCCTCACCCTCGCGGTCGGAGTCCTCACCGGCATGCTCTGGGTCTCCGCGGTCGCCGCGCACCTCCGCGGGACGGCCTCCTGAACAAGCCGGGAAACGAACAAGGCCTGCCCGTCGAAGACGGACAGGCCTTCGCCCATGAGAAGACCCGACCAGCGAAAAGACCCGCTCAGCGGTCCCGGACGACCCGGCGTTCGTCCCAGACCGGCTCGGACGTCTCGCGGACGACGCCGTCGGAACCGAAGACCAGGTAGCGGTCGAAGGAGCGGGCGAACCAGCGGTCGTGCGTCACCGCCAAGACCGTCCCGTCATAGGCGTCGAGGCCCTCCTGCAGCGCCTCGGCCGACTCCAGGTCGAGGTTGTCGGTCGGCTCGTCCAGCAGGAGCGCGGTGGCTCCGCCTATCTCGAGCAGCAGGATCTGGAAGCGCGCCTGCTGGCCGCCGGAGAGGGTCTCGAAACGCTGCTCGCCCTGCTTGTCCAGTTCGTAGCGGCGCAGCGCGCTCATCGCGGCGCCCTGGCTCTTGGCGTGGTCCGCCCACAGGATCTCCACGAGGGTGCGTCCGAGGAGTTCCGTGCGGGCGTGCGTCTGCGCGAAATGTCCGGGAACGACGCGGGCGCCGAGTTTCCACGCGCCGGTGTGCGCGACGTCCTCGCCCGCCAGGAGCCGCAGGAAGTGCGACTTCCCCGAGCCGTTGGAGCCCAGGACCGCGACCCGCTCCCCGTAGAAGACCTCCAGGTCGAACGGCTGCATCAGGCCCGACAGCTCCAGCCCGGCGCAGGTAACCGCCCGCACTCCCGTCCGGCCGCCGCGCAGCCGCATGGTGATCTCCTGTTTGCGCGGAGGCTCCGGCGGAGGGCCGGCCTCCTCGAACCGGCGCAGCCGGGTCTGCGCCGCGTGGTACCGCGACGCCATCTCGTCGCTGCGCTTGGCGTACTGCCGCATGTCGACCACGAGCTTCTTCAGCTTCGCGTGCTGTTCGTCCCAGCGCCGCCGCAGTTCCTCGAACCGCTCGAACCTCTGCGCCCGCGCCTCGTGATAGGTGGCGAACCCGCCGCCGTGCACCCACACGTCGCTGCCCGCGGGGCCCGGCTCGACGCTGACGATCTTCTCAGCGGTCTGTACGAGCAGTTCCCGGTCGTGCGAGATGAACAGGACGGTCTTGCGGGTCTCCTTCAGCCGCTGCTCGAGCCACTGCTTGCCGGGAACGTCCAGGTAGTTGTCCGGCTCGTCGAGCAGCAGGATCTCGTCGGGGCCGCGGAGCAGCGCCTCCAGCACCAGGCGTTTCTGCTCGCCGCCGGACAGCGTCCGCACCGCGCGCCACTGCGCCTTCTCGTACGGGGTGCCCATCGCCGCCATGGAGCACATGTCCCACAGGGTCTCGGCCTCGTACCCGCCGACCTCGGCCCAGTCGCTGAGGGCCTGTGCGTAGTCCATCTGGGCGGACTCGTCGTCCCGCTCCATCATCGCCGTCTCGGCCTCGTCCAGCGCCCGGGCGGCCTCCCTGATCCTCGGCGGCGAGACCGAGGCCAGCAGGTCGCGTACCGTCCGCTCGTCCCTGACGGATCCGACGAACTGCGGCATGACGCCGAGCCCGCCGGTGACGTTCACCTTCCCGCCGTGCGGCTTCAGCTCCCCCGCGATCAGCCGCAGCAGCGTCGTCTTCCCCGCTCCGTTGGCGCCCACCAGGGCGACCGTCGCGCCCTCCCCGACCCGGAACGAGACGTCGCCGAGCAGCACCCGCCCGTCCGGCAGGAAATACTCCACGTGCGCGGCCTCGACATGTCCCATCGCTGAAGTTTAGAGCCGCTTGTGAGCACGGGGCCCTCCCCCGACGAGGCTGCCGCGCACTCCGTGAGAAAATCGACATATGCGAGCACGGCCGATCTCGTCGGAGCATCTGGTCGAGGAGCTCTGCGACCGCATCGCGGCGGCTCCCCGGGAGCACCGGCTGCGGGTCGCGGTCGACGGGGCCCCGGCCGCGGAGCCCGAGCGGCTCGCCGACGCGCTGGTCGAACCGGTGCGGGCCCGGGGCCGGGAGGTCGTGCGGGTGTCCGCCTGGGACTTCCTCCGTCCCGCCTCGCTCCGGTACGAGTTCGGGCGGCACGACCCGGACGTCTTCTACGACGACTGGCTGGACACGGGCGCGCTCCTCCGCGAGGTCCTCGCCCCGCTGGACCCCGGCGGCACGGGAAAGGTATTGCCCAGCCTGTGGGACCGCGAACGCGACCGGGCCACCCGCGCCCGGTACGTGGAGGTTCCGCCCGGAGGCGTCGTCCTGGTCGACGGGGCGCTCCTCCTGGGCCGGTGGCTCCCCTTCGACCTGACCGTCCATCTCGCCCTCTCCCCTGCGGCCCTGGCCCGCCGGACGGGCGAGGACGAGGCCTGGACCCTGCCTGCCTACGCCCGCTACCAGGAGGAGGCCCGCCCGGCGGACACCGCGGACGTCGTGGTGAAAGTGGACGACCCCCGCCATCCCGCGCTGGTCACCGAGGGTGGAGGATCAGACCCATGGACGTACTGAGCAGCCGGGTCATGCTGCACCCGACGGACCTCGAACGCAGCCGGCGGTTCTACCGGGACGTGCTGGGCCTGGCCGTCTACCGCCAGTTCGGCCCCCCGGACTCCCCCGGCACCGTCTTCTTCCTCGGTTCGGGCTTCCTGGAGGTCTCCGGGCAGTCCCCGGAGCCGCCCGGTGAGTCGTCCCTTCAGCTGTGGATCCAGGTCCGCGACGTCCACGCCGAGCACGAACGGCTGTCGGCGGCGGGCGTCACCGTCCTGCGCGAGCCGAAGCTCGAGTTCTGGGGCCTGATCGAGATGTGGATCGCCGACCCCGACGGCGTCAGGATCGTCCTGGTCGAGATCCCCGCCGACCACCCCCTCCGCCAGGACACCCGCTCCTTTCCCTGAGAGGCGCGGCCGCGGCCGCGCCTCCCAGACCGGCCGTCCCGGTCAGCTCGGACGGACGACGCGGAGCTGACGGGCGGAGCCGAGATGGAGCCCGTCCGGGCTCCAGGCGTCGATGTGCTCGTCGATCCAGCCGTTCTCGGCCGCCGAGTGCGTCACGGCCCGCAGCAGGACCCAGGGAGAGCCCGTCCGGCCGAGTCCGAGGCCGGGGTGGGCGGTGAGCTGGACGGTCGGGATCGGGACGGGCGCGGTCAGGACGGCGGCGTACGAGGGGGCCAGCGCGTCCATCAGGAACATGAGGCGGAGGAGGTCCGGCGGGGCGTCGTCCTCGGTGAGCCGGATCCAGGCCGTCAGCTCCGGCTCGGCGCAGCCCGCGTAGGGGCGGTCGGGGCCGACCGGCCGGATCTCCGTGTGGACCGAGACCGGCACGAACTCCGGCGGGACGACGAACCGCTCGCACCGCTCGGGCGGCGGTGCGGACGGAGCCGGCGGGGTGACGACGCGGTGGGTTCCGGTCCGCGAGGGGCCGAAGACCCCTGTGGCGTCGGCGTGCGCGCCCCTGTCGGTGGAGACGCGGGCCGTGGCCGTGGACAGGGTGCGTCCGGCATGGGTCAGGGACGTCTCGAGCCGGAAGGGCCCGGTGATGGGGCGGTGGAAGCGGACCGTGGCGCTCCGCAGCCCCTGCCCGGGGACTTGCTCGGTCATCGCCGCCGCCGTCAGGGCGAGGGCCAGCCCTCCGTGCAGGCCGCCGAAGCCCCACAGGTCCCCGTGGGGTTCGATCAGCCCGCTGTGGCGGATCTTCAGGAACTCTCCGGGGGCGGGCGTCCGGGTGAGCGGGGTCATCTTCGTCACAGCCGTTCGAGGATGGTCGCGTTGGCCATGCCGCCGGCCTCGCACATGGTCTGCAGGCCGAAGCGGGCGTCGGCGTCCTCCAGGGCGTGCAGGAGGGTGGTCATGATGCGGGCGCCGCTGCCGCCGAGGGGGTGTCCGATCGCGATGGCGCCGCCTCGTACGTTCAGGCGGTCGTGGTCGACGCCGAGTTCCCGCTGCCAGGCCAGGACGACCGAGGCGAACGCCTCGTTGACCTCGAACAGGTCGATGTCGTCCTTCCGCAGCCCCGCCTTGGCCAGCACCTTCTCGGTGGCGGGCATGATCGCGGTGAGCATGAGCAGCGGGTCGTCCCCGGCCACGGCGAACGAGTGGAAGCGTGCGCGGGGCTTCAGGCCGAGCCGCCGCGCGACGTCCGCGCCCATGATGAGCAGCGCCGCCGCCCCGTCGTTGATGGGCGAGGCGTTGCCCGCGGTGACCGTCCAGCCGATCTCGGGGAAGCGCTCCTCGTAGGAGGGGTGGTGGTAGGCGGGCTTGAGCCCGGCGAGGGCCTCGACCGAGGTGCCGGGACGCACGGTCTCGTCCCGCTGCCCGGCCCAGGCGACCTCCCGGTCGAACCCTCCGCGCTCCCACGTGGCCGCCGCGCGCCGGTGGCTCTCCAGCGCGTAGGCGTCCTGCTCCTCCCGCGAGATCTTCCAGCGGGCCGCGATGAGCTCCGCGCTGATGCCCTGCCCGACGAGCCCGTCCGGGTAGCGGGTCCGCCGGAGCGGCGCGAACGGGTCGGTGCCCGGCAGGACGGCCGCTCCCATCGGCACCCGGGACATCGACTCCACCCCGCAGGCGATGGCGACGTCGTAGGCCCCGCTCATCACTCCCTGCGCCGCGATGTGCGCCGCCTGCTGGGACGATCCGCACTGCCGGTCGACGGTCATGCCCGGCACGCTCTGCGGGAATCCCGCCGCCAGCACCGCCGTCCGGGTGATGTTCGCCGCCTGATCCCCCGCCTGCGTCACGCACCCGCCGATGACGTCGTCGACCAGCGCGGGGTCGATCCCCGCCCGTTCCACCAGCTCCACCAGCGTGCGCGCCAGCAGGTCCACGGGGTGCTCCTCGTGCAGCGCCCCTCCCGGCCTGCCCTTGCCCACCGGCGTCCGCACCGCCTCGACGATGACCGCGTCCCTCATCGGATCCTCCTCGGTTGGATTTTCCTACCCGCTGGAGCCCAGCATGCTCCGGTGAGTAGGAAAAAACAACCCGCTCCGCTGTGGCGGCGATCACCAGGACGCCGCCCGCGGGCTCAGCGCGGGGAGGCGAGACGAGCCACGAGGGCCTCGGGGTCGGCGACCGTGACGGTGAGGGCCTCGTGCGGGCGGGGACCGAAGACGCGGACGGGCTCGTGGAAGGAGAGGCACACCCCGTTCAGGGCGCTGCCGAAGGTGAGGCCCGAGTCCCGCAGGGAGAGCCGCACCCCGATCGCCTTGGCCGCCTTGTAGGGGCCGGTGGGGGTGGCGGAGGCGATGTTGGAGAGGGGCGTGGTCAGGGTCCAGCGGCCGAATTCGGCGGAGAAGGTCCCGTCCTCCACCACGACCCGGCTGTTGTCCGGGCGGATGCCCAGCAGCGCCAGCGGTTTCCGGTAGCGCGGAGCGAACTCGAACGGGTACACGTCGGTCATGGCGGTTCCTCCGGCCTCAGGTGGTGCTTCCAGCCCTACCCGCAATGATCCAACAGGGCGCGGAGCGTGGGACCGAGCGGGGCGTCCAGGCGGCAGAGCGCTCGGGCGTCGGCGCGGGTGGGACCCTGGTTGATGATCGCCACGGGGATGTCCAGTTCGGCCGCACGGGTGACGAAGCGGCGGCCGGAGTGGACGGTCAGGGAGGAGCCGAGCACCAGCACGGTCCCGGCCCCCTCGACGAGCCGGTAGCACTCCTCGACGCGGAGGCGGGGCACGGTCTCGCCGAAGAAGGTCACGTCGGGCTTGAGCATCCCGCCGCAGAGCAGGCAGTCCACGGTGCGGAAGGCCGAGGTCTCCTCGTCGGTGAGGGAGACGTCCCCGTCGGGGTTGACCAGGGCGGGCGCCGCCTCCCAGTCCGGGTTGGCCTCGCGCAGCCGCCCGTCCAGCTCGTCCCGGGAGCTCGGCTCCCCGCACGACAGGCAGACCACCCGGTCCAGCGCCCCGTGCAGTTCGACGACCCGGCGCGACCCGGCGGCCTGGTGCAGCCCGTCCACGTTCTGGGTGATCACTCCGGAGACCAGCCCCCGCCGCTCCAGCTCCGCGACCGCCCGGTGCCCGTGGTTGGGCTCGGCCCGGGTGACGTGCCTCCATCCCAGGTGGCTGCGCGCCCAGTACCGCCGCCGCGCCTCGGCGCTGCCCGTGAAGGTCTGGTAGGTCATCGGCTCCGACGGCCGGGACCTCCCGCTCTCTCCCCGGTAGTCGGGGATCCCCGACTCGGTGGAGATCCCGGCCCCGGTGAGCACCACGACCTCCCCGTCCCCGATCAGGTCCGCCAGCAGGCCCGTCTCGTCCATCGTCCGCGTTCCGCCCACCCCTTCATGGTGCCCCACCGGGGGCCGTGCCGGGAGCACGCCCGCCTCGCGTCAGCGTGACAGGACGACCAGTCCGCTCAGGAGCGCCCGGGTGTAGGCGGCCAGGGTGAACCCGTCGGTGAGCTCACCGGTCCTGATCAGGTCCGCGATCTCGGCCGGCGTGACCGGGATGACCTTGTCGATGCCCTCGTCCCCTTCCGGCGGTCCGTAGTCGTCGACGGCGGCGTGGAACAGGTGGGCGGCGGTGGCCGCCAGCCCGGTGTCGGGGTGGACCACGCCCAGCGGGGTGAGCGCCGCGGCCTCGGCGCCGATCTCCTCGAGGAGCTCCCGGCGGGCGTCGTCCTCCGGAGAGGAGCCGGGCATGCCCGAGCCCCGGGGGATCTCCAGATGCCAGCGGCGGGTGCTGTGGCGGAAATGCCGGATGAGGAGGATCCACTCCCGCCAGACGGGGAGGATCACCACACCGGGGGTGTTGATCGGGGTGACGAAACGGATGTAGGTGCCGGGGCCGCCGTCGGGCATCCGGACGGCGTCGCGAAGGATCATGCCGTAGGGATCCTCGTAGACGACTCCCGTCCGCGCCCAGTCGGAAGGGTGGCCGCGGCCGGCGAGCGCGCGGCCCATCGCCTGCTCCACCCCGGCGACCTCATCGGGATCGGTCAGGATCTCATAGGGAGCTTGAGGCGGATTAATGAACAATTCCGGCATTTCGCCAATGATTTCTTCGTATCGCGACCGACTCGTGTTCTCGTTCATCCCGGAATTCTCACATGATCGTGTACTTTCTGATCGTCGAAACCCCCTGACCCCCAGGGAAGTGGTTTGTACAGCGATCGCATCCGGGACTTCTCCCAGAGCTACAGCCCCGCCGACCTGATCACCCGCTTCGACGCCCATTTCGACGTCCCGCTCCGTCACGAGTACGCGATCGGGCTGCTCAGGATGCAGGGCGCGTTCGCCGCCGAGGCTCCCGCGGCCGAGCGGGTGGGCGCGCACTGGTGCGACATCGTGCGTTCGGACGTCGAATACGCGCTGCTCGACGGCCTGCGGCTGATCGAGCTGTCACGCGGTGACGCCGAACGGCTGCTGGCCGGCTGCCGGGACGGCACCGTCCCGCATGACGACGAGTTCTCCCCCTACGCGGCGGCACGCTGGCAGGACGGCGCGGGCCGGATCCACTACCGGCTGGGCAACTTCGCCCAGGCCCGGATCCACTTCGAGACGGCCGAGCGGCTCGCGTCCGACCGCGGGCTGTGGTGGTGCCTGCCCGACATCCGGGGCAACCTCTACCGGGCGGATCTGGAAGAACGCCGCCAGACCGCCGCGCCCGAGGTGGTCCAGGAGCGGCTCGACGCGATGCTCGACCAGTGGCGGCGGACGCTGGACGACGCCGAGGCGCTGCACGACCCGGAGGAGATCCTGAGGCGGGCCGGCTCGGACGAGGCCACCGCCCGGGAACGCGAGTTCCTGCGCGGGCTGTCCAATCTGCGGCACAACGTGGCGGTCGGCGAGAAGGAGAAAGGACGCGCCGAGGAGTCCGAACGCGCCTCGCTGGCGTCGTCGCGCATCTCCGAAACGCTGGGCGACTGGTATCGGATCGGCCAGGCGCTCAACCATCGGGCGCAGCTCGACCCCTCCAGGGCGCCCGGGTTGTACCGGCAGCTCCTCGACGGGAAGTGGCGCCGCGGACGCCAGATGGCACGTCAGCACCTCGCCCGGCTGAAGGGCGGCGTCCAGGGCGCTTCGGAGCTGCACGACCTGCTGCGCGAGCTGGCCGAAGGCGCGGCCGACGGCAGGAGCGCGGGCATGGACATCGAGATCCACGCCTACACCGTGCGGTTGTTCGCCTCTCTGGTCGGCGCGCTCGACCCGGCGCGGGCCGAGGCCGAGGGCTGGTCCGACCGGTACGCCGCGCTCGCGGCCGAGGTCCCGGTCCAGCGGCAGGCCATGGCCGACTCGATCCGCCGGGTCGTGGCCCTCCCCGCCTACAAGCGGGCCTACGCCTCGGCGGTCCGGCCGAACTACCTGGAGCGGGTCGCCCGGCTCCTCGACGGGAAGGACGAACCCGGACTCCGGCCGCCGGAGCGGCTGGAAGAGGCATTGGGCCTGACCGAGGAGTCCTCGGCCCGCGAGCTGCTCGATCTGATGTCGGCCTCCGCCCTGCCGTTCCTGGACTCCCCGCCTCCCCCGCTGCCCGGGACCGTGCCCCTCCCGTCCGGACCGGTCAGGGGCGGCGGGAGCCGCCGCGTCGCGCTCCGGGAGAGCGGGGGCGGCGCGGAATTCGTCGAGGCCATGGAGCGGCGGCAGCGCGAGTTCGAGGAGCAGTTTCTGCGCAGGCCGCTGGAGACCGCGCCCCACGATCCGGAAATCGCCCACCGGATGCGCATGTACACCGTCAATCACCCTGATACCTGCATCGTTCGGTATTTCGCCCATGGTCCCGCCGGGGCCGTCCGGATCGGCGCGTTCGTCGTCCGTGGCGGCCGGCTCGGCTGCGTTCCGGACCTCTGCGGCATGGACGGGCTGCGTGCGCTCGCCGAGGGGCTGCCCGTCGAACGGGCTCCGTCCCGTCCGGAGTGCGAGCGGATCTGGGAGCTGCTCGTCGCCCCCCTGTGGGGGGACATCACGGCCGACGAACTTCCCGGGCATCTGGTGATGATCCCGACGGACGACGTCTTCACGGTTCCGCTGCACCTCGCCGTCCCGCCGGGAGACGCGGGAATGGGGACGCCGCTGGGCGCCAGGGTGCCGCTGTCGCATTCGGTGAGCGCGACCGCGTTCGTCACCCGAGGCCGTCATCTGCTGAAGCGGCAGCCCGTGGAGCCCGACGACGACCTCGCGGCGGTCATCGTCGCCCGCGACGGCGTCTCGGGCCGGGAGGTGGTCGGCACCGGCTGGCCGGCCGGGCGGACGCTGATCGTGGGCGACATGCCGGACGGGCTGGAGCCGGAGGTGAGGCGGCTCGATCCGGACTGGAGGGCGCTCGCCGCGGTGAGCGCCGTCAAACCCGAGTTCTTCGTCTACGCCGGGCACGGCACCTATGACCGCTCCTACGGCCAGACCGGGCCCTCGCTCGAGTTCGGCGGCGACCGCCTCACCCAGTACGACCTGGCGCTGCGGCTGCGGCTGCCGCGCAACAAGCTGACCGTGCTCGGCGCCTGCCTGGCCGGGCAGGGCGAGCAGACCGGCGGCGGCGACGTCGTCGGGTTCCTCCGCTCGCTGACGGCCTCGGGAGCCGGAGCCGTCGGCGTCCCGCTGTGGAGCGTGCGGGACCAGGCCATCGCCGACACCGTGCGGGTCCTGCTGCGGGCCAGCCGGACCGCGCTCGACGCGGGCGGAGCCGGGTTCGACGTGGTCGAGACACTGCACGCCGAATACCGCGAGATCGCGCGCCGGCCGCTGGACTTCGCGTCGATGGTCGAGTTCATGCCGATCAGCCTCTACCTGTAGGAGAAGCCGTGGACATGCCGATGGGGCTGGTCCCCCTGCTGCTGACGCTGCCGACCTGGCGGCTGCCCGACTGGACCGAGGTGGACCGGGGCCTCGCCTACCTGGCCGAGGCCGTACGGGACGAGGACGCGCGCGCCGTCGAGGCGGCGGCACGCTTCCTCACCGGTTTCGACCCCGTACGGCGGAGTACGCCCCTTCCCCGGGACCAGGGCCCGGGGGCCCGCCTCTACCCCGAGATGGAGGGGGACGGCTCGTATCCCCTTCCCGACTCCACCCGGGAGCTGCTCAACCGGATCATCCACGAGATCGGGGACTCGGAGCAGAACGGAACCACCGACAGTGTCACTCCGTAGAACGGCGCTGCTGCACCACGCTTTCTTCTCGGCCGTCCCCGGGCACGCGCTCACCCCGGGCTCCCCCGTCCGGCAGGCGCTGGAGCGGACCTGGCGGCGGGTCGGGGACCTCGGCTTCGACCGCCGGCTCCAGAGCGCCTGGCCGGCGGAGCTGCCGCCTCCCGAGGCCGGCCTTCTCCGTCCGGGCGTGAAGATCCTGGCCGCCCGCGGCGCGTCCGACGACCCCGGCTGGAACCAGGCGTTCGCCTACCAGCTGGACGACACGGTCGGCGTGAGCGTCCTGCGAGGACTGCCCGGACCCGCCGCGGCCTGGACGGCGCTCACCGAACGCTGGGAGTCGCCCGACGGACCCGGCCTCTCGGAGACGGACCCGCCCACCGGCGTCTTCGGCCTCGCCACCGTCCTCCTCGGCCTGGTGCCGGCTGAGGACTGGGACCGGCTCAGTGCTCCGTCCGCGACCGGCGCCACCGCGCTCGGCGCGGAACTCGCCGACGAGCTGGGCCTTTCCCCCGGCACCGACGCGTGGAGCTCCTCCTGGTTCCGCCCGAAAGAGAACATCCTCGGGTGGGAGCTTCCCGCCTCCGGTGTCCCCGGCACCCGCCGGGTGCTGGTCGTCGCGCCCGAGACCGCCGAAGTGGAACTGCTGCACTGGCTCTGGTCCGGCCCAAGGCCCGGCCTGCCCGTCTTCACCGGCTACCTCCGCCATGCGGCCCAGCTCCGCTACCAGTACCGCATCCTGACCGAGAACCTGCAGGGGATCCGGAAGTCGATCCAAGAGGTCGACTCCGGCTGCCGATACCTGGCCCGCATGCTGGACCAGGACCAGCTCCCGGTGGACCGGATCCTCGCCGTCGAGAGCACCCTGGGACAGCTACAGCTGCGCGAGGGCGGCGTGATCGCCCGTCTGGCCGACATCCGGGGCATGACGCACGCCGTCAAGACCGCCCGCCGCAACATGGTCGCGATGCTGGGTCCGCTCGCCCCCGACGACTCCGGCGGCCCCCTGCACCACGACTCCGAGCTGGCTCAGTGGACCCTGGAGCAGCTGGAGGCCGAGCAGGTCTTCCTCTCCTCCGCCATGACCAAGGCCACCGAGATCGGACGGATCAGCTCTGTGGTGGTGGCCGGGAGGCTGGCCGAACGCCGCGAGAACCTGTTCCTGTTCCAGACCAGCCTGGTGGGCTCGCTGCTGATGGTCCTCGCCGGCATCCAGAGCCTCCAGTACGACGTGGACCTGCCCGGACCCCTCCTCGCACCCGTGATCGCCCTGCTGGGCGCCCTCGCGCTCTTCCTGCCCTCCTCGGTCCTGCACTGGCGCCGCCGCACCCCCCGCCCCGACCGCTGGGCCAGGCTCGACCTCTTCTTCGCCGGCTGCGTGGGAGCCTCACTCGGCTGGCTCGCCGCCACCGGATTCCACCTTCTGTCCCATGACGCGGCCGCCCCTCCCCCCGTCTCCGTGCTCTCAGCGCTGGCCGGGACTCCCCTGGCCATGTTCCTGTTCGACCGCTTCCGGCAGATCATGGACCGGCGCACGAAGTGACCGCCGACCCGCTTCCCGAGCGCGGAGGCCCCCGGCGGTGCGCCGGGGGCCTTCGGGAGCGGTTCAGGGCGACGGGTCCAGGACGAAGACCGGGATGTCGCGGGAGGTCTTCTTCTGGTAGTCGGCGTAGGCGGGCCAGGCCTCCACGGCGCGGTTCCACCACTGGTCCAGTTCGTCCCCCTCGACGCGGCGGGCGACGTAGTCGCGCAGGACGGGACCGTCCTGCAGCATGACGTGCGGGTCCGCGACGATGTTGTGGTACCAGACGGGGTGCTTGGGCGCCCCGCCCAGGGAGGCGACGACGGCGTAGCGGGTGCCGTCGGTGACCCGCATCAGCGGCGTCTTCCTGAGCTTCTTGGACTTCGTGCCCCTGGTCGTCAGGATGATGACGGGCTTGCCCCCCATCGTGCCGCCCTCTTCACCGCCGGTCCGCTCGTAGAGCTCGACCTGCTCGGCGACCGCGTCGACCGGACTCGGCTCGTACTCACCTTTGAGTGGCATCTGGACTCCCCTCCGTGTTCCTCTTCAAGATCTCATGGATCTTGAAGAGGAACACGGCCGGGGGTGCTCTCCGTACGGGCCGCGGGTCAGATCGGGTCGGGGACCGAGGAGGGCTGCTCGGAGCCGGTCTCCTGGTGCGGGAGCTCGACCCGCAGGGGCATCACGGTGACGCCGAGCGGGTCGGCGATGACGAGCTGCCGGTCCGGGACCCTGATCCAGCCGTCCTCGTCGTCGAACGGCTCGCTGGCCAGCAGCGTCCCCTGCTCGTCGCTGCGGTAGCAGAGCGTCTCGCCCCAGGTCGTGGCGACCAGGGTGAGGCCGTCGGTCGCCAGGATGTTCAGGCAGGCGTTCTGGTCGAGGGCCGCGATGTCGCGGACCAGCTCGGGCACCGCGGCCGTGACCTGGCTCCCGGCGTGCAGGCGCTGCCACAGCAGGGCCGCCAGGAAGGCGGCGTCGCAGGTGGACTCGGGGGTGAAGCCGGGCTCCAGGAGGGAGGCGGCGAGCCCCACGTTGAGGTGCCCGTTGAGCGACATCAGGGCGCTGCCGTTGGTGAACGGCGCCGTCGCCTCCGCCTCGATGGGCATGCCGGGGCTGGCCCCTCGCGCCGCCCCGATCACGCAGTCGGCGACGACCGAGGCGGCCAGCATCGGGAACTCGTGGTCGGCCTCGATCGGGCCGACCCGGCGGTAGTTCACCGCCTTGCCGGGAGCGGGGAACCAGCCGACGCCGAACCCGTCCTGATTGATCAGGTCGATGTGCTGCCAGCGCGGGCGGGCCGCTTGCTTGGGCAGGCCGTAGGGAGGGTCAAGGACGAGCTCCTTGACCGAACGGTCAACTCCGAGCCAAGCGAAGTGACGACACATACGACCCCCCTACTGTGCGTTGTTTACGGGTTCCGCATGCAGCATAAGAGCTAAACACCATGGTTTTGCAGCCACAACTCCAAAAGTGCGAGCTGCCACAGCGCGCTCGCTCCCAGCGTGGTGCGGTTGCCGGACGGGTCGGCCAGCAGCCGGTCGGTGTACTCGGGCCGGAAGAGCCCGCGCGCCTTGGCCTCGGGAGCGGTCAGCGCCTCCTGGACGAGGTCGAGGTAGGGCCCGGAGAGGTGCCTGATCACCGGGACGGGGAAGTACCCCTTGGTCCGGTCGATCACGGCGTCCGGGACGATGCCCCGCGCCGCGTCCTTGAGCACCCCCTTGCCCCCCTGGGCGATTTTGAGCTCGGGCGGGCAGGACGCCGCCAGCTCGACCAGGCGGTAGTCCAGGAAAGGGGTCCTGGCCTCCAGGCCGAACGCCATGGTCATGTTGTCGACCCGCTTCACCGGGTCGTCGACCAGCATGACCGTGGTGTCCAGGCGAAGCGCCGCGTCCAGGGCCTCTTCCGCGCCCGGCTGCGCGAAGTGCTCCCGGACGAACTCCATGCTGTGGTCGCGGTCCAGGTAGGCGGGGCTGAGCTGCTCCGCCAGCTCGGCGTGCGGCCGGTCGAAGAACTGCGCGGCGTACACCTCGGCGGCCTTCCCGCGCGGGACGCCGGCGAGCGGCGGATACCAGCTGTAGCCGCCGAGCACCTCGTCGGCGCCCTGCCCGGACTGCACGACCTTGACGTGCTTGGAGACCTCCTGGGACAGCAGGTAGAAGGCCACGCAGTCGTGGCTGACCATCGGCTCGCTCATCGCGCCGACCGCCCCGTGCAGGGCGGGCAGCAGCCGGTCGTCCCCGATGTGGATTTTGTGGTGGGTGGTGCCGAAGTGCTTCGCCACCAGGTCGGAGTACTCGTACTCGTCGCCCGACTCCCCGCCCGCGGAGTGGAAGCCGATACTGAAGGTCTCCAGCCCCTGCTGTCCGGCCTCGGCCAGCAGTCCGACGATCAGGCTGGAGTCCAGCCCGCCGGACAGCAGCACGCCGACCGGGACGTCCGCGACCATCCGAATGTCCACGGCGGCCCTGAGGCTTTCCAGGATCGCCCCGGGCCACTCACGCGGATCCTTGGGCGTGTCCCGGGTGAAGGACGGATTCCAGTAGACGTGGTCCTCGAAGCTCCCGTCGGCCTGGACGGTCCGGACGGTCGCCGGGGGCAGCTTCGAAACCCCCTTGAGGATCGTGCGGGGCGCAGGGACCACAGAGTGGAAGGTCATGTAGTGGTGCAGGGCGACCATGTCCAGCGAGGTGTCCACCCCTCCCCCGGCCAGCAGCGCCGGAAGAGTGGAGGCGAACCGGAGCCGGTCGGGCCCCGAGCTGACGTACAGGGGCTTGATGCCCAGCCTGTCTCGCCCCAGGACCAGGGTTCCGGAGTCCCGCTCGTGGACGGCGAAGGCGAACATGCCGTTGAAGCGGCTCACGCAGTCGCGGCCCCAGTGGTGGTAGCCCTTGAGGATCACCTCGGTGTCGGAGGTGGAGAAGAACCGGTACCCGGCCGCCTGGAGCTCGTCCCTGAGCTCCTTGTAGTTGTAGATGCAGCCGTTGAAGACCGCGGTCAGGCCGAGCTCCGGGTCGGCCATCGGCTGGGCCCCCCGCTCGGAGAGGTCGATGATCCGCAGCCGCCGGTGGCCGAAGGCCAGGGCGCCCGACGACCAGACGCCCTGACCATCCGGCCCGCGGGATTCCAGGGTGGCGTTCATCCTGGCCACGGCCGTCACATCGGCGGGAGCACCGTCGAACCGGAACTCGCCGCAGAAGCCACACATGAAGAAGAAGTCCTTTCCTTAGAGGAGCCAGGTGTCCTTGGAGCCGCCGCCGCGCGAGGAGTTGACGATCCGGCTGCCGTGGGCGGCGACCCGGGTGAGGGCCATCGGCACCACGTCGGGCTCGGCGCCCAGGCAGACGAACGCCCTCAGGTCGACCACGCGGGGCTCCAGGCACCCGTTCGTGAAGGTCGGGTGGGTGGAGACCGCGACGGTCTCCTGCCCGATCCACCGGTCGGGCGAGGCGGTGATCTCGGCCCGGACGGACTCCAGTTCCTCCGGCGAGGCGTCGGGGCCGATGACGACGCCCTGCCCCCCGTACCCGTCGACGGGCTTGACCACCAGCTCCGGCAGCCGGTCCAGCACCTGCTCCAGCCCGGAGGGCTCGCGGCACAGGTAGGTCGGAACGTTGTCGAGGATCGGGTGCTCGCCCAGGTAGTAGGAGATCATCTGCGGGACGTAGGCGTAGATCGACTTGTCGTCGCCCAGCCCGTTGCCCGGCGCGTTGGCCAGCAGGACCGCCCCGGAGGCCACGAGGTCGCGCAGCCCGGGGAGCACCTCCCACAGGTCCTCCTCGTCGATCCGGCGGTAGAGCACCTTGACGCGCTTCTCCCCCGCGAACAGCTCGCCGTCGCGGATCTCCAGGTCGCCGGGCTCCACCAGCGGGACGCCCAGCTCCCTGGCCAGCAGCTGGTGCTCGTAGTAGGCGGGGTCGGAGGACCCGGAAGTGATCAGCGCCAGTTCCCGCGAGGCCTGCGTGAGCGCCCCGCGCAGGACGGACATGGCCCGCCTCGGCGCGGGTGTGGCCACCGCCCGGACGAGTTCGGGCACGACCCGGGCCGACAGCCATCGGTTGGCCATGGCGTAGCCGAGGCCCGACGGCACCCTCAGGTTGTCCTCGAGCACGAACCAGTGGCCCGCGCCGTCCCGGACCAGGTCCGTCCCGGAGATCGCGCACCGGATGGAGTCCGGCGGCACGAGCCTTCCCTCCTCCTGGTACCCGGGAGCGCCCGTGATCAGCTCCTTGGGGATCACCCCGTCCTCGACGATCCCGGCCGGCCCGTAGGCGTCGTGCAGGAACTTCTCCAGGGCCCGGGTCCGCTGGCTGAGGCCCGCCTGGAGCAGCTCCCAGTCCTCGCTGGCGACGATGCGCGGGATCAGGTCGACGGGGAAGAGCCGCTCCTCCTCGAAGTACATGCCGAGGTCGTGCTGGACCTGCTCCTTGTGGCGGTCGCGCTCGGCGATCCCCTCGGAGCCGAGCCGGTCGAGCGCGGTCAGGACGAGCCCATAGGGGCCCCTCGCGGTCCCGTCGAAGACGATCGCCTCGTCGGCCGAGGTGTCGTAGTCGCCCATCATGTCCAAGATCCGCGAGCAGCGCGCCTCCGGCCACCAGGCGGTGTTGGCCTTGGTCTCGGAGACCAACTGGTCGACGACGGCCTCGAGCCCGCCCGTGGCGTAGGCGCTGCGCTGCCTGGCGGCCGAGGTGCCGCGCCGCAGCGCGCCGTCCGTCAGCTCGCAGACCAGGTCCCAGTCGCCGGTGCTCTCCAGCGCCGGGCGCAGGCCGTCGACCAGTTCCCGGACGACCTGCCGGGCGGGCTTGGCCCGGCCCGCGAGCGGGTCGACGAGCTCGCCCTCCAGCCCGGCCCGCGCCGCCCTCCAGGTGAGGGTGCGCACGAGTTCGGGACGGGCGGTCGGAACCGGCGGGCGGCCCGCGGTGATCGCGTCGAGCTCGGTGACGACCAGGGCGCGGAACAGGCCCGCCAGCAGCGCCACGTCCTCCACCCGGGGACACGCGTCGGGAATCCGCAACTCCACCGTGGGCACGTGGTCGGAGGGCCGGACGTCGTAGTAGATCATTCCGGGGTCGGTGATGACGCCGGTCCCGATCAGCTCCGCGACGAGCGCGTCGTACTCCGCGGCGGAGCCGACGGCCGGCGTGGGTCCGGTGGTGGGCCAGCGGTTCCACAGCAGCGTGCGGTAGCTGGCGTAGCCGGAGTCGGAGCCGAGCCAGAACGGGGAGCTGGCGGACAGCGCCAGCAGGACGGGCATCCACGGGGACACCCGGTGCCCGATCTGGACCGCCAGATCGCGGTCCTCCACCTCGACGTGCACCTGGGCGCCGCAGATCAGCTGCTCGCGCGCCAGGAGCTGGTACTCCTCCAGCATCGTCTCGTAGCGGGCGTCCGGGGTCACCTTCAGCGCGTCGATGTCCACGATGGGGACGGTCCCCGCGGCGACGACCCCGAGCCCGAAGGCCTCGGCCTCCGCGACCACCGCGCGGCGCAGCGCGGCGAGATCCTCCAACAGGTCGGAAAGACGGACGAACGGTCTGCTGTTGGTCTCCACGACAGAGCGTTGGAGTTCGCCGGAGAAACGGTTGTCCGGCAGGTTCTGCAGCAGCCGATCGGCCCTGGGCACCAATTTCCGGGTGGCGAGGTCGACGGTGTGGAATTCTTCTTCGACCCCGACTGCCACGGATTCGAGTTTCTCCAACATGATCCTCAACCAGTAGACATTTTCATCTACTATGCCCATATTGGCTATCTTTATTCGCGATAGTCATGGAGGTCACATTCCGCAGGGACGCCGGGCGCCCCCCGATCCCCCGGATGAGGCCAGGTCAGAGGCACCTCTGTCGAGAGACCACCGCCGGACCGGAATGATCAAGTAATTAATGGGTAATTAACCCCGTTCGCCGCAGAGGAGCAACCTCGGCGTGGTACAGACCGCGCAACGGATTATCGAGGACTCCTCCAGTGCCGTTACGGAGAGGCGACTCACGGAATCCGACCGTTCCGGCCATTGACGGGAGAAAGGCTTTCGGTTTCGGGGAAAGGCCGCCGGACCGCCCCGCCGCCCGGTCTCCCCTTCCCCTCCGGCTCATGGCAGGATCAAGGCCGGCCCCAGGAGGAACGAAGATGCTCACCGGACTGCGTGTGCTGGAGGTCTCCAGCTTCGTCGCCGCCCCCCTCGGCGGCATGACCCTCGCCCAGCTGGGCGCCGAGGTCATCCGCGTGGACCCGCCCGGCGGCGCCGCCGACACCGGCCGCTGGCCCCTGACCGGGAACGGCGCCTCGATCTACTGGGCGGGCCTGAACAAGGCCAAGCGCTCCGTGACGATCGACCAGCGCACCCCCGAGGGCAGGGACCTCCTCACCCGCCTGGCCCGCCGGGCCGGCATCGTCCTCACCAACGCCCCCCGCCCCCGCTACGATGACCTGGCCGCGGAGATCCCCAGCCTCATCCACGTCCACATCACCGGCCACGCCGACGGCCGCCCCGCCGTCGACTACACGGTGAACGCCGAAACGGGATTCCCCCAGATCACCGGCCCCCAGGGGGCCACCGCCCCGGTCAACCACGTCCTCCCCGCCTGGGACATAGCCTGCGGCCTCTACGCCGCCATCGCCATCCTCGCCGCCGAACGCCACCGCTCCCGCACCGGCGAGGGCAGCCGCGTCCGCGTCCCCCTCTCCGACGTGGCCCTGGCCACCGCCGGCAACCTGGGCTTCCTGGGCGAGGCCGAGCTCAACGGCGTCGACCGCCCCCGCATCGGCAACCACCTCTACGGCAGCTTCGCCCGCGACTTCCAGGTCAAGGACGGCCGCCTCATGCTGGTGACCCTGACCAACCGCCACTTCACCGACCTGGTGGCCCTCACCGCCGCCTCCTCGGACGTGGCCGACCTGGAACGCCTCACCCGAGCCGACTTCACCGTCGAAGGCGACCGCTACCGCCACCGCGAATCCCTGGCCGCCCTCTTCGAACCCTGGTTCGCCACCCGCACCATGGCCGAGGCGACCGAGGCCCTCGCCCGGACCTCCGTCCTCTGGTCCCCCTACCGCACCTTCAGCGAACTCCTCCAGCAGGACCACCCCCTCCTCCACGAGGTCGACCAGCCCGGCCTCGGCAGACTCCGCGTCCCCGCCTCTCCCATCGACCCCGGCGGCGAACGACGCGCCCACACCGCCCCCCTCCTCGGCTCCGACACCGATTCGGTCCTGACCGACCTGGGCCTGGACGCCGAAACCATCACCCGCCTCCGCACCACCGGCGCCCTCGGCTGAACCCGCGCCCCCGTTCCGCCGCGATCGAAGCACCCCCAGGAGCACGCGAACACGGCCGCCCATCAGCGTCCGGTCGGCACCGGCGTAGAGGCGGGGCTTTTTGTCGTCGGCAATGGGTACGGTTCCCTTCTGGTCGGCGGGGCGACCCGGCTAACGGGACAAAAGGGGGGATTTCATGGCTTTGTCACAGGAAGAGCGGGAAACATTCCTGGCCGAGCCGCATGTGGCGGCACTGAGCGTGGACGCGGGCGAGGACGGGCAGCGTGCGCCGCTCACCGTGCCGGTCTGGTATCAGTACACGCCCGGCGGCGACGTGTGGATCATGACCGGCCGGGACTCGCGAAAGGCCCGGCTCATCGCGAAGTCGGGACGGTTCGCGCTGATGGTCGACCGGACCGAGCCGACCATCCGTTACGTCTCCGTCGAGGGAACGGTGGAGGAGACCGTCCCGGCGACACGAGAACAGCTGACCGAAATGGCCGCCCGCTATCTCCCCGCGGAGAAGGTGGCCCCGTACGTCGACTTCGCCTGGGAGGACCACGGACCCCAGGTGGTCATCCGCATGCGCCCGCGGCGCTGGCTGAGCTCCGATCTCGGCTCGGTCTGAACCCGCCCGGGCACCGGCATCAGGCGTTCCGTGCCATCACGTCGTATCGGTGTGGCAGCCTCGTCCCGAGCGAAGACCGTTCGCGAGGAGCCATCGCCCGACAGTCCGTGTTCCGGACGGCAGGAGGCAGAAGATGAAGATCCGCCGAGGCGGGATGGACGACGTGCCGGCGATCATGGGGATGCTGGACGGCGCGGTGGCCTGGCTCGCCGACAGGGGCAGGACCGACCAGTGGGGCACCCGGCCCTGGTCGGAGAGCCCCGGCCAGGTGGAGAAGATCGCCGACAAGGTGCACACGGGCGTCGCATGGATCGCCGAGGTGGATGAGGAGCCGGCGGGCGCCATGGTCCTCTCCGCCGAGGCGGTGGACTACGTCCCGGCGGCGCGCGAGCCCGAGCTGTACATCACGCTGCTCGTCACCTCACGGGCCTTCACCGGACGCGGGGTGGGCTCCGCGCTACTCGCCCACGCCTACGAGGAGGCCCGGCGTGCGGGTGTCGGCCTCCTGCGGGTCGACTGCTTCGCCGGCAACGACGGACGGCTGGTGGAGTACTACCGCGGAAACGGTTTCACCAGGGCCGACACGTTCACGGTCGGCGCCTGGCCCGGCCGGCTCCTGTTCCGCGAGGTCACACCTTCCTGACGGCCGGACCAAACCGTGGGCGGACTCGACGGCACGGGTGCGACGAGCCGGTGCGTCGTCCGGTCGAGGATTCCCGCGTGATGACCGGTCTCCTCACGTCGGCAGGAGCGAGATCGCTTCGGTGACATGGCCGACGATGCGGTCGGGGCTGCGCTCCGGCAACGGCCAGGGGCGCCCTCTGCTGATCCAGCAGGTCTTGAGTCCGGCGGTCCGGCCGCCGGTGATGTCCGCCGTCGCGCTGTCCCCGACCATCCAGCCGCCGTCGGCCTCCACGATCCACGCGGCGGCCTCACCGCGCCGCCCGCAGAACTCCTCCGCCCACGACCTCAAGCCCGCCGCCCGACCCACCAGCGTGTCGTCCAGATCGAAGAGCACGAACCGCTGCACGCCGCGCACCGCCGCCTCTCCTGACTCGATTTGGGGATTTTAGGAAATTTCACACGATCTAGAGCCGCCTCCCCTAGATTGGCGAGTCCGCTAGTTCTGTGAATAGAGGTAAATGTGCGATCTGCTGTGATGTCTGTCGTCGTGATCGCGGCTGTGCTCGGCGGCTCCGGGACCGCTGCCGTCGCCGCGGGCAAGCCGACGCTGAGGTTCACGAAGATCCAGTACGACGCGCCGGGGGCGGACACCCGGGCGAACTCCCAGCTCAACAAGGAGTTCGTCGTCATCAAGAACACCGGGGGGAAGGCGGTCCAGTTCAAGAACTGGACGCTGCGGGACGCGCAGCGTCACGTCTACAGGTTCCCGGCGTTCAGCCTGAAGCCCGGCAAGAGCGTCGCGGTTCACACGGGCAGGGGCAAGAACACCGCGAAGCACCTGTACATGAACCGCGGCTGGTACATCTGGAACAACGACAAGGACACCGCGACGCTCCGCAACGCCCAGGGCGTCAAGGCGCTCTCCCGGTCCTGGGGGAAGTCCGCGCCGCCCGTGACGCAGCCGCAGCCCTCGAACGACCCTCGGTACAGCACCTGCGCCCAGGCCAAGGCGAACGGCTACGGGCCCTACTACCAGGGGCAGGACCCGGAGTACTACTGGTACACCGACCGCGACGGTGACGGGGCCGTCTGCGAGTAGCCGCGCGGCCCGGTCGGGCGAGGCGGCTTGTGGGGAGCGCGGTCCAGGGCCTTGTGAGGGGTCGTGCTCCCGAGGGAAGCAATGGATGAAGGTGTTCGGGGGCCGCTGAGCGCCTCGGCACAGGCGGATCAGCGGGCTCCCCGCACCAGGCGGCCTGGACGGGCGCCGGTGTCCTTGTCGTTCCTGCGGGTGATGACGCCGCTGACGACCGTGGCGGCGTAGCCTCGGGCATCCTGGAGGAGGCGGCCTCCTCCGGCGGGCAGGTCGTGGGCCATGCGGGGGACGTCCAGGAACAGGGTGTCGAAGTCGATGACGTTGAGGTCGGCCTTCTTGCCTTCGGCGACCTCGCCTCGGTCGGTGAGGCCGTAGAGGTGGGCGGTGTCGCGGGTCTGCTTGCGGATGAGGTACTCCAGCGGGAGCGTCTCGCCTCGCCTGCGGTCGCGGGCCCAGTGGGTCAGGAGGTAGGTGGGCATGGAGGCGTCGCAGACCATGGCGACGTGGGCGCCGCCGTCCGCCAGGCCGATGACGGCGGCGGGGTGCAGGAGCATCTCGCGGAGCGCCTCGTGGTCGTTGTCGCTGTAGCCGAAGATGGGGACCATGAGCATGGCGCGGCCGTCGTCTTCGAGCATCAGGTCGTAGAGCTTGGCCATGGGGTCGACGCCCTCGGCGGCGGCCAGGGCGGCCACCGAGCGGTCGGGGGCGGGCTCGTAGTCGGGGACGGGGCCGCCCAGCGGGTAGATGCGGTCGGTGAGGAACTGCTGGCCCAGGGCGATCATGTCGCTCATGTCGCCGGGGCGGGGGTCGCGGTCGGCCTCGGCGAGGATCTTCGCTCGGACCTCGGGGCGGGCCAGCTCGGCCAGGAGCTCCTCGCGGGCGAGGCGGGCGGCCAGTTCCTCGTAGGTCGGGCGGAGGGTGAAGGCGTGGCGGCCGGTGAAACCGACGATCATGCCGAAGGGGCGGCCCGCGACCTGCGGGTAGAGCTGGATGCCTTCGGCGTGGGCGGCCTTGGACTGCTCCAGCATCTCCTTCCACAGCTCCGGCGCGGCGTCGATCTGCAGGAGGGAGAAGCTGACCGGCAGGCCCGTCTCGGCGGAGAGTCGCTTCATCCAGTCCATCTCGCGGTGGGGGGCGACGATGTCCTCGCCGGCGGTTCCGAGCGGGGCCAGTTCGAAGACGGCGCGTCCGCCCGCCGCGGCCGCGCGGCCGAGGGAGAAGAGTTCGTCCTCGGTGGCGAAGGTGCCGGGCACGGGGGTGCCGTCGATGGCGCGGTGGGTGAGGGTGCGGGACGTGGAGAAGCCGAGTGCGCCGGCCCGGACGGCCTCCTCCACGAGGACGGCCATCGCCTCGATGTCCTCGGGAGTGGCCTCCTCGTTGCGCGCGCCGCGGTCGCCCATGACGTAGGCGCGCAGCGGGCCGTGCGCGATCTGGACGCCGTAGTCGAGGGCCAGGCCGCGGCCGTCGACGGCGTCGAGGTACTCGGGGAAGCTCTCCCACTTCCACTCGATGCCTTCGGCGAGGGCCGCGCCGGGGATGTCCTCCACGCCCTCCATCAGCTCGATCAGCCAGTCCTCGCTGCCGGGCCGCACGGGCGCGAAGCCGACGCCGCAGTTGCCGGACACGACCGTGGTCACGCCGTGGGAGGCGGACGGGTCGAGCGCGGTGTCCCAGGTGACCTGGCCGTCGTAGTGGGAGTGGATGTCGACGAAACCGGGGGTGACGATCATCCCCGCCGCGTCGATCGTCTCCGCGGCGGGCCCGTCGAGCCTCTCGGCGACGGTGACGATGACGCCGTCGCGGATCCCGATGTCGGCGCGGCGGGCCGGGGCGCCGGTTCCGTCGATCAGCGTGCCCCCGACGATGGCCAGATCGTACATTTCGTCTCCTTTGACGGGCACGGGATCAGTCGAACAGGATGACCTGGCGGATGACGTCGCCTCCGCGCAGCGCCTCGATCGCGTCGTTGATCTCCGCGAACCCTATTCGTCGGGAGATGAGCGGCTCAAGGTCGAGTTCTCCCTTTCGCCAGAGATCCACGAAACGCGGGATGTCACGTCGCATGTCACATTCGCCGTAGAGAGAAGCCTTGAGGGACTTGCCCTCGAACAGCAGGGAGAAGGCGCTCATCTCCCACATGTCGTCGACGCCTCCCGCGCCCACGACGATGACGTCGCCGCCGCGCCGGGTGACCTGCCAGGCGGTCTGGACGGCCGAGGCGCGTCCCACCACCTCGAAGGCGTAGTCGAAGCCGCCGCCGGTGAGCAGTGCCGTCTGCTCGGCGTGGTCGTCGAGGGTGGCGACGTGGGTGGCGCCGAACGTCCGGGCCGTCTCGTGCTTGGCGGTGTTGGGGTCGATCGCCAGGATCGTGGAGGCGCCGGCGATGCGCGCGCCCTGGATGACGGAGAGCCCGACGCCGCCCGCTCCGACGACCGCGACCGTGGCGCCCGGACGCACCCCGGCGGTGTTGAGCACGGCGCCCACCCCGGTGGGGACGCCGCAGCCCAGCAGGGCCGCGTACTCGAACGGGACGTCGTCGTCGATCTTGACGGCGGCCGGGGCGGGCACCACGATCTCGTCGGCCCAGGTGCCGATCCCGGCCAGCCCGTACGCTCCGGTGCCGTCGCCCAGCCGGAAGCGCGGGGTGCCGAAGGCGTCGCCGATGTAGGAGACGCACAGGTAGGGCTCGCCGCGGTGGCACTCGGCGCAGTTCCCGCAGTTCGGGGTCCAGTTGATGACGACGTGGTCGCCGGGCGCCAGGCCGGTCACGTGCTCGCCGACCTCGACGATCTCGCCCGCGCCCTCGTGGCCCAGAACGGTGGGCTGCGTGGCGGGCAGGGTCCCGCTCATCGTCGACAGGTCGGTCTGGCAGATGCCGGTCGCCCGGATCCGGACCTTCACCAGGCCCGGCTCCACCTCCACCGCGGTGACGTCGTCACGCAGGTCGACCTGCCTGTCTCCGATGTTGTGAAGTACCGCGGCACGGGCCATGGGTGGCGACCTCCGGAGTCGGCGGGATCATTCGGCCAGGTTAATGCAATAATGTATATGATATTTCTTTAGGGAACCACTCTTCTCCGAGGAGACAGGCCATGCCCCAGCCCGGTACCGGCCTCCCGCCGATGCGCACCGTGCTCGAGTACCCCTACACCCGGACGACGGGCCCCGTCATGGGCGCCTTCCTCACCGGGATCAGGGACGGACGCCTGCTCGGCGGCAGGATCGGCGAGCGGGTCGTCTGCCCGCCCCTGGAATACGAACCCGGCACCGGAGCCCCCGCCGGACTCGACCTGGTCGACCTCGGGCCCGGCGGCACCGTCTCCTCCTGGACGTGGGTGCGCGAGCCGACCGCGACGCACCCCTTCCGCCACCCCTTCGCCTTCGCCCTCATCGTCCCGGACGGCGCGTCGAGCGGCTTCCCGCACGTGGTGGACGCCGGAAGCCCCGAGCGCATGTCCACCGGGATGCGGGTGACCGCCCGCTTCAAGGAGCAGCGGAGAGGGAGCATCACCGACCTCTGGTTCGTGCCGGAGGAGGACGGCGCACGGGCCGCCCCGCCCGTCGAGGGCGGCGACCCCGTCACCCTGGCCGAGCAGCCCGTCTCCCTCACCTATGTCGAGCCCTACCACCCCCACCGGGTGCGTTTCCTGAACGGACTGCTCGAAGGCGTCATCACCGGCCAGCGCTCCCCCGTCACCGGCAAGGTCTACGTTCCGGGGCGCGGCTACGACCACCTCGAGCGCACCCTCATGACCGAGGAGCACGACGTCGCCGTCTCCGGCCGTGGCTCCGTCAGCTCGTTCACCGAGATCACCCCGGTGCAGTACCACGGGCAGAAGGAGACCGAGCCCTACATCAGGGCGTCGATCCTGCTGGACGGCAGCGACTCCCCCATCACCGGCGTCGACATCCGCACCATCCCCCTCTCCGAGTTCCGGGTCGGGCTGCGCCTGCGGGCCGTCTGGAGGCCCGCGGGCGAACGGGACGTCAGCGCCTTCGACAACCGTTCGACGGGCGGGTGGGAGGGCGTGATCGAACGCTGGGAGCCCACCGGCGAACCCGACGCCGACAGCCGCGCACTCGAGGAGCACGCGTTTTGAGCACGAACCCGCGGCCGGTCGCCGTCGTCGCGACCTCGCTGACCCCCGCCTACACCGCCTTCGAGGGGCCGGAAGCCGCCCTCGTGATGACCTGCGTCAACGAACTCCTGGAGAGCACCGGCCTGCGGCGGGAGGAGCTGGAGTTCACCATCGCGGGAAGCTGCGACTACCTGGGCGGCACGCCGTTCTCGTTCGTCATGAACCTCGAGGGCGTCGGGGCGTGGCCCCCGGTCTACGAGAGCCATGTGGAGATGGACGGGGCCTGGGCGTTGTCCGAGGCGTGGCTGCGCCTGCAGTGCGGGGACGTCGACACCGCGCTGGTCGTCGGCTCCGGACGGGCGTCGTCGGGCCGTCCGCGCGAGGTCTTCGCCCTGCAGACCGACCCTTACACGATGGCTCCGCTCGGCGCCGACCCCGTCTCCCTCGCGGGGCTCCAGGCGCGGGCGCTGCTGGACTCCGGGAAGGCCACCGAGGCCGACTTCGCCGCTGCCGCCGCCCGCGCCCTGCCCGCGACGTCGGGTGTGTCGATCGAAGAGCTGCTGAAGGCCGACTACTGGTGCGATCCGCTGCGCGCCCATGACGTCGCCGCGCCGGCGGACGGGGCCGCCGCCCTCATCCTCGTCGCCGGGGACAGGGCCCGTGAGCTGCCCGGCGAGCCCGTCTGGCTCACCGGCATGGACCATCGGATCGAATCCCACCACCTGGGTCTGCGGGACCTCACGGACTCCCCCTCGGCCAGGCTCGCGGCCAAGGGGGCGGGAGCGCACGACGGGCCCGTCGACATCGCCGAGCTGATGGTCGTGCACAGCCCCGAGGAGACGATCCTGCGCACCGCGCTCGGGCTCGGCGGGGAGACCGTCATCAATCCCTCCGGCGGCCCGCTCGCGGGCAACCCCGTCATGGCCACCGGCCTGGCCCGGGTCGTGGAGGTGGTGCGGCGCATCGCCGCCGGGGAGGCCCGTCGTGGGCTCGCCCATGCCTCCAGCGGCCCGTGCCTCCAGCAGAACCTCGTCGCCGTCCTGGAAGGAGAGCACTGATGGCCCGTCCCTGTGCCGTGGTCGGCATCGGCCAGACCGACTACCGGCGGCGCCTGGAGGTGAGCCTGGAGGGCCTGGTCCGCTGGGCCGCGCTGGAGGCCCTCGAGGACGCCGGGCTGACCTTCGCCGACATCGACGCCGTCGTCATCGGCAAGGCGCCCGACCTGCTCGAGGGCGTCATGATGCCGGAGCTGTCGCTGGCCGACGCGCTCGGCGCGGTCGGCAAGCCGATCCACCGGGTGCACACCGCCGGCTCGGTCGGCGCGGCCACCGCGATCAGCGGCGTGACGATGGTCGAGTCGGGGCGCTACGACCGGGTCCTGGTCGTCTGCTACGAGAAGCAGTCCGAGGGCAACGCCACCTGGGCGCTGTCGGGCGGCAAGTCCGGCGGGCAGGGGGCGGGCGGCACGTTCGCGCCGTGGATCCGCAGCTACATCAGGCGTTCGGGGGCTCCCGAGCACATCGGCTGGCAGGTCGCGGTCAAGGACCGGCGGAACGCGCTGCGCAACCCGCACGCCCACCTGCGCATCCCCGACATCTCGGTGGAGAAGGTCAAGGAGTCGCCGATGTTGTGGGAGCCGCTGCACTTCCTGGAGTCCTGCCCGTCCTCCGACGGCGCGGCGGCCGTCGTCCTCGCCTCGGAGGACGTGGCGCGCAAGGGCCCCGCCAAGCCCGCCTGGGTGGTCGCGCACGCCAAGCGCAGCGAGTACGCCTCCTTCCCCGGACGGGACCCGGTGCGGCCCCGGGCCGGAGTGGAGTGCGCCGAGGCGCTCTACCGCAAGGCGGGCGTCACCGACCCTCTCCGGCAGATCGACTGCGCCGAGCTGTACGTCCCGTTCTCCTGGTACGAGCCGATGTGGCTGGAGGGGCACCTGCTGGCCGCCCCCGGCGAGGGGTGGAAGCTGACCGACAGCGGCGCGACGGAGCTGGGCGGCTCGTTCCCGGTCAACCCCTCCGGCGGGGTGCTCTCGTCCAACCCGATCGGCGCGTCGGGGCTGGTGCGCTGCCTGGAGGCGGCCCGGCAGGTGCGCGGCACGGCGGGCGAGCACCAGGTGGAGGGCGCGAAGGTGGCGCTGGGGCACGCCTACGGGGGCGCGGCGCAGTACTTCGCGATGTGGCTCGTGAGCTCGGAGCTCCAGCCCGCGTTCGCGTGAGACGTCCGGGGCCGGGTCATGCGCCGCCCGGCCCCGGACCCTTGACCCGACGGTTCCCGGGTGTCATTTTTGAACTGTCTTCCAAAATCTTCGGGGGAAGGGGGCCTCGGTGACCGTCCCGGAACCCGATCCGCCCGCCCGGCTCTCCCGGACGGCCATGGGATCCTTTCCCGAGAAGGCGCGGCGGTACCGGACACCGCGCCGCCGTCAGGAGCGTCGTGAGCGAGAGCAACCATCCCCCGGCGGGACCCGTCCGCGCGAGCGGGCGGGGCCCCGGCCGCCCGCCGAAGATCGACCGCGCGGCGATCGCCCGCGCGGCGGGCGAGATCCCGCTGAACGACCTCACCCTGCGGCGGGTCGCCGAGCGGCTCGGGGTGAGCGTGCCCAGCCTCTACCACTACGTGCGGGGACGGGACGACCTGCTGAGGCTGGCGGCCGAGCAGTCGGTGACCCGGCTGACCCTGCCCGTGGACCGCGGCCAGCACTGGGCCGTCTGGTTCCAGGAGTGGGCCCTGTACATCAAGGAGGCGTTCGTCCGCGATCCCGGCCTGTTCGCCCAGTACGTCAACGGGGCGATCGGCTTCGAGGTGATGGCCGAGCCGGTGAACACCGCGCTCGGCGTGTGCCTCCGGCAGGGCTTCGCCGCCGGGGAGGCGCTGCGGGCCTACGACCTGGTCTCGGAGTGCGCCCTGGGCGCGGCGGTCACCCGGCTCCGCGAACGGGACCTGCCGTTCGAGCCGGAGCTGCGCCGGGTCGTGGCGCGCGACGACCGGGACCTCCCCCATCTGGAACTGCTCGCGACCGCCCCCGGCGCGCTGGAGCCGATGTCCTTCACCGAGCAGGTCCACACCGTCCTGGCCGGCATCGCGGTGCGCCGAGGCGAGGACTGGACCGAGATCTCGGCCCTTCTGACGGCGGCCTCGGAAGACTGACGCGGCGTCCTCCTCCGCGGGAAGGCGAGGGAGCCCGGCGCCCGTCCTTCCGGGCGGATCCGCCGGTTCGCGGTCCACCGGCCCGGGGCCTCCCGTGCGGACGCGGTACACCCCGCCGCGTCCTCCCCTCCCCCAAGGGACCGCCGATGAACGCACCCCTTCCCGACCCTTCCACCCCGGGGCCGCACGCGGCCGGAGCGCCCCTCGGCACGCTCTTCGAGTCCGTCCTGGACGCCGAACCCGACCTGCCCTCGCTCGTCCAGGACGGCGACGTGCTCACCTACGGCGGCTGGTGGCGGGAGTCCGCGGCCGCCGCGAGCCTGCTGGACGAACGGGGCGTGCAGCCCGCGGACATCGTGACGCTGCTGCTGCCCTCCGGCCGGGCGTTCGCCGTCTGGTACCTGGCGGCGCTGCGGCTGGGCGCGGTGGTCTCGGCCGTCAACCCCCGCCTCGGCCCCACCGAGGTCGCGCACATCCTGGGCCGGTCCCGGCCCGTCCTGACCGTCACCGACACTCCCGAACGCGTCCCAGCCGGCGCCGTGGTGGACGTCCGCGAGCCCATCCCCCGGGGCGCGCCCTCGGTCGCCGGGGCGTTCGCCGCCGGGGACGGCGACCCCGCCGTGATCGTCTGGACGACCGGCACCACGGGGCTGCCCAAGGGCGCCTGGTTCGACCACGGCGCCCTGCGGTTCATCGGCGGCAACCTCGGCCCGCTGAGCGCGCCCTACGACCGCAAGCTCATGCCGGTGCCGTTCGCGCACTCCGGCTACGTCACCCGCGTCTACGAGCAGGTCGCCCACCGGTCCTCCCTCATCCTCACCCCGCCCGTCTGGAGCGCGGAGCACATGCTGGAGGTGCTCGAGCGGGAACAGGTGACGCTCGGCCAGGGCGTGCCGACGCAGTGGGAAAAACTTGTCATGCTGGATGAGCTCGACAAGGCGGACTTGTCGTCGCTGCGGTTGATAGCCACCGGCGCGAGCCGGGTGCCGCCCTCCCTCGTCACGCGGCTGCGCGAGCGGATCGGCTGCCAGGTGGTCGTCAGATACGCCAGCACCGAGGTCCCCCTGGCCTTCGGCACCCGCGTGAACGACCCGGCCGAAGTCATCGCGACCACCGTGGGCCGCCCCCTGGGCGGCGCGGAGGTGCAGATCCGCTCCCCGCTCGGCGAGGCGCTGCCCGCCGGAGCCGTCGGCCGGGTGCACCTGCGGTCTCGGGCGGCGATGCGCGGCTACTGGGACGACCCCGAGCGCACCGCCGAGACGATCGGCCCGGACGGCTGGCTCGCCTCCAGCGACCTGGGCTCCCTGGACTCCGACGGAAACCTGATGATCGTGGGCCGCGCCGACGACGCCTACCTGCGCGGCGGCTACAACGTCTACCCGTCCGAGGTCGAAGCGGCGCTGGCCTCCCATCCGGAAGTCGCCCGGGTGGCCGTCGTCGGCACCCCCGCCCCCGTCATCGGCGAGATCGGCGTCGCCTTCACCGTCCTCCGGCAACCGGAAGCGGCCACGGCCGAGGAGCTGAAGTCCTGGTGCCGTGACCGCATCGCCGACTACAAGGTGCCCGACGAGGTGGTGTTCGTCGCGGACCTGCCGGTCAACGCCACCTTCAAGGTGGACGTCACTCTGCTGCGCGAAGAGGCCGCCCGGATCATGAGCGGCGCTCCCCCGCGGACGTGAACGGTCAGGACGTCAGGTCGGCGAGGTCGAGGCGGGCCAGCCGCTCGGGGTCGGACAGGATGTCGATCGCGGTGATCCGCTCGCCGGCGACGGTGAAGCTCATGATCGAGAAGAGTTCGCCACCGACGGTGTTGACCAGCCCGGCCGCCCCGTTGACCAGCGCGGGCCGGACGGTCGAGAGGGTCGCCATGCGCTGGAAGGTGGCGGCCTGACCGGCCACCGCCTCGATGCCGCGCAGGACCTTCATGCCGCCGGGAAGCGCCTTCCCTCCGTCGGCGCGCAGCACCACGTCGGGGTCGAGGACGGCCACCAGGGCGTCGAAGTCGCCACTGCGCGCGGCGGCGAGGAAGGCGTCGACGACGCGCCGCCGCACAAGTGGGTCCGACTCCGGTTCGGGCACCTCGCCCCGTACCCGCTGACGGGCCCGGCTGGCGAGCTTCCTCGTCGCGGCCGGGGTGCGGTCGACGATCGGGGCGATCTCCTCGAACGGCAGGCCGAACATGTCGTGCAGGACGAAGGCGAGCCGCTCGGCCGGGTTCAACGACTCCAGCACCACCAGCAGCGCCAGCCCCACCGAGTCGGCGACCATCGCCTGCCGCTCGGGATCGGCTCCCTCCTCGCCGACGACCGGATCCGGCAGCCGGGACTCCAGCGGGTCCTCGCGTCGCGACCGGCGGGAGCGCAGCATGTCCAGGCAGACCCGCCCGACGACCGTCGTCAGCCAGCCGCCGAGGTTGTCGATCTCGTCGGCCTCCGAACGCGCGAGCTTCAACCACGCCTCCTGGACGGCGTCGTCGGCCTCGTTCAGGGAGCCGAGCATCCGGTAGGCGACCGCCTTCAGGTGCGGGCGGTGCCCTTCGAAGCGCCGAGCCAGGAAATCACGTTCGTCCATGTCCCATTCCTTCTTAGGTGTCTGCACCCATGACGAACGGAACTCCCGCAATGTGACACACCGATCCCGTCACACTCCCTGAAATCCACGCGTCATGCCTCCGAACACATCGACCCGACGATGATCGGAGCATCAGACGATGAACGAGATCGACATCCACGGAACCGTGGCCACCGGTTTCGAGGCGGTGCGTGAGGAGTTCACCGCCGTGGCGGCCGAGAACGGCGACACCGGCGCGCAGCTGGCGGCCTACATGCACGGCAGGCAGGTGGTCGACCTGTGGGCCGGGGACGAGGCCGCCGGTGACGCCCTGACCGGCGTCTACTCCTCCACCAAGGGCGCCTCCACTCTGGTGGCGGCGCTGCTGGTTCAGGACGGAACCCTCGAGCTGGACGAACCCGTCGCCCGGCACTGGCCGGAGTTCGCCGCTGCGGGCAAGGCCGGGATCACCTTGCGGGACGTCCTCACCCACCGTTCCGGCGTGATCGGCGTCGACGGCGGGTTCACCGCGCACGAGCTCGCCGACGACCAGACGATCGCCCGGCGCCTGGCGGAACAGCGGCCGTACTGGAGGCCGGGCTCGGCCCACGGTTACGGCGGGTTCGTGGCGTTCGCGATCGTGAACGAGGTGATCCGCCGTGTCACCGGCGGCTCCCTGCAGGAGGTCTTCGAGGAGCGGATCCGCACTCCCTACGACCTGGACCTGTACCTCGGTCTGCCGGAGGCGTTGGAGGACCGCTACCGGGAGATCCTGCCCGGCCTGGCGACTCCCGAGGAACTCGCCGCGTTCTGGGCGACCGTCCCCGGCCCGCACAGCATCACCGGGATCGGCTACGGCCTCAACTCCGCCCTTCCCCTGGACCAGGTCGCCTTCCTCAACGCCCGCCGGGTGCGCGCGCTCGGCCAGGCCTCCGCAGGAGGTGTGGGCAACGCCCGAGGCCTGGCCGCCCTGTACGCGGCCGCGGCCTTCGGTCTCGACGGCCGGGCCCCGCTGCTCAAGCCCGACACCCTCGGCGAGTTCGCCATGCTCCACTCGACCGGCGCCGACCTGGTCACCGGCCCCCAGGGACAGTACGCCCTCGGCTTCCAGGCCAAGGGCCTGCGCTACCCGTTCCTGGGCGCGAACGCCTTCGGCCACAACGGCTCGGCCGGCTCGGAGTCCTTCGCCGACCCCGTCAGCGGCATCGCGTTCGGCTACACCCGCCGCCGGTTCTCCTTCAACTGGTCGTATGCCGAGCATGACCGGCTGGCCGCCGCCGTCCACCGCGCCGCCACGGACTCCTGAGGAGACCCGGATGACCTCGCACACCCGAAGCACCGGGAAGAGCGGCCTGGCGCTGCCCGTCATCGCCGCCGCGCAACTGCTGCTCGTCATGGACGGCACCATCGTGACCGTCGGGCTGCCCGTCATAGGTTCCAGTCTGGGCATCGCCGAAGCCGACCTGGACTGGGTGCTCACCTCCTACGCGCTGGCGTTCGGCGGGATGCTGCTGGCCGGGGGCCGCATCGGCGACGTGTTCGGCCGCCGCAGGCTGTTCCGGATCGGGCTGGTGGTGTTCCTGCTCGCCTCCCTGCTGGGCGGCGCGGCGCAGAACGGCGGCACGCTGATCGCCGCGCGCGTGCTCCAGGGCGTGGGCGGCGCGATCGTCGCCCCCGCCGCACTGTCCTTGCTCGCCGACACCTTCCCCGCCGGGCCCTCTCGCAACAAGGCGCTCGGCGTGTACGGCGCGATGGGCGGTCTCGGCTCGGTCATCGGTCTGCTCCTGGGCGGCGCGCTCACCGAGTACCTGGGCTGGCGGTGGATCATGTTCGTCAACATCCCCTTCGCCCTCCTGGTGCTCGCGGGCACACTCGTCCTCGTCCCCGGCACCCGCAGGCGCGGCGGCGTCGACCTGCCCGGTGCGGTCGCCGTCACCTTCGCCCTCGGCTCCCTTGTCTACGCGATCAACCGGGCCGGGTCCGACGGGCTCGGCGACGGCCTCACCCTCGCCTTCGGTGCGGCCGCCCTCGTGCTGGCCGTCGCCTTCGCCGCGATCCAGCGCGGCGTCCGCGACCCGATGATGCCGTCCGGCGTCCTGGCCGACCGCGGCAGGCTCGGCGCCAACCTGGTCATGCTGCTCATGGGCGCGGGCCAGCTGGCCACCTTCTACTTCCTCACCCTCTACATGCAGTCGGTCAAGCACTACTCACCCATGATCACGGGGTTGGCGTACCTGCCGTTCGCGATCGGCATCGGCCTTGGCTCCGGCCTGGCCGGCCCCGCCCTGCAGGCCCGCACCTCCACCCGGAACGTCCTCGCGACCGGCATGGCGGTGGCCGCGGCGGCGATGGTCTGGTTCAGCCTGCTCACCCCCGACCAGAACGCCCTGTTCACCCTGCTCCCGGCCCAGCTGGTCGCAGGCGTCGGCCTGGGCATCGGCTTCGTCGCGGCGACGATCGGCGGCGTGCAGGGAGTCGCTCCCGAGGACTCGGGCGTCGCCTCCGGGCTCATCAACACCAGCCAGCAGATCGGCGGCGCACTGGGCCTGGCCACCCTGGCCACCGTCGCCGCCACCACCACCGCCGGCCGACCCGCGGACACGGCACTACGAGACGCCCTCACCAGCGGCTACACCACCGGCCTGCTCGGCGCCGCCGCGTTCTACCTGGCCGCTCTCCTCGCCGCGTTCCTCCTCCTGCGCCCCCGCCCGACAAGCCAGGGCACGGGACCCAAGCGGCCGGTCGCTCCCGAACGGGCGCCGAGCACGCGCGCGTGAATCGATCGCGAGTACCGGTCACATCCGTTCCTTGCGACCCGTCATAGCAGTGACGCACCACCAGAAATCACGAAAGGAAGACCTCACCATGACCACACACGAGACCCTTCAGTCCCGGCTGCCCAACCCCGCCGTGCTCGTCCCCGAACTGGGTCAGATCGCCGGAGCCCTGGCCAAGGCCACCGGGAACGGCTCGGTCCCGCGGACCACGATCAGCCTGGTTCAGCTGCGCGCCGGCCAGATCGTCGACAGCGCCTACCTGACCGCCCTGCACACCGGCGGCCTCCGCAAGGCCGGGGAGACCGAGGAGCGCATCACCGCCGTCGCCTCCTGGCAGGACGCGTCCTGCTTCACCGGCGCCGAGCGGGTCGCGCTGGCGCTGGTGGAGGCGGTCCTCACCGCCGCCCCGCACGGGGAGCGCGTCCCCGACGAACTGTACGCCCGGGCGTCCGAGCACTACGACGACAAGGCGCTCACCACGCTCATCATGGCGATCGGGCAGGTCTGCTTCTTCATCCCCCTCGCCCTCATCGGCAAGCCCCTCCCGGGAGTATCGCCCGCCCGGCAGTGGAGGGACTGACCTCGCCCGCCTCCTCCGCACGACCCCCGGCCCTCCATCGGCCGGGGGTCACCCCGTTTCCGCGGTGCGGTTCCACCGGCCGTCCCCGGAAGGAGACGGCTCGGGTGTCAGAGGCGGTAGTCCTCGAGGAGGCGGCGGCCGATGATCATCTTCTGGATGTCGGCGGTGCCCTCGCCGATCAGGAGCATGGGGGCCTCTCGGTAGAGGCGCTCGATCTCGGTCTCCTTGGAGTAGCCGTAGCCGCCGTGGATGCGGAAGGAGTCCTCGACGACCTCCTTGCAGTACTCGCCGGCGAGGTACTTGGCCATGCCGGCCTCGAGGTCGTTGCGCTCGCCGGAGTCCTTGCGGCGGGCGGCCATGACCATCATCTGGTGGGCGGCCTCGACCTTGGTGGCCATCTCCGCCAGGCGGAACTGCACGGCCTGGTGCTGGGCGATCTGCTTGCCGAACGTCTCGCGCTGCTGGGCGTAGGCGATGGCCAGCTCGAACGCGCGGTACGCCATGCCGCAGGAGCGGGCGGCGACGTTGACGCGGCCGACCTCGACGCCGTCCATCATCTGGTGGAAGCCCTTGCCGGGAGTGCCGCCCAGCACGTGCTCGGCGCCGACGCGGAAGCCGTCGAAGAGCAGCTCGGTGGTGTCGACGCCCTTGTAGCCCATCTTCTCGATCTTGCCGGGGATGGTCAGGCCGGGCGCGACCTCGCCGAAACCGGGGGTCTTCTCGATCAGGAACGTCGTCATGTTCCGGTAGACCGAGTCAGAACCCTCGTCGGTCACGCACAGCACCGCCACCAGGCTGGAGGAGCCGCCGTTGGTCAGCCAGTACTTCTGGCCGGTGATGACGTACTCGTCGCCGTCGCGGACGGCCTTGGTGCGGATCGCCGACACGTCCGAGCCGCAGTGCGGCTCCGACATCGAGAACGCGCCGCGCAGTTCCCCGGCGGCCATACGGGGCAGCAGCGACGCCTTCTGCTCGTCGGTGCCGTGCCTCATCACCATGTACGCGACGATGAAGTGGGTGTTGATGACCCCTGACACGCTCATCCAGCCCCGCGCCAGCTCCTCCACCACCAGCGCGTACGTCAGCAGGGACTCACCCAGGCCCCCGTACTCCTCGGGGATCATCAGCCCGAACACGCCGAGCCGCTTCAGCCCTTCGACGATCTCCGCCGGATAGGTGTCGCCGTGCTCCAGTTCGGTGGCGACGGGCAGGATCTCCTTCTCGGTGAACTCCGCCACCGCCGCGATGATCTCCCGCTGGACCTCGGTCAGTCCTTCGGTGCGCGCCAGACGTCTCATGCAATCCTCCTCAGGGGGCTGGGTCCACGTTCTCAGAAGGCGGCCGCGAGGTGTTCGGCGTGGTCCCCCGCAGTGCCGAACACCGTCTCCTGCACCCAGGCGCGCTTGAGGTAGAGGTGGGCCAGGACCTCCCAGGTGAAGCCCATGCCGCCGTGCACCTGGATGCCGGTGCGGCCGCTTCCCGCCGCCGCGTCGTCGGCGAGGAGCTTGGCGGTCGAGGCGGCCTCCCGCAGGTCGCCGGATGCGGGGTCGTCCGCCACCAGCGCGGCCACCAGCGTCGCGGCCCTGGCCAGGTCCGTCTTGACGAGAGACTCGGCGAGCAGGTGCTTGACCGCCTGGAAGGAGCCGATCGTCCGGTCGAACTGCATGCGCTCCTTGGCGTACCGGACGGCGAGGTCGAGCGCGCCCTGGGCGGCGCCGACCTGGAGGGAGGCCGTCAGGACCGCGCCCAGCAGCCGCCAGCGGGCCGCGTCCTCGGCCGTGCCGATCCGCTCGCCGTCCTCCGCCCGCACCGACACCCGGGCGACGGGGGTCAGCGGGTCCAGCGGCAGCGAGGCGGGGTCGGCCTGCGGGACGGGCAGGAGGAACAGGCCGCCGTCGTCGATCACGACCAGATGGTCGGCGTCCTGCGGGTGCTCGATCACCTGCAGGGCGTCTCGGGTGTCGAGGAGTGTGACGACCGCGTCGCCCTCGGCCGCTCCGGGCACCAGGCCCGCTGCCAGGAAAGTGCCGGTCACGGGGCCCGGCACGAGAGCTCGGCCGAGCTCCTCGAAGAGGATGACGGTGTCCGCTGTGCCCAGGCCCATGCCTCCGTCCTCCTCGGGCAGCGTCACCGCGAAGACGCCCATCTCCGCGAGGGCCTTCCAGGCGGAACGGTCGAAGGGCGCGCCGTCGGAGGCGGCGCGGAGCCGGTCGGGGGTCCAGGCGTCGGCCAGCCAGTCCCGCAGCGCCGCCCGCAGGTCCTTCTGGTCGGCGTTGAGCGTCAGGTCCACCGGGGCTCCTTGGGCAGGCCGAGCACCCGCTCGGCGAGGATGTTCTTCTGGATCTGGGAGGTGCCCGCCGCGACGGTGAAGGACAGGGTGTTGACGCGGTCCTCCACGACGCGGGCGTTGGACGCGCCCGGCAGGTCGCTCATCGCCAGCGCGGCGCGGCCCAGGACGTGCGAGGCCAGGTCGCCGATGCGCTGGCGGCTCTCGGTGAACCTCAGCTTGAACACCGACGCGCCCTGGACGGGGATCATCCCGGCCTGGGCCTCTGAGACGTTCTTGCGGATCAGCGACCACAGGCCGCTGACCTCGGCGGCAAGCCTGCCGACGTCCCGGCGCAGCGCCGCGTCGTCCCACAGGGTGCCGCCGCCCGGCGCGGGCGTCTTCTTCGCGATCGCGACGGTCTCCTCCAGCAGGTTGCGGGACTCGATCACGTCGGAGATGAACGCGGTGCCGCGCTCGAAGGAGAAGGTGACCATGGCGACCCGCCAGCCGTCGTTCTCCGCGCCGACCCGGTTGGAGACGGGCACGCGCACATCGTCGAGGATCAGTTCGCTGAACTCGCTGCTGCCCACGACGGTGCGCAGCGGCCGGACCTGCACACCGGGGGTGTCCATCGGGAGGATCAGCCAGGTGATGCCCTTGTGCTTCGGCGCGTTCGGATCGGTGCGCACCAGCAGCTCGCAGTAGTCGGCGACCTCAGCGTGCGACGTCCAGACCTTGCGGCCGTTGACGACGTAGTGGTCGCCGTCGCGGACGGCCGTCGTGCGCAGGGCCGCCAGGTCCGAGCCCGCGTCCGGTTCGGAGAAGCCCTGGCACCAGACCTCCTCGCCGCGCAGGATGCGCGGGAGGTGAGCGGCACGCTGCTCCTCGGTGCCCTCCACGATGATCGTCGGACCGGCGTGCAGGAGGCCGACGAAGTTGGCGCCGACGTAGGGGGCGCGGGCGCGGGCCGTCTCCTCCAGGAAGATCAGCTGCTCGGTCGGAGACGCGCCGAGCCCTCCGTGGTCGGCGGGCCAGTCGACGCCCGCGTATCCGGCGTCGAACAGCATGCGCTGCCAGGCGGTGTCGTACACGCGGCGGGCGGGCCAGTCGTCGCGGTCGGGCTTGTCGGGGAGGGCGGGCAGGACGTCGGCCAGCCAGGACCGCAACCGGTCCCGGAAGGCGACCTCCGAAGGGGTCAGACGCAGATCCACGAGAAGCTCCTGTGCCGGGGCATGCGCGATGCCGACAATCTACTGAGGGGCAAATCCGTCACCAGCCGCGGAACCGGGGCGGGCGGCGCTCCAGGAAGGCGCGCAGGCCCTCCTGCCCGTCCTCGCTGGTCATGTTGATCTCGGCGGCCATGGCCTCCTCGGACAGGCTCGCCGCGCGGTCGCCGTCCAGGGCCCGGTTGATCAGGCGTTTGCCGAGGCCGAGGGCGACCGTGGGCCCGGCCGCGAGGCGCGACGCCCACTCCGAGGCGGTCTTGGCCAGTTCGTCGGCGGGGACGACCCGGTTGACCAGGCCGATGCGCTCGGCTTCTGCGGCGGGAAGGTCGTCGCCGAAGAAGACGAGTTCCTTGGCCTTCTGCGGGCCGACGAGCCGGGCGAGCAGGTAGGCGCCGCCGCCGTCGACGACCAGGCCGCGCCGGACGAACACCTCGATGAACTTGGCGTTGTCGGCGGCGAGCACCAGGTCGCAGGCATAGGCGAGGTGGCAGCCGATGCCGGCGGCGGTGCCGTTGACCGCCGCGATGACCGGCTTCTCGCAGTCGAGCACCGCCGAGACCAGCCGCTGCGCGCCGCCCGCGATGGCTCGCGCCACCGACCCGGCGGGGCGGTCGGGCAGGTCCGGGGGCGGCGGCTCGGCGGAGGCGGACGAGGCGGCCAGGTCGGCTCCGGTGCAGAAGTGGCGGCTCCCCGCGCCGGTGAGCACCACGGCCCGCACCCGGGGGTCGGCGCTCGCCCCGGCCAGCCGGGCGATGAGCTCCTCACGCTGGGGGCCCGTGATGGCGTTGCCCGCGTGGGGGCGGTTGAGCGTCAGCTTCGCGACACCGTCCCCGCCCACCTCCCACAGCAGTTCGTCTTCCGGTGGTGCTTCGGGCTGTGCGGGCATGGGTCCGCCTTCCTGAGGGGCTGAGTGTAAATTATATAAAACATCATCAATCAGGGAAGCCCGGGGAGCGCGTGAACGACATGAACGACAAGGTCTACATCCACGAGTTCATCCACATCACCAAGCAGAACCGCGCCCGCTACATGCACCACATGACGGCCAACTGGAGCCCGATCGCCCAGGAGCAGCGGCACCAGCTCTGCTACGGCGTGTGGGGCGTGGTCGGCAGCACCGGCCCCTGGCCGCAGACGGTGAACATGTGGGAGGAGGACGGCTTCGACGGCCTCGCCTCGTCCTTCGGCCTGGAGTTCGGCAACAGGATCCTCCAGGATCCGGCCCTGGAGAAGTGGTGGGCCGCCGCCGCCGACCTGCGCTCCGGCGGCTTCGACCGGATCGTGGTCCCGCACCCGCGGACCCGCACCATCGAGCAGTTGTGCGCGGACGGAGCGGGCGGCGAGGTCTACGCCCACGAGCTCGTCAAGGTGGAGTCCGGCTCCGCCTGGCGCTTCCTGGACGCCGCCATGGAGGGCGCCGAAGCCGCGGAGTCCCGCACCGGCTGGAACCTCGTCGGCGCGTGGGCGACCGCGATGCAGAACCTCGACGAGTGCCTGCTCCTGTGGAGCATCCCCAGCTGGGCGAAGTGGGGCGCGGCCGAACGCGACCAGATCCGCGGCGACGACGCCCTCCTGTCCAAGGCGAGCGGCTTCGTCCGCGACCGGCAGCGCATCCTCCTCGTCGACGCCCCCCTGTCCCCCCTGCGCACCGGCCGCCAGCCCTCCCGCGAGGACCGTACGGATTGGACTGACTGATCGGAACAAACGACCGCAGCGAAGCGAGGATCGTTTGTTCCGCCCCGGGGGCCTGGGGGTCGTCCCCCAGACAGACAACACGCAACCGCAGCGAAGCGAGGATCGTTTGTTCCACTCCAGGGGCCTGGGGGTCGCCCCCGGAAGGCACGGACGGCGGCGGCCCCTCACTGCCGCCGCCGTCCGTGCCCGGTTCAGTTCGTGCCGAGGATCGACACGAAGCTCACCATCTCCCCCGGGTAGCCGCCCAGGTTGTGGGTCAGCGCCAGGGAGCGGGAGCCGTAGGTGGAGATGCGGCGCTCTTCGGGGGCTTCGCCGCGCAGTTGCAGCCAGGCCTCGAACATCATGCGCAGGCCGGACGCGCCCACCGGGTGGCCGAACGACTTGAGCCCGCCGTCGGGGTTGACGGGCAGTTCCCCGTCCAGGTCGAAGGCGCCCGCCAGGATCTGCTTCCAGGCGGTGCCGCGCTCGGCCAGGCCCAGGTCCTCGAGCAGCACCAGTTCGGTCGGGGTGAAGCAGTCGTGCACCTCCGCCATGGCCAGTTCGTCGGCGGGCGAGGTGACGCCGACCTGGGCGTAGGCGTCCCGGGCGGAGGAGGCGACCTCGGGGAAGGTCGTGTAGTCGTAGGCGGGGTCCATCAGGCCCGAGCCGTCGCCCGCGATGAAAGACAGCGCCTTGATGAACAGCGGTTTGTCGGTGTAGCGGTGGGCGTCCTCGGCCCGGACGACGATCGCCGCCGCCGAGCCGTCCGCGACGCCCGCGCAGTCGAAGACCGACAGGCCGCCCGCCACGGCGGGCATGGAGCACAGCTTCTCGACGGACATCTCCTTGCGGAACTGCGCGCGGGGGTTGCGGGCCCCGTTGGCGTGGTTCTTGGAGGCGATGCGGGCGAGGACCGTGCGCATCTCGCCGGAGTCGACGCCGTAGCGGCGGGCGTAGGCGGGGGCGACCATCGAGAACATCGCCGCGGCCGTCAGCGTGCGCTGGGTGCCGTCGTTCGGGATGGGGAAGGCGTTGAGCCCCTGGTACCCGGAGTCCTTGACCTTTTCCACGCCGACGGCCATCGCCACGTCGTAGGCGCCGGACGCCACCGCGTAGGCGGCCTGGCGCAGCGCTTCCGAGCCGGTCGCGCAGTAGTTCTCCACCCGCGTGACGGGCTTGTCCTTCAGCCGCAGCGGCTTGGAGAGGGTCAGGCCGCTCATGCCCGACTGTGCGGTGCCCAGCCAGTAGGCGTCGACCTGCTCCTTGTCGATCCCCGCCGAGGCGAACGCCTCCCCGGTGGACGCCAGGAGCAGCTCGTCGACACCCTTGTCCCAATGCTCGGTGAAGCGGGTGCAGCCCATGCCGACGATGGCCACCCGGTCCTTGATGCCGTGCGAGCCCATCTCAGCCCTCTTTCTCCGGCGCGGAGCCGCGCAGCGGCCTGGCCTTCCAGAAGTAGTCGTGGATCCCGTCGGAGGTGAACAGCCTGCGGAAGGTCGGCTCGACCCGCCCCCCGGCCTCGACTTCCCCCTCGTTCACGTCGGTGAGCTCGATGGGCAGCCGGCCGCCGCCGTCGAAGTCGACGACCGCGAACACCACGGGCGGGCTCGGCGAGTAGGCCAGCCTGTCGACGGTGAAGGCGACGATCGTGCCCGGTGTCGCGGCCATCGGAGCCGCGGCCTCGTCCAGTGGGGACGGCGGCATGCGCACCATGCCGTCTTCGCCACGGGAGCCGACGAGCCCGAACTTCCAGTCCCGGTTGCGGTTGGCGGCAGAGGAGGACGGGCGGGCGGGTTCGGGCCTGCGTGGCGGTTCGACCGGCAGCAGCCCGCGCCAGGCGAGGTAGGTGCCGTACGCGACGGGTGCGCCGGAGGCGATCTGCGCCCGCACCGTGCGTTCCACCCGGTGCTCCGCCAGCGCGGCGGTGGTGCGGAAGACGAAGGCGTCCGCGCCGTCGGCCAGAGAGAGCAGGACGATGACGCGGCCTTCGGCGGGGTCGGCTTCGAGCGCCGCGGCCAGCAGCAGCGCGGGCTGGGCGGCTCCGAGGTTGCCGACGGTGTCCTCCAGCCGGTCGGCGACGCGCTCGGCGGGCACGCCCGAACGGCCCGCGACCGCCTTGGCCGCCCGGCCGTGCAGGCCCGCGACGATGAGGGCGTCCACGTCCGCGACGTCGATACCGGCTTCTCCGAGGGCGAGTTTCAGCGCCTCGCCGCCGAGCGCGGTGTAGCGGGTCTCGCCGAAGCGCTCCTCCCACAACCGGGAGGCGTACTCTCCGGGCACCCGCCAGCGGTCGACGAACTCCTCCGTCACCGAGGAGCGTGCGACGAGCTCGGCGACGACCGGACCGTCGGCGTCGGAGCCGACGAGCAGGGCCGCCGCCCCGTCGCCTCCGGCCGCCTCGTCAGGGCCGCCGGGCAGCCCGCCGCGCAGGTCGGAGGCGACCACGAGCACCGGTCCTGTGGCGTCGCAGGCGGCTCGCAGCGCGCCGAGGGCGGAGCGGACGGAGCCGACGGCGTCGTAGGCGGGAACGTCCCTGCCCAGGCGCAGTGCCGCGTGGAGGGTCGTGGCGTTCGTGCGGTCGAGGTAGGGCGGTTCGGTGGTGGCGAACCAGAGGGCCCGCGGTTCGGCGGGGGCTCCGCGCAGGGCGGTCTGGGCCGCCGCGACGCCGAGGGTGACCGCGTCCTCGTCGTAGGAGGCGACGGTCCGGGTGCCCCGTCCCCCTCCCGTGCCCGCCACCGCACGGATGGCCTGACGGTCGAGCCTGCGGTGGGGCAGGTGGCCGCCCCAGGACAAGATTCCGCGCATGCAGCCATCCTAATCGTAGATTGCATAAAAGATCTAATCTGCAATTAGACTCCTCCCATGACTCAGGGTGGAACCCGGCCCCTGGACGGCATCCGCGTCCTGGCGCTGGAACAGATGCAGGCACTCCCCTACGCGACCCAGCTCCTGGCCCGCCTCGGCGCCGAGGTCGTCAAGGTCGAGCCCCCTTCCGGAGACTCCGGACGCGGCTCCCTTCCCGCGATGACCGACCCCGAAGGCAGGCGGGTCGGCGCCACCTTCCTGCGCAACAACCTCGGCAAGAGCAGCGTCTGCATCGACCTCAAGAACCCGCGCGGCCGGGAACTCGTCCTGGAGATGGCCCCGAGGTTCGACGTCATCGCCGAGAACTCCAAGGCGGGCGCGATGGCGCGCCTCGGCCTCGGCTACTCCGACATCGCCGCCGTCCACCCGGCGGGCATCTACGTCTCGGTCTCCGGCTTCGGCAACACCGTGCCCACCCCGTACGGGGACTGGCCGGCCTTCGCCCCCATCGTCGAGGCCATGTCCGGCATCTACGAGATGAAGCGCACCGGCGACGAGCCGCCCCGCCCCGCGCCCGTCGGCGCGCTCGGCGACATCGGGGCCGCCCTGTTCGCCACCATCGGCATCCTCGCCGCCCTGCGCCACCGCGAGACCACCGGACGCGGCCAGTACGTCGACATCGCCATGTTCGACGCCATGATCGCGATGACCGACGTCGTCACCAACTTCTGGTCCATGGGTCTGCGCGACGGCGACGTCGGGCCGCTCATCATGCACGGCTTCCGCGCCAAGGACGGCTGGTTCGTACTCCAGGTCGCCCGCGAGCAGCACTTCGCCAAGCTCGCCGACCTCATCGGCCGCCCCGAGTGGAAGGACGACCCCCGCCTGGCCACCCGTCAGGGCTGGGTCGAGAACCTGGAGACACTCCTGCGCCCCGCCATCGAGGACTGGGCCGCCGGCTTCGGCAAGGTGGAGGCCTGCGACCGGCTGGGCAGGGCGGGCATCGCCGCGGGCCCCTGCCTCAGTGACGCCGAGGTCGTCGCCGACCCCCATGTCAAAGCCAGGAACATGCTGGTGGAGCTCCCCCGCACCGACGGGGTGGAGCAGCCCGTCCTCATTCCCGGCAATCCCGTGCGGCTGAGCGACGCGGCCCCCGCCGCGGACGGGCGCCCGCCGTGGCTGGGCGAGCACACCGACCTGGTCCTGGAGCGCGAACTGGGGCTCGGCCCGGCCGAACTGGCCGAACTGCACGCCGGGAAAATCATCTCTTGAACGTCCGGGGAGCGGACCGCCGCCCTGTCGGGCGGCGGCCGGAGGATCGGATCAGGACACACCCTGGGCGCGGCGGGCCATCCGCTCGATCTGCTCCCGGTCGAGCTTCACGAAGTCGCCGACGGCCTCCACGGTGACGTGCCCGTTCTGGATGAGGCGGCCGACCGTGCGCACCGAGCGGCCGTCGTGCTGTTCGACCTCGCCTTCCAGCACGCAGGGCACGTTCAGCAGAGTTGGCCGCCGGTACTTGAGCTCCAGCCGCGCCGTCGGGCCCGGCACACCAGCGACCACGGTGGCCGCGGCGAGGAGAAGGTCGAACGCCGAGGCGAGCATCGCGCCGTGCACGCAGCCGGGAGGGCCCTCGTAAGCACGGGTGAAAGTTCCCTTCAACAGGGCCTTCGGCGGCTCGAAGGACACCTTCAGCGGGACCGCGAGCGGGTTGTGCCTGCCGATCACCACGTCGAACGGCATCCGCGCGGTCAGGTCGGGCAGCCCCTCGGCCACCGGCTGGTGCACCACGGTGTTGGGCAGAGGCGTCTCGGGCACATGGCTCTCCAGCACGTCCGCGATCGCGTTCAGATCCCGTACGGCGGCCAAGGTGACGTCGGCGGGGGCGGGCGTCGCGGTGGTCAGCCCGATCAGCCTGCGCACGGCGTCGGCCAGTTCCGCCGAGGCGTCCTCTCTGCCCGCCAATACGGGGTGGACGAACTCACTCGAGGCCGGGGCGGAATGCATGGTTACTCCTTATTGCGGGTCAGGGCCGGAAGGTATCAGCCCTATACGATGTTTCCTGCCGTGAAAAGGGGGATCACACGCCGATGAGCGAGCGAAGCCTGCGGGAGCAGCGCCGGGAACGCCGCCGCGAGCTCGGACGTGACCAGATCCTGGACGTGGCCGAGGGCGTCTTCGCCCGCAAGGGGTTCCATGAGGCGTCCCTCCGGGAGATCGCCGAGCTCGCCGAGTACTCCGTGGGCGCGGTCTACGGCTTCTTCAGCGGCAAGGACGAGCTGTACCGGGAGATCTTCCTGCGCCGGGCCGTGGTGTTCATGTCGGGCATGAAGGAGATCCTCTCCTCCTCGCGGGCGCCGCAGCGGCAGCTGCGGGAGCTGGCCGAGTGGCAGGTGGAGTTCTTCCGCCGCCACCCGGAGTACGGACGGCTGGTACTGCGCAGCGGCGCCATCGCCTCCGCGCTGACAGGGGCCCCCTCGGACGCCGAGATCCTCGTCAACTTCCGGCAGGCCCAGGAGATGCAGGCCGACCTGTTCCGGCGCGGCCAGCGGGAGGGGACGTTCAAGCCCGGCGACCCGCACCTGCTGGCGCGGATGTTCTCCGGCCTGGTCAGCGCCTTCCAGGCCAGCGAGCTGACCGAGGAGGGGCCGCAGCCCCTCCCCCTGGCCACCTTGCTGGAGACGGTCGAGGCGGCCTTCGTCGCCGGGCGGGCGTGAGCAAGGCTCAGAGCCTTCCCCCGGTGCGGAACTCCGGAGGCACCCAGGACGGGTCGCGCCGCTCGGCGAACGCCCTGCCGCCCTCCGTCATCTCCTCGTTGTAGAGCAGCGCGTCGAACGTCATGCGGTCGACGGCGCCGTAGCCGCCGTTGACGATCCGCTTGACGTGCAGCCGAGCCTGCGGCGCGGTCCGGGCGATCTGGACCGCGACCTCCTCGGCCACGGCGCGCACCTGGTCGTCGGGGACGACGCGGGTGAACATGCCCCAGCTCTCGGCCTCCCGGGCGGTGACGGTCCGGCCGGTGAGCAGCATGTCCCGTGCCCGCGCGATGCCGATCTGGGCGGGCAGGTAGGCCGCGTACCCGGTGTCGGCGATGCCCCTGAACAGCTCCGGCGCCCGGACCGTGACGCTCTCCCCCGCCACCGCGACGTCCGAGAGCATCGCGATGAGCAGGCCTCCGCCCTGGGCGACGCCGTTCACCGCGGAGACGACGGGCTTCGGGGAGCGCCGGATCGCCTCGAACGGGGTGGAGTCGATGCCCAGCAGGTCGGGGAAGTCGAGCCAGCGGTCGGGCTCCCGGCCGCGCAGTTCACCGCCCGGCATGAACATGTCCCCGGTGCCGGTGATGATGAGCGCGGCGAGTTCCGGGTCCTTGTTGAGCAGGTCGACCGCCCGCCGGACGCCGAAGTACATGGCGCTGGTCAGCGCGTTGCGCGCCTCCGGCCGGTCGACGACGCACCAGGCCAGCGGGCCCTCGCGTTCGAAGCGCAGGTAGGGGGTGCCCAGGTCGTCGCCCTTGAGGCCCGTCGGCTCGGGGTTCATCTGCCCGTCTCCCATCAGCGGCGCTCGAAGGTCACGCCGGCGGCTTCGCGATCCCAGGTCGCGGGCGTGACGCCCTCGTCCCTGAGCAGGTTCTTGGTGGTCCGCCCGACCTGGCTCATCGGCAGCTCGTCGCGGAACTCGAAGTAACGGGGCACCGCGTAGTAGGGCAGCCGGTCGATCGACCAGCGGCACAGGGCCTCCTCGGTGAGTTCGGACCCGTCCTTGAGGACGGCCGTCACCTTGACGTCGTCCTCGCTGACCTCGCTCGGCACGGCGTGCACGCACACGTCCTTGACGTCGGGGTGCTCGTGGAACACCTTCTCCAGTTCCCAGCTCGAGATGTTCTCGCCCCGGCGGCGCATGTAGTCGGCCTTGCGGTCGACGAAGAACAGGTAGCCGTCCTCGTCGACCCTGCCGATGTCGCCGGTGTGGAACCACAGGTTGCGCCAGGCCTCGACGGTGGCCTGCGGGCGCTGCCAGTAGCCCTCGAACATCACGTGCGGCATGCGGGGCCGGCACACGATCTCGCCCGCCTCGCCCCGGGGCGCCTCGTGGTCGTCGTCGTCGAAGATCTTGACGTCGAAGCCCTCGGAGTTGACGATGCCCGCCGAACCCGGCTTGCCGGGCATGCCCGGCGGCAACCAGGAGATCAGCGACGCCTCGGTGGTGCCGTAGGCGTTGCTGAACGTGGTGACGCCGAACCGCTCGCGGTAGAGCTCGTCGATCTCCGGGGGGATGGGAGCACCGGTCAGCAGCCGCAGGGTGGTGTTGGCCTCCTGAGCGCCGGAGTTCTTGGCTTCCGGGCGGTCGTCCGCGCGGGCGACGAGGACGGCCAGCGAGCCCAGCAGCGAGGCGATGGTGGCGCCGGTGCGGTTGATCTCCGGCCAGAACCCCGAGACGGAGAACCGGCGGGACAGCGCGGCCCGGCCACCGCTGATCATCGTGCCGGTGAGCATGCACGAGATGGCGTTGAAGTGGAAGAGCGGCAGCGGGCTCCACACGACGTCCTCGGGGGTGCGGCCCCAGGAGGAGATGATCTGCCTGGCGATGGACAGGTGGTAGTTGTGGCTGAGCGCGCAGCCCTTGGACGGGCCGGTCGTGCCGCCGGTGTAGACGATGGTTCCCAGGTCCGCGGGGCGCACCAGGACGCCGGGCCGCGAGTCGTCGGCTCCCAGCAGGTCCTCCCAGGAGTGCAGGGACCAGCGGCCCTTCGCCTCGACCGCCGCGCCGCCCCCCTCGCCCACGACGACGACGTGCTCCACCGTCTCGAGGGAGTCGAGCAGTTCCAGCGGGCGCTCGGCCAGGTCGTCCTGGACGATGACGACGGAGGTCGTCGCGTCGGACAGCTGGTGGCGCAGCAGCGGACCCTTGAGCGCGGTGTTCACCGGGACGGAGATCGCGCCGAGCTTGTGGATGGCGAACCAGGACACGACGGCGGCGGGGCCGTTCTCCAGCATGGTGGCGACGGTGGAGCCGTGCCGGACGCCGAGCGAGGCGAGCGCGTTGGCGACCCTGTTGGCCTCACGGTCCATCTGCGCGGCGGTGTAGGAGGTGCCGCAGCAGTCCAGGAACGGTCCGTCCGGGTCCCTGTCGAGGCGGTGGTCCAGCAGTTCGAGCAGGGTGCTCTGCTCGACGTTCGCCCAGTCGGACATTCCGCTCTCCTTCAGGGGTAGGTGACCTGAATATATTATCTAATCTACTTTCTTGAACAAGGGCGCGGCGGCCCCTTGTCCTTCGGACTGAACTGCTGTTCACTTTTCTGAGACGAGGGTTCAGAGTTCGATCATCTCCCCTCCCCCCGCACCCCGTCGAGCCCGAGGAGCATCGTGAACCCCGAAGACCTGATCATGATCAGTGTGGACGACCACGTGGTGGAGCCGCCGAACCTCTTCGACGCCCACATCCCGGAGAAGTACCGGGACGCCGCTCCGAAGGTCGTCCGCAAGAAGGACGGCTCGGACGTCTGGACCTTCGGCGGCTCGATCATTCCCAACATCGGACTGAACGCCGTCGCCGGCCGCCCGAAGGAGGAGTACGGCATCGAGCCGACCGCCTTCGACGAGATCCGGCCCGGCACCTACGACATCCACGAGCGCATCAAGGACATGAACGCCGGCGGCATCCTGGCCTCGATGAACTTCCCGTCCTTCCCCGGCTTCAGCGGGCGGCTCTTCGCCGCCAACGAGGACAAGGACCTCGCCCTCGCCGTCCTGCGCGCCTACAACGACTGGCACATCGACGAGTGGGCCGGCGCCTACCCGGGGCGCATCATCCCGATGGCGCTGCCCGTCCTGTGGGACGCAGAGGAATGCGCCCGCGAGGTCCGCCGGGTCGCCGCCAAGGGCTGCCGCTCGCTCACCTTCACCGAGAACCCCGCCACCCTGGGCTACCCCAGCTTCCACAACGACTACTGGGACCCGCTCTGGCAGGCCGTCTCCGACGAGGGCGTGGTCGTCTCCATCCACCTCGGCTCGTCGGGCAAGCTGTCGGTGACCGCGCCCGACGCCCCGATCGACGTGATGATCACCCTGCAGCCGATGAACGTCTGCCAGGCCGCCGCCGACCTGCTGTGGTCGCGGGTCATCAAGAAGTTCCCGAACATCCGCTTCGCGCTGTCGGAGGGCGGCACCGGCTGGATCCCCTACTTCCTGGACCGGATCGACCGCACCTACGACATGCACCACCTGTGGACCGGCCAGGACTTCGGCGACAAGCTCCCCTCAGAGGTGTTCCGGGAGCACTTCCTGACCTGCTTCATCTCCGACCCCGTCGGCGTCCAGCTGCGGCACCTCATCGGCATCGACAACATCGCCTGGGAGTGCGACTATCCGCACTCCGACTCCTCCTGGCCCAACGCCCCCGAGGAGCTCGCCGCGGTCGCCGCCGACGTCCCCGCCGACGAACTCAACAAGATCACCTACGAGAACGCGATGCGCTGGTACTCCTTCGACCCGTTCGTGAACGGCCGGACCAGGCAGAACGCCACCGTCGGCGCGCTGCGCGCCGAGGCCGGCGACCACGACGTGAGCATCCGCTCCCGTGACAAGGGCCGATTCACCAAGTCCGTCGGCATCGAGCTGGGCGAACTCGCCAAGAACGCCACGGCCTGACCTGCGCCGGGCGGCCCCGACGGATCAGCCGGCGGAGGCCGCCTCGGCGTTCTCGTCGTCGAACATGCCGCGGCCGCGGAACAGCTCGACGACGAGGTCGCCCTGCCGGCGCAGCATGGTGGCGTACTCGCGTTCGGCCAGCTCGGGGTAGCCGCGTTCGATCGCGGTGACGATGGCGGCCACGCCCTCCCGCTCGACCTCGTCGGTGCCGGGGACCAGCGCGAAGAAGTTGCCGGGCACGATGTCGGTCATCTGGCGGAGCATGGTGCGCAGCCGGGGCGACTGGGCCGCCTCGATCACCGTGCGGTGGAAGTCCAGGGTGAGCCGGTGCAGGGTGTCGGGGTCGTCGGCCTCGGCGATCTGCTTCTGCAGCGCCTTCAGCGGCTTGGCGAGCTCGGGGCCCTTGCGCTCCACCGCGCGGCGGACGCCGAACCCGTAGAACAGCCCGTACAGCTCGTAGTGGTCGCGGACCGACGGCTCGTCGAGCGCGTTCACGAAGGCGCCGCGGTGCGGGATGATCGTCGTCCAGCCCTCGCGCTCCAGCGCGATGAGGGCCTCGCGGACCGGGATGCGGGAGACGCCGAGCGCCTGGGCGATGGCGTCCTGCGGCACCCGCTGGCCCTGCCTGAGCACCCCGTCGAAGATCAGTTTGCGGACGTAGAGGCGGACCTGCTCCCCGCTGCTCAGCCGGGCCAGGTTCCCGCCGGGCAGCGCCCCCGGCCCCTCGTACCCGGGCAGGGCTTCGGCCGTCGCGGCCTCCTGGCGGCGCACCATCTCGTTCACGTCCCCGACTCGGAAGGTGACCCCCTGTCACCTGTCTCAAACATAAGATATCAGGCTGACGGCCCGGAGCCGATCACTCCGGGACCGCCGCGCCTGTGACCTGTCACTCCCCGGGGAGGTCGAGCCCGAGCAGCCGGATGGCGTTCCCCCGGGCGATCTTGTTGATGGACCCCTGGTCGAGGTGCCCGTACTGCAGGGCGGCCTCCTCCCGCGAACGCGGCCAGGTGCCGTCCTGGTGCGGGTAGTCGGTCTCGAACGTGACGTTGTCGAGGCCGACCTTGTCGAGCAGTTCGACGCCGACGGAGTCCTTGAAGAAGCAGCTGGTGATCTGCCGGTAGTAGTACGTCGAGGGCGGCTCGGGGCAGTTCTCCTGGCCCTTGGCCCAGCCGCGGTGCGTCTCCCAGACGTCGTCGATCCGCTCCAGCAGGTAGGGGATCCAGCCGATCTGGGCCTCGGCGTACAGCAGTTTCAGGTCGGGGAAGCGGTGCAGAACTCCGGAGAACAGGAAGTCGGTCATGCTGGCGACGCTGTTGCCGAAGATGATCGTCGCGCCGACCGCGCCCGGGGCGTCCGGCGAGGTCTGCGGGGTCTTCGTACCCGAGCCGATGTGCATCGACAGGACGGTGCCGGTCTCGGCGCAGGCGGCGAAGAACGGGTCCCAGTAGCGCGAGTGGAGGCTGGGAAGGCCCAGGTAGGAGGGCAGTTCGCTGAAGGCGACGGCCCGCACGCCGCGCGCGGCGTTGCGTCGGACCTCGGCGACGGCCAGGTCCACGTCCCACAGGGGGACGATGCACAGCGGGATCAGCCGGCCTCCGCTGGAGCCGCACCACTCCTCGACCATCCAGTCGTTGTAGGCCTCCACCGAGAGCCTCGCCAGCTCGCGATCCCTGCCCCACAGGAAGATCTGGCCGCAGAAGCGCGGGTAGTTGGGGAAGCACATCTGGGCCTCGACGCCGTTGACGTCCATGTCCTTGAGGCGCTCGGAGGGGATCCAGCAGCCGGGCCGCATGTCGTCGTAGGTGATGCCCTCGTTGGTGACCTCGTCGGCGGGCACGCCCGCGGCGGCGATGTACCTCTTGATCTGGGTCATGACGCCTTCGTAGTTCCACCAGGCCACGTCGGGGCCCTCGGTGCCGGGCGTCTCCAGGTACTTGCCGTCGACGAGCTTCACGTCGCCGGCGGGGGCGTAGAGGATGCGGGGCCCGGCGTCCCGGAGGCGGGCCGGGAGCCGGGAGCTCCACAGGGTCGGCGGCTCCACGACGTGGGCGTCCACGTCGATGAGCCGCGGGATCTTTGCCAGCCGGTCGTCGAGCACGTCCGGACGGATGACCTGCTCCGTCACGAGACCCTCCCTTATATTGGATTCTATATACAGAGTACGGGACAAAAACTCCCCGGGCGACCCCGGGGAGGTGTGACGTCAGGCGGATGCCGCCGGGTCGAAGACCGCCGCCGCGATCCGCGCGGTCTCCTCGCCCACCGGGGCCGTCAGCGCGGCCACGGTCATGTCCACGAGGTTCGCCGTCATCAGCGGCAGCGGCAGGGGCCTGCGCCTGCTGTCCGGGGCGTCCTCGAGCGCGGCCCGGTCGGCCAGGAGGTGCAGGGCCGACTGCGAGGCCAGGAACAGCCGCTCGACGGCCAGTTCCCGGGGCATCACGGCCTCCATCAGCGCGATGAGCCTCCGGGACGCCTCGGTCAGGGCCGGGTCGACCAGGTGCTGGACCTCTTCGACGGCCAGTTGCGGGCGGTTCAGCGCCGACGCCCAGATCCGGATCGCGGCGCGAGGACTGGGGCCCAGCGCCAGATACTCGGCGAGCGGAAGGACGATCACCTCGGTCAGCGCCCGGACCTCGGCCTCCCTGCCCCCGCGCGCCAGTTCGGCGTACAGCTCCTCGTGCCGGTCGCGCAGCCAGGGGCCGTGCCGCTGCATGATCGCCCGCACCAGGCCGTCCCTGCCCCCGAAGTGGTAGTGCAGGGACGCCGTGCTGCGCTGGCCGGCGGCGCTGTTGATCTCGTTGAGGGAGACGCCCTCGATCCCCCGCTCGGCCATGAGCCGCTCCGCGGCGTCGAGGATCCTCTGGCGGGTCCCGGCGCCGCGGCCCCCCGCTGCTGCTCGTTCAGACACCACTGTCTTCCAGGCGCTTCACCCGGTTGGGGATCCACGGGCTCTCCGGGACCTGCTCACCATAGAACTGCTTCGCCCAGCGCCGGAACTCGATGATCGGCCCGTCGCCCTTGATCAGCAGCGGCTTCTCGATGTAGATCTTGTTCTCCCAGATCGGGACGTCCTCGGCGATCGCCTCCACGAAGGTCTTGATCATCCTCTCGGAGAACTTCTGCATGGACTTGGGGAAGATGAACACCCAGCGGATGTGCACGTTCTCCTCGTCCACCGGGCTCGCCGAGGAGACGAAGGACATGACGCCCTTCAGCCGCAGCGCGCCCAGGCCCAGGCCGTAGGACTTGCGGACGAAGTCCAGCGGGTAGACCTTGCCCTCCTTGTTCTTGAACTCCTGTCGCTCGGTGACGGTCTTGACGAAGCCGTCGTACTCGACGTCGCCGGCGGGCACCGACTCCATGCCGTGCACGTACTTGAAGTGCACGTAGTCGGCGTTGTTCTCGGCCATCTCCTGGCAGCACGTGGCGAAGCGGAACTCGTGGAAGACCGGCTCCGACCACTCCTCGTCGTCGAACTCCTCCATCTCCGGCATCGGGATGTAGGGGGCGGCGGCGCCCAGCTGGTGCCAGGCGAAGATGAGGCCGAAGCGCTCGACCACGGGGTAGGCGCGGACCCTCGCCTTGTCCGACGGTTCGGCGTCGGTGTAGGGGACGTCCACGCAGCGGCCGGAGACGCCGTCGTAGCGCCAGGCGTGGAAGGGGCACTCCAGGAGCTGACCGGCGACCTGACCGCCCTTGGCGAGGTTGGCGCCCAGGTGCGCGCAGTAGGCGTCGACCACCCGGGCCTCGCCGTCGACGGTGCGGAAGACGGCCAGGTCGCGGCCGAAGTAGTGCGCCGGGATGACCTGGCCTGCCGCGACCTCGTCGGACCGGGCCACGGCGAACCAGCCGTTGGGGATCGGGAAGGGGAACCGGGACATGTCGTCCTCCCGTGGCAGGGGTTTAGAGAACTCTCTTTAAAAGTTCTCTTCATTTGGAAGATAGCAGTGGGTGGCGGGTGCCACCAGAGGGCTTTCAGACCTTGTTCCCGTCAGGAGCGTGGCGTCCCGATGACGCCTTCCGCGCGCAGGCGCTCCAGTTCGTCCGGGGCGTAGCCGAGTTCGCGCAGGATCGGCTCGGAGTGCTCGCCCAGTGCCGGGACGGCGTCCAGGCGCCAGTCCCAGTCGTCGCACTCGGGGGGCGGCAGCAGCACGGTGACCGGGCCCTCCGGGCTGTCGACCTCGCGCCAGCGGTTCCGCTCCGACAGCTGCGGATGCGCGACAACCTCGCTCGGGGTGTTGAGCCTGGCGTGCCCGAGGCCCGCCTCCTCGGCGAGCTTGCGGGCCCCGGCCAGGGGGACGGTCGCCGCCCAGGCCGTGATGACCTCGTCGAGTTCGGCGCGGCGTGCCACCCGGTCGCTGTTGGTTGCGTAGCGGGGGTCCTCGGCCAGGTCGGGCCGGCCCAGGACCCGGGCGGCCAGACGCTGCCATTCCCGGTCGTTGGTGGTTCCCAGGACGAGGGTCTGGCCGTCGGCGGTCGGATAGGCGCCGTAGGGCGAGACCATCGGGGAGCTTAGGCCGTTCGGCTTGACGTCGAAGCCGCCGTAGCGGGCCTGGTTGAGCGCGAATCCCATCCATTCGGCGACCGCGTCGAAGAGGCCGACCGAGACCGAGGTTCCCTCGCCGGTGCGCTCGCGGGCGTACAGGGCGGTGAGCACGCTGGTCAGCGCGTACATGCCCGCGCCGATGTCGGCGATCGGGATGCCCGGTTTCGCGGGGTCCTCCGGGGTGCCGGTGATGGAGCAGGAGCCCGCTTCGGACTGGACGAGCAGGTCGTAGGCGCGGGCGAGGGCGTACGGACCGCCCCGTCCGTAACCGGAGATGTCCACGGTGATCAGCCGGGGATGCCGCTCCCGCAGTACGGCGGGGTCGAGCCCGAGCCTGGCGGCCGCGCCGGGGGCGAGGTTCTGCACCAGGACGTCCGCCCGCTCCAGCAGCCTGGCCAGGATCTCCCCGCCCTCGGGCCGCTTGAGGTCCAGGGCGAGGGATTCCTTGTTGCGGTTGGCCCAGACGAAGTGGGCAGCCATGCCGTGCACGACGTCGTCGTAGTCGCGGGCGAAGTCCCCGCCCCTGCGGTTCTCCACCTTGACGACCCTGGCCCCGAGGTCGCCCAGGTGGCGGGTGCACAGGGGCGCCGCGACGGCCTGTTCCACCGCGACGACGAGGACTCCGGCCAGCGGCTGCATCGATCACCTCAGCAAAAGGATTTGATTATGTATAAAATAGCATCTTGATATCGAGCAAGGAGAGATCATGAGCGGATCTCCGGAGAGCGTCGTACGCGTCACGGTCGACGACGGGGTCGGCGTGCTGGTGCTGGACGATCCTCGGCACCGCAACGCCCTGTCCAAGCGGATGAGCGACGACCTGGCACGGGCGGTGGACACCGCGCTGGAAGGCGGCGCGCGTGCGCTGGTGCTGACCGCCGCGCCTCCCGTCTTCTGCGCCGGCGGCTCCCTCGACGGGCTGCTGGACCGGACGGTGCCGCTCTCGGAGATGTACGCGGGCATGGAACGCCTCGCGGAGGCCCCGGTGCCCACCATCGCGGCGGTCGGCGGGCCCGCCATCGGCGCGGGCGTCAACCTCCCCCTGGCCTGCGACGTCGTGCTCGCCTCCCCCGCCGCCCGGTTCGATCCCCGCTTCCTGGACGTCGGCATCCACCCCGGCGGAGGCCACCTGTGGCGGCTGGCCGAACGGGTGGGCGCGCAGGGCGCGGCGGCGCTCGTCCTGTGCGGGGACCTGCTCACCGGCGAGGAGGCCGCCGCCAAAGGCCTGGCCTGGCGCTGCGTTCCCGAAGACGAGCTGGAGCCGACCGCGACGGCCCTGGCCGTCCGCGCCGCCGGGCGTTCCGCCCCGCTGGTGCTCCGCACGAAGCGCACGCTGCTGGAGAGCCTCTCCCTGTCCTCTCCCGAGGAGGCGGCGAAGCTGGAACTCGCCGCCCAGGAGTGGTCCGTGGAGCAGCCCGAGTTCGCCGAGACCGTCCGCGCCCTCCAGCGCCGGCTGGCGACGCGGCACGAGAAGAACGACTGATCATCACCCAGGGTAATGCATACTTGATTTAATACTCAGACAAAAGGGGTTCTCCGTGTCAGCAGACACAGCGGCCGCCGCCGGCGCCTCCCTGCCTCCCCCCGGGGAGGCGATGGTCCGCCGCAGCAGCGGAGAGCAGGCCGCGCTCTACATCCGCAGGCTCATCTTCGACGGCCGGCTCCGCCAGGGAGACCGCGTCCCCCAGGATGAGATCGCCCGGACGCTGGGCGTCAGCCGCATCCCGGTGCGCGAGGCGCTGCTCTCGCTGGAGCGGGAGGGCTGGGTCACCATCCGCCCGCACCGCGGCGCGTTCATCGGCTCCCTGGACGAGGCCGCGGTGCGCGACCACTACGCCCTCTACGGGCTCGTCTACGGTTTCGCCGCGCAGCGCGCCACCGAGCGCAGCACCCCCGAGCTGGTCTCCCGGCTCGGCGCGGTGTGCGACCGCCTCGACGGCGAGGACGACCCGGCCGCCGTCGCCCGCCTGAACCGCGAGTTCGACGGCCTCATCATGAAGACGGCCAGCTCCCCCCGCCTGCGCGCGGTACTGCGCGCCATGGTCGGCATCGTCCCGGGCAACTTCTTCGCCCTGGTCCCCGGCGCCGTCGAGGTCGAGCGCGCCGGCAGCAGGACCGTCCTCCAGGCGATCGCCGCCGGTGACGGCGGGGCCGCCGCCGGGGCCTACGCGACCATGCTCCAGCGCCAGGGCGACCTCGTCGCCGACCTCTTCAAGAGCCGCGGCCTGTTCACCGCCCGCGACGAGGCGGGCGCGGGCGGCCGCTGAGCCCGCCTCGTCGCGGCCCTCAGACCTCGCCCGTGACGTCCACGATCCACGACAGATCGCCCTCGGCCAGGGTGTCCTGCCAGTTCGGGGGCGCGCCCGCCATGAGGGTGCCCAGGTCCCAGTAGTCGCGCCACAGGGTGATCACCCCGTCCCGGACGTGCTGGACCGAGACGAACGGCAGGGTGACCCGCTCCCCCGTCGGCCAGTGCCAGTGCTCCTCGTGCTCGGTGACGACGGTCCCGCCGGAGGCGACGACCTCGGAGCGTCCGTGGTCGTATCCCGCCAGCCGGTCCAGGCCCAGGCGCAGCCGGGCCTCGATCCCGGCGGGGCCGCGCGCCGCGGCGGCGGGCCCGGTGGGGACGTCGTAGTAGACGGACTTCTCATCGAAGAAGGTGCGCAGCAGCGCCCAGTCGCGGGCGTACAGGGCGGCCCAGAACCGCTCGACCAGCGCGCGGGCCTCGGCCGTCTCGGAGTCGTTCACTTCGTCGTCCCTTCGGGTTCAGAGGGCTTCCAGGATCAGGGCGGAGCCCATGCCGCCGCCCGCGCACATGGAGACGCAGCCCAGGGCGGCTCCCCTGCGGCGCAGTTCCCCGATCATCGTGACGACCATGCGGGCTCCGGTCGCGGCGATGGGGTGGCCCAGGCCGCAGCCGCTGCCGTTCACGTTGACGCGCTCGTGGTCGAGGCCGAGTTCCCGGCTGCACGCCACCGCGACGGACGCGAACGCCTCGTTGATCTCGAACAGGTCGATGTCCGACAGCTTCAGGCCGCCGCGCTCCACCGCCTTGGGCACCGCCAGGGTCGGGGCGAGTCCGGTGCGTTCGGGGGCGACTCCCGCCGACGCCCAGGAGACGATCCGGGCCAGCGGGTTCAGGCCGTGCGCGCGGGCGTAGTCGCCGGAGACGACGACGAGCGCGGCGGCGGCGTCGTTGAGCCCGGCGGAGTTGCCCGCGGTGACGATCGCGCCTTCCAGTTCGGGGTGCAGCACCGGGAGGCCGGCCAGCCGCTCCATCGTGGTGCCGGCGCGCGGGTGCTCGTCGGTGGTGAAGAGCGAGCCGTCCGGCAGGACGACCGGCACGGTCTCGTCGGCGAACCTTCCCTCGGCGACGGACGCCGCCGCACGCAGGTGGGAGTGCATCGCCCACTCGTCGGCCTGCTCCCGGGTCACCCCGGCCAGCCGCGCGGTGTTCTCCCCCACCGTCAGCGGCATGTCCCACGGCGGGGCGAGCTCGGTGGCGGGGTGGCTCGGCGACATCCACCTCTGGTAGTCGCGGGCCGACGCCGGGGTGGACTTGAGCGTCTGCGGCATCGAGCTCAGGCTCTCGGTCCCTCCCGCGATGACGGCCTTGTCCATGCCCGCCAGGATGGAGCCGGCCGCGATCTGCACCGCGCTCAGGCCCGCCGCGCAGTGCCGGTTGTCGGCCATCCCCGGCACGTGCTCCAGCCCGGCCTTCACCGCCACGTACCGTCCGATGACGCCGCCGCCCTGCAGCGACTCGGCCAGCACCAGGTCGTCGAAGTCCTCCACGGGCACCCCGGAGCGCTCGACGGCGGCGGTCACCGCGGTCTCGGCCAGGGCGAACGCGTCGACGTCGACCAGGGACCCCTTGTGGGACCTCCCGATCGGCGTCCTGGCCACGGCGACGATCACCGCTTCGCTCATGGTGTCTCCTTCTACTTGGGGGCGAAGCGCTGGCCGCCGTCGAGGCGGATGGTCTGGCCGTTGAGCATGGGGTTCTTGATGATGGACTCCGCCAGCCAGGCGAACTCCACCGGCAGGCCCGCCCGGCGGGGGAAGGCGGCGTCCTTGGTGAGCTCCTTGACGATCTCCTCGGGTGCGCCCTCGAGGAGGCCGGTGGCGAAGAGGCTGGGGGCGATGGCCATGACGCGGATGCCGAGGCTGCCCAGGTCGCGCGCCATCGTCAGGCTCATGCCCGCGATGCCGGCCTTGGCGGCGGTGTAGGAGACCTGGCCGATCTGGCCCTCGAACGCGGCGATGGAGGCGGTGTTGATGATGACGCCGCGCTCGCCGTTCTCGTCGGGCTCGTTCTTGCTCATGTTCCAGGCCTGGAGCCGGTTGAGGTTGAACGTGGCGATCAGGTTGAGCTCGATGATCCGGCGGAACTCGGCCAGCGGCAGCGGCCCGTTCCTGCCGATGGTGCGCTTGCTGGTGCCGCCGCCCGCGGTGTTGACGGCGATGTGGATGGCGCCGTGGGCCGCGAGGACGGCGTCGATCGCGGCCTCGGTGCCCACCTCGTCGGTGACGTCGCAGGGGTGGAAGCTCGCGCCCAGGGCCTCGGCGGCCTCGGCGCCCCTGCCGTTCGGGAGGTCCACGATCGCGACGGTCGCACCCTGCCCGGCCAGCAGTTCGGCGGTGGCGCGGCCCATTCCGGACCCTCCGCCGACGATCACTGCCACTTTCTTCGCTGCGTCCATCCGAAGCCTCCGGCTCTCCTGGCGATCACAAAAATAATCATTGATATAATAGACATCTCGGGTGAGACGGGTTCAAGGGCGGGCGGCTCGAACCTCCGCCTCCCGCCTGAGCAGGAGCTTGTCCACCTTGCCCGCGCCGTTGAGCGGCAACGACCCGATCCGCCAGAGGGTGCGCGGGACCTTGAAGCCCGCCAGCCTGTCGCCGCAGTACGCCACCAGCTCCCCTGCGTCGGCGTCGCCGACCACGAACGCGGCGGGGACCTCGCCCAGGCGCTCGTGCGGGATGCCCACGACGGCGGCGGCCTGCACCCCCGGATGCCCGCCGAGGACGTGTTCGACCTCCGCCGGGGAGACGTTGAGACCGCCCACGATCAGCAGGTCCTTGAGCCGGTCGACCACCCGCAGGCGGCCCTCGCCGTCCCGCTCCCCCAGATCTCCGGTGCGCAGCCAGCCGTCCGTGAACGCCGCGGCGGTCGCCTCGGGGTCGTCGAGGTATCCGGCCATCAGGCCGGGGCTCCGCACGAGGATCTCGCCGGGGCCGTCGACGGCGTCGATCCTCACCTCCACGCCGGGGATGGGCGTGCCCGCGCTCGAAGCGACGACCTCCACCGAGTCTCCCCTGCCGGTCATCGTGCACACTCCCGAGGCCTCGGTGAGCCCGTAGGCGGTGAACACGTGCGGGATGCCCAGCCGCTCCCGCAGGCCGCGGACCAGGTCGGGAGGCACGACCGCGGCGCCGGTGACCGCGACCCGCACTCTCCCCGAGGGCATGTCCGGCTCGGCGAGCAGCGCCTGGAAGAGCGCGGGCGGCCCCTGAAGGACCGTGACGCCTCCCTCCGCCACCAGCCCGGCCAGGGCCTTCGGGTCCAGGACGGGCTGGGGCAACGCCGTCGCCCCCGCCACCGCGCAGGCCAGCAGGCCGGTCTTGTGCCCGCCGATGTGCGCGAACGGCGCCACCACCGGATACCCGTCCCCGGCGCGCAGACCGACGTTCGCCACCCAGCTCCGGGTGGTCTCCACCATCCCGCCGTGCCGCAGCAGCACTCCCTTGGGCAGCCCGGTCGTGCCCGAGGTGTACTGCACGTGGCTGATCCTCCCGGCGTGAAGAGCCGCCATCCGGCGGTCGGTCTCCTTGCCGGAGAAGGCGTTCCCCTCGAGCAGCCGCACGACGGAGAGCACCTGCGGAGCGCCCGCCTCGACCGCCGCGGCGGCCAGGTCGCTCCCGTCGACCTCGCCCCCCGCGACGACGGCGCGGCAGCGCGACCGGACGATGACGCCCGCAGCCTCGGAGGCCGTGTACCGCGTGTTGACCGGCACGACCCGGGCCCCGGCGCACAGGATCCCGTAGGAGGCGACGGCCCACTCCCATCCGTTGGGAAGCCAGACCGCCACGGCGTCGTCCTCACCCACGCCGGAGGCGGCCAAGGCTCCGGCGACGGTCCGCGCGGCCTCCAGCAGCTCCCCGTAGGTGAAGCGGGTTCCGCCGTCGAGCAGGGCGGGCGCGGCGATCGGGGCGCGTTCCAGGACGCCGGGCAGGGTCTCGGGAGGGGCGAGGGGGCTGGAAGGCATGAGCGCACCTTAGGCCGGAGAACAGCTTTTGATATATTCTCTTAAATATTTTATGAGAGGAGAAGCCATGCGGGTGCTCAACGGCGTGGACGAGATCCGGGCCGCCATCGGCGAACACCTCGGCCACAGCGGATACCGCACGGTCACCCAGAAGGACATCGACACGTTCGCCGAACTGACCGGCGACGACCAGTGGATCCACGTGGACGCCGAGCGTGCGGCGCAGGGCCCCTACGGGCGCACCATCGCCCACGGCCTGCTGACCCTGTCCCTCGGCCCGAAGCTCGTCCGGGAGATCTACCGGATCGAGGGCATGAAGATGGGCGTCAACTACGGCTACGACCGCATTCGGTTCCCCTCCCCCGTGCCCGTCGACTCCAAGGTCCGGGTCGGTGCGGAGATCGAGGACGTGGAGGACGTCAACGGAGGGCTGCTCGTCCGGCTCCGCTTCACCTGGGAGGTCGAAGGGGCTTCCAAACCCGCGTGCGTCGCCTCCATGCTGTTGCGTTACGTCCTTTAAAGCCGGATTTATCTGGGGACGACCCCAGACCCCCGAAGGAGACGCCATATGCGTGAGGCCGTCATCTGCGAACCCGTACGCACCCCCGTGGGCCGTTACGGCGGAGCGTTCAAGGACGTCCCCGCCGTCGAGCTCGCCGCGGCGGTGCTGCGCGGCCTGGTCGACCGCACCGGGCTGACGTCCGCCGACATCGACGAGGTCTTCCTCGGCCAGTGCTACCCCAACTCCGACGCCCCCGCGATCGGCCGGGTCGCAGCGCTGGACGCCGGCCTGGACGTGTCGGTCACCGGCCTGCAGGTCGACCGGCGCTGCGGGTCGGGCCTGCAGGCCGTCCTCAACGCCGCCATGCAGGTGCAGACCGGAGTGAGCGAGCTGGTCGTGGCGGGCGGCGCGGAGAGCATGAGCTCCGCCGCCTTCTACACCACCGGCATGCGCTGGGGCGTGCGCGGCGCGTCCCTGGAACTGCACGACGGGCTCGCCCGCGGCCGCGTCACGGCGGGCGGGAAGCACCACCCCGTACCCGGCGGGATGCTGGAGACCGCCGAGAACCTGCGCGCCGAGTACGGGATCTCCCGCACCGAGCAGGACGAGCTGTCGCTGCGCTCGCATCAGCGGGCGGTCGCGGCCCAGCAGGCCGGAGTGTTCGCCGAGGAGATCGTCCCCGTCACGGTCAGGACCCGTAAGGGCGAGACGACGGTCGACGCCGACGAGCACCCCCGTGCGGACATCTCCTTGGAGGCCCTGGCGAAGCTGAAGCCCGTCCTGGGCCGTCAGGACCCCGAGGCCACGGTGACGGCCGGCAACGCCAGCGGACAGAACGACGGCGCGTCGGCCTGCGTCGTCACCCACCGGGAGAACGCCGAACGGCTCGGGCTGCGCCCCTTGGCCCGCCTGGCGTCCTGGGCCGTCGCCGGGGTGCCGCCCAGGACGATGGGCATCGGGCCCGTCCCCTCCACCGCGCTCGCCCTGGAGCGGGCCGGGCTGAAGCTCAGCGACATCGACCTGATCGAGCTCAACGAGGCGTTCGCCGCCCAGGTGCTCGCCTGCACCCGGGAGTGGGGCTTCGGCGACGCCGACTGGGCGCGCACCAACGTGCACGGCTCGGGCATCTCGCTCGGGCATCCGGTCGGCGCGACGGGCGGCCGGATCCTGGCCACCCTGCTGCGCGAGCTCGACCGCAGGCAGGGCCGCTACGGCCTGGAGACCATGTGCATCGGCGGCGGCCAGGGCCTCACCGCCGTCTTCGAACGCATCGAGAGCTGACCCGCATCCGAGACACAGGAGAAGGAGGTCCGATGGACCTGCTGGAAGGACGCTCCGCGATCATCACCGGCGCGGCCCAGGGCATCGGCCTGGCCATCGCCCGGGTCTTCGCCGGGGCGGGAGCCCGCCTGGTGATCGCCGACATCGACGAACAGGCGGCGAAGGACGCGGCCGAGGAGCTGGTCGCCGGGGGCGCGACGGTGCTGCCCGTGCGCTGCGACGTCACCGACGAGGACGGCGTCGAGGCGATGGTGGCGGCCTGCGCCGCGGAGTTCGGCTCGGTGGACGTCCTGGTCAACAACGCCGGCATCACCCGTGACGCGACCCTGCGCAAGATGACGGCCGAACAGTTCCGCCAGGTCATGGACGTGCACCTGTTCGGCACCTGGCTGGGCATGAAGTACGCGTCCCTGAAGATGCGCGAGCAGGGCAACGGCTCGATCGTCAACATCTCCTCGATCTCCGGCAAGGTCGGGCTGGTCGGCCAGACGAACTACAGCGCCGCCAAGGCCGGGATCGTCGGCATGACCAAGGCCGGGGCCAAGGAGCTCGCGCACCTGGGCGTGCGCGTCAACGCGATCCAGCCCGGCCTGGTGCGCACCGCGATGACCGAGGCGCTGCGCCCCGACATCTGGGCCGAGAAGCTCGCCGGCGTCCCGATGGGACGCGCGGCCGAACCCGAGGAGGTCGGCCGCGTCGCCCTGTTCCTGGCCAGCGACCTGTCCAGCTACATGACCGGCACCGTCCTGGAGGTCACCGGCGGGCGGCACATGTAACGGTCAGCCCGGGGTGATGAGGCGTTCGGCCAGTTTCCAGCCGTGTTCGGTACGAAGGAAGGTGTCCCGGTAGGCGCCCATGGATCGCAGGGTGGGAGTGGTCGCGGTGTCGGTGAAGAACTGCCAGTAGGACTCCGCGACCGCCCGGTCCCCGTCGACGGCGACCGCGATGGTGCTGATGAGGTGGCGGGTGCGGGAGCCGGGGCCGGTGACGCCTTCGGCCCGGCGGGCGGCTCCTGCGGCGACGATCTCCTCGCGGCCGTTCTTGACGGGGACGCCGGGCATGTCCCAGCGGGCGTCCTCGGTGAACAGCTCTCCGTACGCGGCCAGGTCGCCCGTGTCGGAGCCCTGCGCGATGCGGGCCAGGACGTTGCGGATCTCCAGCTCGTCGGCCGCGCCGTCCCGTGTCCTGCCGTCCGTCGTGCCCATGGGCCACACCTTTCCGGTTCGCGGCGGATCTTCGTCCGCCCCTGCTTGTCGCAAAATGGATTTTATATATAAGTTGGGGTCGCGTGTCCCAGTGAACCGCCGCCACCCCCGGCGGCTCGAAGGAGGTCCCGATGTCCGACCAGGACTCCCCGCGCTACGCCGAGCGCCTGTTCCCCGCCCCGGTCGACCACGGAATCGCCCGGGAGGACCGGGCCGCGGCCACGGTGCGGTCGGGCACCGACACCGAGGCCGGAGCGCACGAGAACGAGCTCTGGTACCAGGGCAGCGGGCGGATCGGCGAGAAGGCCGTCGAGTCGATCGTCATCTACCCTCCGACCCACGGCATGGCCACCCAGGGCGACCCCTTCGAGCCCGTCAAGATCGGCCTGCTCATCGACATGGACCTCGGCCAGCTGCTGGCCGACACCATCGACCCCATCATCCTGGCCGTCGAGGACGCGCTCAACGAGGGCGTCTACGACCGGCCCGTGGAGATCGTCACCGTCGACGCCCGCGGCCTGCCGCGCGAGAACTACCTGAAGGTCCACCACGGGTACCAGAAACTCGTCGACGCGGGCTGCGTCGTGGTGATCGGCCCGTTCATCTCCGACAACTCCGTCAACCTGTGCGACAAGGTGAACGAGACCGGCGTCGCCTGCATCGGCTGGACCGGCACCACCCGCTTCGCCGGCGAGTACTGCTTCACCGTCGCCAACGGCGACATCCCCACCGAGGGCGCGATGGCCGCCGACTGGTGCTTCCAGAACGGGTACCAGAAGGTCGGGTTCTTCTGGGAGCAGGGCTCCTCCGGCGACCTGTACTCCGACTTCTTCCGCGACTACGCGCGGCGGTACGGGCTGGAGATCATCAAGGAGGTCTGCCTCGGCCCCAACCCGCGCAACTTCCAGCAGCAGCTGGAGACCATGCGCGACCAGGGCGCCCAGACCATCGTCTACATGGGCTACGGCTACTCCACCTTCCACTTCGCCAAGGCCTTCAAGGCCCTGGACTGGGATCCGCCCCGCTTCATGGGCACGGCGTTCATGTTCTACTCCAACTCCAACGCCTGGGCCGAAGGTCTCGAAGGGTGGCACGGCGTCGACCAGCTCGGCGAGGACGGCGCCAACCCCAACTACGAGGCGATGATGGAGCGGTTCGAGGCCCGCTTCGGCCGCACCAGCCGCAACGTCGTCGTCGCCCTGTCCTACGACAGCGCCCGCGCCGCGCTGCACGGCATCGCGGGCGCGCGCATCGCCACCCCCAAGGAGGTGAAGCTCGGCCTGGAGAAGATCAAGTGGATGCCGTGCACCAACGGCGGCCCCGGCTGCTACATCACCTTCGCCGAGTACGACCACCGCGGCTACAAGGGCGACTTCCTGACGATCCGCGAACTGCGCGGCGGCGACCTTCACTTCCGCGGCTACCACCGCCCGCAGTGGCCTTCCAACACCGGCTCCCCGCTGCTCAAGCAGAGCTGATCCCGTCCCGCACCGCCCCAGGGGAGAGCACATGGACCTGACCTTCAGCCAAGAGCAGGAGGAACTGCGCGGCGTCGTCCGCGCGTTCCTGCGCGACGTCTCACCGGAGGAGGAGGTCCGCCGGCTCATGGAGACGCCGAGCGGACACGACCCGGCCGTGTGGACGAAGATGAGCGACCAGCTCGGCCTGCAGGGCCTCGCCGTCCCCGAGGACCTCGGCGGTGCGGGCGCGGGCCCGCTGGAGGTCGGGATCGTCGCCGAGGAGCTGGGCCGGGCCCTGTCCGGCGCGCCCTTCCTGTCGACGTGCGTGCTGGCCGTCCAGGCGATCCTCGCCGCCGACGACCCCGGCTGCTCCCGCGAGCTGCTGCCGGGCATCGCCTGCGGCGTCACCGTCGCGACGGTCGCGTTCAGCGAGCCCGGCCGCCCCTGGGACTCCCCCGCCGAGGACACCGCGGTCCGTCACGTCGACGGCCGCTGGCTGATCGACGGCGCGAAGGAACTGGTGCTCGACGGCGCGCACGCCGACCTGATCCTCGTCACCGCACGCGGGGATCAAGGCGTCGGCCTGTACGCCGTCAGCGGGGACGCACCGGGCCTCACCCGGACCCTGTCACCCGCCCTCGACCCGACCCGCAAACTGGCTCGCCTGGAGTTCGCCGGCACCCCCGCGCATCCCGTCGGCCCCGGCGACGCGGGATCCCGCATCCTCTCCCGAACGCTGGACCACGCCTCCGCCGCCCTCGCGGCGGAGGCCGTAGGGGTCGCCCAGTTCCTTTTGGACCTGGTGGTCGCCCACGTGAAGGACCGCGTCCAGTTCGGCCGGCCCATCGGTGCCTTCCAGGCCGTCCAGCACGCCTGCGCCAACATGTACGTGGAGGTCGAGTCGGCCCGCGCCGCCGCCCACCACGCCCTGTGGTCCGCCGCCGCGAACTCCCCCGAACTCCCCCTGGCGGCTTCCCTGGCCAAGTCCTGCTGCACCGACGCCGCCATGCGCGTCGCCACCGAGGCCATCCAGCTCCTCGGCGGCATAGGCGTCACATGGGAACATCCCGCACATCTGTACTTCCGTAGGGCGAAGAGCTCACAATTGCTCTTCGGCGACACCGATCAGCACCGCGACGCGCTGGTCCGCCGCCTCGACGCCCGACTGACAGGAGCCTGACGAGATGGTGCTGGGAATCCACGACGACGCCAGGGTCCGCACCCTGACCTTCCGCCGCCCGGAAGCCGCCAACTCCTTCAGCGAGGAGCTCTACCGCGCCACCGCCGCGGCCCTGGACGCCGCCGCCGCGGACGACTCCGTCTCGGTCGTCGTCCTCACCGGCGAGGGCAAGGTCTTCTCCGCCGGCACCGACCTCAAGGAGATGGCCGCGATCGCTCAGGCCGTCGCCTCGGGCGACGCCACTCCCGAAACCGGCAAAGGCTTCCAGATCCTCATGGACGCCGTGGTGAGTTTCCCCAAGCCCCTCCTGGCTGCGGTCAACGGCCCCGGCATAGGCCTGGGCCTGACGATCCTCCCCCACTGCGACCTCGCCCTCATAGCCGAAGGCGCCAAGCTCAGCGCCCCCTTCACCACCATGGGCGTGGCCCCCGAAGCCGCCAGCAGCTACCTCCTCCCCCGCTACCTGGGCCCCCAGAAGGCCAACCTGGTCCTGCTGTGGGGCCACTCCCTCACCGCCGAGGAAGCCGTGGAATCGGGCCTGGCCCTGCGCGTCTGCTCCCGGGACGAGGTCCTTGAGGAAACCCTGGACCTCGCCCGAGAACTGGCAGCCAAGCCCCTCGCTTCTCTTCTGGCCACCAAGCGCGTCATCACCGAGGCCCACCGCGAGGCCGTCCTGGCCGCCCGTGCCCGCGAGGACGCCGCCTTCTCGGAGCTCCTCAAGGGCTGAAGCGGAACGCCTCGACCGCAGGATCAGCCGCTCTGACCGCTGAATCGCCGACGGTACCGTCCTGGAGTCGTGGCATAGCGGGCGTTGAAGTTCTGCCGGAGGGTGACCTCGCTGCCGAATCCGCAATGGGAGGCGATGCGGTCGACCCCCCACGAAGTGGTCTCGAGAAGCTCCCGTGCTTTGTCGAGACGTTGATCGAGCACCCATCTCGCGGGGGTCGACCCTGTGGACTCGCGAAAGCGGCGCACGAAACTGCGCCGGCTGAGGCGGGCCCGCTCGGCCAGGGCGTCGATGTGCAGGGGTGTGTCGAGATTGCCGAGGGCCCAGGCCATGACCTCCGCGATGGGCGTGTCGGATCCGGCCCGCGGGACCGGGCGTTCGATGTACTGCGCCTGCCCGCCCTCACGATGCGGGGCGACCACCATGGCGCGTGCCAGGCGGTTGGCGGCGGCCGCGCCGAGGTGCTTGCGGACGAGGTGGAGGCAGGCGTCGAGGCCGGAGGCCGTTCCCGCGGACGTCATCACGTCTCCGTGGTCGATGTAGAGCACCGAGGTGTCCACGGCGATATCGGGGTGCCGCGCCGAGAACCGCTCCATCGCCGCCCAGTGCGTCACCGCGGAACGTCCCGCCAGCAGCCCGGTGTCCGCGACCGCGAACGCCCCCAGGCAGAGTCCGGCGATCTCCGCCCCGCGGGCATGCGCCCGGCGCAGATGACCGACCAGGTCCGCGTCCGCCTCGGGGAGCGACTCGGGCCACGAAGGCATGATCAGTATGTCGGCCCCGTCGAGGGCTTCCGGACCCTCGACGGGGCCGAGGGTGTGCCCCTCGGAGGTCTTGACGGCCCCGCCGTCGGCCGACCAGAGGACGGTCGTCCACTCCGGTGCGATCCCGAGCCGGTCGACCTCGGTGAAGACGAGCTGGGGCACGGACAGATGGAACATCGTGATGCCGTTGAAGGCGTGGATGGCGATCCTCATGTGCCGCTCCCGGTTTGGCCCGATCTCATCATTATCGTGCCTGTGGGCCACTCGTGGTGCCGGGAACGGTCGGCGAGGATCGTCGGTGGGTTCCCGCGCACCCGGTGCCGGATCCCGCTTCCCGAACCCCCGGACAGGAGGACGACATGACCAGCCCGCGCCGCGCGCTCATCGTCATCGACGCTCAGCAGGAGTACTTCGACGGGCCGCTGACCATCCAGCACCCGCCGCGGGAGGCGACGGTGGCCGCCATCGTGGACGCCGTGAACGCCGCCGTGGCGGCCGGCATCCCCGTGGTCGCGGTCCAGCACACCGCTCCCGCCGAATCACCCGTGTTCGCCTCGGGGTCCGCCGGCTGGCGGCTGCACCCCGAGGTCGAGCGCGCCGTCCAGGGCGCGAAGAAGATCGAGAAGCGGTTCAGCAGCGTCTTCCCCCAGACCGGCCTCGCCGAATGGCTGCGGGACCAGGGCGTCGACACCGTCACCTTCGCGGGTTACATGACGAACAACTGCGACCTCGCGAGCGTCGTCGACGCCGAGACCCTCGGTTTCGAAGCCGAGGTCCTGTCCGACGCGACGGGCGCGATCCATCTGGCCAACGCGGCAGGCAAGGTCTCGGCCGGGGACCTGCACCGGACGCTGATGGTCCTGTTCCAGTCCAGCATGGCGGCCGTGGCCACCACCGGGGAATGGCGGAAGGCCCTCGAGTCCGGAGCCGCGCTCGAGAAGAGCAACCTGGTCGTCTCCGCCCTCGACGGGCTCCAGCAGCACTCCTGAGAACCAGCCGCGAACCTGGTCGTGCACGGGATGCCTCCCTTCCTGGCGCAGGGGCCGACCAGGCGCTCCTGGTCAAGGACCGACGTGGAGGCGGGACGGGCCACCGGCCGCTCGAGCCGGATGCCCGCTCGCACCATCGCGGGCGGCGGCTCTCGCGCGGCCGTAGGCGGCGAGAGCGTGGAAGGCGGCTTTGGGTTCCCAAGGCAGGCCCGGGTGGGTGGTTCCCGTGGTGCCGGGCTCCAGGATCTTGACGATGCCGAAGCTGGCGGTGTCGAAGTCTCGGTCGGGGGTGGCGGAGGTGGGCAGGTCGCGGCGGGCGAAGGTGTTGACGAAGGCCGTGTCCACGCCCGCTTCGTCGTAGAGGTCGAGGAGCTCGCGTATGTAGGCGGCCTGTTCCTGTTCGTCTCGGGTGACGGGGGTGGTGAGGCGGACTGGGCGGGCGTGGTCGTCCCACTCGATGATGGACTCGCCGCGTCCGCCCAGGGCTGCGGCTCCTCGGTGGGTGGTGCAGCCGAACTCGGTGACGGCGAACGGTTTGGGCTGCGAGGTCTGCTCTCGCAGACGGTCGCCGAAGTCGGGCGGGGTCGTGGCGTCGCGGTAGCCGGCGTCGGTGGCGACCACGTCGAACACCGACCAGTCCACGCCTTCGAAAGGCAGGGAGGCGTAGCCGACCGGGCCGTCGAAGCGGGCGCGTACGGCGGAGACGGCCCGGGCCAGGAAGGCGTTGACACGGGTCGGCAGGAGGGGGAGCTCGGCGCGCATGCGCTCGGGATCGGCCAGGAGCGCCAATCTTTCCTCGAAGCCGTCCCCTGGGAGGAAGCCGCGGGTGAAGAGGCTGATCTCGGAGCCGGTGAGGAAGACGACCTCGGCGCCCTCCCTTCGCAGACGCTCGGCGCGTTCGGCGCCGTCGGAGAGGAACGCCAGGAGTTCGTCCCGGGTGAGGCCGTTGGTGAACGGGCTGTACCAGACCTCCAGGCCGGCGTCGGCCGCGTGGCGTGCGGCCGTCTCGAGGCGGTCCGGGTCCCCTCCGGTGACGCGGACCGCGTCGCAGTGCAGTTCGTCGCGGATGACCTTCATCTCGCGACGTACCGCGTCGGGGTCGTAGGGCTCGTGGGTGGTGGTTCCGGCACTCGGGAAGCCGGTGTCGTAGGTGAGACCGTGGGCGCGCATCAGGACCTCCCTGCGGGTCGGGGCGGATCATCCGCCCGCCATTTAAGGTACTCAACGTACCCTAAATGGCGAGGGCTCGACCTGGACCCAAGGCCTACAGGCGCACGGGGCGTACCCTGGGCCACGATTCGAGTTCGCGGGTTCTGAAAGGCGAGGGGCACGGCATGGCAGCCGCCGAGGAGGACGTTCGGCACGGTGGGAGCACTCCCCTGCGGCGGCGGGGCCCGGCGCTCGAGCAGGCGATCCTCCAGGCCGCGGCGGACGAGCTGCGGGAGTCCGGTTACGCGGGAATGACCATGGACAAGGTCGCCCGGCGCGCCTCCACCAACAAGAACACCATCTACCGCCGCTGGCCGCACCGCGCGGCGCTCGGCGTCGCCGCGTACCGCCACCTGGCCGAGGCGCAGATCTCGGTACCGGACACCGGCACCCTGCGCGGCGACGCGCTGGCACTGCTCGGGCAGGCGAACGCGACCTGGTCCTCGCCGCAGGGCGCCCTCCTGAGGGATCTCCTCGCCGCCGTCGGCGACGATCCTCGGCTCCTCGGACTACTACGCGAGCAGGCCGACGGCAGCGCCATGGACGCGGCCTGGCTGACCCTGCTCAGCCGCGCGGTGGCACGGGGCGAGGCACCGCCGGAAGCCGTCCACCCTCGCGTGGCCTCGCTGCCGATCGCCCTGCTGCGCGGCGAGTACACGCTCCGGGGAGCCCCCTCGGCCCCCGACACGGTGCTGGCCGAGATCGTGGACGAGGTGTTCCTCCCGCTCGTCCGGGGCCGCGCCCCGAGCCACTGAATTTCCCGGGCCGGCTTCTCGCTCTTGAAGGTCTTGAACCCACCGTCTCAGAAAGAACAGGCCGACGGCCCCAGCGACAGATCGGTAGCCTTCCGGATATGACGGAGGATTTTCCGGCCACCGCCGCGCCGACCATCGAGCGGCGCCTGACTTGGACCCCCATCCTGCCCCTTTTGGCGGGCTTCAGTGTGATGGGCGTGGCAGCCGGCGGTTATGGCGTGTACCTCGCGTCAGGGCGGCTGCTCTCGATCGCGCTCGCTCTCGCGGCGGCGATCGCCTTCCTGGTGGCGATGACCGTGCGGAGCCGCACCATCGTCGCCATGGACGGCATCCGCGACCTGCGCCCCTTCGCCCCGGAGGTCTTCATCCCCTGGAGCGAGGTCCAGGAGGTCGTAGTGACCGCTCAACCCCGGCGCACCGTCAAGGTGATTCAACGCGGAAGGCGCTGGGGCAGGACGCTGTCGGCGATTCGGGACGGGGACGTCGCCCCCGACGGCCTGGGCTTCGACGAACTGATCGCCGTGATCAGGCACCGCGCCCATCACAGATGGTCCGGCTGACCGCTCCGAGCACGGGACGGCCAGCCGCCGTCCGGGTTCGGACAGGCGCCTCACAGGCCGGTTATCAGCGACATAAGGTACGCACATGCCGGAGCCCGCTGGTCCGCAGGAGCGGGAGCCCGGCGTGCCGCCGGTCGTGTGGCGGCCCGTCCTGGCGATGGCCGCCGTGCTGGGCACGGTGCTGCTGATCCTCTCCGCCCGGTACGGGTACCACCGCGACGAGCTGTACTTCCGGGCCGCCGGCCGACACTTGGACTGGGGATACCCCGACCAGCCTGCACTGGTTCCGCTGGTCGCCCGCGCGATCACCGGGCTGTTCGGTGACTCGCTGGTCCTGCTGCGAACCCCGTCCGCCCTGCTGACCGCGGCGGGCGTGGTGCTCGCCGCGCTGACCGCCCGGGAACTGGGCGGAGGCCGGCGCGCCCAGCTCCTCACCGCCGGGGCGTACGCGGTGTGCCCTTTCATCGTCGCCGTCGGGCACCTCTTCTCCACGGCCACCTTCGACGTGTTCGCCTCCACCGCGCTGGTGTGGCTGGTGGTCCGGTGGACGCGCATCCGCGACGGGTGGTCGCCGCTCGCCGCCGGGATCGTGGCGGCCGTCGCGCTGAACGTCAAATACCTGGTCGTCTTCCTGGCCGCCGCGCTCGTGGCCGGGCTGCTGATCAGCGGGCCCCGGGACTTCCTGCGCCGCCCGGCCACATTCACCGGCGCCGCCGTCGCCGTGCTCGCGGCCCTTCCCGGACTGTTCTGGCAGGCCCGGCACGGATGGCCGCAACTGGAGATGTCCGACCAGATCGCCGCCGAGGCGGATTTCGGCGGGCGTCCCGGCTTCCTGCCGTTCCAGCTCGTCCTCACCGGCGTGGTGCTGTCCTGGCTGTGGATCCACGGTCTGTGGCGGCTGTTCCGCTCACCCGACCTCGCACGCGTCCGCTTCCTCGGCTGGACGTACCTGCTGCTGGCGCTCGTCTTCCTGGTCACCGCCGGAAAGCCGTACTACCTGGCGGGCCTGTGGGCGGCCCTGTGGGCGGCGGGCGCCGTCGAGATCGAACGCCAGGGAGCCCCGCGCGGCACGGGATGGGCGGTCTCCGTCCCGGCATACGCCATCACCGGCATCACCACCGTCCTGACCACCCTGCCCGTGTACCCGGTCGACCTGCTGGCCCGCACCCCGCAGCCGTACATCAACGCGGACGCGGCCGAGACCGTCGGCTGGCCCCGGCTCGTCGCCGAGGTGGCCCGAGTGCACCGCTCGCTGCCCGAGGACGAGCGTTCCCGAGCCGTCATCATGACGGTCAACTACGGCGAGGCCGGGGCGATCGACCGCTACGGCCCCGCCCTCGGCCTGCCCCGCGCCTACAGCGGCCACAACGGCTACCGGTACTTCGGGCACCCCCCGGACACCGGAGGCCCGGTCATCTTCGTGGGCGCGGAGAGCGCGTCCGGCCTGCTCCGCTTCTGGACGGACGTCACCGTCGCCGGCCGCGTCGACAACGGCGTCGGCCTCGACAACGAGGAGCAGGGCGCGGCCGTCTGGATCTGCCGCGGCCCCCGAGCCCCCTGGCGGGAACTCTGGCCGCGACTCGCCCACCTGAGCTGAAGCCGCCTCCAGCTCTCAGACGGGACCGGATTCCCTCTCGAGAAGGTGGCGGACGAAGAAGCGCTGTGAGCTCTCCAGTTCGAATGCGGGCACGCCCACGTGGCGTCCGGGGTTGGCATGGAGCGCCTTCTCGCGGGAGGCGAAGGCGTCGAAGAGCGCGAGGCCGGATTCGCGCGGCACCAGTTCGTCGTCCCACTGCAGCAGGAACTGAACCGGGATGGTGATCCGGGCCGCCGCTTCGACCAGTGCTTCACGGCCTGTGAGGCCGAAGACGGCGGCGATGATCCTCGGTTCGGCCACGGCGAGCGGCACGCCGATCGCGCTGCCCATCGACACTCCCCAGAAGCCCACCGGCCCGCCCGTGCCGATGTCGTCGAGTCCCTGAAGGGAGTCCAGGGCCGCGCGCCACTCGGGAACGGCCCGCACCGCCAGCGAGGTGTTGTAGTCGGCGATGAGAGAGCCGACCGGCTTGCCCGCCGCCCTTTCCCTGATACCCGCGGCGAACCGTTCGTCCTGCTCGGTCCTCGGACGGTCGCCGTGTCCGGGCGCGTCGAGGGCCGCCACTGCGAAGCCGCACGAACTCACGTAGTGACGGGCCCTCGCCACGAGGCCGGAGGCCTTCTTGTGCTGGCCGCCGCCGTGGCCCAGCAGCACCAGAGGACGGCCACCGGTGGCCTCGGCGGGCGACCAGAGCACGCCCGGAATGCCATCGATGTCGAAGAGACGTTCCGAGACGCCGTTCGAAGTCGTCCCCGAGGCGAAGCGCATATGTTCCTTACCTTTCGGATGCCTACGTGCTCCCGGACTCCAGGAGGGAACCACGGGTCGGCGGCTGCATTCCACTCATGGTCGCGGTGTCATTCGACTCGAGGGATCGCGGAGTTCGGGTCGACGCCGGAGAAGGCCAGGCCGATGACGAAACCCGCCGCCTCCTCCAGTTGGCGGGCGCGGGTCAGGGGGCCCAGCACCGCGGGGACGCCGCCCAGGTCACGGACCAGATCGCCGACCGTCTTCAGCGCGGACGGGTCGTCGCCGCACATCGCGACGGTCACCGGGGGCCGGGCCGGGTCGGCGGGAGCCGTCCATTGCGCGGAGGGGAACAGGTGGAGGGCCTTGACGACGCGGGCGCCCGGGGCGAGGGCGGCGATGCGTTCGGCCATCGAGTCGGCGCCCGTCAGCAGGACGCCCACGCCGTGCTCCACGGCGTTCGTGGGGTCGATGAGCGGTGTCCCTTCGAGGATGCCTTCGGACGCTCCGGCGCTGTGCAGGATGTCCGCGGCGCCCGTCCAGGTCACGGCGAGCAGCACCGCGTCCCGTCCGGTGGCCGCTTCGCGGGGAGTGGCGGCGCGTGCTCTCGCGCCCAGGCGGTCTGCGACCTCCTTCGCCTTGGCGGACGACCGTCCCGCGATCGTCACCTCGTGTCCGGCGTGCGTCCAGGCGGCGCCGAGAGCCTCGGCCAGGTTTCCGGTTCCCAGGATTCCGATGTTCATGGGGGAACGGTAGGCAAAGCGATACGCACCGATCGGTGCGCGACGAGATGCGAGCATGGGCCGGTGAGTGAGTGTCATGAGCTGGTGGCGGACTGCCGGTTGCGGGCGGCGACGGAGCTGTTCGCGCACACGTGGGATCCGGTCGTGCTGGCCGCGCTCCGGCAGGGGCAGCGCCGCAGGCACGAGCTGCGTTCGGCGATCGGGGGGATGAGCGACAAGGTGCTCACCGAGACACTGCGGCGGCTGGTCGCGAACGGGCTCGTGGAGCGGCGCGGGTACGCCCAGGCGCCGCCCCGCGTCGACTACCGGCTCACCGGCCTCGGGCGGAGTCTCGTGGACGGACCCATGGCCGCGTTGGCCCGATGGGTCGCAGAGCACGGCGACGAACTGTTCGAGGCGCAGGAGGCCGCCTCGACCGGCTTATCGGACCTACGCCGAATCGAGAACCGACCACGGTGGACCGGCCAGACGTCTTCAGGACGGACGGCCTGGCCGGTCCACGGGATGCGGCCGTCAGCGACGCATCAGGGCGAACACTCCCCAGCCGAGGTACTCCCGTTCGTACCGGGTGTAGCGAGCGGGCTCCGCGGAGAGTTCCGCGCGCAGCTCGGCGGCCAGCTCGTCATAGGGGTTCCGGTCCAGCCAGCGGCGGATGTTGAGCCATTGCGCCGCCTTGTACCGGTCCCAACTGTCCTGGTCCGCGAGCATCATCTCGACGATGTCGTAGCCCAGTTCACCGAACTGCCCGATGAGCTCGGGAAGGGGCAGGAAATCGCTCCTGATCCCGGCGTAGCAGGCTTCGACGGTTTCCTGGTCCGGAGGATCCCGGCGCCAGTACGGATGGCCTATCAGCATCATGCCGCCGGGCCGGAGGCTGCTCTGCAGCAGCTCGACCGTGCCGGCCACCCCGCCGCCGATCCACGTCGCGCCGACGCACGCGGCGAGGTCGACGGGTTCGGCGGCGACGTATCCCGCGGCGTCGCCGTGGAGAAAGACCACCTGGCCGTCGACACCGAGCTCGACCGCGCGGGCACGGGCCTCGGCGGTGAACTCGGTACTGATGTCCACTCCGGTCCCGGTGATCCGGTGGTCGCGCGCCCAGGTGCATAGCATCTCGCCCGAACCGCTCGCCAGATCGAGGGCCCGCGTCCCCGGCGCCAGGTCCAGCGCCTGCCCGAGGGCGGCCAGCTTCTCGCTGGTGAACGGGTTGTGGATGCGGTGGCTGCTCTCGCGAATGGTGAAGCTACGTGGAAGATCCACTCGTGGGGTTCCTTACGTCCGATGAGGTCATGACGTTCCTGAAGGACGGCCGGGAAAAACCGACCGCAGCTGCCCGGACCCTCATCGAACACACTCCTCGAAACGCGGACTCGAACCTGGAAGCGAAGTTAGGAGTACTCGGCCGGTCATGTCCACTGGATTTCCCGAGGCCGGCGGGCGCGGACGGCGGTCAGTGGTCGACGGTGACGACGATCTTGCCCATCTGGGTGCCCGCCTCCATGTAGCGGTGCGCCGCGACGATCTCGTCCAGGTTAAAGGTGCGGTCCACGGTGGGCTGGAAGGCGCCGGTGCGCAGGCCGGAGGAGACGAACGCCTCTGCCCGGCGAAGGCGCTCCGGATCCCTGGTCGTCTCGTGCATGGTGTAGGTGCGTATGTTCAGTGCGGGCATACCGAGGTCGAATCCCGGGTAGGGAGTCTCCTGGCCGCTCACCGCCCCGTACAGGAAGAGCGTGCCGCCGGAGGCGACCGCCTTGGCCAGGTCCACGACACCGGGGCCTGCGACGGCGTCGAAGACGAATTCGGCGCCCCTGCCCGCGGTCAGGGCGAGCACGCGGTCGGCCACGTTCTCCTCGTCCGTGACGATCACTTCGGCCGCCCCCGCCTCGAGCAGCGCGTCCTTCTTGACGCGGCTCCGCGTGGTGGCGACGGGCACCGCGCCGACGCGTCGGGCGAGCTGGATCGCGGCCAGGCCGACGCTGCTGGAGGCGGCGGTGAGCACGACCGTGTCCCCGGCCCTCATCCCGCCGACCTCGACCAGCGCCCCGTACGCCGTCACGTAGGGCATCCACACCGCGGCGCCCTCGACCGCACCGAGCCCGTCAGGGCGGTGCACGACCGCGGCCGCGGGAACGATCGCACGCTCGGCGTAGACGGAGTAGTCGTTCATCGAGAACGCGGGCACCACGCTGACCGGCCGGCCGACCTCGAACCCCGTCACGCGCGCGCCGACCGCCTCGACCACTCCTGCCGCCTCAGCGCCGAGCCCGGCGGGGAACTCCTTGACCGGCTCGATGTAGTGGCCGCTGCGAAACAGCACCTCGGCGCGGTTGAGGCCGATCGCGTCCACTCGGATCGACAGTTCGCCGGGACCGGGTTCACCGACCTCCACGTCCTCCAGCCGCAGCACCTCCGGCCCGCCGTACTCATGGAATCGCACCGTCTTGGCCATCACGGATCACCCTTCGACAGATGACGGCGACACGACCGCACCGCCGCGCCCCACCCAAACCCAAAGTACGATCACTGTCAAACTTTGATGCTCATGGTACTTTGACGGGCGTCACAGGGCACGGGCAGGAGGTCGACGGTCGATGACGGCAACGCGGCGGAAGAGCCAGGGCGAGCGCGTCCCGGACCATCCGGACATTCACACAATCAGCCTTCAGCAGGTGCTCGATGCTCTGGTCGACCCCGTACGCCGCCAGATCGTCGGCGAACTGTACGCCGCCCGCCAGGACCTCGCCTGCGGCACGATCGACCTGCCGGTCAGCAAATCCACCGCCACCCACCACTTCCACGTGCTCCGCGAGGCCGGCCTCATCCGCCAGTACTACGTCGGCACCTCCCGCATGAACGCACTGCGCCGCGACGAGATCGACGAAGTCTTCCCCGGCCTCCTCGACGCACTGGTGGCCCGGCACGGCCGAGAATGATCCGCCGAAGCGGGAACCCGGCCTCACCGGTGCGGCGACGCCGTCTTCAGGGAGTGCCGGGCTCCTCTTCGAGGTGGCGTTTGAGGACCTTGCCGGTCTCGTTGTAGGGCAGGGCGTCGCGGAACTCGATGAAGGCGGGGACCTTGAAGGAGGCGAGCCTCTCGGCGGTCCAGGCGCGCAGGTCGTCCTCGGACGGGGGCTCCGCGCCGGGTTCCAGGACGACGAAGGCCTTGACCTGCTGGCCGAGGATCCGGTCGGGGACGCCGATGACGGCGGCGTCGGCGATCGACGGGTGTTCGACGAGGCGGTACTCGATCTCTATGGGGTAGATGTTCTCGCCGCCGCGGATGATGAGGTCGCGCATGCGGCTTTCGAGGTAGAGGACGCCGTCGATGACGCGGCCGTAGTCGCCGGTGCGGTACCAGCGGTCCTCGGCGAAGGCCTCGGCGGTGGCTTCGGGGTTGTTCCAGTAGCCGAGGAAGACGCCGGCGCCGCGGATGTGGATCTCGCCTACCTCGTTCTCGGCCGCGGGGACGCCGTCGGGGTCGCGGACCTGGACCTCCATGGTGGGGGCGGGCGCGCCGACGGACGCGGGGTGGCCGTCCATCTCGGGGCCGTTGAGGAAGGTGCCGCCGCCGGTCGTCTCGGTCATGCCGTAGCCGTTGGTGATCTGGACGCCGGGCATCTTCTCCTCGAAGAGGCGCAGCAGTTCGGGGGCGAACGTCGAGCCGCCGCTGCCGATGACGGCGACCTGCCCGGTGCTGTACTTCTCGAAGTCGGGATGGGTGAGCATCTTCCAGAAGTGCGTCGGGACGCCGTGCCATTGGGTGAGCTTGTACTTGTCGGTCAGCCTCAGGGCGCGTTCGGCGTCCCAGCGCCCCGGCTCGGGGAAGACGAGGCGGGAGCCGAACGACGGGGCGATGACCAGGGCGGGGCCCACGCCGGAGACGTGGAAGAACGGGTTCGAGCAGATCGACGTCCGCTGCACGTCCGGCGGGATCTGGCGGTACCTTCCGCCGCCGTTGACGACCACGACGGCACCGCCGAGTCCGCCGAACAGGCCGAAGTGCACGAAGTTGCGGTGGGAGAGCGTCGCGCCTTTGGGCAGGTTCGTGGTCCCGCTGGTGAACAGGACGGCGGCCGGGTCGTCCTCGGCGATCTCGACGTCCGGCAGGCCGCGGGCCGGGTCGTGGACGGCGAGGGCGGCCTCGTGCAGGTCCTTCAGGGAGACGAGGGACCCGCCCTTGGCGGCGAACTCCGTCTGGCCGAGGCGTTCCAGCGGGCGGCCCAGGCCGAAGACGGCTGACGGTGCGGTCAGGGCGATGCCGTGGTCGAGTTCGGCAGGGGCCCACCAGCCGTTGAGGCCGACCATGACGGCGCCGAGCGAGAGGGTCGCCCAGAACGTCAGGAGGTATTCCCTGCCGTTGGGGGCCGCGACGGCGACCCTGTCCCCCTTGCCGACGCAGTACCGGGACGCCAGGACCTCGGCGTAGGCGGCGGCGAGGGAGCGGGCCTCGCCGTAGGTGAGCGTCTCGGGTTCGGGGCCGTCGAAGACGCAGTACTCGGTGTCGGGACTGCGCTCGGCCGCTCCGGCGAGCACCGCGGGCAGGTGCGGGGCGCGCTGGACGAAGACCTCGACGGGCGTGCCGAGCACTTCCTCGGTCGTCCGCTCGAACGGCCCGCCCGGGCCGCACAGCAGGCTCCGCATGTCCTCGCTCAGCGACCGGTCGGCGGTCCAGCGCAGGGTGGAAGGGGAGGCCGAACGGCCCGGGACGGTTTCGGTCACGAGATCCTCCGGGGGTGGGAGAAAGAGATCCCTGCTATGTGAGTTTCAGTACGCGTTTGGCGTTGTCGTGCAGGAACTTCGGCCACACGTCGTCCTTGAGGGGGACGTTCGGCAGTTCCTTCATGATGCGTTCCAGGCTCAGGCCCATCGGGTAGTAACCCGCGTAGATGACCTTCTCCGCGCCCCGGGAATTGGCGTAGTCGATGATTTCCCGGGGGTAGTACTTCGGCGCGAAGGCGCTCGTCGAGTAGTACAGGTTCGGCCACTTGAGCATGAGTTTCACGGCCAGGTCGACCCAGGGTTCGCAGCCGTGGCGGGTGACCATCACCAGTTCCGGGAAGTCGAACATCACCTCGTCGATGTATTCGACCTTCTGCGGTTCGAAAGGCACCCGGGGACCGGGGATTCCGGCGCAGACGAAGACGGGCAGGCCCAACTCCACGCATTTGGCGTAGACGGGGTACATCTTCTTGTCGTTGATGGCGACCTGCGGGTGCGTCCCCGCGGGAAAGACGTCGACGGCCTTGATGCCGAATTCGGCGTGCGCCGAGACGATCTCCCGGATGGCGTCCATGCCCTTGTTCGGGTCCACCGAGAGGCAGCCGGCGAACCGGTCGGGGAATTCGGTGACCGCCCGCTTGCCGTCCTCGCTGCGCACGCCGACCAGGCCGGTGGAGACGCCATGGGCGTCCATCTGGCCGAGGGTGACGGCGATCGGGTCGGGGTGCTCCGGCTCATCGGCCTGGTCGGGCACGTCCTTGAACATGTAGCCGGCGGGCATCTTCAGCTTGCCGGACTCGGCGTCCTTCGTCTGCTTGGTGATGAACCCGTAGGTCGCCTTCGGGTCCCTCATGGGGAACCCGATCATCGTGTCGACGATGGGCTGGTCGTGGGGAATGGCCATGGCTCATTCGCTCCCGTCTCGCTGGGCGGTCGTCATCCTGAACGGCACATCCTTGTCCGGATGCCGCTGCCGGGGAAGGCCGAGGATGCGTTCGGCGATGGCGTTGAGCTGGATGAAGTCGGTGCCGCCGCCGATCCGCAGACCCTGGGCGCTGAGCAGCTGCTGCTGCCCCGACCCGTGCCCGGCCGTCGCCTCCCCGACCAGCAGCCCGTGGGGGCCTTCGATCGCCAGGGCGGTCTCGGCGGCGCGGTGGGCGCGCCTGGCCACCAGCAGCTTCATGATCGAAGCCTCGGGACCGGGCGGCACTCCCCTGGTGATCGCCGCCCGCATGCGCAGGCCGAGGAAGCGCAGGATCTCGTCCAGGGTGAAGACCTCGGCGATGTGCTGCCGGACCACCGGATCGTCGATCCGGCCGCGGGAGCGGGCCAGTTCCACCAGGGCCCGCGCGCGTTCGCCGCCGCCCCCGCCGATCATGGCGCGTTCGGCGGCGAGCGTGGTGTGCACGACCTTCCAGCCCGCGTCCACCTCGCCGACGACGTTGCCCGCCGGAACCCGCACCTCGTCGAGGAACACCTCGTTGAAGTGGTAGGAGCCGTTCATCTGGCGCAGCGGCCGCACCTCGATGCCGGGGGTGCGCATGTCGACGAGGAAGTAGGTGATGCCCTGGTGCTTGGGCAAGTCGATGTTCGTGCGGGCCAGCAGGATCGCCCAGTCGGCGACCTGGGCGGAGGACGTCCACACCTTCTGGCCGGTGACGATCCAGTCGCCGGTGGCCTCGTCCCGGACTGCGCGCGTTCGCAGCGATGCCAGGTCGGAGCCCGCGCCGGGCTCGCTGTAGAGCTGGCACCAGACGCGTTCGCCGTTCAGCAGTGGCGGCAGGTGCTCGGCGCACTGTGCGGACGTGCCGTGCCGCATCAGCGTCGGCCCGACCATCTTCAGGCCTATCATCAGCGGCCCGACGGAGACGTCGAACCGCTCGCACTCCTCGGCGAAGACGGCCTCCTGGCCGGGTGTGCCGCCTCGTCCGCCGAACGCCTCGGGCCAGGCGATCGCGGCCCAGCCTCCGGCCCGCAGCGTGGCCTGCCAGGCCTTGGCCGCCTCCAGGCTGGCGCGCTCGGCCTCCTCGTACGCCTCGGCGGACTCGGCGGACTCGAAATGCAGCCGGTGCTTCACCCTGCCGGAGAAGGGGGGCGCGTGCCCGGCCAGCCAGGTGCGGGCCTCGGCGCGGAACGCCGCCAGTTCGGGAGTGTCCTGCAGCTCCACTTGTTCTCCTTCGACGTGGTCAGCGCAGTCCGGGCGCCCGGGTGCGGAAGACGTCGGTGGCCAGGATCGCCCCGAGCCTCGTGGCGTCCCATTTCTTCTCGCCGGCCGAGATCGTGGCGTCCTCGGTCCAGCCGCCCATCAGGTGGATCTTGTCGTGGATGGCGCGGATGACCTGGCCGCTGACGTGCTGGGCCTCGTCGCTGGCGAGCCAGGCGACCAGCGGGGAGCTGCCCGCCGGGTCCATCGGGTGGTACTCGTCCTCGCCGAGTTCGTCGGGCTCGAAGGCCTTGAGGTCCTTGCCCATGGTCGCGGTCAGCCGGGTCATGCCGCCGGGCCCGACGGCGTTGACGGTGACGCCGAACCGGGCCAGCTCCAAGCTGGTGGTCAGCGTCAGCCCGACGATCGCGGCCTTGGCCGTCGCGTAGTTCGACTGGCCGAAGTTGCCGGACAGGCCCGCGCCCGAGGTGGTGTTGACGACGCGGCCGGTGAAGCGCTCCCCCGCCTGGTAGCGGGCGCGCCAGTGCTGTGCGGCCAGGTGGGTCATCAGCCAGGTGCCGCGCACGTGGACGCGCATGACGGCGTCGAAGTCGTCCGGCGTCATGTTCCAGATGACCTTGTCGCGGCCGATGCCCGCGTTGTTCACCACGATGTCGAGGCGCCCGAACTCCGCGACGGTCCGCTCGACCAGCGCCTTCGCCTGCTCCTCGTCGGCGATGTCGGCGAAGTCCGCGATGGCGGTGCCGCCGCGCTTGGCGATCAGTTCGGCGACCTCGTCCGCGTCGTTCCCCCTGCCCTCGCCCTGGACGCTGGTGCCGAGGTCGGCGACGACGACCTTGGCCCCGTGCTTCGCCAGTTCCAGCGCGTGCCCGCGGCCGATGCCGTGCGCGGCTCCCGTCACGATGGCGATCTTGTCCTCGAGCAATCGGGCCACGGTCCCGCCTCCTTGGGCTGACGTCATCACGGGCGGCGGCCTTGAACCCACCGCACCCTCATTGCAGAATGTATATGTTATTGAACATACCGCCCGATGTCTCCCCCGTCCGCACTCGCGGCCCCGTTTCCCGGAGGACCCAGGTGACCACCACCCCCACGGACGACTTCGTCGACCCGCGCGGAGACCTGCGCTGGGGAACCACCAGCACTCTGCTCACCGAAGCCGCGAACCGCCTCGGCGACACCGAGGCGATCGTCGACGGCGACGTCCGGATCACCTACGCCGAGCTCGAGACCGCCGTGACCGAAGCCGCCGCGGCCTTCCTCGCGGCCGGGCTGGAGCGGGGCGACCGGGTGGCGGTCTGGTCGCCCAACACCGCCCGCTGGATCGTCGCCGCGCTCGGCCTCCAACGCGCCGGGGGCGTGCTCGTGCCGCTCAACACCCGGTTCCAGGGCAACGAGGCCGCCTACATCCTGGACAAGAGCCAGGCCCGGATCCTGTGCGTCATCGACGAGTTCCTCGGACGCGACTATCCCGCCTCACTCGAGGAGGCCATCGGCGGCGCGGGAGAAGGCCGCCCTTACGCCGCGCTTCCCGGCTTGGAGAAGGTCGTCGTCCTCTTCGGGCAGGCCGGCCGGCACACCTCCTGGGACGATTTCGTGGCTTCCGGATCGTCCGTCACCGAGGAGACGGTGCGCGTAAGGGCCGCCGAGATCAGTCCAGACGACCTGTCGGACATGCTGTTCACCTCGGGTACGACCGGCAACCCCAAGGGCGCGATGTGCACCCACGCCCAGACGCTGCGCGCCTACGCGGTGTGGGCCGCGGTCGTCGGGCTGCGGGAAGGCGACCGCTACCTCGTCGTGAACCCGTTCTTCCACGGGTTCGGCTACAAGGCCGGCTGGCTGGCCTCACTCATCGTCGGCGCGACGATCCTGCCGGAGCGCACCCTGGACGTCCCGCACGTCCTGAAGGTGGTGCGCGAAGAGCGGGTGACGGTCCTGCCCGGCACGCCGACGCTCTACCAGACGATGCTGGAGCACCCCGACTTCAGCTCGGACGGCGTCTCCGGGCTGCGGCTGGCCGTGACGGGCGCGGCGAACGTCCCGCCCTCGATCCTCGAACGCATCAAGGAGGAGCTCGGCTTCTCCCACATCGTGACCGGCTACGGCCTCACCGAGTCCTGCGCGATCGTCTCCATGTGCCGCTACGACGACCCGCCGGAGATCATCACCTCCACGGCAGGCCGCCCCCTGCCCGGCCTGGAGGTCGTCACCGTAGACGCCAAGGGCCTGCCCACTCCGACGGGCGTCGAGGGCGAGATCCTGGTGCGCGGTTACACCGTGATGAAGGGCTACTTCGGCGACGAGGAGGAGACGGCCGCCACCGTCGACTCCGACGGCTGGCTCCACACCGGCGATATCGGCGTGATCGACGAGAACGGCCGGATCCGCATCACCGACCGCATCAAGGACATGTTCATCGTCGGCGGATTCAACGCCTACCCCGCCGAGATCGAGAAGATCCTGGACTCCCACCCGTCCGTCGCGCAGAGCGCCGTCATCGGCGTCCCCGACGAGCGCATGGGCGAGGTGGGGGCGGCGTTCGTCGTCGCGAGGCGGGGTGCCACCCTGGACGCGGACGAGCTGATCGCCTGGGCCCGGCGGAACATGGCCAACTACAAGGTGCCCCGCCGGGTGCACGTGGTGGACGCGCTGCCGGTGAACGCGGCGGGCAAGGTCCTGAAGAACGACCTGCGCGCCCGCCCGGGCGCCTGACGGGAGGACCACCGGCATGACGGACCTCAAGCCGACCGACCTCGGCATCGCCGAAGTCACCGAGCTGCCCCTGCACGCCGAGCACGCCCGCAAGGTCGCCGCCGTGCTCGACAACCCCGCGACCCTCCGGGACGGCGACGTCCTGCCGGTGCTGTGGCACTGGGCCTTCGGCACCCCCGAGGCCCCCACCCGCGACCTGGGCCCCGACGGCCACCCGCGCATCCCCCCGGGCGGCCCCACCGAGGGCCTCCCCCGCCGCATGTGGGCGGGCGGTCGTGTCCGCGTCCTCGGCGGCCTGGTCGTCGGCTCCCGCCCGGTCCGCACGTCCTCGATCCTGCGCGCCGACCGCAAGCAGGCCCGCTCAGGCGACCTGCTGGTGGTCACCGTCGAGCACCGCCTCACCCACGACGGCGAGACCCTCCTCGTCGAGGAGCAGGACCTCGTCTACCGCGCCCAGGGCACCCCCGTCCCCCTCCCCGAGGGCACCCATCACGAGCCCGCTCCCGAGCACGGCTGGTCCGAGGAACTCGTACGCACTCCCGTCGACCTGTTCCGCTTCTCGGCGATCACCTTCAACTCCCACCGCATCCACTACGACCCCGCCTACGCCACCGAGGCGGAGGGCTACCCCGCCCTGGTCGTCCACGGCCCCCTCTCCGCGATCACCCTCGCCGAGTCCGTCCGCGCCCACACCGGCCGGGAACTGACCTCGTTCTCCTTCCGCGCCACCGCCCCCCTCTTCGCGAACGTCCCGTTCACCCTCGTGGGAGCTCCCTCAGGCGAGGAAGGAGAACTCGCCTTGAAGATGGTCCGCAACGACGGCCAGACCGCCATGACCGCAACGGCCCGCGTGGAAGGCTGACCCGCCGAACGGCGCTCCGGAACACAGCCCCCGCGCCGCTCATTTCGGCCGTTAGGTTGGGAGCATGGCTTTCGTTCCGCCCGACTTCGAGGTCCCCCTTTGTCTCGACCGGCCGGAGTTCCGGCTCGAGCCGCTGGGAAGCGGGCACAACGAGTCGGATCACGCCGCGTGGACGTCGAGCATTGCGTTCATCCGGACCCTGCCCGGGTTCCGCGACGGCGCGTGGCCTCCGGTCGGCGGGATGAGCCTGGACGAGAACCTGGCCGACCTGGAACAGCATGCACGGGAGTTCTCCGAGCGCAGCCGGTTCGCCTACACGGTCCTACGGCACGGTCAGGTCATCGGCTGCGTCTACATCGACCCCAAGCCGTACTTCGAACGGACCGCCAGGGTGAAGTCGTGGGTCTCGAGCGACCACGCCGACCTCGACGAGCTTCTGCACATCGAGGTCTCGTCCTGGCTCGCCGAAGCCTGGCCCTTCCACCAGGTGCACTACCGGCCGCAGGCCGTCCTGGAGCGCCGCCTGGTCTCCTTCGAGGTGAAGGAGCGCTCCCGGGCTTTCAGGATCACCGTGGACGGCCGCCCGGTGGAGATGACGCTCACCGAGACCGAGACGATCGTCGGCAACCGGGGATCCTCCACGAGACGGCTTCGCCCGGCCAGCCCCGTCGACTGGCTGTCGAGCCCCAAAACGCCGCTGCCCGGATGGCCCGACGACTCCTGGATCAAGGTCCATCCGGACGACCGCACGGTGCGGGTGTCCGCCTTCCTTCCGAACGCGGACGGCAACGGCACGACCGTCTGGTGCCGAGACGAATTCATCCTCGCCTTCGATGAGACCTACACCCAAGTCGACATCGTCTGGGACCACTGGAACGACATCACCACCTGAGCCAACGACGGATGCCGGCATTGCGTCGACAACGACGTGCCGACGTCCCAGAACGCCGGCATGGACGACCGCCGGACTCGAGGTATGAGGATCCGGTGCGGTGCGGAGCCTCATCGCCGACAACACAGACTTCCTTCTACGCAAGGCCTCCTTCATCGCGGACCAGGACGGAAGGACATCATCCGCCCGACCGTCGACTACGAAGCATCCCCGACACCGTCGGTGATGAGCTGCTGGTATCCGGAAACGGAAGCATCCCCGCGTGCGCGGAGCCGACCTGCAGGACAAGCCGGAGGTGACCGTCCTGGGCGAAGCATCCCCGCGTGCGCGGGGCCGACGGGATGCCTGGACGGCCGCCGTGTGCCGTGCAAGAAGCATCCCCGCGCGGGGATGCTTCCACGGTCAGCGCGGGGGATATGCGACGCCACAAGTCGGCCCCGCGCACGCGGGGATGCTTCGGACCTCCGTGCCGCCCTGGACGAGTCCAAGGGGTCGGCCCCGCGCACGCGGGGTGCTTCCCAGGGCGAAGCCGTCAAACTCGGCAAGGCATCACCCGACTTCCAGGCGGCCGCCGCCTGACCGTGCGCCACTGCGAACTGGTCCAAAGTCGTCCGATCTTCTTGCCTCTGGCGGTCATCTGAAAGACCAGTGCCCCCGCCGCTGGTCGCTTCGAAGGAGTACCGACTTGTCCACCACCCCTTTCCGCCTGCTTTCGGCCGCCGTCCTGACCGCCGGCCTGGCCTTCGCCGTTCCGGCGCCGGCCTCCGCAGCGGGCGGTCCCTGCGCCGTCGGCACCTGGAAGCTCACCAAGTACACGATGAAGAGCCACATCGAAGAGGTCACCGCCAAGGCCAAGGGCGGTGAGGGCACCCGGCTGACCATCACCAAGAAGTCGGCCTCCTACGACTTCTCCCGCGCCAAGAAGGTCGTCACCAAGGGCGTCGTGGAAGGCGACCCCTACACCGTGACCGACGTCTTCAAGAAGAAGCTGACCTTCAAGTCCTCCCTCACCGGGAAGAAGAAGACGGGCAGCCTGTCCCTCAAGCCCAAGACCGCCACCGGCGGCGCGACCATCTCCAGTTTCCTCGGCGGCCAGTCCACGGGCACGGCCAAGCTCGCCAAGATTTACCGGGCCGGACTGGACGACCGGTTCATCCCGACCTTCGGCCAGTACACCTGCACGTCCAAGACCCTGAAGCTCGTGCTGGAGGCCGACGGGCCCAGGACCACCATCGCCTCCGTGCACTATTACAAGCGCGCCTGACATCCGCAGGGGGCGGAATCGGTATCGGCCATCCGCCCCCGAAGGGCCCGGCTCTCCTGTCCGTCGGCAGACCGCGCGCCGCCCTGCCGCCACCTGTCGAGGGGCGACCCGGACGACACCGGAATGCCGAGGGCGTCGCAATGCCGACCATTCGGAGCGGATGCCCGCTAGCGGCTCAGGGCGTCGACGGCTCCTGCCGTCGGGCGGGGCCGTCAGGCGACGGGGCGGTCCCGCGTGCGAGCCTCACCATTCCCGCCACCGCGATGACGATCGCGACGCTCAACAGGGTGAACTTCACTCCGGCGGCCACCGCCGCCCGCTCGAACCAGGCGTCGTCCATGTGCTCGAGGCCTGCCCGCAACGACAGGTTCTCCAGTACGTCGCAGACCGCCGCCGTGACGGCCAGGACGCATCCGGTCACGCCGATCGGCCGCCGTCCCCATCCCCACGCGCAGGCGAGAACGTTCGTCGCCGTGTAGCCGATGAGGAACGGGTAGTCGGCCGCGATCGCGTCCCGGAACTCGTCGACTCTTCCTTCGGTCACCTCGGCGGCCGTCCGCGCGCTCCAGGCGAACTCCAGCCGCACGATCGGCAGCGTGAAGTCGGCCATCCACGCGTAGACGGCGCTCCCCAGGACGAGCGGCGCCAGGCAAAGCAGAACTCTTCTCCACCCCATGGGGGAATGATCTCCGTAGCGTGCCGCAGAAGAAAGGGCCCGGCGGAATCCGTGTGTGGCGGCGGCCGGTCCAGAGGTACGGTCGGGCGCATGATCCTTGCCCACCACGCCGCCGTCGAGGCGATCGCCCTCTTCGTCCCCGCCCTGGCCATCATCGGGGTCATCGCCGGAGCGGTCATCCTGGACCGCAGGCGCGCGGCCGAGGGCGAAGAGGACGAGGACGGTCTAACGGCGGCGGGAGAGGGCGACCCCGGCCAGGCAGACGACGCCGCCGGCGAGGGCGAGCGGGGCGGGGACCTCCTCCAGCAGGACCCAGGCCAGGACGACGGCCAGCGGCGGGACGAGGTAGGTGGTGACGCCGAGACGCCCGGCGTCCATCCGGGCCAGGGCGTATCCCCAGGTGCTGAAGGCCAGGGCCGTGGGGACGAGCCCGAGGTAGAGCAGTCCTCCGAGCGCCCCGGCTGAGGCACGGCCGACCTCCTCGGCCAGCGCGGGCGCGTACGGAAGGCAGGCTACGGCGGCGATCGTGCAGCCCAGCCAGGTCACCTGCAGGACCGGAAGCCGCCGCAGCACCGGCTTCTGCGCCACCACCCCGATCGCATAGGCGACGGCGGCCACCACGCCGAGGGCGATGCCGAGCAGGTCCGCGTCGTCCTCGCCCGCCGTCGCCACGCCGATCAGCGCCGCCCCGGCGAACGCGACCCCCGCTCCGGCGAGCAGCCAGCGGGGGTAGCCCTCGTTCAGGAGGGTTCCGGCCAGCAGCGCGATGAGGATCGGCCCGATGTTGACGAGCATCGCGGCGGTGCCGGCGTCGATGCGCTGTTCGGAGGCGTTCAGCGCCACGTTGTAGACGCCGAACCACACCACTCCGTAGACCAGGAGCAGCGTCCATTCGCGGCGGTTCGGCCGTACCCAGTTGCGGCGGACCGCCAGCATCGCGCCGAGCACGACGACGGCCACGCCCAGCCTGCCGAGGGTGAGGGGTCCCGGCCCGAAGTCGTCGCCGAGGCCGCGGATCGCGACGAACGCCGAGGCCCAGGCCAGGACGGTGAAGACCACCGCGCCCAGCGCCAGCCCGTTCCCTTCCGTCCTGCCGTGAACTTCCGATGGTTTTGTCATGATCAAACCGTAGACCCGTTGTCGAACCTTTTTTCGACCCCGGGCCGCTCAGCTGGGAGTCCTCCGAACGCGGCGTCCGAAAGCCGCTACCGCCCCGCCGCCGAACGCAGGGCCGCCTCGATGATCTCCAGTCCCGCGACGGCGTCCTCGATCGGCACGGGAGGCGGGCCGCCGTGCTCGAGCGCGTTCACCACGCCCACGTAGAACTCCTGCCAGGCGCCGGGGTCGGTGCGGACCGGCCGGGACGCCCCGGGGACGCCCAGGAACCCGTAGGTCTCCGGCGGCATCTGGCCCCAGCCCGGCTCGCGCGGGGTGCGGCCCGCACGCAGCATCTCCTCCTGGACGTCCATGCCGTGCGTGACGTAGGAGGCCCGGTCCCCCAGCACCCGGAACCGGGGTCCGAGGTCGGCCGCGGTCGCGCTCATCCACAGGTGGGACCGGGTGCCGTTCTCGTGGGTCAGCGCCAGGAACGCGTCGTCCGCGGCGGTCGCGCCCGCCCGCCGCGTGTCGAGTTCGGCGTAGACGTGCGTGGGCGGGCCGAACAGGCAGACCGCCTGGTCGATGAGGTGGGTGCCGAGGTCGTACACGATGCTCCCCGCGTCGGCGGGGTCGGCCGACTCCTTCCAGGACTCCTTCACCAGGGGCCGCCACCGTTCGAACCTGGACTCGAACCGCCTGATCCCGCCGAGGACGCCCTCGGCCATGAGCCGCTGGAGCGTGCGGAAGTCCCCGTCCCAGCGGCGGTTGTGGTAGGGGAACACCGGAGGCCCGATCTCGGCCAGCCTCCTGGCCTGCTCGGACGTCACCGCGATCGGCTTGTCGATCACCACGGGCAGTCCGGCCTCCAGCGCCCGGGTCGCCAGCGGCACGTGGGTGCGGTTCGGGGTGGTGATCACCACGAGGTCGCAGTTGGCGGGGGCGTCGAACACCGGCGCCGGGTCCGGCAGCACCGCCACGCCCGGGTAGCGCTGCCGCACCGCGTCCTGCCGGGCCGGGTTCCCGGTCACCACGGCCGTCAGGACCATGCCCGGCACCGAGGTGATCAGCGGGGCGTGGAAGATCGAACCGCCGGTCCCGTACCCGAGGAGCACCACACGCAACGTCATGCCTCGATCATGGCAAACCGCCTGGAGCGGACCGGGATCCGGGGTCTCACCAGGCACGTTTCGCTCAGGGGAGGCGCAGTTCCGCGTAGACGGCGCGGTGGTCGCTGCCCGGCAGGCCGTGCACCGAGTAGTCCAAGACCGAGATCCTGCGGTCGGCGAAGACATGGTCGATGACGATGCCGGGGGTCGACCAGCCGTCGGCGGGCCAGGTGGGGCGCAGGCCGGCGCCGCGCACCTCGGCGGCGTCGCGGTAGCCGGTCGAGAGCGTTTCGCGCAGGCTCGCGTGGTCGAGGGTGGCGTTGAAGTCCCCGGCCAGGATCCGGGGCGTGCCCTCGGGGGTGGCCTCGGGCAGTTCGGTCTGGCCCGCGCGCCAGCACCGGTCGAGGCCGGGCCGCAGGGGCGCGCAGGTGTGCACGGCGACGAACTCGACCGGCCCGTCCGCGCCGGGGACGTCCATCGCCGCCCGGACCGCGCCCGCCGGAGCGGGAGCCGTCTGGAAGGGGTGGCGCGAGTACAGCGTGGTGTCGTGCGTGCCGTTCGCGGTGTGCGGGAGCAGCTCGAGGAGGCCCTTCTCCTCCAGCACCCGGCGGGCCTCGGGGGGGAGCTCCTGGATCGAGAGGACGTCGATCCGCAGGTCCCGCACCAGGGCCAGCACGCGGTCGGGCGGGGTGAGGCCGAACCTGACGTTGGCGCTGAGCACCCTCAGCACCGGCCCCTTCGCCGGCGGCTGCCCCTCTCCCAGCATCCGGGGGAGGACGAGCGCGCCGAGCACCACCGCGACGGCCAGCCCGGCCGCCGCCGCACCCCGGCGGCGCAGCAGCAGCGCCACGACCGGTACGGCGAACGCCGCGCCCGCCACATAAGGGGTGAAGGAGACCAGCTGGATCCACCGGAACCCGGCATCGATCCCGGAGAGCCTCAGCACCGTCCACATCAGGAAGGGCGCGATCAGCGCCCAGGCGACGGCGGTCCTCCACAGGCCCATGCTCATCCCCCGATCGGCGGGCGCGGAGCGCCCGGCACTCCGGCATCACAGCCGTGAAGAGTCTAGGCGATCTTCTCAGCCGGACGGGGCGCAAGCACCCTTTCCAGTTCATCCTCTCCCCGGACGGACGAGGAGCGTCAGGACCGCCGCGCCGGTGGCCGCGGTGGCGGCGGTGACGAACAGCCAGCCGTTGTCGAAGTCCCCGGCGCCGGGCGCCGCGCCCAGGACCGCGACGAGGGCGGCCACCCCGAGGACCGAGCCCACCTGCCGGGCCATGGTGACGACGGCCGAGCCGGTGGCGAACGAACCCGCGGGCAGGATTGAGACCGCCGCGCCGACCAGCGTCGGCAGGGTGAGGCCGACACCGACGCCGGTCAGCAGCATGCCGGGCAGGAACGCGGTGAGGTAGGCCGGGTCGGGGGTCAGGGCGGCGAACCACCACAGGTTCCCCGCGGCGAAGACGGCGCAGCCCAGGGCGGCGACCGCTCCCGGGCCGAACCTGCGGACCAGGGGTGCGGCGCCCAGGGCCAGTCCCGGCACCATCAGCGGGCCGGGGGCGATGGCCCAGCCGGTGCGCAGGGCCGACCAGCCCCAGCCGGTCTGCGCCCACAGGACCACGGCGAGCAGCATGGCGGCGAAGGCTGCGGCGAACAGCAGGTTCGCGAGGGTGGCCGGGCCGAAGGCGGGGGTGCGCAGCAGCGCCGGAGGGATGATCGGCGCGGGGTGGCGGGCCGACCTCGCCGCGAACCAGCCTGCCAGGACGGCCGCGGCCGCCAGCGCGCCGAGCGTGGGAGCGGAGGTCCAGCCCCATTCCTCGGCCTTGACCAGTCCCAGGGCCAGCAGGGCGATGGCCGCGGTGAGGATGCCCGCGCCGGTCAGGTCCGGACGGGGCCCGCCGGCGGGCGGCGAGGCGGGCAGGATCCGGGGGCCGGCCAGCAGGACGAACAGGCCGACGGGCAGGTTCACCAGGAAGACCCAGCGCCAGTCCAGCGCGGTGAGGAGCCCGCCCGCGACCGGGCCGAGCGAGGCGGCCTCCCCGCCGACGGCGGTCCAGCCCCGGACCGCGCCCGCCCGGCGGTCGGGCGGCGCGGCGGTCAGCAGCAGCCCGAGGGAGGCCGGGGTGAGCAGGGCCGCTCCGGCGGCCTGCAGGACCCGGGCCGCGATCAGTGTCCACACGCCGGGGGCGAGCGCGGCCAGCGCCGAGGCGAGGGTGAACACCGCGACGCCCCACAGGTAGGCGCGGCGGGCGCCGGTGCGGTCCGCCAGCCCGCCCGCCGGCACGAGCAGCGCGGCGAAGACCACCGCGTAGGCGTTGAGGATCCACGACAGCCGGGACAGCGGGGCGTCCGCGAAGTGCTCGCCGACGACCGGAAGCGCGACGTTCACGATGAACAGGTCGAGGTTGGACATCGCGACCCCGGCGGCGGCGAGGGCGAAGACCGGTCCGAACCGGACGGCCGCGGCGGGGGGTGGGGACGGGTGCAAGGCGGGTCCCTTCCGAGGAGGATAGTCAGTTGGATTTTCCAACTTATTGATGGCGGCACGGTAGACCCAGTGAGTTGGATATGGCAACCTTGAAGGCATGAACACCGGCAGACCCTGTTCCATCGCCGACGCGCTGCGGATCGTCGGGGAGCGCTGGGCGCTGCTGGCCGTCCGCGAGATCGCGTTCGGCAACCGCCGGTTCGACGAGATCGCCCGCAACACCGGGGCGTCCCGCGACATCCTCACCGCCCGGCTGCGCTCCCTGGAGGCCGCGGGCGTCATCACCAGACGCCCCTACTCCGACCGCCCGCCCCGCTTCGAGTACCACCTCACCGAGTCGGGCCGCGAGCTGCGCATGATCCTCAACATGCTGCGCGAGTGGGGCGACCGCTGGCTGGCCGACGAGCCCCCCGTCAAGGCCGCGCACACCTGCGGCCATTCCCTGGACCTCGCCTTCACCTGCCGCCACTGCGGCGACGAGGTGCGGCCGGAGGACGTCCGCCTCACCGTCAACTCACCCGGCTGGGCGCTGAGCGGACCCGAAAATCCCTAGGAGGACGGCTTCGGCCCCTCCTAAGGTGCGGGGCATGGAACCGCGCAGCGTGGAAGACCTCCTGAAGGCGCAGGAGGCCGGCACCGTCCCGAAATACCTCTTCTTCTGGGGGCACAAGCCGCATCCGAGCGGCAGGCACGTGCTGAGCCAGTGGTTCGAGCGGGACTTCACCGACCCCGCGAACGGCGGGAAGGTCTACCGCAGTGCCGAGCACTACATGATGGCGGGCAAGGCCCGGTTGTTCGGCGACGACGAGACCGAGGCGCTGATCCTGGCCTCGGGGCATCCGGACGAGGCCAAGAGGCTCGGCCGCCGGGTGCGGGGTTTCGACGAGGAGACCTGGGCCGGGCACCGGTTCGAGCTGGTCGTCCAGGGCAACGTGGCGAAGTTCGGCGGCGACCCCGAACTGCGGGAGTACCTGCTGGGCACCGGCGGCCGGGTGCTGGTCGAGGCGAGCCCGCTCGACCGGGTCTGGGGCGTCGGGCTGGCCGCGGACGACGAGCGCGCCGCCGACCCGGCCCGCTGGGAGGGCCTCAACCTGCTGGGTTTCGCACTGATGGAGGCCCGCGCCCGGCTGCGGTAAACCATTCGACGCGGCCGGACGACACCGCGTACAACGAAGACATGATCCGCAAATACCCCCGTACGCCGCATCTGCTGGGGTCGCGGCTCCAGCCGGGCGACCACGACCTGGCGGCGGTGCCGTTCCGGGAACTGGCAGGACGGCACCTGGTCGTCGAGGAGAAGCTCGACGGGGCCAACTGCGGCATCAGCTTCGACCAGGACGGCGTCCTGCGGCTGCAGTCGCGCGGCCACTACCTGACCGGCGGCCCCAGGGAGAAGCAGTTCGCACCGCTCAAGGCCTGGGCGTCCGCCGTGGCGCACCTGCTGCGGCCGGTGCTGGGCCACCGGTACGTCATGTACGGCGAGTGGATGTACGCCAAGCACACCGTCTTCTATGACGCGCTCCCCCACTATTTCTGCGAATTCGACGTCTACGACCGCGACGAGGACGTCTTCCTCTCCACCGCCGCGCGCCGTGAGCTGCTCGCAGGTACTCCCGTTCACTCGGTTCCCGTACTGCATGAGGGCCCCGTCTCCGGCCTGGAGAAGCTGACGTCGTTCGTCGGCCCGTCCACCTGCCGGACCGGACGCTGGCGGGAGGCCCTCGACGAGGCCGCGCTCGCCGCCGGGCTCGACCCCGAGCGGGTGCGGGCCGAGACCGACGCCTCCGACGAGATGGAGGGGCTCTACCTCAAGGTCGAGGACGAGGGGCGGACCGTCGGCCGGTTCAAGTGGGTGCGCTCGAGCTTCCTCACCGCGATCCTCGACGCCGGAGGCCACTGGCAGGACCGGCCGATCGTCGCGAACGGGCTGGCCGACCCGGAGGTGCTGTATGCGGCTGTTCGCTGAGCTCTGCCCCCGCCCTCCGCACTGGCGGGTGGAGTGGGAGCCCGTCCGGGCGGCGTTCCCCTGGGTCCGGGACCTGGCGGGCGTCGCGCAGGACCCGGTGCACCACGCCGAAGGGGACGTCGAGACGCACACGCGGATGGCATGCGAGGCGCTGGCCGCGTCGCCGCGCTGGCGTGAACGTCCCGAGGAGCAGCGCGTCCGGCTCTTCGCAGCGGTGCTCCTGCACGACGTGGCCAAACCCCGCTGCACCCGCGAGGAGGACGGCCGGATCACCGCGCACGGACACTCCCGGCAGGGCGACCTGATGGCCCGCCGGATCCTCTGGGAACTCGGCGCCCCCATCCCCTGGCGGGAGCACGTCGCCGCGCTCGTCCGCCACCACCAGGCGCCCTTCTGGGGCCTGGAGCGCCCCGACCTCCAGCGGCTAGTCTTCCGGGTGAGCCTGTCGGCCTCCAACGCCGACCTCGTGCTGCTGGCCGAGGCGGACCTGCGCGGCCGGGAGTGCGGCGACCTCGCCGAGATGCTGGAGAACGTCGCCCTGTACGAGGAGTACTGCGCCGAGCAGGACTGCCTGGACGGGCCGCGGGCCTTCCCCTCCGACCACGCGCGCTTCCAGTACTTCCGCACGCCCGACCGCGACCCCTCCTACGCCGCCTACGACGACACCCGCCTGACGGCCACCGTGCTGTCAGGGCTGCCGGGAGCGGGCAAGGACACCTGGATCGCCGAGAACCGCCCGGACCTGCCCGTCGTCAGCCTCGACCGGCTGCGCGCCGAACTGCGCGTCTCCCCCACCGCCGACCAGGGACCGGTGGTCGCGGCGGCCTTCGAACAGGCCCGGAAGCATCTGAGGGCCGGCCGCCCGTTCGTGTGGAACGCCACCAACGTGTCCCGGCAACTGCGGGAACGCTGCATAGGCCTCGCGGCCGACTACCGCGCCCGGATCGCCCTGGTCTCCCTGGAGGCCGCCCCCGCCGTCCTGCGCGCCCGCAACCGGGCGCGGCCCTCGCCCGTCCCGGACGGGGTCATCACCCGGCTGGCCTCCCGCTGGGAGATCCCGGACCTCACCGAGGCGCACACCGTCACCTGGCTCGACCGGACGTGAACGGCGGTCAGAGCCCGTCCACGACCCGCCAGCGGCCCTCGCGGAACTCCAGCCGCAACAGCTTGCCGGAGACGGGGACGCGGGCCTTCCGCCCGTCGATCCGGGCCTCGCCCAGCCGCAAGGGGAATTCCAAGAGGTCGTTGGTGAGGGAGTCCTGGACGAAGTTCAGAGACGGCATCCGCGCGGAGAGGTCCCGTTTGAGGCCTCCGTCGAGCGGGCGGTCGGTGCATTCGCCACGCAACGGGCAGACCCTGTCCAGGATTCGCAAGGACTCGGTGCTCTTCGCCGCGCCCGTCCTGTCGTTGAGGAAGGCGTCGATCGCGGCCTCGTAGACGGCGGCGTCCTGCGCCGCGTACGGGCTGGTGAGTGTCACTTCCAAGTCCGGGCTGGAGTTCTGCGCATCCGGCGAGCTCCGCCGTGCCAGGTCCTCGAGCGGCGCGCTCGCCGGGGCGGGCTTCTCCGCTGTGCTGTACGTCTCCGAGGAGTCCTGCTGGTAGAGCACGACCGGGATCGCGGCCGTCACGGCCGCGGCCAGAACGAGACCGCCCGCGGCGGCGGTCCAGCGGCGGCGGGCCCGGGTGCGGCGGGCCTCGGCGAGGACCCCGTCGGCCAGGCCGGGGCGCGGAGCCGGTGCCTCCTCGGCCAGCAGGCCGAGCAGTTCCCTGTCATCCACGGGCCTCCCCCTCCATGGCCACCCCGTAGGCCTCCCGCAGTTTCTCCAGCCCCCGCAGCGTCTGGCTGCGGACGGTCCCGGCCGAGCAGCCGAGCAGTTCGGCGACCTCGGCGACCTCCAGCCCCACCCAGTGCCGCAGCACCACCGCGGCCCGCTGCCGGGCGGGCAGGCCGGCCAGCGCGGTCCGCAGCCGGACGTTCCCGTCGACCCCGGCGTAGGGGTCGGCGCCGTCGGCGCTGTCCCNNNNGACGGCCGTCTCGTGCCGCCGGTGGGCGCGCCGCCGCTCGTCGGCGGCCACCGTGACCAGCACCCGCCGCACGTAGGCCTCGGGGTTGCTCTCGATGTTCCGCCATCGAAGATACGCCTTGACCAGCGCGTTCTGCACCAGGTCCTCGGCCCCCGCCCGGTCGGCGGTCAGCAGGTAGGCGAGCCGGAGCAGCCCGGCGGAGCGCTCGGCCACGAACCGCCGGAACGCCTCCTCCTCGACCGACTCGGCCAAGCGGCACACCTCCGAGGGAAGAACGGCAGACGGCGGGGACACCGGGACCGCCGGAGAGAACGAGGGCGACCAGCGTCGCACGCTTCGACCGCGAGTTCCACCGGGACCGGCGGTCAGCGGGCCGGGACCTGCCAGACGGTGGTGCGCCTGCGCCGCGAGCCCTCGAGCGTCCGGCTCACCGGGACGTCGTAGCGGGCCAGCGCGGTGAACGCGCCGCGCGGCAGGTAGCGCCGTCCCGGGTCGCCGACCAGCACGAGGGCGCCGGCCCCGGCGGCCTCGCGCAGGAACGGCTCGACGCGGCGGGACATCGCCTTGTCGTAGAAGACGTCCCCGGCGAGGACGACGTCGTGGCCGGACGGGCGGGAGTCCAGCAGGTCCCTGCGGACCGCGGTGACGGACACGCCGTTGGCCTCGGCGTTCGCGTTGATCGCGGCGACCGCGTAGGAGTCGACCTCGCTGGCGGTGACCTCGGCCGCGCCGGCGAGCGCCGCGGCGACGGCGACGACACCGGAGCCGGCGGCCACGTCCAGCACGGTGCGGCCGCGCACCAGTTCGGGCGAGTCCAGCACATGGCGGGCCAGGGCCAGGCCCCCGGTCCAGGCGAACGCCCAGAACGGCAGGCCGGTGTCCTCGCTGTACTCCCACAGGCCGTACGGGTCGTCGGCCTGGTGGAGTCGGAGTTCGGGCAGGTACGGGACTGCTCTCAGCCGCGTGTGGTCGCGAACGAACGCCTCTTCGGGCGCCCTGCAGAGCGGCGGGGGGTCGGGCTGCACCTTGACGACCTTAATCCGCTCATCCTTACAGCGCCATTTCCCCCGGTCAGCAGGCTTTAAGTAAACAAAGCCACCTCTTAGGTTAGGGAGATGGCACGAATTCCAGGCCCGAGGACCGCCATCGCCGCCGTGTTCGCGGTCCACGGCGCGGTGGGCGGCGCCTTCGCCACCCGCATCCCGTGGATCCAGGACCGGGTCGACACCGGGGCGGGCGGGCTCGGGCTGGCGCTGCTCGCGCCCGCCGTCGGAACGCTCCTGACGATGCCCGCCGCCGGGCGGCTCATCCACCGGCTCGGCGGGCGGAACGCCACGCGCCTTCTGCTGGCGGGCTGGTGCCTGGCCCTGGTGCTGCCGCCGCTCGCTCCCGGTCTGGCGGTGCTGTGGCCGGTCCTGCTGGTCTACGGGGCGCTGGGAGGCCTGGCCGACGTGGCGATGAACGCCCAGGGCGTGCGGATCGAGGAGTCGCTGGGCCGTCCGATCATGTCGGGGCTGCACGGCATGTGGAGCGTCGGGGCGCTGGCCGGGGCGGGCACGGGTGTGCTGGCCGCCCAGGCCGGGATCGACGCCCGGCCGCATCTGGCCGTCACCGCCCTGGTCCTGCTGGGCTGCGGGCTGCTCGCCTCGTCGTTCCTGCCCCCTTCCCGGCCGGGGCTGGACTCGGTGGCTCCGCCGCGCTTCGCGCTGCCGGGCCGGGAGGTGCTCGGCATCGGCCTGGTCGGGTTCTGCGCGGTGCTCGCCGAGGGGGCGGCGGCCGACTGGAGCGGGGTCTACCTGAAGGACGTCACGGGGGCGGGGCCGGGGGTCGCGGCGGTGTCCTACACGGCGTTCGCGCTGACGATGGCGCTGGCCCGGCTGGGCGGGGACGCGGTGGTGGCGAGGCTGGGCCCGGTCCGCACGGTGCGGCTCGGCGGCGTGCTGGCGGTGCTCGGCGGGCTTGCGGTCGTCGCGGCCCGCAGCCCCCTCCCTGCGATCGCCGGGTTCGGGCTCATCGGCCTCGGCGTGGCGGTGGTGATCCCGCTGGCGTTCACCGCCGGGGGCAGGGCCGCCGCCGATCCCGGCCAGGGCGTCGCGGGGATCGCCACCCTCACCTACTCCTGCCTGCTGCTCGCTCCCGCGGCCATCGGCGGGATCGCGTCGCTGACCTCGCTCTCGGTGTCCTTCGCGCTGGTCACCGCGGCGCTGGTGGTGATGGTCGCCTCCGCGGGCTTCCTGCGCCCCGCCGCCGTCCAGCCGTCTAGGTCGTCCGGCGGAAGGCGCGGTCCCGGGTGCTCCTGGCCGCGCTGACCACGACCCTGGGCACGGTCGCGGGGGCGAGCCGGAACGACACCCGGACGGCGAGGCCGGCGGCGGCGTCCTGCGCGGGGGCGGCGATCAGGCGGGCCACCCGGCTTCCGGCGTCCGGGTCCGGCGGGGGCGGCGTCTCCTCGCCGAGCAGCGCGCCGACCGCGCGGGCCCACGACAGGCGGACGGACTCGCGGGCGATGTCGCGCACCAGCTCGCGCAGGGCGTTGCGGACGACCTCCTCCGCCATGCCGGTCAGCGCCCTGCCCAGTTCGGTGCGGGCCGCCCAGCCCGCGGCGTCGAGCGCGCTCCTGGCCGTCAGCTCGGGCACGCCGAGCCGTTCGGCGGCCGACGCCATCTCCTCGGCGGTGCGCGCGGCGAGCCGGACCGGTTCGCTGCGGGCGGCGCTCTCGGTCCAGCCGACGGCGGCGGCCGGGAGGGGGCCGAGCTCCACGGCGGCCGACCCGAGGCCGGAAAGGCCGCTCCTGACCGTCCCGGCCAGGCCGGAGGCCGTCTGCTTCGCCGTCTCCTCGGCGATCTCCAGGGCGAGTTCGGGGCCGAGCTCCAGGATCACGTCCAGCATCACGTCGGCGACGACGTCGACGACCGGCTCGAGCGCCGCTCCGGCGGCGGCCCTGGCCAGGCCGGTGCCCGCGGCCCGTTCGGTCAGCCCCACCAGGCTCTCGGTGGTGGCGCGGGTGAGGGGGTTGCGCAGGGCGAGCCTCCGCGCCGCCCGGGACCACGGGTGGTCGGCGGCGCGTCCGGCCGCGCCCAGGGCGGCGGCGGTGACCGGGTTGGCCTCGGCCGCGGCGGCGAGCTCGCCCGCGAGCCGTTCGGTGAGGGAGGCCGTGACGCGCGCCGCGGTGTACCGGGCGGCCTGCTCGAGCGGACCCCGGACGGCGGGCCGCTCCAGGGACCGCTCGAGCCCCGTCCGGGCCAGGTGGACCGTCACGTCGCGGCCCAGGTCCCGGACGGGCGCGGTCAGCAGCAGCCCGAGCCCCGCCAGGTCCCACAATTCGGCGACCAGCCCCGACACGGGCTCCGCCACCGGCTCCTCGTCCACCGCCGCCCCACCACCGCCGTCTTCGCCGTTCCCGCACTCCCGGTCAGGCTTACGGTAACCGCTGCTCCGCCCGAGGTCACCCAGGGGATGCCTGCTCTTCGGCGATGGCGGACGGCGGACGGGGCGGCTCAGTCCGAGGAAGAGCCGCCGGAGACCTCCGCCGAAAGGCCGTCTTACGTGGAGTTCACCGGGCCTTCGGAACCCGCGGAGCGGACGTGCGGGTCCCCGCCGGACGGTCCCAGCCGTCCGACGGCCGCCACCATGAGCGCGCCGCCCATCGTCACGAGGAGAGCGCCCCCGGCGAAGATGGCGGAACGCAGCTCGAGGACGGGATAGGGATCGTCGAAGAGGCTCAACGGCAGCACGTACTGGATGAGGTCGCGCAGGAGGCCTCCGCTGAACGCCTCGCCCTCGAACAGGTGGTCCACGCCGAGCACCAGCGCCGGAAGACCGCACGCCAGGGGCGCGGCGGGCGAGAGGCGCCGGGATCCCGCCGTCCAGCCGAACAGGACGGCCGCCACCGCCATCAGCCCGACCCGCATCACCGTGTCCAGCGCGCCGTCCGTGATCCAGACGCGCGAGTCGAAGGCGCAGGCGCAGGACGCCACCAGCGCCACCAGGCCTATCAAGGCGCTGGAGAGCGGTCCCCGCGGTGAACGGCGGGACGTGCGAAGTCCCCAGACCGTGGCGGCCAGCAGGGTGCCTCCGACGAGCAGGCACAATCCCTGACCGAGGTACCACTCCGTCCCCTGACGCATCTGCCGGGAGGCGACCTCGGGACCGCCCGGCAGCGGCAGGATCCCGGCCAGGCCGCCGATGTCCTCCCCCCGGATCTGCGCGTACGCGCCCACGGCGGCCAGCGGCAGCCCCGCCACCGCTCCCAGCGCGGGCAGCCGCCTCGACGCCGCGAGGGCCACGCCGAGCACCAGCGCGCAGAGCACCAGCGCGACCACCAGGTGGACGCTCCAGTCCGGCGGGTTCAGGACACCCGGCATCGCGGCGGGATCACCTGACGCCCAGTCCCCGGACGCTCCGTAGGAGGTCGTGTCCCGCCACCAGTACAGCTGGGCGAGCGAGGGCAGGTACCAGAGCGCGAAGAGCACGGGCAGCCCCGCCAGAGCGCCGAGAAGCCGGGAGGACCGCAAGGTCTTTCCTTTCGCCGGGAGGACTCCTATGGCGGAAAGGATGACGGCCCGGCCTCCCCGGACGCATGGGACCGGAGTCCCGCTTCTCCGGCCCGGTCGGCTGGGACGCGACGGCCGGCCGGACCGGGGAAGCGGGACGGCTCAGCGGGCGACCCGCCGGGGGCGGTTCGTGCGCTTCGGGCGGGCCGCCGGCCTCGGACGCGCCGCCTGCCTGGGAAGGGTGCTCCGCTTCGGGCGGGGCGCCGACCTCCACCCCTGCTCCCGCCGCAGCGCCGTGACCAGGAGAGCGCCGCCCAGCACCAGCATCGGGACGGCGGCGGCGAACAACGCGCCGCGCAGCATCAGGATGTGCTCGCCGCTGTCGACCGACAGGGGCAGCACCACGTTCGCGATCTTCAGCAGGGGGTTCCAGCCCAGAACCTCCCCCAGGCCGAGCGCGAACACCGGCAGGCCGCACGCCAGGGGCGCGGCGGCCGGCAGCAGCCGCGCCCCCGCCACGCAGCCCAGCAGGAGGGCCGCCAGAGCCGTCAGCCCCGGCCGCGACGCCGTGTACCTGGTGCCGCCCTCGATCACGCAGCCCCAGGCGAGCACCAGCGCCACCAGTCCGGCCAGTGCGCCGGGAAGCGCGCCCGCCGGAGGGCGGCGGGACGGGAGCAGGGCGCACAGCGCGGCGGCCAGCAGGCTTCCCCCGACCAGCAGGCAGAGGCCCTGGCCCACGTAGGTCATGGTCCCCGCGCGCAACTGCGCGGCCGTGACGTCGGGCCCGGGCAGCGACAGGAACCCCAGCGTCCCGACCAGGCCTCTCGGCCCGTCCGCCGAGAGCATCCCGTACACGCCCGCGGCGGTCAGCGGCGCGCCCGTGACGAACCCGAACACCGGGAGCCTGGCCGCCACCGCGAGGGCGGCCCCCAGGACGACCGCGCAGGCGGCCAGCGCGAGCACCGCGTGCCACGTCCAGTCCGGGGAGGTCAGGAACTTCAGGACCTCCCGGGGTTCGCCGCGCGGCGAACCGGACACCCCGTAGCGGGTCTGGTCCCGCCACCGGTACAGCTCGCCGAGCGACGGCAGGTACCACAGCAGCAGGAGCGCCGGGAGGGCGGCGAGGGCGCCGGAGAGCCGGGACGACAAGACGATCTTCCTTCCGCAGGGGACGCTCTTCACACGCTGAAAAGGATCGCTGGTCCGGCCCCCCGACACGCGGAACCCGCGCTCAGTCCCACCAGAAGGACCAGGCGTTGCGGCCGACGAGCTCCGCGGCGTAGGCCTCGAGGCTGCCGGCGCCCTGGGCGATGACGTCAGGACAGAACGCCCAGTGCTCGGCGGCGATGTGCACGGCGTGCTCCAGCTCGCGGGGCGGCGCCGAGACGCTGAACTCCAGGGTGTTGAACCCCACGCGCACCAGCCGGACCCCGAACCTGTCCTCCCAGCTGCGCACGACGGCCGCGAGCGGAGCCGTCCACTGGTTGTGGTTGAGCGCGCCCTGCCAGCCCATGACGGCCAGCGCGTCGGCGCTGCGCGAGGCCGCCACCAGCCCCAGCAGCGTGGTCAGCCCGTCGGCGAGCTGCCCGGCGTACCAGTCGGCGGCCTCCTGCGGCTCGGCCATCGGCTCGCCGGGCGGGGCCAGCCCGGGGCAGTACTTGCCGAACGGCGCCAGGTCCTCGAAGTCGTCGCCGTAGCGCAGCCTCGGCTCGATCATGTCCTGCCAGACCTCGGCCATGAAGAGCGCCGGGTCGTAGACGTCGATCTCCGACTCCGGCTCGGGCGCGACCTGGCCCGCCGACCACGGCTGGGCCGACTCGTCCAGCAGCAGCGGCCACAGGCCCGAGTAGGGGTGCTCGGCCGCGAGCGAGCGCCAGGTCTCGGCCGTGACCGGCGCGTCGCTCAGCCAGAACGCCGGCCGCGTCACCAGGTGGTCCCTGCGGTAGCCGCGATCGGGCCACACCACGGCGCCGTCGGGCAGCGGCACGTTGAGCGTACGGCCGTTGCCTCCGTCGGCGAACAGCCGGTAAACACCCGCCGGCAGCGCCCTGCCGCGCCGGTGATCGTCCATGGTCGCCCACTCCGTCTTGCCCGTACCTAAGTGAGGATCTTGGCCTATTCCAGGACCTTACTGCCACCCATGTGCCCGGTTTGACACCCTCGGTCGCGGACATGCGACGATCGGTGCCGTGACCCGTGAGATCGTTCCCGCCTCCACCATGCCCTCCCGCCGTGTCCTGGGCCAGGAGGTCTGGCTGGTGTTCGCGCTCTCACTGGGCGCTTCGGGCGTGGCGGCGCTCATCTCCTTCCTGGGTTCGCTGACGGCCTCCAGGGCGCTGAACGATCAGACCGCCTCCCTGGTCACCGACTCCGCGCCGGGCCGCCCCTGGCTCGGCCTGGCCTGGCAGCTGTTCTCCGTCGCCTCGGCGCTGGTGCCGGTCGCGCTGGCGGCGCACCTGCTGGGCCGCTCGGGCGAGCCGATGGGCCGCACCCTCGGCGTGGACTGGCGTCCCCGCGCCCGCGACCTGGGCCTCGGCGCCGCCGTCGCGGCGCTCATCGGCGGGTCCGGGCTGGTGCTCTACCTGCTGGCCCAGGCCTTCGGCTTCAACCTCACCATCGTGCCCACCACGCTGGGGGACGTGTGGTGGCGGATCCCCGTGCTGGTGCTGTCGGCGGTCGAGAACGCGGTCGTCGAGGAGGTCATCGTCCTCGGCTACCTGCTGCACCGGCTGGGCCAGCTCGGCTGGCCCGACTGGAAGGCCGACCTGACCAGCGCCGCCGTCCGCGCCTCCTACCATCTGTACCAGGGCATCGGCGGGCTGATCGGCAACTTCGTGATGGGCCTGGTCTTCGCCCGGCTGTACCGGCGGTGGGGCCGCGTGATGCCGCTCCTGGTCGCGCACGCCCTCATCGACATCGTGGCGTTCGTCGGCTGGGTCCTGCTCGCCGGAAAGGTCAGCTGGCTACCCACCCGCTGACGGGAGATACCAGTTCACTCGACCCAGTCGAACGTCCGGGTCACCGCCTTGCGCCAGCGGGCGTGCTCGGCCTCCCGTTCCTCGGCCGTCATGGCGGGGGTCCAGCGGCCGTCCTCCTTCCAGTGGGCGCGCAGCTCCGCCGGGTCGCTCCAGAAGCCGACGGCCAGGCCCGCGGCGTAGGCGGCGCCGAGCGCGGTGGTCTCCTTGATGCCCGGACGCACCACCGGGACGCCCAGGACGTCCGCCTGGATCTGCATGAACAGCTCGTCGACGACCATGCCGCCGTCGGCCTTCAGGCAGTCCAGCGCGATCCCCGTGTCGGCGTTCATGGCGTCGACGATCTCGCGGGTCTGCCAGGCGGTGGCCTCCAGCACCGCCCGCGCCAGATGCCCCCGGCCCACGAACCGGGTGAGGCCGACGATCGCGCCGCGCGCGTCCGAACGCCAGTAGGGCGCGAACAGCCCGGAGAAGGCCGGCACGAAGTAGCAGCCGCCGTTGTCGTCCACGCCGCGGGCCAGCTCCTCGATCTCGTCGGCCGACGAGATCAGGCCCAGGTTGTCGCGCAGCCACTGCACCAGCGCCCCGGCGATCGCGATGGAGCCCTCCAGCGCGTACACGGCGGGCTCGTCGCCGATGCGGTAGCCGACGGTCGTCAGCAGCCCGTGCCTGGAGACGACCGGCCGCGTCCCGGTGTTGAGCAGCAGGAACGCGCCCGTCCCGTAGGTGTTCTTGGCGTCGCCCTCGTCGAAGCAGCACTGGCCGAACAGCGCCGCCTGCTGGTCTCCCAGCGCCGAGGCGACCGGCACGCCCTCCAGCACGCCGCGGCCCGTGCCGTAGACCTCCGAGGACGGGCGGATGCGCGGCAGCATCCGCGCCGGGACGCCGAACGCCTCCAGGGTGCGCGGGTCCCAGTCCAGGGTCCGCAGGTTCATGAGCATGGTGCGCGAGGCGTTCGTGACGTCCGTGACGTGCTCGCCGGTGAGCCTCCAGATCAGCCACGAGTCGATCGTGCCGAACAGCACCTCGCCGCGTTCGGCGCGCTCGCGCAGCCCCGGCACCTCGGCCAGCAGCCAGCGCAGCTTCGGGCCGGAGAAGTAGGTGGCCAGCGGCAGCCCGCAGGAGTCCAGGAAGCGGTTCTGGCCGACGGCCCCCTCCAGCTCCCGGCAGACGCGGTCGGTGCGGGTGTCCTGCCAGACGATCGCGTTGTGCACGGGCTCGCCCGTCGCGGCGTCCCACACCACGGTGGTCTCGCGCTGGTTGGTGATGCCGACGGCCGCCAGGTCGGACGCGGCCAGCCCGCCGCGTTCCAGCGCCTGCGCCACGACCGCCTCGACCGAGGCCCAGATCTCCATCGGGTCGTGCTCCACCCAGCCGGGACGGGGCATGATCTGGGAGAACTCCCGCTGCGCGTCGGCCACCACCCGGCCCGCCCCGTCGAACACCAGACAGCGGCTGGAGGTCGTGCCCTGGTCGATCGCGGCGATGTACACGGCGGTGGTCCTTCCGGAGATCGGCGTCGTCGCTTATCTAACCGCGATCACAGCGGATTATCCCCGTCGTCATCCGGCCAGGGAGTGGGCCCGGTGCCCGGGCCCGGCCCCGGAAGGGTGGGGACCGGGGTGCCGGACGGGTCGGGCGTCGCCGTCCCCGAACTCCCCGACGGCGACGGGGTCGGCGACGGGGAGCCCGGCTCGGTCGTGGTGAGGGTGGGCACCGGCTCGGTCGGCAGCGGCTCCGGCTGGGAGCGCAGCAGCCACACCAGCAGGAGGACGATCCCGGCGAGCAGCAGCGCCAGGACCACCAGGGCCAGCACGACCAGCACCCGGCTCGCCGCCGAGGAGAGCGTGCCGTCGGTGCTCCAGTTCCCCGTCCCCGGAGAGCCGGTGAAGGTGGGGTACTCCGTCTTCGTCGCGCTCTTCCCGGCCTCGCCCGCGCGCCTGCCCGTGGGGAAGGCCGGATCCTCGCCCCGCCCGGCCCAGTGGTGCAGGAACTGGGGGCCCTTCGCCCGGTCCTTCAGCAGCACCGGCTCCAGCAGCCCGGCCAGGTCCCCGGTGCCGATCACCCACGGCCCCTGGTCCTCGGTGTCGGCGGCCACCACCTCCGGGCCCGACCCGCGCACCGCCGCGGCGAACCTGTCGCGGGCCGCCGGGTCGGAGGCCGCCCCCCTGGTCAGCAGCGCCACCTGGACCTGACGCCCCGCCGGGTCGAGCGCGGCGTACACGATGCCGGCCGGCGACGACAGGATCCGGGCCGTCAGCCGGAACGGGCCGAGTGGGGCGGTCATGCCCGCACCCTACTGTGATCTCTCTGCTCGTGTCGGCTCCGGACCGGCGGGTAATTCACGTAGGGTCGGACAACAAAGTTCGGAATTCGGGGTGAAGGGGCGAGTGTGACTGTCGCCGATGACATGAAGCAGGCTTCGGTGCTGCTCGAACGCGCCCTGGCCGAGGTCAAGAAGGTCATCGTCGGGCAGGAGCACATGGTCGAGCGGCTCATGGTGGCCCTGCTCGCCGGAGGCCACTGCCTGGTGGAGGGCGTCCCCGGCGTCGCCAAGACCCTGGCGGTCAGCTCGCTGGCCCAGGTGACCGGCGGCACCTTCGCCCGGGTGCAGTTCACCCCCGACCTGGTGCCCTCCGACATCGTCGGCACCCGCATCTACCGGCCCTCCAGCGAGTCCTTCGACGTCGAGCTCGGGCCGGTGTTCGCCAACTTCGTGCTGGCCGACGAGATCAACCGCGCGCCCGCCAAGGTGCAGTCGGCGCTGCTGGAGGTCATGGCCGAGCGCCAGGTGTCGCTGGCCGGGCGGACGTTCCCGCTGCCCAGCCCGTTCATCGTGCTGGCCACCCAGAACCCGATCGAGTCCGAGGGCGTCTACCCGCTGCCCGAGGCGCAGCGCGACCGCTTCCTCATGCGCATCAACGTGACCTACCCCGACGCCCACGACGAGCTGCTCATCCTGCGCCGGATGAGCGCCACGCCCCCGGTCGCCGAGCAGGTGCTCGACCCCGACCTGCTGCGGGAGCTGCAGGACACCGCCTCCCGGGTCACGGTGCACGAACTGGTCGCCGACTACATCGTCCGGCTGGTCATGGCCACCCGCGAGCCCGCCGCCTACCGCATGCCCGACCTGGCCCCGCTGATCGAGATCGGCGCCAGCCCGCGCGCCACCCTCGGCCTGGTCTCCTCCTCCCGCGCCCTGGCGCTGCTGCGCGGCCGGGACTTCGTCCTGCCCGAGGACGTGCGCGACGTGGCCCGCGACGTGCTCGTCCACCGGCTGGTGCTGTCGTTCGACGCGGTCGCCGACGGGGTCTCCGCCCCCGAGCTCGTCGCCCGCGTCCTGGCCTGCGTACCGCCGCCCCGCGTCGTCTGGAACCACGGCCCCGTCTGATGCGCATCCCCGAGGACAGGCTCCGCAGGCTGGAGCTGAAGGTGACCGGAAAGCTCGACGGACTGCTGGGCGGCGAGCACATGGGGCTGCTGCCGGGGCCTGGCAGCGAGCTGGCCGAGGCCCGCGCCTACCAGCCGGGCGAGGACGACGTCCGGCACATGGACTGGTCCGTGACGGCCCGCACCGCCGTCCCGCACGTGCGGGACCTCATCGCCGACCACGAGCTGGAGGCCTGGGCGCTGATCGACCTGACGGCCAGCATGGACTTCGGCACCGCCGACTACGCCAAGCGCGAGCTGGCCGTCGCCGCCCTGGCCGCCGTCGGGTTCACCGCCACCCGCCTGGGCGACCGGGTCGGCGCCTACCTCATGCAGCGGGACGGGCTGCGCCGCCGGCCGGCCCGCACCGGCAGGACCGGGCTGTACTCGCTGCTGCGCGAGGTCGAGCGCACCGAGATCGGCCGCGGCTCGATGGGCCTGGCCGCCGCGATCACCGCGCTCGACCGGGGCCAGCGCCGCCGCGGCCTGCGGGTGGTCATCAGCGACTTCCTCGACACCTCGGCGTGGGAGGTGCCGCTGCGCCGCATGGCCGCCCGGCACCAGACCCTCGCCGTCGAGATCATCGACCCCCGCGAGATGGAGCTGCCCGCCGGAGGCGGCCTCGTGGAGCTGACCGACCCGGAGACCGGGACCGTCCAGGAGATCATGCTCACCCCCCGGGTGGCCGCCGCCTACCGGGAGGCGGCCTCGCGGCAGCGGGTCGCCAACGCGGCGGCGCTGCGCCGGGCCGGGGCCGCCCACCTGGTGCTGCGCACGGACCGCGACTGGGTCATCGACATCGCGCGGTTCGCGCTGCGCCGCCGCCGCCTCGGGAGCCGCACATGACCTTCCTCTCCCCCCAATGGCTGCTCCTGCTGCTGCTGGTACCGGTCCTCCTGCTCCTGTACGTGCTGCGGCAGCGCGGCACCAAGCGGTTCGCCATCCCCTTCACCAACCTGCCGACGCTCTCGCAGGTGGCGCCCAAGCGCCCGGCCTGGCGGCGGCACCTGGTGGCCGGCCTGTTCCTGGTCATGCTCTCGCTGCTGGTGGTGGGAACCGCCCAGCCCGCGGCCCCGGTCAAGGTGCCGCGGGAACGGGCGACGATCATGGTCGCCGTCGACGTGTCGCTGTCGATGGAGGCCACCGACGTGGCGCCGTCGCGGTTCGAGGCGGCCAAGGCCTCGGCCAAGTCGTTCATCGAGGGCCTGCCGGAGCGCTTCAACGTGGGGGTCGTGGCGTTCGCCGGCGTCGCCACCGTCGTGGCCCCGCCCACCTCCGACCGCAGCGAGGCGCTGCGGTCGGTGGACAACCTCGTCCTGGACCGCCGCACCGCCATCGGCGAGGCGGTCTTCGCCTCCCTGCAGGCCATCCGGTCGTTCGACTCCGGCAACGGCGACGACCCGCCGCCCGCCCACATCGTGCTGCTGTCCGACGGCGACAACACCTACGGCCGGACCATCAGCGAAGCGGTCGTCGCCGCCCGCGACGCCAAGATCCCGGTCTCCACGATCGCCTTCGGCACCCCGTACGGGACCGTCACGATCGAGGGCGAGACCACCACCGTGGACGTCAACAAGGTCGTCCTGCGGGCCCTGGCCGAGCAGACCGACGGCCGCGCCTACGAGGCGGAGGACTCCGAGCAGCTCTCGGAGGTCTACGAGAGCATCGGCACCTCGCTGGGCTTCCGGGTCGAGGACAAGGAGATCACCTCGGTCTTCACCCTGCTGGCCGCCCTGATGGCCCTGATCACCGGCGCCCTGTCCCTCCTCTGGTTCTCCCGGCTCCCCTGAGGCCGCTCGCCGCCCGGCGGACTCTGAGAGGCCACTAGGCTGGACGGCCGTGGGGGATCATTACTTCTCGGCCGAACCAGGGGCCGTCAGCAGACCGGGCACGGTCGATCTGGTGCTGCGCGACCTGCATCTGCGGCTGGAGACCGACCGGGGGATGTTCTCCCCCGACCGCGTCGACGCCGGGACGCGGATCCTGCTGGACAGCGTCCCCGCGCCGCCGCCGCGCGGGAACCTGCTGGACCTGGGGTGCGGGTACGGGCCGATCGCGTTGACCCTCGCCAGCCGGGCGCCGGAGGCGACCGTCTACGGGGTGGACGTGAACCGGCGCGCGCTGGAGCTCGCCGAACGGAATGCCCGGACCGCGGGCCTTAACAACGTAAGGTTCATGACGGCGGAGGAGGTCCCGCCCGAGGTCTCCTTCGCGGCGATCTGGTCCAACCCCCCGATCCGGATCGGCAAGCAGGCCCTGCACGAACTGCTGCTGACCTGGCTGCCCCGGCTCGAGCCCGGCGGGCTGGCCCATCTCGTCGTGCAGAAGCACCTGGGCAGCGACTCCCTGCAGCGCTGGCTCACCGACTCCGGCCTGCCCGCCACCCGGCTGGCCTCCCGCTCGTCCTACCGCATCCTGGAGGTCAAGGCCCATGCCGGCTCCTGAGCCCGCCCAGCCCCCCGTCCGCAGGCAGCTGCGGCCCACCGACGTCAAGCGGCTCAACCGCACCTGGCGGCGCAACACCACCGGGAGGCTCGGGCTGCTGGTGGAATCGGTCACCCAGCCCTTCAACATCGGCTCGATCTTCCGCACCTCGGCGGCGTTCGGGGTCGACCACCTGTGGCTGACGGGCAACGCCACCGCGCCGACCCACCCGAACGCCCAGAAGACCGCGCTGGGCACCGACCGGCTGGTGCCCTGGAGCCACGCGGGCACGCCCGCCGAAGCGGTCCGGCTGGCCCGCAAGGAGGGGTTCCGGATCGTCGCGCTGGAGCTGACCACCGACGCCGTGCCGCTGCACGAGGCGGCCCTGGAGGGCGACGTCTGCCTGGCCGTCGGCGGCGAGGACCACGGCTGCTCCCCCGCCCTGCTGGCGGCCTGCGACGCCGTCGCCTACATCCCGCAGACCGGCCGCGTCGGCTCGCTCAACGTCGCCGTGGCCACGGCCGTGGCGCTGGCCGAGATCCGCCGCAGGGAGTGGGCCGGGCAGGGCTAGGGTCCCGCGGCGCGATCGCGGTCACACCTTCCCCCGCCGCTGCCCATCCGCGCTCCGGCTGGCCCATACTGGGTCGGGTGCGGTACGCGTTCCTCGATCACGACGGCCCCCTGGCCTTCGCTCACAGGGGCGGCGCCCTGGGCGCTCCCGAGAACACGATGGTCGCCTTCCAGCGGGCGGTCGACCTGGGATACCGCTATATCGAGACCGACGCCCAGGCCACCGCGGACGGCGTCCTGCTGGCCTTCCACGACCCCCACCTCGGCCGGGTCACCGACCAGCGCGGCCTGATCGCCCGGCTGCCCTACCGGAGGGTGAGCACCGCGCGGGTCGCCGGCACCGAGCCGATCCCGCCGCTGGAGGAGGTGCTGGGCAGCTTCCCCGGCACCCGGTTCAACATCGACATCAAGGACGAGCCCGCGATCGGCCCCCTCGTGCGGGTGCTGCACCGCACCCGGGCCTGGGACCGGGTGTGCATCACCTCGTTCTCCACCCGGCGGCTGGCCCAGCTGCGGGTGCGGGCCGCGCTGTTCACCAGGGAGCCCGTCTGCACCGCGCTGGGCCCCCGGGGGGTGGCCGCCGTCAGGCTCGGCGGAGCGCCCGCCCGGGCCGCCGCCGCGGGCGTCGCCTGCGCCCAGATCCCGTACAACCTGGGCCCCCTGCCCTTCGCCACCGCCTCCTACGTCACCCAGGCCCACGCCCTCGGCCTGGTGGTGCACGCCTGGACGGTCAACGACGCGCCCACCATGGAGAGGCTGCTGGACGCCGGGGTCGACGGGATCATGACCGACGACCTGGAGGGGCTGCGCGACGTGATGGCCGGGCGCGGCCTGTGGCAGGCCGCCGTCCGCTGAGCGGGCACTGGACGCCTCCACGCATACGCCACCAACTCGCAGGGTTGGGAGCGCCCTCATGCGGGAATCTTGTGACGGGATCCGGCGTTGGTCACAACAGGACCGCAAGCCGTCTGGGAGGCGTTTTTTCGATGGCAGAGCGCGCACTTCGCGGCACGAGGCTCGGGGCGACGAGCTACGAGAACGATCGGAACACCGACCTGGCGCCCCGCCAGGACGTGTCTTACACCTGCCCGAAGGGTCACCATTTCACCGTCACCCTCGCCACCGAGGTCGAGGTGCCGATGACCTGGGACTGCCGGAGCTGTGGCGTGCCCGCCCTGCTCATGGACGGCGAGGTCCCCGTGGCCAAGAAGGGCAAGCCGGCGCGCACCCACTGGGACATGCTGCTGGAACGGCGCTCCATCGAGGACCTCGAGGAGGTGCTCGCGGAACGCCTCGCGATCCTTCGGGCGGGCCGGCGCAAGAGCGCCTGACGGGCGCCCGGGATGTGATGTGAGAGGGGCGGGAAGGGGCTTGAAGGCCCTTCCCGCCCCTTTTCTGCTTTCTCTGTTCCGCTTTCTCTGTTCCGCGCCGTGGCCGGCTCAGGGCTCGAGCCGCCGCTCCTCCCGGCCGTCGTCCTCCGGGTTCGCGGAGGGCCGGCGGTCGTCCTCGATGACCTCTCCCCTGATCACACCGGGGCCCTCGCTCCCTCCCCGGGGCCGCTGCGGATGCTCGGCGAAGGGGCCGAAGGACCCGCCGGGAAAGCCCGCCGCGGTCAGGCCGCCGCTCGCCGCCCGGCGCTCCGCCCAGGCCAGCGCCCGTCCGCGCACCAGCGAGCGGGTGAAGGGGAGCAGCAGCACCAGCGCGGGAAGGTCGGTCAGGAAGCCGGGGAGCGCCAGCAGCACCCCGCCCAGCAGGATCAGCGCCGCGTCGGCCGGACCGCGCTCGGGCGTCCGCCCCGAGGCCAGGGTCTCGTTCAGCCGCCGCCAGGCCCTGCGCCCCTCGTGCTTGACGATCAGCGAGCCCAGCAGGACCTGGACGATCAGCAGCAGGGCCACGCCCCAGCCGCCGATCAGCCGCCCCACCTGGATCATCACCAGGATCTCCAGCACGGGCAGGACCAGAAGGGCAAGGGGAACCAGCGGGCGCATACCTCCATCATCGCCGATCCCGCGACCCGATCACCCTCCCTGACCGGGATCTCTTCCTCTTTCCCACTCTCTGTTGACAAAGCCTGATGTTCCGATAGGTTTGGCCGTCTGGTCCGGCACAGGATCAACTGGCCCCGGGCACCCTATAGACAACGGACGCCCTGTTCCCACCGCCTGTGGTGACGCGCCCGGCCCGACGGGTGCCCGGGCCCCTCTTGACTGCCGGTAACGTCTCACCGTCGGATGAATCGGGTGGACGGCTGGAGAGAAGCTTGACGCAGGACACGGCGGCGGACGCCCCCGCCGGGGGCACCGGCTCCTCGGACCCCGCCTCTTCCCCTTCCCGGACCCCGCAGGGACGGCCCCGCCGCGCGCTCCGCCTCGCCGCGGCCGCCCTCGCGGGCCTGGTCATGTACCTGGCCTTCCCGCCGAACGTGCTGGGGCCCGACGAGGGCGGCTCCTCCGGCCTGTGGCCGCTGGCCATGGCCGGGGTGGCGCTCCTCGCCCTGGCACTGCGCGGTCTGGGCCTCCGGCTCGCCGCGCTCGCCGGACTGCTGTGCGGGCTCTTCTTCTTCGTCCCGATCCTGCCGGGGCTGCGGCCCATCGGGACCGATGCCTGGCTGGGGCTGAGCCTCACCGAGGCCGTCTACTTCGCCCCGATGGCCGCTGGTATGGCCCTGGTCTCCCGCACCCGGCTGTGGCCGTTCTGGACGGCCGCGCTGTGGGTGGCCCAGGAGTTCGTGCGCGGCCGGTTCCCGCTGGGCGGCTTCCCCTGGGCCCGGCTGGCCTTCTCTCAAACCGACACTCCCCTGACCGGCTACGCCGCGCTCGGCGGAGCCCCGCTGACGAGCTTCGCCACCGCGCTGGCCGGCGCCCTTCTCGCCTACGCGCTCCTCGCCGCGCTGCGGCACCGGCTGCGGGCCGCCGCCCTCGGCCTGGCCGGGGTGCTGGCGGTCCCGCTGGCCGGGGTCCTGATCCCCACCGGCTCCGGAAACGCCTCCAGGGGCGAGAAGGAGGCGGTCGTGGCGGTGATCCAGGGGAACGTGCCCCGCTCGGGCATGGACTTCCTGGGCCAGCGCCAGGCCGTCCTGAACAACCACGTGGCCCGGACCAGGGAGCTGGCCGCCCAGGTCAGGGCCGGGCAGGTGCCCAGGCCCGACCTCGTGGTCTGGCCCGAGAACTCCAGCGACCTGGACCCGTACCGCGACGACGAGGCCTACGAGGTGATCGACGGGGCGGTCAAGGACGTGGGGGTGCCGGTCCTGGTGGGCGCGCTGACCCTCACGCCGGACGGCGAGCAGGTCGAGAACCGGGGCATCGTCTGGGACCCCGAGACAGGCCCCGGCGACTACTACACCAAGCGGCATCCCGTGCCCTTCGGGGAGTACGTCCCCTTCCGCGATCTCCTGACGGGCTTCATCTCCCGGCTGGAGCGCGTCTCCCGCGACTTCGCGCGCGGGACCATGGACAACCAGGTCCAGGTCGGCCCGGCCGTCATCGGCGACGTCATCTGCTTCGAGGTCGCCTACGACGGCATCGTCCGGGACGCCGCGAACGGCAGCGGGATCCTGGTCGTCCAGACCAACAACGCCACCTACGGGCGCACCAGCCTCCCCTGGCAGCAGCTGGCCATGTCCCGGTTGCGCGCCGTGGAGCACGACCGGCCCGTCCTGGTCGCCGCCACCAGCGGGATCAGCGCGATCGTCGCCCCCGACGGGCGGCTGCTCGAGCAGTCCCGCGAGTTCGTCCCCGACATCCAGGTCGCCTCCGTGCCCGTCCGCACCTCCGCCACGGTCAGCGACCGCCTCGGAGCGCTCCCCGAGTGGATTCTGGCGCTGGCGGGCATCATCGGCCTGGGGGCCGCGGTGCGCGCCCGGCGGCGTCCCGAACCGGACACCCTGGAGGGATGAGATGAACTCCCCGGACTCCGTCATCGTGATCATTCCGACCTTCAACGAACGGGAGAACCTCGCCCTGGTCGTCACCCGGGTCCGCGCGGCCGTCCCGTCCGCGCACGTCCTGGTGGTCGACGACAACAGCCCCGACGGCACCGGGGAGCTCGCCGACGAGCTGGCCGCGGCCGACGAGCGGGTCCACGTGCTGCACCGCACCTCCAAGGACGGGCTCGGCGCCGCCTACCTCGCGGGTTTCTCCTGGGCGCTGGCCCGCGGTTTCGGCGCCGTGGTCGAGATGGACGCCGACGGCTCCCACCAGCCCGAGCAGCTCCCCGCCCTGCTGGAGGCCCTCGGCAGGGCCGACCTGGTGATCGGCGCCCGCTGGATCCCCGGCGGCCGGGTCGAGAACTGGCCCAGGCACCGAGAGGCCCTCTCCAGGGGCGCGAACATCTATACGCGGCTGATGCTCGGCATCCCCCTGCACGACGCCACCGGCGGCTACCGCGCCTTCCGCCGCGAGACCCTGGAGAAGCTCGACCTCCAGGACGTCGACTCCCGCGGCTACTGCTTCCAGGTCGACCTGGCCCTGCGCACCCTGCGGGCGGGCCTGCGCGTGGCCGAGGTGCCCATCACCTTCGTCGAGCGCATGCACGGCTCCAGCAAGATGAGCCAGGGCGTCATCCTCGAGTCGATGGTCAAGGTCGCCCGCTGGGGCGTCCGCGACAGACTCGCCGCCCTGCGCCGCTGACCCCGCTGCTCGGCGGCCCACGGATCCCAGGCGCGCCCGGATCCGGCGCTGGAAGGCGCTTCCCATGCCCCGGCCCGCGGGGCGAACCGCCGCACCTTCCGCGCAAGGTGCGGCTTTTATCTATGTTGGTATGGGTACAGGCAGCTCATGGCTATCAGCAACGAAGAACAGCAACTGCGGGACGAGACCCGGACCGTGCTCCTGGAAGCGATCAAAGCCAGCGCCCGGCATCTCGGCAGCAGCTCGGGAAGCGTCGGCGGAGCCTCACTCAAGGACCTCGCCGAGGCGTACGCCATCCTGACCGACTCGAAGAAGCCCCCGTCAGGCTTTTACAGCGCCTGACCGTCAGCCGGCCGCCTCCTTCGGGATGTCACGGACCTTGAGTTTGGCCATGCGCCCGTCCTCGTGGTGCCAGACCACGCCCTCGTAGGGGTGGGAGTGGAGCCATGCGGCGAGCCCGTCGTAGTCGCGGGGGAGGTCCTCGAAGTCCTCGGCGGCGGCGTGCATGACGAGAGCATGCCGCTCGTAGCCCTCGGGGTTGCGGTTGATCTTCGGGCCGAGGAGTTCATAGGTGCCGCGCGGCCAGACGGCGGTGACGTCGTCGGCCGCCGCGTCGGCGAGGGCTTCGGCGTGGAACCTGGCGAAAGCGGACTGCTCGACGGGCTCCCACCCCATGGTCTTGCCGGTCTCCCCGTCCCGCTGGATCTCGACGAAGCCCGCGGGCGGGGCCTTGTCCTTCTTGACCTCGCGGCGGGCCCACCAGCGCTCGCCGTCGTACATGACGCACGTTCCGTCGTACTTGCGAGTGGCGGTGCCCTCCCCCGCGAACACCCAGGCGCATTCGGGGTTGGGCCGGCGGGTGACGTAGCGGGGGTCGCCGTCCCAATCGCGGACGAACAGGGTGGGGACCTTCTTCATCAGGCGGCTCCGTTCGCGGTGGCGGGCCGAACGGGGTCGGCTCAGGCCCGGAGTCGAGTGTGGCAAAGATGCCGGTGCGGCGGCAGCCTTTTTCGCCCTCGCGGACCGCGATGCCCGGTTTCGATATTCTCCTCCCCATGGAAGCCGCCGAAGCCGAAGCCAGGGCCGAACTCGCCAACGCCCGCCACCTCCAGCTCAAAGCCGAATTCGAAGCCGCCCAGAACGAGCTCTTCGACGCCTGCGCCGCAGCGGTCCGGGCCGGCAGCACCCCCGAACGCCTCGCCGAGAAGGTCGGCCTCACCGCCGCCCTCATCCGCGAGAAGCTCCAGGAGCGAGGGGCCTGACCGCCGCGCACCGGACCCGACCCCCTTCGTGAGCAGCCCACGCAAACCCGAGAAGGACCCATGACCCCTGCCCCCCGTTCCCCCGCCCGCGTCCCGGTGAAGGTCCTGATGCTCGTCGGGGACCAGGCCGAGATCCTCATCCCGGCGTTCAAGTTCACGGTCGACAACCCGCTGAGGGTTCCGGTCGACGGGCTGCTCGAGGCGACCGGCCTGGAGCGGAGCAGGCTCCCCGGCCGGCGTCTGACCGCGCTGGTCTCGGAGACCTTCGAGGACGGCGTCCAGGTGGCGGAGTACGAGCTGATCAAGTAAGGACGCGTCTACTTGACGGCCCCCGCGGTCAGGCCTGCCTGGATCTGGCGCTGGAAGATCACGTAGACGATGACGACCGGGACGATCGCCATGCTCAGGGCGGCCATCAGGCCCGGCCAGTCGGCTTCGTAGCCGGCGCTGGTGCTGATGTTGGCGATGCCCTGGGTGAGCACCCACTTGTCCTGGTCGGCGGGCATGAGGACCAGGGGGAGCAGGTACTGGTTCCACTGGCCGATCACGTTGAAGATCGTGATGGAGACCAGGCCCGGCTTCGCCATCGGCAGCATGATCTGGAAGAACGTGCGGGTGTGGCTGCAGCCGTCGATGAAGGCCGCCTCGGCCACCGAGGTGGGCAGCGTCTTGAAGAACGCCGACAGGAAGAACACCGTGAACGGCAGCGAGTAGGCGACGTACACCAGGATCAGGCCGTGGAAGGTGTTGAGCATCCCGAGGTTCTGGACCACCTTGAACAGCGGGACCAGCGCCAGGAAGACCGGGAAGGTCATGCCCGACACGAACATCAGGTAGAGCAGCCTGTTGCCGCGGAAGGTGTACCGCGACAGCACGTAGGCGGCCATCGAGCCCAGGAGCATGGTCAGGAAGGTGCTCGCGCCGACCACCAGGACGGTGTTGAGCAGGTACTGCCCGATGTTCGCCTTGCCCCAGGCGCGGGTCCAGGCGTCCAGGTGCCAGGTCTGCGGCAGCGTCCAGGCGTCGCCGAAGATCTCGTCGTTGGTCTTGAAGGCCGCGACGAACGTCCAGACCAGCGGGACGATCACCAGCAGCGCCCAGACCGCCAGGGCCAGATGGGACAGGCCGGTGAACGCGCCGGTGAGGGCGCGGCGGCCGGGGCGGGCGGCGGCACGGGCGGGACGGGCCGTCGCGGTCTTGCCTGCGGTCTCAGTCGTCATCGTCGCCGCCTTTAGAACTCGATGCGTTCGCGGCGGGTCACCCGCAGGGTGAGCGCCGCGAAGGTGATGGTCATGAAGAACAGCACCACGCCCATCGCGGAGGCGTAGCCGAACTTCGAGTAGGTGAAGGCGTTCCGGTAGATCTCCAGGGCCACGACGGTGGTGGAGTTGTCCGGGCCGCCGCGGTCCACCGAGAGCACCTGCACGATCGCGAACATGTCGAACGCGATGATGCCCAGGTAGACCCAGCCGACCTGCAGGCTGTCCCACAGCAGCGGGATGGTCACGCGGAAGAAGAGGGTGAACTTCCCCGCCCCGTCCAGGGCCGCGGCCTCGAAGAGCTCCTTGGGGATGGAGGCCATGCCGGCCGAGAACAGCACGACGTAGAAGCCCACGCTCTGCCAGACGACCACCGCGATGATCGACCACAGGGCCAGGTCCGGGTCGTTCAGCCACTGCACGGGGGCGATGCCGACCTTGTCCAGCAGGCCGTTGATCATGCCGCTGGAGGTCGGCCGGTAGACCGACTGGAACAGGACGCCGACGATCGCGACCGCCAGGACCTGCGGCAGGAAGAAGACGACCTTGTAGAAGGAGGACCCCCTGACCCCGCCGGTCCCGCCGCCCTTCCCCTTCCCGCCGGCGTTCAGCAGGAAGGAGAAGAACAGCGCGATGGCGAGGGTGGCCAGCGGCAGGGCGATCAGGATCCACAGGTGGTGCCACAGCGCCGAGACGAAGGCGTCGTTCTCGAACAGGGCCTTGAAGTTGTCGAACCCGACGTAGTCGGGGGTTTTGAGCCCCCGCCAGTCGGTCAGCGCGATCTGGAAGGCCTGGAGATAGGGGCCGATCACGAAGACCGCGTACAGGAGGACGGGCGCCGCCAGGAACCCGACGATGAACGGGTACTGGCCGCGTTTCCCCCGGCTCCGCGGGAGCCGGCTCTTCCGCACGGGTTCCGGCGCGGGGTCCGGTCCGGGGCCCGCTTTCGGGTCCGGCACTTCATTGATCTCGATGTCACTGCCCTGCCGCATGGCCAGGTGCCTCCGTGTCGCTGGGCGAAGGTCAGACGGTGCGCTTCTGGATGTCGGCGCCCGCGGCCTTCTTCGCCTTGTCCGCGGCCTTCTGCATCTCGTCGCAGAACTTCGCGGCGTCGATGCGGCCGAACATCAGGTTGTTGGTCTGGCGGCGCAGCTCGGTCTCGAGCTCCTTGTACCAGTTCTCGAAGAGGCTGTTGGTGACGATGTTGTCGCCCGCGGCCTTCTGCGCGGCCGCGACCGACGACAGGCCCGGGGACAGGGACAGGCCGTCGGTGGCGTCCTTGACGATGGTCAGGGAGCCGGACTTGCCGGTGAAGCCCTTCGCGCCCTCCTTGGAGAGCATCATGCGGAAGTACTCCAGGCCGCCCTGCGGGTTGGCGCCCTTGGCCGAGACGAAGTAGAACTCGCCCGCGGCGACACGCAGCGCCTCGAAGGGCATCTTGTCCGCGGCGGTGACCGAGGGGGTCGGGGCGATCGCGTACTTGAAGGACGCCGGGGTGGACTTGGCCTGCTCGTTCTCCAGCCAGGACCCGGACGGGTAGAACGCGACCTTGCCCTTGTTCTGCTCGGTCTGGACCTCGGTGTGGATGAGGCCCTCGTAGGACTTGTCGGAGTACTTGGCGTTGATCTCGGCCCAGGCGGCGGCCGCCTGCTTGACCGCGTCGTTCTGCCAGGCGCCGTCCTCGAGGTTGTCGATGTTGATCAGCACCTCGTTGCCGCCGATCTTGGCGGCGGAGATGAGGATCATCCAGTAGGCGTAGTAGGAGGCGTTCTTGCCCGCGTAGGCGAAGGGGGTGATGCCCTTGGCCTTGATCTTCTCGGCGAGGGTCTTGAACTCGTCGAACGTCTTGGGCGGGGTCCAGCCGTTGGCGGCGAACAGCTCCGAGTCGTACCAGAGGCCGTAGGTGGAGGACACGTACGGCAGCAGGAGGGGCTTGCCGAGGACCTCGCCGGTGGCGGGGGCCTCGGCCAGGACGGTCTCGCGGATCTTCTTCTTCGGGTCGTCCAGGGAGGGGGCGTCCCACAGCGCGGTGAGGTCCTGCAGGTGGCCGGCCTCGGCGAGGGCGCCGCTGTCCATCAGGTCCGAGCCGGCGTTGGCGACGACGTCGGGGATGTTGCTGCCGCTGGAGAAGCGCGGCTGCAGCGTCTTGTTGATCTCGACGATGCCCTCGTGGTTGATCTTCACACCGGGGAACGCCTTCGCGTACATCGGCTCGTGGACCTGGGTGGCGTAGTCGTCGCCCAGCCCGCCCTTGAAGATCACGACAGTGAGCGGCTTGGCCGCGTCCACGCCGAAGGGGTTCTTGGCGTCCTCGCCGGTGACGTCGTTGTCGGTGGTCTCGTCGCTGCCGCCGCTGGTGGCGCAGGCGCTGAGCAGGCTCAGGCCGGGGACGGCGGCGGCCGCGAGGCCGAGGCGCTTGAGGATGTCGCGCCGGTCCATTCCTGCGGTCTCCCGCGGGTCCTGCTGGGCCATGTGAGCACTCCTTGGGTGAGGGTTTTCTTCAGGGGGGGTCTGGTGCCGTGGCCCGTCAGGGGGGCACCGTGGAGCCGAAGAGTTCTTCTCGGGTGAGTTCCAGGCCGTGTTCGACGGCCCCGGTGAGGACGGGGTTGCCCTCTATGACCGACAACCGCAGCGGTGGCCGCGGGATCGTCATGCGGTGGACCTCGTGTTCGATCAGCTCGCGCAGGGGTTCGCCGCCCGCGAGCAGGACGTCGCCGCTGAGGACGACGAGTTCGGGGTCCAGGACGGAGGTCACCGCGGCCACGCCGGTGGCGACCCGGATCGCCACGTCGCGCAGCGCGTCCTGGGCCGCGGGTTCGCCCGCCTTGGACGCCGCGGCCTGGACCGCGGCCGCGGCGTTGACTCCGCGGAAGCCGTGGGAGCGCATGACCGTCCGCACCGCCGAGGGCCCGGCCAGGGCCTGCAGCCCGTGGTTGGCGAACCGGCCGGTCTCGCGGGCGGTGGGCGCGCCGGGGACGGGCAGGTAGCCGACCTCGCCGGCGCCGCCTCCGGCGCCCCGGTGCAGCCTGCCGTCCAGCACCAGGGCCATGCCGATGCCCGTACCTACCCAGAGCACCACGAAGTTCTCGTACCCCTGGGCGGCGCCGTGCGCGGCCTCGGCCAGCGCGGCGAGGTTGACGTCGTTCTCTATCTCGATCCGGGTGCCGAGCTTGGACTCGACGCCTCCCACCAGGTCGGTGAAGTGCCAGCCGGGCAGGTGCCTGGAGTAGTGCAGCCGCCCGGTGACCGGGTCGACGGCGCCCTGGACGCCGACCACGATCCGGGAGAGTTCGGTCGAGATGATCCCGGCGGCGCTGCAGGCCCCGACGACGGCGTTGCAGATCTCCTCTGAGGCCTTGGCGCCCGCGCGGGAGGGCGCGGGCAGCCGGTACTCCCCGGCGATCCCGCCGGCCAGGTCCGCCACCACGGTCTGGATGCGGTTGGGGGTGATGTCCAGCCCGCAGACGAACGCCGCCCGCGGGTTGATGGCGTACTCCTCGGCCGTCCTTCCCAGGTTGCCGCCGCGCCTTCCGTGCAGGACGACCAGGCCGGCCTCGCGCAGCCGGGTGAGCAGCTGGGAGGCGGTGGGCTTGGACAGGCCGATGAGGTCGCCCAGCTCGGGCCGGGTCAGCGGGCCGTGCTCCAGCAGGGCGCGCAGCGCGGCCTTGTCGTTGATGGCTCTCAGCAGCTGAGGGGTGCCCGGGATGTGCTCCGCCATGACCACCCTCTCGATCGCTCGCTCCGCGCACGGTATTTGTTAGGAAACTGTCCTAATGAATGGGAACGTAGAGAAGTGGGCCAGGTCACGTCAACCCCGGTCCGAACGAAACAACGACTTCGCAATAAATCTGTGATCGACCCCCCGGAGGAGCCCTGAGAATCCCTCCCCCAACCGTGAAAATCTCACCCCCACCAGGGATTGGAAGGATCAAGGACGCTCGCCCGGCACGACGAAGGCCCCGCTCGCCGGGCGAGCGGGGCCTTCGGGAGCCGCCGAGGCGTCTCAGCATGTGAACTTATTTCGGGGAGGTTTCCTTACTCAGCCGGCGGACACCCGGCCGGACTCAGGCCGACGGCTGGAGCCCGGGGATCAGGCCCTCCCTGAAGGCGTCGACGAAGAGCCGGTGGTCTTCGCGCACCACGGCGGCGTACCCGTGCCCGAACGCGACCATGGCGGCGACGAAGTCCGACTCGTCGGGGCCGATCGCCTCGTCGATGGCGTCCTCCACCTGGAACGGCACCAGGGTGTGGTCGGAGTCGCCGTCGGAGACGCAGTGGATCTTCGCGGTGGCCCGGCCCAGGTCGGCCAGCAGGGCGATCATCTCGTCGGGCTCGGTCATGCCCGACCAGTCCAGGTCCGCCTCGTACGGCGAGAGCTCCTGCACCACGAAGCCCACACCGCCGATCTCGGTGTGGCCCAGCCACGGGTCGGCGTTGGCCTGCAGCGCCCGCCGGGAGACGGCCGTGCGGTGGCCGTGGTGGCGGAAGTAGGAGGCGATCTGCGGGTCGGTGACCACCCGGGACGGCGCGGCGGTGTTGCCCTGCTTGACCGACAGGATGACGTCGTTCTCCAGGGCCTGGCTGTGGCCCTCCACCAGGATGTTGTAGGCGGTCAGGCCGGCCGAGCCGATGCCGAACCCGGAGGCTCCCACCACGTCCTTGATCTTGTAGCTGAGGCTGCCGGAGAACCGCTTCTCCTGCGGGATGGTCTCCAGGTACCGCTCGTAGGCGGCCTCGACCGCGGCCCGTTCGGCGTCGTCCAGTTCACGGATGCCGGGCGTCCGGCGCATCCGCCGCTGGTACCGGTCGACGACGGTCAGCGCCGACAGCAGCCCGACCCGGGTGGAGGACAGCGCCTCGTTCAGCACGCCGCGGACGTGGCCGTCGGCGGTGTCGAGGGTCAGCGCCCACGACTCGCCGGGCTCGGCTCGCGCGTAGAAGCGCACCTGGTCGACGTAGGCCCGCACGTAGGACTCGATCATGCGGGTGATGTCGGCGTCGGAGATCGCCTTGGTCCAGGCCATGAGCGCGAGGCTGGCCACCAGCCGCTTGACGTCCCAGGTGAAGTGCCCGACGTAGGCCTCGTCGAAGTCGTTGACGTCGAAGACGAAGACCCCGTCGTCGTTCATGTAGGTGCCGAAGTTCTGCGCGTGCAGGTCGCCCTGGATCCAGACGCGGCCGGTGCGCTCGTCGGCCCAGGGGTCGTCGTCGTGGACGATGTCGGCGTAGAAGATCGGCGCGCTGCCGCGGTAGAAGGCGAAGGGGTCGGAGGCCATCTTCCGGAACCGGCGCCGGAACTCGGCGGGGCTGCGTTCCATCAGCGGGGCGAACGCCTCCACCAGCACGTCCACCAGCTGGACCTGGCGTTCCTTGGCGTCCTTCTGCCGTAGCGCTGCCACGAGGTCGGTCATGTGATCGGGGTTCCTTTCGAGCTTTGCCCACGATCATCCCGCTTTCAGGTGACCTGCGTCAGACGAACTCCTGTTCAGGAGGCGTCCAGATACCGGGCGTCCACTTTCTCGATCTTCCTCCGCAGCGCCAGCTCGGGCTCGTCGGCGAAGGAGCACAGCGCGACCATCGCGGTGATCATCACGTCGCACAGCTCCTCGGCGACGTCCTCGCGGGTGTGGGTGACGCCCTTGCGGGGGTTCTGCCCGACCATGCCGATGTACGCCGCGGTCACCTCGCCGACCTCCTCGGAGAGCTTCAGCAGGCGCAGCGCCAGCTCGTGCTCGGAGGTCCCGTTGACCTCGTCGAGGTGGGCGGAGAACCTCCGGACGCTGGCCCAGGGATCGAAGTCGGTCATGGAGGAGACCCTAGTCCGGACCTGCCGGTAAGCGGGCACTTCCCGATCTGCTATCTAATGGTGACCTGGCATTCCCCCTGAGGCCCCGGAGGGCGAGTACATGATCGAGTGGTCCGAGGAAGATCTGATGATCCGCGACGCGGTGCGCGACTGGATCACCAAGGAGGTGCGTCCGCACCTCGACGAGCTGGACTCCGGGGAGCTGTCGCCGTACGGGATCATCCGCGGCCTGTACAAGACCTTCGGCATGGCGGACCTGGCCGCCTCGCAGTTCGACAAGACCATCGCCCGGGAGAAGGCCGGCGAGGCTCCCAAGCCCAAGAAGGAGGGCAAGGGCGACGCCAACGCGGCCATGTCCATGCTGCCCATCATCGAGCTGTGCAAGGTCGCCCCCGGCCTGGTCACCGCGATGGGCGTGTCGCTCGGCCTGGCCGCCGGCACCATCATGAAGCGCGGCACGACCGAGCAGAAGGAGCGCTGGGGCCGCGACCTGCTGACCTTCGAGAAGGTCGGCGCGTGGGCGATCACCGAGCCGGACTCCGGCTCCGACGCCTTCGGCGGCATGAAGGCCTCGGCCAAGGCCGACGGCGACGGCTGGATCCTCAACGGCAACAAGACCTTCATCACCAACGGCCCCGCCGCCGACACGATCGTCTTCTACGCCAAGCTCGACGACGGCCGCCCGGTGCGCGAGCGCGAGATCCTGTGCTTCGTGCTCGACAGCGGCATGCCGGGCCTGGAGCAGAGCAAGCCGCTGCGCAAGATGGGCTGCCACTCCTCCCCCACCGGCGAGCTGTTCCTGCAGGACGTGCGGGTCGGCCCCGACCGGCTGCTGTCGGGCGGCGGCAGCGGCAAGGAGTCCGCCAAGCAGAACTTCACCGCCGAGCGCTCGGGCGTGGCGGCGATGGCGCTGGGCGTCATCGAGGAGTGCATGCGCCTGTCGATCGACTACGCCAAGTCCCGCATGGCGTGGGGCAAGCCGATCGCCGACTACCAGCTCATCCAGCTGAAGCTGGCCAAGATGGAGGTCGCCCGCCTCAACGTGCAGAACCTGGTGTTCCGCTACATCGAGATGCAGAAGACCGGCCGCAGCATGACCCTGGCCGAGGCCAGCGCGATGAAGCTGTACTCCGCGCAGGCCGCCGCCGAGGTCTCCATGGAGGCCGTCCAGCTGTTCGGCGGCAACGGCTACATGTCGGAGTTCCGCGTCGAGCAGCTCGCCCGTGACGCCAAGGTCTTCCAGATCTACGCCGGCACCGACGAGCTCCAGATCACTCACATCGCCCGGGACCTGCTCAACCGCTGACCCGCCGACGAGGCGGGGCTCTCCCACGGGAGAGCCCCGCCTCGTCGTGTTCCGGGGCACCTACTTGCGTTCGCGCAGGAGCAGGATCCGCCAGGTCGCCTCGCCGACGACTCCGTCCTCCTTGATCCCGCCCCACTGCTGGAGGGCGCGGACGGCCTTCTCGACGACGTCGTCGAAGCCGCCTTCGATCGTCTTGACCTCGGGGTGCGAGCGGGCGAGCAGCAGGGCGCGCAGGGTCTGCATGTCCTCGCCGGGCTTGGCGCCCCTGGCGAGGGTGGGGAGCTTCTTCACGATCGCCTCCGTGGGATCGGACCCGGAGGCCAGCCGCCGGGCGACCTCGGGGATGACGCGTTCTTTGAGCTGCTTGACGCGGGCCGTGCCGGGGCAGACGTGGCCCGACCGGTTCCATGCCGCGAACTGCGAGTGGTAACCGAATCCCCTGCCCGACGACGAGGTGACGAGTTTGGCGGGGTTGCCGGTCTGGCGGCACCACCACTCGCCCAGGTCGATGAGCGCCTCGAGCTGCTTCGCCGTCCAGGGAACGCCGCTCTTGGCCCCGTCGGAGGTCTCGACGCTGGTGGCGTACGCGTTGCCCCCGTACTGGGCATCGGCCTTCCGGTCGAGGGCCTGCCACTGCCAGACCGCGCCGTCGAGGCCCTTGTCCCAGCTGCCGCCGACGCCGAAGTGCGACTCGGTCCCGGCGTAGCCGTCGCGCCGGAACCACGAGTCGGTCCCGGCGAGGTAGCCGGACATGGTGTGGAAGATCAGCACGCGCGGGGTGCCGATCTTGGGCTCGGTCTGGGTACCGAGCGGTTTCCTGGCCGCTCCGGGATACCAGAGCTGCATCTTCTTCTCCCGTTCCTCGGTTCCGCGTGCGGACTGGACGCCGGTCTCGGGCGCTCCTCTCGAGATTGCGCACCTTTAGGGTTTATCGGTATGAACCGGCCGCGCATCACCATGGCACTCGTCACAGTGGCGCCGCGGCCGTCCGGCGCTCCGGCACGAGGGCTCTCTTCCGCTGGACACGGATCAAGTTGATCTGAATACTCACGTCTATGGACGGACCGCCCGCTTTCCCGGTACGGGCCTCCGACGCGCAGCGCGATCGGGTCATCGAGGAGTTGCGCGACCGGGTCGTCGAGGGCCGGATGTCGCCGGAGACCTACGAGTACCGCGTGGACCAGGCCCTGCGCGCCCGCAACGAGGCCGAACTGCAGGACCTGCTGCGGGACCTGCCGCCGCGCGGCCGGCTGGTCCGGCGGGTCGCCGGAGTGGTCTCCTCGCTCTCCTCCGCCACCGCGCGCATCGAGGCGGCCTGGCGCACGCCCCGCCTGCCGCGGTTCCTGCTGCCGCCCGGCCGGCAGGCGCGCGTGCTGGTGGGACGGGCGCCCGGCTGCCAGCTCGTGCTCACCGACCTGACCGTCTCCCGGTTCCACGCCGAGATCAAGGCGTGCGAGGGCGGCTGGACCGTCAGCGACCTGGGCTCGATGAACGGCACCAAGGTCAACGGCTGGCGGCTGACCGGCCCCGCCTTGATCCGCCCCGGCGACCAGATCGCCTTCGGGGACTGCGCCTTCGTGGCGGCCGCGCCCTGAGCGGGCCGCCGCGGCCTCACAGCTTGGGCGGGCGGCCCTCGTAGGGGGTGCTCAGCACGATCGTGGTGCGGGTGTTGACGTTGGCGGCCGAGCGGATCCGCTGAAGCAGCTCCTCCAGGTCGCTGGGCTTGGAGACCCTGACCTTCAGGATGTAGTTCTCCTCGCCCGCCACCGAGTGGCACGCCTCGATCTCGTCCAGGTGCGCCAGCCTCTCGGGGGCGTCGTCCGGCGCGGCCGGGTCGATCGGTTTGATCGAGATGAACGCGGTCAGGGGCAGCCCGATCTGCTCGGGGTCCAGCTGCGCGCTGAACCCCTTGATCGCGCCGCGCTTCTCCAGCCGCCGTACGCGCTGGTGCACGGCGGACACCGAAAGGCCGGTCTCCTTGGCCAGGTCGGTGAAACTCATGCGCCCGTCCCGGGCCAGCAGGAGCAGGATCTGGCGGTCTGTGTCCTCCACGGGGAGAAATCTACCGTGAGCGCCCTGTTCGCGGAGAACCGGTGACCGGACCGCAACTTGCCCGCACCATCAGCTCGGTCGCCAGCACCACCGGACGGCCCGGCGCGCGGGCCTGAGAGCGCAGCAGCAGTTCGCAGGCGCGGTACCCCATGTCGCGTGCCGGGTGGGCCACGGCGGTCAGGGGCGGGTCGCACAACTCCGACCAGGGAACGTCCTCGACGATGGCGATGGAGACGTCCGCCGGGACGCGCAGGGTCAGCTCGCGGGCGGCCAGCACGGCGGCCTCGCCGAGGTGGTGGGCG